>JBBDMZ010000024.1:57675-58224 GCA_040877955.1 Dehalococcoidia bacterium | reverse complement strand
AGTGCTCGTAGCCCGACGCGAACTCCGGGTGCGCCAGCTCGTAAAGGTGCCGTGTGAGCTGCACCTGCCCGTAATGCATCGCCGAGTGGTCCAGGTCCTCCATGAGCATGGAGCCGACCGTCCGGTCCCCGCCCGGCTGCATCGTGTCCAGCCGCCCGCGCGGGATCGTCGCAAGCGCCGCTTTGAGACTGGCATCCACACTGGTGACGCGTTCGACCAGGTCGGGGGCCTCGACCGCGATGTCCATCGACGAGCCGTTGGTCCCGGCCCACTCGACGTCCTGCCCGGAGGCCACCGCCGCCAGGTATTCCTCCACCTCGAGGATGTGCATGACCAGCCCGGAGATGTGCGCCGCCTCCGGGCCTGGCGCCCACTCCAGGGCTTCGGCCGCGAGGTCGGACACCAGCGCGATCAGGTCCATGTGGCGCTCGTGCGCCGTCGTGAGCAGCCCGCTGAGGAGAGCCGGCAGGCCCTCGGGCGCGGTGTAGTCAGGGTCGAACGTGGCCACGGTCTGATGGTAACCCGACGTGCACGAGAAAGCCCCGCTCG
>JBBDMZ010000024.1:53568-57665 GCA_040877955.1 Dehalococcoidia bacterium | reverse complement strand
GTCCGCGTGCGGGGCTTAGGGGGCAGTCGCCCGAAACCGGCGGGTTAGCGCTTCCGCGCGATGGCGACTCCCGCCACTCCCAGCCCGGCGACCGCGACGGCCGCTGCGCCGAGCAGCGCTGCGCTGTTGTCGCTGCCGGAATCGTCGGCAAGGCCGTCACCGGTTGCGGGCGGCTTGGGCGTGCCCGGGTTCGTTGGAGTCGTGGGCGTGCTCGGCGTGGGCGGTGGAGGAGTGCTCGTCCCTTCCTTCACCCAGGTGCCGTTCTGGCTGTGGAAGTTCACGCGCGTGATTTGGTCTGAGAGCACGGCGCCGTAACTGACCTCTGCGATGTCGTGTTCGATGGAGAGCACGAAGGCGCAGTACTCGCCCACCGGGATCTGCGGCTGCTCGTTCACCACCCGGCAGAGGCCGGCGTACTTGTGGCCCTTGCTCTCGATCTCGGCCTTGATGGCCGACTGCAGGCTGGCAGGGATTTGCTCGGTTGGAGTGTCGGCGAGCGCCATCGTCGGGAGCAGGCTGGCCGTGATGGCAGCGAGCCCGGCGAGGGCGCCTGCGATGCGGATTCGGTAACGGGACATGGGGACTAACCTCAGAGTGTGCTCACCCTCGCGGGCGGTGTTGTTCACATCTCTGAGGGTAGGCAGCGCACGATTCGAATTGACTACTCCATGTCGAAGATGACGCGCTGGAATGAGACCTACCTCACGATTGCTGGCGAAACCACGCCAGGAACTCCCTTGGCTCCACGATGCGCGTGTTCTCGATCCGCTCCTCCACGAGCAAGTCCTTGTCGTTCGTTATCAGAAAGGCTGCCGCCGCCGCGATGGCGCAGTGGAGATAAGGCCGATCCTTCTGGTCGCGACATGGCGGGGGTTCTCCCTGGGGCTCCACCAACATCGCGTGCGTCAGCAGGCGCGCGACGAACGTGTCGAAGTCAGCCACGGCGACGCCCTTGCGGCTGAATAGCCTCTCCACTTTGCGTCGCCTGCCGACTTCCGCGTACTCCACGACGATTGCGTCGGTGACTGCCAGTTGGATCACCCCACGGACCCGCAGTAGCACCTCCGCTTGTTCGCCGACGCGGCTGGCGAATGCACGTACAACGACGTTCGCGTCGACCACGATGATCAGGGGGTCATCCGGCAAGCAGAGTGCCCGCTCGTCTGCGTCGTTCAACCTCGCGCTTTGCGTCGATCTGTGCTTGTTCGATGACCGCGACTAGCTCGGGATCGGGCTCTTCATCGTCGAATTCCCGCTCCCACTCATCCCACTCTTCCACTGTCATCGGTTCACCGCTCGGTGCGCGCGCCAGTATCGCTCGAAGCTCATTGCGGCTCTCTTCGAGCATTCGCTCACGCTCCGCTGGGCGCACGCACGCAAGGCGTGCCCGGAACAGCTCGATGTCGAGCTGTTGCTGCCGAATCTCCTCAACTACTTTGGCATCGATCGCCATAGCCGCGAGTATACCAGCCCCTACCGCCGATAACGGCGGGAGCGGTCGCGGCCGCCCGCCTGGGAGCGGCCGTAGCGCACGGGGCCGCCGCGCCCCGCCACGGCAGCGAACGCGGACAGCTCCTCCTCGTCGCTCCCGACCATCTCCCGTCGAAGCTGCACCACCTGGTCCCGCAAGCCGGCCGCCTTCTCGAACTCCAGCGCCTTCGCGGCAGACTTCATTTGGCTCTCTAGCTCCTTGATCATGCGCAACAGCTCGTCTTTGGGCAGGTCCTTCGCACCCTTGCCGTCGTAGGGCGCCTTCTCCTCCGCGGCCATGCGCACGTGGTCGGTGATGTCGCGGACGGCCTTGTGGATGCCCTCGGGCGAGATGCCGTGGTCAGTGTTGTACTGCTCCTGGACGCCCCGGCGGCGGTACGTCTCGTCGATGGCGTTTTGCATGCTCAGGGTGACCTTGTCCGCGTACATGATCACCCGCCCCTCGAGGTGCCGGGCGGCACGGCCGATGGTCTGCACGAGCGACCGGTTCGACCGGAGGTAGCCCTCCTTGTCGGCATCGAGGATGCAGACGAGCGACACCTCCGGCAGGTCGAGGCCCTCTCGCAGGAGGTTGATGCCGACCACCACGTCATACACTCCAAGCCGAAGGTCGCGGAGGATTTCGACGCGGTCGAGCGTCTCCACTTCGGCGTGGAGATAGTGAGTCTTGATCCCCATCTCCGTGAGGTAGTCGGCGAGGTCCTCGGCCATCTTCTTGGTGAGGGTGGTCACCAGGACACGCTGACCCTTATCCACATTCAGGCGGATCTCGTGCATCAGGTCGTCCACCTGGTTCTTGGTCGGCCGCACGGATATCTCCGGATCCAGGAGACCGGTGGGCCGGATGACCTGCTGCACGACCTGCGTCGAGCGCTGCTGCTCGTAATCCGCGGGCGTCGCGCTCACGTAGATGGCCTGGTTGATGTGGGCGTCGAACTCCTCGAAGGTCAGCGGCCGGTTGTCGAGCGCACTCGGCAGGCGGAAGCCGAACTCCACGAGCGTCTCCTTGCGGGAGCGGTCGCCGAAGTACTGGCCCTGCACCTGGGGCAACGTGATGTGCGACTCATCGACCACCAGGAGCCAGTCGTCCGGCATGTAATCGAGCAGGCACCACGGGGTGCTGCCAGGCTCGCGGACCTGCAGGTGGCGCGAGTAGTTCTCGACGCCAGGACAGTAGCCAGTCTCTCGCAGCGACTCGATGTCGTAGTGCGTGCGCTCTTCCAGCCGTGCGGCCTCGAGGATCTTGCCCTGGTCGCGGAGGTACTCGAGTCGCTCCTGCAGTTCCTTCTCGATGCTCTCGAGAGCCCCGACAAGACGCTCGCGGCCGGTGACGAAGTGCTTCGCGGGGAAGATGTCGACCTCGTCGCGCTCCGCCACGATTTCGCCGGTGAGGGGATCCAGCTCGACGATGCGTTCGACCTCGTCGCCGAAGAAGTCGATGCGGACGGCCAGCTCGTCGTAGCTGGGGATGACGGTGAGCGAATCGCCTCGCAGGCGGAACTTGCCGCGCACCATGTTCATGTCGTTCCGCTCGTACTGCATGGCCACCATCTTGCGCACGGCCTCGCCGCGGTCGAAGCGCTGGCCCTTCCGGAAGTGCAAGACGAAGCCCTCGTACTCAGACGGGTCGCCCAAGCCGTAGATGCAGCTCACGGAGCAGACGATGATCACGTCGCGGCGGGTCAACAGCGAGCGCGAGGCCGCGTGGCGCAGCTTGTCGATCTCTTCGTTGATGTCCGCATCCTTGGCGATGTATGTGTCGCTCCGCGGGATGTAGGCCTCGGGCTGGTAGTAGTCGTAGTACGAGACGAAATACTCGACGGAGTTCTCCGGGAAGAACTCCTTGAGCTCGGAGCAAAGCTGCGCCGCGAGCGTCTTGTTATGCGCGAGTACGAGCGTGGGCCGGCCTGTCTGTTGGATCACGTTGGCGATCGTGAAGGTCTTGCCCGAGCCCGTGACGCCGAGCAGCGTCTGCTCATGGTCCCCGCGGTTGATGCCCATCACGAGCTGCTCGATCGCCTCCGGCTGGTCACCCGTGGGCACGAAGTCCGAAACGAGCTCGAAGGGCGCGGGCGAGCCAACAGCCGCGGGGGAGGTCATGGCTCCAGTGTATCAGGGGAGGCGGGGCAGCCGGGCCGGTAATCCGTCAGTCTGGTGTCAGGAGCTGGCACTAGGCTCTCACCCCTCGGGCGCCTTGCCAGAAATAGCCCGTCGGCGGGGAACCAACGACTCCCCTCGCTCGCCGCAGCGGGAGAGGGGTCGGGGGTGAGGGCGGGACGGTGCTTGGGGGAAGCAGTGCCCCGCATCCATGCCGTCTTCCAGGCGCGGAGTCAGAGGGTCCCGGGGAACCAACGACTCCCCTCGCTCGCCGCAGCGGGAGAGGGGTCGGGGGTGAGGGCGGGACCGTGTTTGGGGGAAGCAGTGCCCCGCATCCATGCCGTCTTCCAGGCGCGGAGTCAGACGGTCCCGGGGAACCAACGGCTCCCCTCGCTCGCCGCAGCGGGAGAGGGGTCGGGGGTGAGGGCGGGACGGTGCTTGGGGGAAGCAGTGCCCCGCATCCATGCCGTCTTCCAGGCGCGGAGTCAGAGGGTCCCGGGGAACCAACG
>JBBDMZ010000024.1:23761-53468 GCA_040877955.1 Dehalococcoidia bacterium | reverse complement strand
AACCAACGGCTCCCCTCGCCCGCCGCAGCGGGAGAGGGGTCGGGGGTGAGGGCGGAACCGTGCTTGGGGGAAGCAGTGCCCCGCATCCATGCCGTCTTCCACGCGCGGATTCAGACGGCCCCGGGGAACCAACGGCTCCCCTCGCCCGCCGCAGCGGGAGAGGGGTCGGGGGTGAGGGCGGGGCCGTGCTTGGGAGAAGCAGTGCCCCGCATCCATGCCGTCTTCCACGCGCGGAGTCAGGCAGTCGAAGGGATGGGCATCGCCTCCCGGCCCGATGGAGGACCGTCTCCTCGGCTGGGTTTCGGCAGGAAGAGGATGAGGATCGCCGCCAGCAGGTTCAGGCATGCCACCGTATACAGCGCGCCATCGTAGTTGCCGACCCGGTCGAAGTAGATCGACACGATCAGTGGCGCGCCCGCGCCCAGGACCAGCGAGAAGGGAAGCCCCGCGCTCCGCACGGCGCCGAGGTAGCGTCGGCCGAAGAACGTCGCCCAGATGACTTCCTGCAGCGGAATCATCCCTCCCCAGCCGCAGCCGAGCAGGAAGAAGCCGAAGTAGACGACTGGGTCCGCCGTCACATGGACGGCGAGCGTGATCACGATGAGCGCGATGCCGGTGATAAAGGCGCTGATTGACGCGAGGCGCTTCGCGTCGGTCTTGTCGATCGCCCATCCCCAGAACGGCTTGGAGATGAGCGCGGGGATTGAGGCGAGGGTGATCATGAGCGACGCGGTCCCGCGCGAGTAGCCGGCGTCTGTCATGAAGGGGATGGTCTGCAGGAGCATGACGCCGATCG
This sequence comes from Dehalococcoidia bacterium, assembly GCA_040877955.1. Lineage (GTDB taxonomy): Bacteria > Chloroflexota > Dehalococcoidia > Tepidiformales > Tepidiformaceae > JBBDMZ01. The sequence continues at coordinate 52,672 of JBBDMZ010000024.1, read as the reverse complement.
TCACGCCGAAGAGCCCGAAGGCGAGGACGAGCAGGTAGAAGGCGGGCGTGTGCAGAGCCTGCTGCCGCGTCATGGAGGAGGCAAAATCGGCGGAAGCTTTGGCGCCCATGCCGGCGGCTACCTGCTCGGCGGACTTGCCATCGGGGTGCAGGCCGTGATCCTCGGGGGCCCGCCGCATCACGAACGCGACCGGGATGATGAGGATTGCGGAGCCAATGCCAAGCACGCGCCAGGCGGCGCGCCAGCCCCACTCATCGATCACCGCGGTCATCGCGGGCGTCAGTGCGACGCCGGCGAACGAGACACCCATGGAGGCGAGCCCCACGGCCAGCCCGCGCTTCTCCACGAACCACTTGGAGAGGGTGACATTTACCACGAGGTTGCCGATCATCGCCGCCCCCGCTGTCAGGGCCAGGCCGTTGAGCACGATCCACTGCCAGAGCGACTCCGTGTAGCTCAGTGCGAAGAGCGAGGACGCCAGGATGGTGATGCCCACGAGCATGAGCGCACGGCCGCCGTTCCGGTCGACGCGCGCACCGATGAAGAAGCCCGTAAACGCCATGACGAACTGACCGACCGTGCGCGAGATCGTGAACTCGGAGCGAGTCCAGTCGAGGTCTGTGGTCATGGGCTTGAGGAAGGCGCCGATGACGTAGTTCTGGGCGCCGACCGAGACGAACTGAGCGACGAAGGCCGCCGAGATGAGCCAGTAGCCGTAGTAGATGCGTGGGCGAACGCCCGCCGCGGACACCGGTAACGCCGGGGTCGACTCCTGGGCGGCGGTCGGTTGGGCCATGCTGGGCGGGAGTGTACACGCTTGCTGAACTAACTGTTGGCGGCTCGCCCTGGTCTGAGCAAGCCGATCCGCCGGCCGTTCACCGAGTCATCGATAAGGGTCGCCAGCCGCTTCTTTCGCGTGGGCTCCTGTTTCGCGCTCATCACCCAGAACGCGGCGGTTTTGCGGTAGCCGGGCGGCTGGGACGACCAGAACTTCCAGGCATCGTGATGCGCGCGGAGCTCACGTTCGAACTCGTCGCTCAGGCCGGCTTCGCGCGCCTCGGACGAGTACTCGGCCTGGCGTGCAGGGTCACGCGCCTCGAAGGCGGCCCGGCCCGCGGGGTGGACACGCCCGGCAGCGGCCAGCCCCTCGTACTTCGAGATGTTGACCTCGCTCCAGTAGCTCTTCTTCGTCCGGGGGGTGTAGCGGTTGCTGTACGCATCTGGCCCGAGCGACCGGCGCACGCCATCGATCCAACCGAAGCAGAGCGCCTCTTCCAGGGCCTGCGGCGGCGTGAGGCCGCCCCTTCCCGAGGCCTTCTTGTGGAAGCCGACGATCAACTCCGGAACGTCTGAGTGGTGCTGCATGAGCCATGTGCGGAAGGCGTCCTGGGAGTCGAAGAACGTGGGTTCATTCATGGCGCCTCGGACCGCCAGTACTCGGCGCCGCCGGGGCGTCGGGACAGGAGCCGGCTCTCGATCAGCTCGCGCCGCAAGGTGGAGATGTCTGGGTGAAAACCGGCGATCACCTGGTTCACGTCATACTCAGCGTATCTTTTGCCCGGCTCGAACTCGCGCGCGATGTGGCGGAGCACGGCCTGCCGCTTCTTCAGCTGGGCGGGAATCGACTTGAGGCGGCCACGGGCGTCCAGGAATGTGTCGAGCACGCGGCGGTCGAAGGCGTCAACGTCGGCCGACTCCGCGGCGATGGGGAGCGCGTCCAGCAGCCGCCGATCGAGCTTGTCGAACGCACGCGGGCGGAGCCGGTAGACGGAGTATGGCCCCTCGCTGCGCGCCTCGACGATCCCCGCCTCCGCAAGCCGGGCCAGGTGGTGGGAAACGGTCGACGGCGCCAGCCCGAGCATCGGTGCGAGCTGATCGCCGCTCAGCGGCTCGCGCATGAGCAGACCGACAATTCGCAGGCGCGATTGGTCTGCAAGGGCGCGGAAGAACAGCAGGAGGGCAGGGAGTTGGTCCGGCATCGTCGTTCGATTCGACATAGCTCGAATCGATGATGGTCGATTTTGGCGGACGTAGTCAATAGGTTTCACGCGCGAACCCCACCCTTCCGGTCGGGGCGCGGACGGGGGTCGCGGGCGCTGACTACAGCTCCACATTGTCCAACAGCCGCGTAGCGCCGAAGCGCACCACCACCGAGAGGAGCGCAGGGGCACCGACGTCGCCGGTGAGTTCTTCGAGGGTCGTGTCGTCGGCGAGGGAGACGTACTCGATGTTTGCGCCCGGTGCCGCAGCGATGCAGTCCGCGACCAGCGAGCGGAGCGCGTCGGCATCGTGCACTCCGGCGTCGAAGGCGGCCCCGGCCTGGCTCAGAGCTTCATGGATAACCGGCGCGGCCGAGCGGTGCTCCGGCGTGAGGTAGACGTTGCGACTGCTCATGGCCAGGCCGTCGGGCTCGCGCACGATGTCGCAGGGCACGATCTCGACAGGCACGTCGAGGTCGCGGGCCATCCGCTGGACGACACGCAACTGCTGCGCGTCTTTGCGCCCGAAGTAGGCACGGTCCGGGCCGACGGCGTTGAAGAGCTTGAGGACGACGGTCGTCACGCCACGGAAGTGGCCGGGGCGTGACTCGCCCTCGAGGCGGTCGGTCACGTGTTCCACGTCGACCCAGGTCTCGTAGCCCGGGGGATACATATCGCCCGAGCTGGGCAGGTAGACCGCGGCGACGCCTGCCTCCTCGAGCAGCGTCAGGTCTCGCACCTCGTCGCGGGGGTAGCGCTCGAAGTCCTCGTGCGGCCCGAACTGGGTGGGGTTCACGAAGATGCTGGCCACCGTGAATTCGTTCTCAGCCTTCGAGCGGTGCACGAGGGACAGGTGGCCCTCATGGAGGTAGCCCATGGTGGGCACGAACCCGAGCGTGCCAGGGTGTGCACGGCGCCAGGCTTGCATGGCCGCAGGGGTGGAGAGCACGTCCATGTGCGTGGGGGAGAGTATCACTGCCGGTGCTCCTGGAGATTAGTGCAGTTCCACCCAACCGCTCCTTGCCAGTCGCGGCTCCGACGAATGCCCGCCCTCGGGTGCTGGATCCGGAGCGCGGGCCGGGAGTGGCTGGCTACCTCGCCTGGGCGAGCTCGCGGAGGGTCGAGTCGTCCATCTCGAAGCTGTGCTCGGCCGTGGGGAACGCCCCCGATTCGACCTCGTCGATATAGTCCGCCACCGCGTTGCGGATAGTCTCGCCGAGGACCGCGTAGCGCTTGGCGTGCTTGAGCGGCCGGCGGTCGTCGTAGATGCCGAGGAGGTCGTGGAAGACCTGCACCTGTGCGTCGCAGCCGGCGCCCGCGCCGATGCCGATCGTTGGCACGCTCAGCCGCTCGGTGACCATCCGCGCCAGGGGCGCCGGGATAGTCTCGAGCACGACAGCGAAGGCGCCGGCCTCCTCGAGGGCGCGGGCGTCGTTCACGAGCTTGGCCGCGGCCGCGGGCGTCTTTCCCTGCACCTTGTGCCCGCCGAACTGGTTCACGGACTGGGGCGTGAGGCCAAGGTGGCCCATCACGGGGATGCCCACCTCCACCATCCGCCGCACGACCGGTGCCACGTGCGTCCCGCCTTCGAGCTTGACGGCGGTGGCGCCTCCTTCCTGCAGGAGACGGCCCGCGTTGCGGACGGCCTCGTCCGCGTTGGCCTGGTAGCTCATAAAGGGCATGTCGGCGACGACGATCGCCTTCTCGGTGGCCCGCACGACGGCTCGCGTGTGGTAGAGGATGTCGTCCATCGTCACCGGGACCGTCGATTCGTACCCAAGCACGACCGAGCCAAGGGAGTCTCCGACGAGGATGATGGGAATCCCGGCCTGCTCGACGAGCCGCGCCGAGGGGTAGTCGTAGGCGGTGATCATGGCGAACCGGCGGCCCGCCGCCTTCCATTCCCGAAGCTTGTGGATGGAGTGTCGAGACATCTCAGCCTCCTTACGCGATGCCCACTTGCTCACGCGCGTGGGCAGCGAAGCCGTCGCCAAATGAGGTTTTCGTGATGCGGTTCTGGGCGTCCACGTACACGTGCCGCGGCGCCATGCCCCGCGCCACCTCGTCGCTCACGTCCTGGTAGGTCAGCACGATCACGATGTCGCGTTCGCGCACCAGGTGGGCGGCCGCGCCGTTGATGCAGACCTGGCCCGTGCCGCGCACGCCCTGGATGGCGTAGGTCTCGAGCCGGGCGCCGTTGGTGACGTCGAGCACGTGCACCTTCTCGTACGGGAGGATGCCCGCCGCTTCCATGAGCGCCGGGTCGAGGGTGATCGAGCCTTCGTAGTCGAGGTTCGCCTGGGTGACGGTGGCGCGGTGGATCTTGCCCGCCATCATGGTTCGCAATGGATTCCCCTCGGCCCCCGAAACGAAACCGCCCCGCTGAAGCGGGGCGGGAATGGCGGTCAAGGGAGGCGCCCAATAGCGCCTTGCTTTCCCGTCCGTACCGGCCACGCAGGGTCCAGGCGGACTCGTTGGAAGGGCCAACCATCTGAAGCTCGCCTCCACAAGGGTAGGCGGCAATTAGATCCTCATGAACGGCACTGGGGTTGTCAATGGGGTTTCGATATTGTTACGCGTGGCCACATCGGCCGGAGGACGCGCGTGCTGATTGTGACGATGAACGACATCCCCGGGTACGAGGTCGAGGAGGTGATGGGCGAGGTCTTCGGCCTCACCGTGCGTTCTCGCAACATCGGCTCCCAGATCGGCTCGGGCATCAAGTCGATGTTCGGCGGCGAGCTGAAGGGGATGACGACGATGCTGAAGGAAGGGCGCGAGCAGGGCGTGGAGCGGCTCGTCGCGGAGGCGGAGTCGCGTGGGGCAAACGCCATCATCGCGATGCGCTTTGACACCAGCGAACTGGGCACGAGTTGGACGGAGATCTGCGCTTACGGGACAGCCGTGAGGGTGCGGAAACTCTAAGCGAGACTACTACTGCACCACGACGACGCCGGTCATGCGTGCTGCCGTGCCCGCAATGGTGTGAATGTCGCACCGGTAGTTGTACGTCCCGGGGGTGGCGAAGGTGAACGAAAACGTCTCGCCCGGCTTCCTGGTGACCGAGGCGAACGACCCCGTGATGTCGTGAATCGCTTCCCCGTCGAAGGTCCATGTCACCGCATCGCCGGCACCCACCGTGAGGCTGGCGGCGACGAACTTGTTGTCCTGCACGCTAATCGTGTGACTCGTGGCAAGGGGGGTGGCCGTGGCGGCGGGCTGCGTCGGAGCGGGCTGCGTCGGGACCGGAGTGCTCGAGGCCTGTGGGACGGCGGTATTCGTGGCGCCGCCGGAGGGGGACGTGGTCGGGCTGCCAGGCGAGGTGGGGCTCGCCGGCTCGCCCGTTGGGCTGCTCGTCGCCCAGGGTGGCGCCGGGATGGGCGTCGTGGGGGTGATCGTGTTGCTGGGAGTGGAAGTCGCCGGCGACTCCGTGTCCGTTGAGGCTGAGGAGCCACCCCCGCATGCGATGCCGATCGCGGTGATAAGCACTGCGGCGGGCAGCAGGAAGATTCGCACGTTCAGGGGAACCTCGGCATTGGAGTCGTGAGGGCTGTCACGAGGGGTGACCGCCTGTAGTCATCTTCGGCACCCGCGCTGCAGTGGACATCACCCAGAAGGCGGAGACGCCATCGTCTGTTAGTGAAGTTGCAGACACAACAAGAGCGGCGGTTCTACGCAGACGCGTGCCGAGGGAGGTGGGACGCGTCCCACCTCCCTCGGGTTACAACCGCTCATGGTGCCACGGTGAGGGCTACTGCTTGCGCCGTAGACCTGACGCCGCGACGGAACTACCGGCCAGGGCGAATGCCGAGACGGCCGCCCATACCAGGAACCAATTCGTTCCGCCCGATTCGATGCCAGAACCCGTGGCTGGTGGGCCAGGGGCAACGGCGGTGGGTGTCGCCGTTGCGGGCGCGGTGGCCGTTGCGGGCGTGGTCGCCGTCGCCGTCGCCGTCGCGGGCGCGGTGGTCTCCGTTGCCACGGGGGTTTCGGTGGAGGCGGGGGTGGACGTCGGCACCGTTGTTGGCGTCGGTGTGATCTCCTGCAGCAACGAAAGGTTCTGGACGCGCCACACCTCACCCGTCAGGGTGGCGATGTAGGCCGTGTTGTTGCCGATGGTCAGCGAGACCGGAAGCATGAAGCCCGTCGCGACCGGCACGAGCTGGCCGCCAACGAGCCGGTACAGGGTTCCCGTGAACGGCTGAGCCGGCGGGCCCTCCGGGTCAATTGGCTCATCGCCCATGCTCACCACGTACACCTGGCCGTCGCTGAAGGCGACCCCGATCAGCTCCGTGCCCGTATCCACCGTGGTGACGGCGCCTGTGGCGGCGTCGATGGTGACGAGGCTGCTGGAGCCGGCCGTGTGAGGCGCCGGGCTGTAGAAGGTGACGTAGATCGGGCCGCTCGCTGCTGACACGACGCCCGTGGGGACTACGTTGTCGAACTGAGAGACGGTGGTGATGACGCCCGTGGTGGTGACGTTCAGGAGACGGTTCGCGTTCCCGTCGGTCACAAGGAAGGCGCCTCCTCGGGTGGCGAGGCCGAAGGGGTTACCGGTCGGAATCTCCTGGGTTTCGCTAGGGTTGGCGAGAGCGTATGCCCCGAGATCGGCAATCAACGTCGCCGTCCCGTTCGCATTCGCGCGATAGATGCCGACGGGCCAGTCTTCGAGCCCGAAAGGCTCGCCGCCGCCAGCCGTCATGAAGTACATGGAGGCGCCGATGAAGACGACATCCACAACACCCGAGCCTGCGCCGTCGCCGAAGTCCACAGAGGCGATGCCGTCGAAGGCGGTCGTTACGGCCCCGGTCGAATCGATGCGCGCGATCCTTCCGGTGAGACCGACGTTAACGGGTCCGTCAGGAGTTTCGACAACGGTGTCCCCGCCGGTGCCTCCCTGCGGCATGTAGAGAGCGCCATCTGGCCCAATGGCGCCCCCGAAGATCCCCGGCAATTCGCCGGCCAGGAGCGTGCCGGCGGTTGGGGCCGGCTCTTGCGCTGATGTATCCGCCGTCAGGAACGCCCCGGCAGCCAACACCAGCCCTGGAAGAAAGAGCAGTAGCTTTCTCAAGAATTTCCTCTCCTCAGTCGCGTTTACCGAACCTTCTCGGCACGGGGAGGCTAGCCTTCCGTTCACGTGAAATCAACAGTTTGATCAAGTAGTTGTGGGTTAGTGGGGCGCTTATCGAGCAAGAGGCCCGCTCTGACGAGCGGGCCTCTCGATGAATCGATGCGACTGTCCGGGTTAGCGGCGGGCGGTAACCACCGCGCCGCCTCCGGCGATCATCACCAGCAAGCCGGCGATGGCGAGGAACCAGATCGGGGACGTGCCCTCACTGGAGGTGGTGCCAGTACCCGTCGCCGGCGGAGCCGGGGCCGTGGTCTGGGTGGGGGTTGGCGGAGGCGCCGTCGGCGACGGCGTCGGCGGGGGCGGTGCCGCAGCGACAACCACCGTGCCCATCATGCCCTGAGGAGCATGGAGGATGCAGATGTATTGGAACGTACCGGTGCCGGTGAAGGTCAGCTCGTAGCTGGTAAACGCGCTCGGATCCGGGATGGTCCAGAGGATGCCGCTGTGGCGGAATCCTTCGCCCGCGAACGTCGTCTCGGCCGACCTCGGGATCTCGAACGGGTCGCCTTGCGGTGGCCCCGGAGGTGCGTTGAACGTGACGGTGTGCGGGGTTTGATTGTCGGTAGTCCACCGCACCGTGTCCCCGACCTTCACGTTCGCAGTGGCCGGGAAGAACTGCATGACATCGTCGCCCGGGGCAGTAACGCCGCCCACGACCACTTCGTAGAGGCTTGTCCCGTCGGCGCGGGGCGTGACGCTCACCGCCTCAGCCGCGAGAGCCGCCCCGAGCGCTTTCACGGCGGCGAGACGTGGGGCGTATTCCGCGGCAGCACGCGCGTCGACCTCCGCCTGCGTGTCCACATCGCCCGACGCTACGACGTTCACAGTCGCGGTCATCAGCGGATGGATGGGGCAGAAGTACGCGTACTCACCGGCCTCGGGGAAGACGATCGGCCCGAAGACTGGCGGGTCCGCCGGGTCGCCGAAAATGTCACCCGAGAACACGTAACCGTTGGCGTTCGGGTATTCCGTGCCGGGTGGGGAGACCACCGGTTCGCCGGCAGGCTCCTCCCCCTCAAGGAAGACGACGAGGTGAGGCTCGAACCAGGGGAATTCCCAGCTGACGCTCTGGCCTTCCATGATCGTCACTTCGCCGGGCAGGAACGCGTTGACGGCGTAGCCTGTCTCCCCGTTGCCTGCCGTGATCGTGATGTCGGCACCGTCCTGCGCGGCGACGTCTCTGGCGGGTGTCACGTTGAACGCGACGAGCGCCAGGAGCAGCGCGGCGGCGATGCCCAGGGGCAGCTTCTGAATCAAGAGTTCCTCTCCTCCTGCTGGTGGCGGGCGCAGAGTTGGGGGCTTTGCCCGCCGGTGCGAGACCGGAGCGTGCTCCGGCCGGGTAGAACTTTCAGGCTGTGAAACAGTTAACTTCCGTGAAAGTACTCACACAAGAGCCGAATTGGCATGCGGCCTATCGTAAAGATGTCTGGAAACAACAGGTTATCGACGCGATGAACTTGCAATGAAATCGCCCGCGCTGGGAACCCCGGCGAGAGTGGTTGCTTGCCGAATCGAGCTAATGATCGCCCGCTCCACGGCTCGCGTCGTCATCATCCCCAGGACCGTGGCGTCGTCCGGCTTCGCCGGCACCTGGCCCATCGCGATAGCGAACGCGACATCTCCGTCACCGAAGGTGTGCGCGGGGAACACCGTACGGGCGAGCCCGTCATGAGCCTGGATGGCGAGCCGCTGGACCTGGTGGTGATCGAGCGCGGCGTTGGTCGCCACACAGATCACCACCGTGTTCTCCAGCAGCGCGTCCATCTGGGCCGTTCGCCGCTCCATCGCCACGGGGAGCGGCACGAACCGGCCCTTCTCCGCGCGCGGGCCGGCCAGCACCCGGCCGGTGTCCGGATCGCTGACGCCGCCGACCGCGTTCGTGGCGACGATTGCGCCCACGATGAACCCCCGCGGGCCAGCGACGCTCGCCGTCCCAAGGCCGCCCTTCAGGGCGTGTTCCATCCCGAGGAGCTTGGCGACCGTGGCGCCGGTGCCAGCGCCCACACTGCCCTGCTCGACCTTCCCGGCTTTCGCCCGCCGGGCGGCGACGTAGCCCTCCTCCGCGCCCGGGAACGCGTCCGGCTTGCCCAGACCGAGGTCGTAGAGCACGGCGGCAGGGACGATGGGCACGCGCATAGCCGTCGTGGGGAAGCCCACGCCCTGCTCAGAGAGATATCGCATGACACCGGTGGCGCTGGCGAGGCCGAACGCGCTCCCGCCGGTGAGGACGATCGCGTGCGCTCTGCGCACGATGTTCGCCGGGCCGAGGACCTCCGTCTCCCGGGTACCGGGCGCGCCCCCGCGTGTATCAACGGCGACGAAGGTCGCCTCGTCGCAGCGGATGACGGTGCAGCCCGTGGCCGCCCGCCGGTCAGTCCAGTGGCCGACGCGGATGCCCCGCACGTCCGTGATCGCATCGTTCGGCCCCGACTGCCATCCCGCGCTCATTCGCGCCGCCCCGCGCCGCGGCGGGCGTCGAGGTAAGCGCCAAGGAATGCGCGTGCGATGCCCGAAAGGTCCGCGGTCAGGTCCGCGAGCGCCGCCGCCTCCTGCTCGTCGAGGAGGACTTCGATCGCTACCGGTTCCCCCGAGGCGTCGGCGCCCGCGAGCCAGCCGAAGGTGGGCGCCCGGGAACCTCTGGAGGGCGGCAGGAGGAACATGAGCGCGCCCACCTCAACGGCGGCCACATACGGCTGGAGGGCGCCGAGGTTGTCGAGGCTGCGAAGCTTGGTCGCGGCATCGAGGGCCGCATCCCCGAGCGAGAGGTGGCGCAACATCTGCTCGGGCGTGAGCGTGCCCGCGTCCTGAGCGAAGGCCATCCACTGCCCCGCGCCGGGGAGGGGCTGCATCAGCGTCCGGGCGACCGAATGGGTGCGATTCGAGAGAGCGCCCGACACCGCAGCCAGCCGCCGGCAGGCCTCCGCCAACTGTTCGGCGATGAGCCCGGAGAGGGCTGCTCGTTCGTTCTGGCCCGCCAGCACCAGGGCACGCAGCACGGAGTCGGCCACGACGGACGGCTTGCGCAGCGCCGACGCGCAGTAAGCCTCCACGAAGTCGAGCTCCGAGAGTCCGCCGGGGTAGGTCGTTGGCACGGCGGGATCTTACGACGGCCAGAGGGCAGCGCGTACCGCCACCGCCGCCGGGTGAGCGCCGGCAGGCTCGCGGACGCCCCGTTCGATGCGCCCGGCGGCGGTGTTCAACGCGGCGCTGGCGGCATTGTCGCCGAGCAGCTCGATGCTCCGGCGCGGCAGCACAAGCAGCTCCCGGATGCCCCACAGGATGCCCGCAAGGTCCACGAGGTCGGCCGTCTCAGCGGAATCCAGCCCCCGGGTGTGGGAGTAGTGGCTGGCCAGGTCGTGGCGCCGCGGCGCGTCAATCCCGGCAGTCAGCAGGAAGGCCGCGACGTCGAAGAGTTGCGGCCCAAAGCCAGCCGCGTGAAGGCTGACGAGCCAGGCGCGACCGGGTGCCAGCAGCACATTCGCGGCAGAAGCATCGCCGTGGCAGAAGCCCCAGGGCGAGGTCAGCACTGCCTCGCGGGCGTCCGCGAGCGCCGCTTCCGCGGGGGCGCGTTCGTGAGCGGCAAAACCGAGGCGGTGCAGTGGCGGCGCGTCCGCCGGGAGAACCTGCTCCGGCCCAAGCTCCCAGTTCAGGCCTTCGCGGAGGTCGAGCGAGTGCAGAGTGGCGAACGCGCCCATCGCCGCCTCGGCCGAGCCCTCCGGGGAGACCAGCGACAGCGCGCTGATGCCCGCGACGGCCTCCTCGACCAGGGCCTCACCGATTGCCGCAAGCGGCCGCGGCACATGTGGGAACCCGGCGCGCGAGAGCGCATCGGCCACGGCGGCGTGGTTCATGGCGAGCTCAGGGTCGGGATGCGCGCGGATGATCACCACTCGCGCGTCCGCGCTCGGCGGGCAGAGCGTCCACCGCTCGACGCCGCGGCCGCCCGGTTCGACCTCGAACTCGCAGTCGGGCTGGAGCCGGAGCGCACGGAGGAGGGCGGCGGGGTCAGCGAGCACTGAGTGACCTCGGCGCGCGGCCTTTCGGCTGGCACTTCGCGCAAAAGTGCGTGCCGCGGCCACCGACAACGCTGCGCGTGATGGCGGTGCCACACGTGTAGCAGGGCTTGCCCGTCCGCCGGAAGACCTGGACGTACATGTGCTGCTGGCCGGGGTTGCCCTGGCCGTCGACGTAGTCCTTGAAGCTGGCGCCCCGGTTCTCGATGCCACGTTCGAGCACCTCGCGGCTCGCCCGCCAGAGGCGCCTGGTGGCCGCCGGCGAGACCCAGCCGGCAGGGGTGTCGGGTCGCACGCGGGCCTGGTAGAGCGCCTCGTCCACGTAGATGTTCCCGAGGCCCGACATCCGCCGCTGGTCGAGCAACACGGCCTTCACGGGCGCGGTCCGGCCTGCGAGCGCCGCGCGGAATTGCTTGAGCGAGAACGATTCGTCGATGGGCTCCGGTCCGAGCTTCTTTGTGAGCTCCGCGGGGTCGTCGTAGATGCGCCAGGTGCCGAACTTGCGCAGGTCGGACCAGCGGAGGTCGTGGCCGCCGTCGAGTACGAGGCGCGCACGCTCGTACACCTCGGGCGGTGCGCTCGACTCGCGCCAGACGAGGCGGCCGGTCATGCGCAGGTGGATGACGAGCGTGCGGCCATCATCAAGCCCGAAGAGGAGGTACTTCCCTCGCCGCCCGAGGGCGGTGACCGTACGCCCCACGAGGTTCTCACGCAGGGTCTCAATGGGCGCGGCCGCGAGCAGGTGAATCGTCGCCGGGTCGACCTCGACGGCCAGGATCCGCCGGCCAGTCACCAGCGGCGCCAAATCGCGGCGGATAGTCTCCACTTCGGGCAGCTCGGGCACACCTCACCCCCCGGCCCCCTCTCCCCGAGCGCGTGGAGAGGGGGAGCAGGGCCGCTTCAGGGAGCGGCTGATGGTTGCAACGGCGGGGTGTCGCGGCACCCGCGTAGCGTAAGCCAAGTGCGTTTGAACCGCAGAAACGCAGAGAGGACTGAGCACTGAGCACTGAGCACTGAGCACTGAGCACTGAGTGGCAGGCGCGGATCGCGCCTAGCGGTGATACTTCGCCCATGATCACCCAACTCCACGGCCGCATGGTGCGGATGGACATCGCAGGCCCGGCCGTCGAGGTGGAGGTTGGCGGCGTGACGTACGAGGTGCTCGTGCCGCTCTTCCTTTGGCCGGAGCTGTCCGCGCTGCGCGGGGAGGATGGCGCGGACGACGGCCCGCCTCCGGATGTGGGCATGTTCGTGCACTACTCGGCCACCGCGAACCAGCCCGTGCCCGTGCTCGTCGGCTTCCTGCGGCGCCCCGAGCGCGACTTCTTCCGCAAGTTCATCACGGTCGAGGGCATCGGGCCGGCGAAGGCAGTGAAGGCGATGAACGTGTCCGTGAGCACGATCGCGCGGGCCATCGAGCAAGAGGACCGGCACGCCCTCACGCGGCTCCCTGGCATAGGCGCGCGCGCGGCGGACAAGATCATCGCCTCGCTGCGCGGGAAGGTGATGGCTGAAGCCTCGCTCCAGGACGGCCACATCGCCCAGGCAGTTGACCCCGCGCGAATGGAGGGCGAACGCGCCGTGAGCGATGCCGTCGAGGCCGTCGTCGGGCTCGGCTACCAGCGGGCAGAAGCGCGACGCTGGGTTGACGAGGCCCGCGAGGCCGAGCCCGGCCTGGACACGGTGGAGGAGCTGACGCTGGCGGTCCTGCGGCGCCGGGGGGCTGGAGGCTAGGGGCGGGAGGCGGGAAGCTAGGATCAGTGGCTGAAGACGAGAACCCCGAGGCGCAGTCAGTACCGGCGGAGCACGCTGAGAGTGGCCCGCTGCCTGCCGCACCCGAGCCTCAGCGGCCGTTGTGGACCTACCTGGCAGTCCCCGTTTCGATCGTGTTGGGGGCCGCCATCATCGCGGGCGCCATCTGGTACACCCGCGACGACCGGTCGGACGATGAGCTCGTGCAGGCGATCGCGGAGCTGCAGGCCCAGGTCGCCGTGCTCGGCGACGCGCCCGCGAGCGGCGTCGACGACGGCGGGGGCGCCTCCACTGCTCAGGACCTGCGCACCGTCTTCACGAACTATGCCAGGCAGTCAGGCGTCAACGACAGCCAGTTCCAGGCCTGCCTGGGCAAGCAGGCGAACGTCGAGTTGCTGAACGATCACGTCAATCGCGGTCGTGCTCTCGGGGTGACGGGCACGCCGACCTTCTTCATCAACAACAAGAAGGTCGTCGGTGCCCAGCCCCAGGCGCTCTTCGAAGAGGTCATCAACGCGGAGTTGAGCGGCAGCCCAACGGAACTGACCCGGTACTCCGCCGCCATCCAACAACTCGCGGCGACGACGCCTCCACGCTTCGAAATCATGCCCATGAACGTCGACCTCGACGGCGCGCACTTCGAGGGGGATGAGGATGCGCGAGTGGTCGTCGCGGAGTTCAGCGACTTCCAGTGCCCGTTCTGCAAGCGCTGGGTAGAACAGACCATGGACCCGCTGCTCCAGAAGTACGGCGAGGACCTGCGGCTCGCCTTCCTGCACTTCCCCATCACACAACTTCACCCGAACGCCGGAAACGCCTCCGTCGCCGCCATGTGCGCCGGCGAGCAAGGCAAGTTCTGGGAGATGCACGACCTCCTCTTCGCGCGCCAAAGCGAATGGGCGGCGCTGAAATAACGTCCGCCAGAAACGCGGCGGGGCGTCCCCCCTTTACGGGGAGGACCAATGGAGCCCGGAGCGTAAGCGACGGGTGCGATGGTCCTCGTCGCACCAGGTTGTGAGGCCCCGCTTCCCGTCGCGTGGTGTTCCGCAACTAGCCCCGGAGCGTCAGCCACGGGTGCGATGGCGCCGGTGCTGCATCCGTCCCACTTCCCTTATGTCGCGTGAAGGATAGGGACAACCGGTTGCGCCGGTCGTAATGTGCGGGCATGGGACGGGCACGACAGGTAGGCATCGAGATAACCGACCGGCAGCGGGAGGTGCTGAACCTCCTCGCCAAGGGCCACAGCAACGGCGAGATCGCGGAGGCGCTTGGCATCAGCCTCCCGGGCGCGAAGTGGCACGTCCGCGAGCTCATGGACCGCGTCGGTGTGGAGTCGCGCGACGAGCTGGCCGAATGGTGGGAGCGGGAGCGGTCGGTTGGGGCGCGTCTGGGACGGACCGTCCGTGCCTTGCTTGGCGCTGGACTCGGGAAAGTGGGGGCGGCCGCGGCGGCAGGAACAGTCATCTTCGCGGCCTCTGCTGTCGTTGTTGGCTTCGCGGCCCTTGGGAGCGGTTCCGCAAGTGACGAGTCGGAGGAAGTGACTCCAACGCTGTCACGCGGCGAGGCTGAGTCGCGCGCCCGGATGCAGCTACAAGGGCACCTCGAGAGTATTGGGTTCGATGGTCAGTACTCGACTAACGGACACGCGGTCGGGGCTGAGGACTTCGCAACCGAGAGAGCTGAGTTCTACCCGGAGGCAACGCATCTTCCCTCGCTCCAACCCGGCGGGACGCCGACGTTGTTCGCCCAGCCCGGCATCGATGTCTGGCTCTTCACGTTCAGCGTCAACGGACTCGACGAACCGGCGACTGGCGGCGAATTCAACGCGTCAGTTACCGTGCGTGATGATCTGCCCGACACCGGTGGCGCCTACATCTGGGGTAACCAGAGCCCGGTGCACGGCAGGGAAGGGCCGCAGAAGCTTTCCGAACCCGAGGTCCTCGCAAAGGTGGAGGACGGAGATCGCCAGTTCGAGGTTGCTGCGTGGCGGTCCGTGAACGGCTGGTGCCAGTCCGTCGAATGGACCGGCGGAGTGGGCCTGAGCGGCCGCTGCGGTATGGCAACGAGGCCGCTCGCGCCGGGCCAATGGCTAGAGGTTGCCGGAATTCTGAACTCCGAGGACGGATCCTACGTTGAGGCGCTGGTCGCGGTCGTCACGATCGAGGTGTCGCTCGTTCGGTTCACCGCTGTCGACGGGTCGATTACAGAACTCGAGCCGCTAGCCGACCCGGCGCTGCCCCTGGCAGCCGTGGCCTTGCGCCCGCCAACGAACCGCGGCGTCGTGCTCGTCGAAGCGCTTGGCGAGGACGGCATCGTGCTCGCGACGCACGGGACTCCTCCCGCCGTCGACACGGCTCCGGTCCTCCGCTAACCCGCCGCACCCGTAGCCTCCGACTCCCCCAGCCGCTCCAGGATGTGCCGCACGATCCGCCCCGTGCGGTCCATGCCCGCGCTGCAGTGGACGAGCACGGGCTTCGGGAGCCGCTGGAAGTGCTCCCAGGCGAGGTCGTACTCGTCCGGTGTGAAGGGGTGGGTCTGCTGGTCGAGCGTGGGGATGTGCGCGACCGTGAACCCCGCCTGGCGGTAGCGGACGATGAGCCCCTCGGGGACGGACTTGCGGTAGAGCCAGAGCTGGTCGTCGCCGATGAGGCAAATAATCGAGGCGACCCCGAACTCCTCGAGCTCCAGCAGCCACTCCTCGACCACACCCTCGGGCACGGCCATCTCCGGCCCCGGACGAAATCCCGGACGCGGGCTGGTGGCGATCAGTCCTTCGACGACCCAATTCGGCATGAGGACAGTTTAGTTCACCACGGAGACCGACACTCCGACACTCCGACACCTACGCGAGGACGCGAAGCGCCTCGCCGAGGGCGGCGGCCACGGTGCGTTCGTGGCCGGCGGCCTGGCGGAGAGCCATCGCCGCGCCGCGCCGGAGCCCGGCGTTGGAGACGTTGCCGTGGCCGCCCGTGGGGAACGGGAAAAGGGTGAGGAGGGGAGCGAGCGAGTTCGCTTCGTCGCGGATGGCGCGCTCGGCGAGGGCGAGCGTAGGTGCGAGGTCCGGGAGCGCCTCGGCGACCTGCGCGAGGAAGTCGGCGCCATCGAGGCGGGCGGCCTGCAGGACCTGGAGCATGTAGGCGTTTCCCGCGCGATCCACCTCGCCCTCCCCTTCGAGGGCATCCGCCCAGGCGTCGAGGGCGGCGGTTCCACGGGGCTGGCCGTCCTCAGGCCCATCGAGGCCGGCGAAGCAGTCCAGGGCGGTTTGGAGTGCGCCGGCGACCGCTTCGACCGCATCCACTTCCATCGGCGCGCCGGGGGCGTACAGCTCGAGCACCCCGATGGAGGACGGCCAGTCGCGCCAGAGGGCGATGGGGCCGACCTCGGGCGTGATCACATCGTCGACGAGGAAGCCTTCGCGGGATCGGTCATAGCCATAGACAACGGCGTGCTCGTGCAGGTGGAAGTCGAAGCCTATGAGGGGGCGGCCGGCGTCGAGGTGAGGGATGGCCCACTCGACGGCGGCTGCCCGCATCTCGCCCCAGTCCTCTCCCAACGGGAGGGCTGCGCCGAAACGCTCCCAGGTGATGCCCGTGCGGGCGTAGCGGCCGACGGCGGCCTCCCAGTCGAGGTCCGCGACGCCGCTGGGGAGCGCGGTGATGCCGGGACGGGTCGCGAGGCAGAGGTGCCAGGCGTGCCCCGTCAGTCCCATGAGGGCGTGCCTGGGCAGCGGCTCGCCCAGGTGGGCGAGGATCGTCTCGAGCGCCCCGACCGCGCTCGTCCAGTTCGGGGCTATGCGGAGGCCGGGGATCTCGGGCACGCTGGTTAGTGTAGGGCGCGGAACACGGCGGGGCAGTCCGGCGCCCCTTCCTGCAAGGAGGGGCGCTTCCTGCAAGGGAAAGGCCCTTCCTGCAAGGAGCCCTGCCCGTAGAATACGGTTTGCAGTCGAGGGTGGGAGGTTTTCTTGGCCGTCAAATGGGAGCTCGCAACCCTGCCAAATGGGATGCGAATCGTTACGACCCCGATGCCGACAACGCAGGCGGTGTCGGTGAACCTGTTCGTGGGCGTGGGGTCGCGGTCAGAACCGAAGCGGCTGAACGGCATCACCCACTTCCTCGAGCACATGGTGTTCAAGGGGACCGAGCAGCGCCCAGACGCAATCGTCATCGCCCAGGAGATCGAGGGCGCGGGCGGCACCCTTAACGCCTACACGAACAAGGAATTCACCTGCTACTGGAACATCGTGCCCTACGACAAGTTCGACACCGCCATCGATGTCACGGCCGACATGCTCCTCAATTCGAAGCTGGAGCAGGCCGAGATCGACCGCGAGCGGACCGTCGTCCAGCAGGAGCTGAAACGAAATCACGATAACCCGGGCTCGTGGGCGGGACGGCTCATCGGGCAAGCGATCTACGGCGACCAGCCGTGCGGCTGGGACGTGGGCGGCAGCGTCGAGCTCGTGCAGGAGATGCAACGCCCGGACTTTGTCGAGCACATCGGCGCCTGGTACCACCCGTCGAACATCGTGCTCTCGGTGGCGGGGAACGTGACCCACGCCCAGGTGCTTTCGCGCGCGGAGGAGCTGTTCTCCGGGATGACCCCGAACGGCCTGCCGACGGTCTCTGCCTACGAGCCCGAAGTCACCGGGCCGCGGATCCTGTGCGACAGCCGCGACATCGACCAGTGCAGCCTCTACATCGGCGCACCCACCTTCGGACGGGACGATCCCGACCGCTTCTCATTGCGCGTGATGAACGACGTGCTGGGCGCGGGGATGTCGTCGCGGCTGTTCAAGGAAGTGCGTGAGCGCCGCGGACTGGCGTACTCCGTTGGCTCGGGCTACGGCTACCTCGCCGACGCGGGCACCTTCACGATCTCCGCGGGTGTGAACCGCGAGAAGCTGGCCGAGACCATCCAGGTCTGCCTCGAGGAGACACGCAAGCTGGCGACCGAGCCCGTCCCGCCGGAGGAGATGCGCAAGGCCAAGGACCACAACATCGGCCGCTTCCGGCTCTCGCTCGAGACGGCGAACTCGCTCGGACAGCGGCATGGCGAGCTGCTGGTCACGAGGGGCGAGATCGAGTCGATAGAGTCCGTCGTCGACCAGATCGAAGCCGTCACCACCGAGGAAGTGCTGGCAGTCGCCACGCGCCTCTTCGCGGACAGCGCATTCCACGCCACCTGCGTCGGCCCGAAGCTCGAGGAGGACGAGATCGCGAAGGCGCTGGGCCTGTAGGGTTGCGGGCTCGCACCGTGGCGGAGTCCGCCGTGACTGAGACCGTGCTACGTTGCCAGCGAAGTCCACGCTGGAGCTCACTGTGACCGAGAACCCTGGCGACGTGTCCGCCGCCCTTCTGCGGCTCCCTTACGGCATCCTTCTTGTGGGGTCGCGGGACGGCGATGACGTGAACCTCATGACGGCGAACTGGGGAACCCAGTGCTCGTTCGCGCCGCGCCTCTACACCATCTTCATCGAGCAGGACGCGCACACCCGCAGGCTGATGGACGCGGGGGGCGTGTTTACGATCTGCATGCTCCCCGCAGACAGCGACCAGGAGGTCGTCAGCCAATTCACCCGGTCCGCCGATGTGGTTGGCGGCAAGCTCGGCGGCTACGAATGGTTCGAGGCGCCAGAGACAAAGGCGCCTGTGTATGGAGCGTCGGTGGCATGGTTCGAATGCCGCATCACCGACTCGCGGCCCGTTGGTGACCACATCCAGTACGTGGGCGAAGTCCTTGGCGGCAGCGTCGTGGGGGACGACCCGGCGTGGACTCTCCAGGAGCTGGGCTGGGAGTACGGCGGATAGAACATCGCAGACGGCTGGCTGCTGCCAGCCCCTACTTTCGGGGGTACGTGGGCGCGATGCCGGCTTAGAATCCCGAAGTCACCGCTTCCAGTACTTCGGGGATGTCGTTCTTGACGCTGTTCGCCTTGGGCGAGACGTAGCGGGCGGCGAGCAGGTTCTCCGGCGCCGGGCGTAGCAGAGCCTTCAACTTCTCCGGGTCCTTCTCGTTGGCGTCGAGCCACTGGTCCGCGGCCGCAGCCGCCAGGACCACGGGCATGCGGTCGTGGATGGGGCGGATGAGGTCGTTCGGCTCCGTGGTGATGATCGTGAACGTCGCCTGCCACTCCGCGTCCTTCGCGGGCTTCCACCAGTCATAAAGCCCCGCGAAGAGGATGAGGCCGCCCTCCGGCCGGTGATACCAGATGGGCTGGCGCGCGTTCTTCGGGCCCGTCCATTCGTAGAAGCCGTCGGCGGGGACGAGGCAGCGGCGCTTCTGGAACGGTTCCTTGAACACCCGGCTCTCGTCGAGCGTTTCGGACTTGGCGTTGATCTGGCTGCCAGCGCGCTTGTTGTCGCGCGCCCACGGATTCAGTAGCCCCCACGTCGCCCCCAGCGGCTCCCACTGCTCTCCCCGGAGGCGCACGACGAAGTGCGGATCGGTGGGGGCGACGTTGTAGCGCGGCCGGAAATCGGGCCAGGCCTCCTGGATCGAGTCCATCGGCAGCCCGAGTTGCTGCTCAAGGAGGGCAGCGTCGGCGGTGGTCATCGTGAAGCGCCCGCACATGCCACCTATTGTATTGATCGACGGCCCGGGCGGCTTGCTAGACGCCAGCCGCCTGGCGCACCTGCCCGGGTGGCGTGATGCTCTTCACCTGCGCCGCCAGCCTCATGGCTTCCTCGGCCTCTTCCGCGGTCATCAGCACGGTGGTGCTAAGGGAGCTGAGGAAGCCGGCGGCCCCGACCGCTATGGCGATCGTCGCCGCCGCGCTGTCGCTCGGTAGTTCACATGTGAGAAAGATGTCGTCCGGCCCGAAGGCGAAGTAGAACGACTCCAGCGTGCCCCCCTGCTCGGCAATCAACGGCCGGATCGCCTCCCGGCGATTCTGGGGATTCTTGACGAAGTCGGCCCAGGCCTCGGGCGTGTACGAAGCGCGGAACAGATAGTGCGGCATGACCATTCCTCCGCGGCTGGGAGTCTGCGCTCCCCGTGTCGCCGAAAGATCGTACTCCGGCTGTCAACACAAAGCGTGCGTCAGTAAAACCTGTTTTGTAATGACGAGGCCGTCTGGCGGCGGGCACATTCTTCCAAGCTCGTGGCGTGGCGGCCGCTGTACATTCCTCGAAACACCTGCAGGAGACACCGCCGATGCCGACGAACTGGGGAGTGATCCCATCCATCCGCGTCCAGGACATGAAGACCGCGCTCGACTTCTACCAGTCGACGCTCGGGTTCAAGCTCACCCGCGGCGATGGCACGGAGGACAACAATTCACTCGACCGCGGCGATGCGCACATCATGATTGAGAGGGCGACGGCTTTCTACAGTCCGGACTACAACGCGGCGATCAAGCAACGCATCGGCGGACGATCGGCCATGGCGCTCTACATCGAGGCGCCTGACCTGGAGGCGTTGCACGAGAAGCTCCGGGCATCTGGCGCGAACGTGATCGACCCGCTCGCGGACCGGCCCTGGGGCCAGTCCGAGTTCACCGTCGAGGACCCGGAGGGGAACTGGCTGACGTTTTGGAAGGCGCCGGCCGGCTAAGGCCGGTGGCTCCACGGTGCCCTGCGTGATTTAGAGCGGGACCACTGGGTAACGCCAGCGGCTCTGTTAGGGTTGCCGCGTGAGCCGGTCGTTGTTGGACGCTGCCTTTGCCCACCATGCATGGGCGACCGAGCGCCTGATTGACGCGTGCGCCTCGCTGAGCGCTGAGCAGTTAGCGAGCGACGTGCCCGCCGGGTTCGGGTCGATCCTGCGGACGTTGCAGCACATCGTTGGCTCCGACGCCTTCGACCTCGCGATCGTCACCGGGACGAGCCTCGAGACGGCGGACACGAAGCAGATGAAGCTCCGAGAATTGCGCACGGAAGCGGAGGCAACAGCTCGGGGCTGGTCGGCGTTCCTCGCCGGCTCGCCCGACGCCGGCACGATGATCCGCGAAGTTGACCCTGTCGACGGTTACCAACGGGACGCCCCCGTCGGCATCCGGCTCGCAGCGGTGCTCCAGCATGGGAACGAGCACCGCACCCAGGTCTGTGCGGGCCTGACGACGATAGGAGTGCAGCCGCCGCCGGTTGACGTCATGGACTTTGGGCTGGCACGAGGCACTGTGGTGGAAGTCTATCCCGAGGGGTGGACGCCCCCCGGTTGACATGCCGGGTACAATCAGAACATGCGTTCTAGTGCGGACTACCGCGACGAACCGTGCAAGTCGGCGCTGAACCGCGTGAAGGGAATGCGCTTCTTCGGGTGGTCGCTGAACCCGTACATGGGTTGCGTGCATCGCTGCACGTTTTGCTACGTGCGCGCCTTCGAACGCCGCGCCGACCGTCCCTGGGACGACCGCTACGGGACGTCCATCCGGGTGAAGGTGAACGTGCCGGAGGTCCTGCGGGCGGAGCTGGCACGAAGGTCGTGGAAGCGCGAGCACGTCGCCATCGGCGCAGCGACCGACCCGTACCAACCGGCCGAAGGGAGCTACCGGCTCACCCGCCGGTGCATCGAAGCCCTCGCCGATGCGCGCACTCCGCTCAGCATCATCACCCGCTCACCCATGGTCATCCGCGATATCGACGTCCTCCAGCACGCCGCCTCGCGCGCCGAGGTCCGCGTGACGCTGTCGATTCCCACCCTGAATGACCGCGTGTGGCGCACCACCGAGCCGGGCACCGCGCCCCCGCGGCAGCGCCTGCGCGCCATCCGCACACTCACGGATGCGGGCATCTCAGCCTCCGTCGCGATGGCGCCACTCCTTCCCGGGCTGAGCGACGACCGCGAAGCGATCGAGACGGTGGTGCGGGCCGCACGCGAGGCGGGCGCGACGAGCCTCTGGGCGAAGGTGCTGCACATGGGCCCGGGCACGAAGGAGCACTTCATGGCCGCCCTCGCCCGCGACTGGCCGGAGCAAGTGCCTGCCTACGAGGCGTTGTACGCGGGACGGGCGTACCTGGAAGAGAATACGGTCGCGCCCACGATCGAGCGCGTCGAAGCCTTGCGCGAGCTGTACGAGATCTCGGATCGCCGCGAGGTGCGAATCGACCCAGAGCCGGAGCCGGTGCAGATGACGATGGCGCTTGCGTAGTGGCTGGACACGCGACTTCCCCTCCCCGCGGGCGCACAGAGAGCAGGCCTGGGGGTGAAGGAATGCGTTACAATAACCGGCACCCTTCCACGGAGCCCTCCCATGCCCCAGCTCGGCCGTCTGTTGACGGCGATGGTCACTCCCTACACGCCGGACGGCGCGGTCGATTACGCGCACGCGCGACGGCTCGCCGCTCACCTCGTCCGCATCGGCAACGACGGCGTCGTCGTCACCGGCACCACCGGCGAATCGCCCCTGCTCAGCGATGACGAGAAGGCACGGCTCTGGGAGGAGATCAAGCAGGAGCTCGGAGAAAACGCGACGGTTATCGCGGGCTCCGGGACGAACGACACGCGCCACTCCATCGAGCTGACGAGGCGTGCTGAGCGCGCTGGGGTGGATGCGGCTCTCGCGGTGGTGCCCTACTACCTGAAGCCACCTCAGGAGGGCATCTACCAGCACTTCCGCGCGATCGCGGAGAGCACCTCGCTGCCGGTCATCGTCTACAACGTGCCGGGCCGAACGGGCGTAAACGCGACCGTTGAGACCCTCCTCCGGGCGGCGGAGATCCCGAACATCGTCGGCGACAAGGAAGCGAACGGCGACCTCGCCCATAGCGCGGCCCTGATCGAGGCGCGCCCGGACTTCTTCATCTGGAGCGGGAACGACAACGACAACTTCCACCTCTGGTGCATGGGCGCGTACGGCGCCATCAGCGTGACGTCACACCTGGTCGCGAGCCAGCAAAAGAAGATGCTGAACCTGGTCCTCGAGGGCCGTACGCTCGAGGCCGCCGCCATCCACCGCAAGCTCTGCCGCGTGACCGACGCCTGCTTCCTCAACGGCAGCCCCAGCACCATCCGCTACGCGTTGCGCCAGCTCGGCTTCGCCATCGGCGAGCCCCGCCTGCCCGTCGTCGAACCGGACGAGGCCACCGGCGCGAAGGTGATGGCCGAGCTCCGTAAGCACGCCCTCGACGTCGCCGTGACGGCGTAGTCAGAGCCGTTGATCAGTGCCGCGCGCGCAAGCAAGCGGTTGGCGCCGCCACCACGAATCGTGCGGATAACGCCCACCAGTCCCAGCGCGTCCCGCGCACGCACGCTCATTCCGATGGCCAAATCGCACGCTCGCTGACGCTCGCGCTCGGATTATGCCCGCCGTACCGTCAGCCCGCCGTCGACGGGGAGGGCGACCCCGGTCACGAACGACGCGGCGGGGAGGCAGAGACTGAGCGTCATGTGCGCGACCTCCTCCGGCTCCCCGTACCGCCGGAGGGCGGTGCGGCGACGCGCGTACTGCTCCTTCTGGTCCTCCGGGATGGGAGCGGTCATGCCGGTGCGGATCGGCCCGGGGCAGATGCAGTTCACCGTGATGCCCTCGCGTCCCAGCTCCACGGCGAGTGACCGCGTGAGGCCGATGACTCCGTGCTTCGCGGCAGTGTACGGAGCGTTCCCGGCCGTCGCGCCCAGCCCCTCGGTCGATGCGATGTTCACGATGCGCGGGCTCTCGGACCTGCGCAGATGCGGCAACGCGGCGCGGATCACGTAGGTGAGCGCCGTCAGGTCCACGGCGACCACCTCTGTCCAGAGCGCCTCGAAGTTTTCCGCGTCGATGGGCCCGCCCCGGGAAATGCCCGCGTTGTTCACGACGATGTCGAGCCCGCCGAACTCGGCCACGACCTCGGCAACGACACGGTCGACCGCCTCCCGGTTGGATACGTCGAGCTCCCAGGCGCGTGCCTTGAAGCCCTCCGCCGTGATGCCCCTCACCACCTCGCGCACCCCGTCCGCGGACCAGTCGGCCGCCGCCACACAGGCGCCCTCGTCCGCGAAGAGTTGGGCGGTGGCCCGCCCCATGCCACTGGCGGCGCCCGTGACGAGCACCACCTTCCCCTCGACCGATCGGTTCAACTTGCTTATTCGTGCCATGGCGACGGTTATACGCGGGCCATCCCACGCTGTCCCGTGGCGCGAAAATGGCATGCGCCGGTGAGTCGCCCGCTGCACCGGATGGTCTATATTTGCCCGCACATCGGCGGGAGGGGCTGAAAGTGCTGTCGAATTATCGTGTCGTGGACCTGACAGACGGCGGCTCGCTCATTTGCGGGCAGATTCTCGGAGACCTTGGCGCGGACGTGATTGTCGTGGAGCCGCCGCGGGGTGCGTCGGTGCGCCACTCCGGCTGGTACGCCGACGACGATCACGATCCCAACAAGTCGCTCGACTGGTGGGCGCTGAACCGGAACAAGCGGGGCATCACGCTCGACCTGCGATCGGACGGTGGCCGAGACGCGCTGCGAGAGCTGGCACGGCAGGCCGACGTGCTCGTTGAGTCCTTCGGCCCCGGCGGACTGGAATCGATGGGCCTCGGTTATGCGGATCTCGCGCGTGCCAACCGACGGCTGGTGGTCGTCTCAATCTCCCCCTTCGGCCTCGAAGGCCCGAAGGCGCTCTGGGCGGCCAGCGACCTGACCGTGATGGCCTCCTGCGGCGCGCTCCTGATGACCGGCGACGATGACCGGCCACCATGCGTGGTGTCGGTGCCGCAGGCGTTCCTGCACGCTGGCGCGGAGGCTGCCGTGGGGGCGCTTGTCGCCCTGGCGGCGCGTGAGAAGACGGGCCTCGGCCAGCGCGTCGATGTGTCCGCCCAGGTGGCGGCCATGATGGCTACCCAAGCGACCGTGCTCGAGCACGGTTGGGGCGCGCAGATCACGCAGCGAATGTCCGGCGGGGTGAAGTTCGGGGGCATACCCTTGCGCTTCATCAACCCCGCCAAGGATGGCTACGTCTCCGTCACCTTCCTCTTCGGGAGCGCGATTGGGCCGTTCTCCCGGCGGTTGATGGAGGTCATGTGCGAAGACGGCGTGGTGGACGAGGCCACCCGGGACAAGGACTGGATCAACTACACGAGCCTCATGGTCAGCGGCCAGGAGCCGATCACCGAGTTCCTCCGCTGCCTCGACGCGATCGGCGAGTTCACCAGGCGACACACCAAAGAGGAACTCTTCCGCATGGGCATGGAGCGGGGCCTGCTGATCGTGCCCGTCGCCGAGATCAACGATGTGGTCGACTCTCCGCAACTGGCTGCCCGGGACTACTGGCACCAGGTCGAGCACGACGAGCTCGGGCGGACAGTCAAATACCCGGGCGGGTTCGCGCGGCTCAGCGGGACGCCGCTTCAGACGCGTCGCCGGCCCCCGCGCATCGGTGAGCACAACGAGGAGGTGGCTGCCGAAGTCCGTAGCCGGGGGCCGGTGGTCGCTGGCGGGGCTACCAACGGGAGCGCCAGCGAGCTGCCCCTTGCAGGGCTCAAGGTCGTCGACTTCATGTGGGTGGTGGCGGGACCGTGGGGGACACGCTACCTGGCGGACTTCGGCGCGACCGTCGTGCGCGTGGAGAGCAGTACCCGGGTCGACACGATCCGAACCATCGGCCCGTTCAAAGACGGCGTGCCGGGCCCGGAGCGTAGTGGCGCACACGCGACCGTGAACGCAGGCAAGTATGGGCTAAGCCTGAACCTCGCCACCGAGGAGGGGCGGCGCACGGCGCTCAAGCTCTGCGAATGGGCGGACGTCGTCACGGAGAGCTACACCCCGGGGACGATGGCCCGCTTTGGGCTGGACTATGAGTCGATCCGCAAGGTGAATCCGGGCGTCGTCATGATCAGCTCCTGCCTGAACGGGCAGACGGGGCCTTACGCCACCCTCGCCGGGTTCGGGACGATGGGAGCGCAGATTGCCGGCTTCGGCGACCTCGCCGGCTGGCCCGACCGCGCCCCCGCCGGCCCCGCGGGCGCATACACCGACTACATCGCCCCCAAGTTCGAGGCGGCCGCTATCCTCGCTGCCATCGAGCACAGGCGGCGCACGGGAGAGGGCCAGTACATCGACTTCTCGCAGGCGGAGGCCTCCGCGCACTTCATCGCCTCCGCGATCCTGGACTACACGGTGAATGGGCGCGTGCAGTCGCGGCGGGGCAACAGCTCGCTCGCCTGTGCCCCGCACGGCGTGTTCCCGGTGGCGGGCGAGGATCAGTGGGTCGCCGTGGTCGCCACGAACGACGAACAGTGGGCCGCGCTCGCCAACGCTGTCGGGCACGGTGAGTGGCTGGACGACGGTCGCTTCCTCACCACGGAAACGCGGCTGGCGAACGAATCTGCGCTCAACGAGCTGATCGCCGCGTGGACGCGCGAGCGCGACGCGGACTCGGTCGAGCAGACGCTCCAGGCGGCCGGCGTGCCCGTCCACCGCGTCTCCAGCTCGGCCAGTGCATTTGCTGACCCGGGGATCGCGGCGCGCGGACACCTGGTGACCGTCGAACACCCGGAACTGGGCGCGGTGCCGATCGAGGCTCCGCGGTTCATCCTCTCCGCAACACCCGCTCCCACGCCGCGGTGGCCGGGGCCCCTCTACGGCCAGCACAACGAGGAGGTGCTGCGAGGCATCCTCGGGCTGGGCGAGGACGAGGTCGTGGAACTCGTCACGGCCGGCGCGTTGGAGTAGCGCCGCGCACGGTTGCCCTCGGAGGCTGGCCCGCGTATTGTACTTACTATTCGTATGCGACAGACGGGATGTGAGGGACGACCATGCCAGTTGAATTGACTCAAGAGATGCGAGAAGCCTTCGAGAACGCCGTGAAAGACGCGTCACCCGTGCTGGTGGCGAGCGCCTCGGCGGCGGGGATGCCGGACATCGCCTTCAAGGGCAGCGCCATGGTCTGGGACAACGAACACGTCGCATTCTGGGAGCGATCGCGCGGCCAGACGATGCGCAACCTGGAGGAGAACGGCCAGGCCTGCCTTCTCTATCGGAATACGACCACGCGTGTAGCGTGGAAGTTCTTCGGCAAAGCCGAAGTCCTGCAGGCGGGGACACTGCGCGAGGAGATTATGGCGAAGACCGTCTCCTTCGAGCTCGACCGCGACCCGGAACGGAAGGGAGCAGCTGTGCTCATCCGCATCGACCGCGTGCTCCAGGCGGGCCAGGTGTTAATGGAGCGCGAAGACTAGGTCGCGGACTCTCTCCACTCGGCCGCTGCCGGCGCCCGCTCGCTCGGGGAGTCGTCGATACGATTCGCCAGGCCTCGAAGCACGCGCGCGACTTCCCCGCGCGGTCCAATCTCGATGCCAGCGTCGTGAAGTTCGTGGCGCCAGCGAGCGCGCGCGATCTGCTCCTCGCGCGCGCCTCGAGCGATGCGATGCATCGTTTCGGGATCGTGGAACATGGCGTTGCCTCCGTGCGCAGAAAACGCGTTGGGGCCTTGCGAGTAACGCCGGACAGGGCCGAGAAGTGCCTATGTTTCGAGCTCGATTTCGCCGCGCCGAAAGTCGATGGTGAGCCGTGCGTTGCGTAGGAAGTCGAGACCCAGCAGGCCGTGAAACGAGACGCCGCGCGGCAAGGACGAAACGAGGACCTGCACGTCTCTGCGGCGGGTGCCGAGGGCGGCGAGTTCCTGGATTTGCATGACGGGCCGGGTCACTACCTCGGTCACGGTCGCGATTCGTTCTGAGGGACCGTCGAACGGGAGAGCGTAACCAAGCATGCGTATCACCGCAGGTGTCAGAAGCGTCCGTCCTGAGCCGGTGTCCAGCGCGAGGAACACGTTGCGCTCTTCGAGTGGTCCTCGTACTCGCGCTGCAATCACGATTGCTCCACGACCGGGGAGAAATCGCGAAGTCACAGGGCGTACACGAATCCGGGGTCCGGAAGTTCCGCTCCGGTGAAGTCAATCCCCGCGTGTGCGGCGGCACTCTTCTCGAGCGCCCCCCACACTTCATCGTGGTCGCCGCTGTGGGCGATCACGACCGCTGAGAGCACGTTGATGAACTCGTCATCCTCGATGTCCTCGAGCGCCACCCACTCATCGGGGTAACGCGCGACGATCTCTTCCCAGGTCAGGCGTTCGCTCATGCGTCCAGTATAGCGGCTACCTGAGCTGCTCCATCGCGTACTCCATGTTCAGCGGCATGGACTTCGCCGTCTCCTCCCAGCTCGGGTCGGGCCGCTTGCCACGACGGTGGAGCATGAGGTTGAAGCCTGTGATGATGCCGAACTTGTAGACGGCGAGCGCCTTGAACCAGCCGATGTCGCCGGGGTCGGCGCCCCACGCTTCGCGGTACATTGCCTCGAGCTCAGAGGCCTGGGGCATCGCGCCCATGCCACGCATCTCCGGGTTGGCCCACGCGCGCGGCTCGTTGAAGGCGCAGATCCAGCCCACGTCGTTCAGCGTCGCGCCGATGCCCGTCAGCTCCCAGTCGATCACCGCCTGGAGCTTCGCGTCGGCGCCGTAGATGAGGTTCGCCCACTGGAAGTCGCCGTGATAGATGCCAATGCGCGTGTCGTGCGGAATCTTCGACAGCAGGAGCTCTCGCACACGCGGCTGGAGCGCGAGGAGGTGCTGGTCCGCTGCGCGCTCGTAGAAGCGATCCCAGCGCGTGACGTCGAAATCAAAGCCCCAGAACTCACCCAGGTACGGTGCCCGCGCGGGGTCGACTTTGTGGATCCCCGCGAGTGCGGTCATCGCCTGGCGCGCCATCTCACGGCGCTGATCCTGGTCGAATCGCTGCAGCCACTCTCCTCGCAGCACGTCCCCGGACAGCATCGGGGTGACAAAGTAGGGCATACCGAACCATTGAGGGTCGTCGCCCGACCAGGTGATCTCCGCGTGAGGGACATCGCTGCCATCGAGCGCGTTGATCGACGCCACCTGCCGGAGCACGTCGGCCGTACCCTCGAGCTTCACCCCCGGCGGAGGCAGCCGGATGAAGTAGCTCGTGGTCTTCCCGCCTGTCGTGAGGTCGAAAAAGTTGGTGAACCCCGCGTGGCCGGAGGTGCCTCGGATGCCGGAAACGGTCGCGGCCGGGGCGCCGGTCATCGCGCGGACGAAGGTTGTGAGGCGTTCTTCGAGTTCGTTCGATTCCATTCGTGTCACCGTGGCGAGGGGGGGGGGG
>JBBDMZ010000024.1:2451-23751 GCA_040877955.1 Dehalococcoidia bacterium | reverse complement strand
CTGCTGCCAGCCCCTACTCTCCTGGAAGTTGATTGCCTACACGAATTCGGCGCCGAAATCCCAGCCGTTACCGGCCTTGAAGCTCTGCAGGATGCGGCGCGAGACCACCATCCGGTGCGACTCGTCCGGGCCATCGTAGATGCGGGCGGCACGGGCGTTCCGGTACATCGACTCGAGCGGGGTATCGCCGGAGACCCCGCGGGCGCCGTGCACCTGGATGGCGCGGTCGATGACGTCGTGGAGCACCTTCGCCCCAAAGAACTTGATTGCCGAGATCTCGACGCGCGCCTCGTCGCCCGTGTCGATCTTGCGGGCCGCGTTCAGCGTGAGGAGGCGGGCTGCCTGGATCTCCACGTAGGAGTCCGCGATCCAGTTCTGGACCGTCTGCTTCTCGGAGAGCGTGGACCCGTAGACCTCGCGGTGCAGCGAGTAGTTGACCATGATTTCGTACGCGCGCTGCATCTGGCCGAGCCAGCGCATGCAGTGGTGAATGCGGCCGGGGCCGAGCCGCTTCTGGGCGATGCGGAAGCCCCCGCCGTCCTCGCCGAGGAGGTTCGTCACCGGCACGCGCACGTTGTTGTAGCGAATCTCGCAATGTGAGCCATCCGTCTCACCCATCACGGGGACGGGCCGGATGATGTCGAACCCCGGCGTGTCCGTGGGCACGACGATCTGGCTCATGCGCCGGTGCGGCGGCTCCTGCGGCTGCGTCACGCACATGACGATCGCGAACGACGCGCCCTCTGCCCCGCTCGTGAACCACTTGTGCCCGTTGATCACGAACTCGTCGCCATCGCGCACAGCCGTGGTTTGGAGATTCGTCGGGTCCGCGCCGGAGACCTCCGGCTCGGTCATGGAGAAGCAGGAGCGGATGTCGCCGTTGACGAGCGGCTTCATGTACCTGTCCTGGAGCTCCTGCGTGCCGAACTGCCAGAGGATCTCGGCGTTCCCGGAGTCCGGGGCCTGCGATCCGAAGGCGCTGGGCGCGATCGGGCTGCGCCCCAGGATCTCGTTCATGTAGACGTACGGCATGAACCCGATGCCCATGCCGCCCGCCTCCGCCGGGAGGTGCGGCGCCCACATGCCCATCGCCTTCGTCCGCGCTCGGAGGTCGTTCATGAGCGCGCGCGACTTCTCGCTGCGCGGCCCGTTCTCGTGGAAGACGGGCTCGTTGGGGTAGATGTGCTCGTCCATGAACTCGATGAGGCGGGCGCGCAGGTCCTTGATTTCCTCCGTCGTGAGCTTGCGGTCGGTTCCATGGGCGTGAGCAGGCGCGGTCATTCGCGGCCTCCGTATCGGGGATGTGGTCGGACTGTACCGAAACGCGGCAAGCCTTGCCACAGACCCCCGCGCTAACGCGACGGGCTCCCTGTCGTCGCAGGCGGCTAGGTAGCCGCGCGCTCCTCTTCCTCGATCGGGTGGTAGTGGTGCACGTGGTGGCGGCCGCGGCGCTCCTGCAGCCAGCCCGTGAGCAGTCCGTGGTTGGGCGCCAGCACCAGTGCCACCAGGAACAGCGCCGTCGACGTCAGCACAATCGTCGCTCCGCCCGAAGTGGACGCGTGGAACGAGATGAGCAGCCCCGCCGCGCCCGCCACCACCGCCACGCACGCGCTCAGGAGCAGCATCACCGACAGCCGGTCCGTCAGCAGACGCGCCGTCGCCGGCGGCGTGACGATGAGCGCGAGCACGAGGATGTTCCCCACCGTCTGCAGGCTCATCACGATCGTGGCCGACACCAGCAGCAGCAGCACGATGTCCAGCAGGAACACAGGGTAGCCCGCCGCCCGCGCCATCGTCGCGTCGAACGCCACCAGCGTGAACTCCTTCAGCAGCGCGAACAGGATGACCACGATCACCGTCCCAATGGCCAGCGTGATGAGCACGTCGTTGTCCGAGACGCCCAGGATGTTGCCGAAGAGCAGCGACGTCACGTCCCGCCGGAAGCCCGCCTGGCGGCTGACCAGCACCACTCCCAGCGCGAACGACGCCGCGAACAGCACCCCAATCGCCGAGTCCTCGCTCACCCTCCGGCTGCGCGAGAGGATGCCGATGCCCAGCGCCGTCAGGCTCCCGAACACGAACGCCCCGATCAGGATCGACCGGTCCGCCAGGTACGAGAGCACCACCCCAGGGAAGACCGCGTGGGCCAGCGCATCGCCGATGAACGCCAGCCCCCGCAGCACGACGAAGCACCCCACCAGCCCGCACACGATCCCCACGATCGTGACCTCCATCAGCGCCCGCTGCATGAATGGGTAGTCGAGCGGGTCCAGCAGCCAGTCGATCATGCGAACACCGCCATTTGGCCGCCGAACGTGGCCCGCAGCGTCTCCGGCGTGAACGTGCTCGCAGTCGGCCCGAACGCCACCATCGTGCGGTTCACGCAGAGCACGTAGTCCGTCGTCTCGCGCACCTCGTCGAGGTCGTGGGTCGCCACCACCACAATCACCCCCGCCGCCGCCAGCTCGCGGATGACCCCGTGGAAGACCTCCCGGTTGGGCGCATCGATCCCCGTGAACGGCTCGTCGAGCAGCACCGCCCGCGGCTCCTGCACGATCGCGCGCGCCAGGAAGATGCGCTGCTGCTGCCCGCCCGAGAACTGGCTGATGTGCCGCCCGCCCATGCCCCCCATTCCCAGTCGTTCGAGTGCCGCCTCCGATCGCCGCCGGTCAGCCCTGCCCGGCCAGCGTAGCCACCCCGCCTGGCGGTAGCGCCCCATCAGCACCACGTCGCGTGCCGTCACCGGGAACTCCCAGTTCACGTCCTCGCGCTGTGGCACGAAGGCCACCCGCCCCGGTTGCCGCCTGGGGTCGACCCCATCCAGCTCGATCTCCCCTGAGCGCAGGGGGAGGACCCCCGCCAGCGCCTTCAGGAGCGTGCTCTTGCCTGCGCCGTTCGGCCCGATGACACCCACCACCGCGCCCGGCGGGATCTCCGCCGAGACATCGCGCAGTGCGAGCGTGTGCGCGTAGCCCGCGGAGACCCCGGAGAAGCGCAGACCAGCCGCTTGAGCCATCCCGAAGATGATACTGGGTATCATTAGCGCTGGAAAGCGGCGTCCGTCTTAACCTTCCACGTCGTGGAAACCATGTTCCACCGGCATGTCAGGGCGAACCCTTATTGTGACAGTCTTGAATAGACCGTACGGTAAGATTGTGACGCTTTTCCCAATAAACGGTTGACAGGCCGGAACGGAACTTGGTAGCGTCCGGAAGTCGAACACGCAAGTGAACGACACCGCGCTTGGCATCACAAAAGTGTATCGCTTCTGCCGAATGCGCTCCGGCGCAACGGGGGACCCAACTAGTGGGGTGAATTCGGCCTTCGGGTCGATAGGGTGGCCTTCCGCCCGAACCCGTCAGCTAACCCCGTACGCAGCAGGAAGGCCTCGCGAGCAGGTCGCTCGCACGAGGTCGCACTATCCTCGGAAATTACCACGTTTGCGACCAATCCAGGGAGGGAGATTTTTTCATGCCGGCTTTGCAGGAAGCACCACCGAAGTCATGCCCCAAGTGCCGAGGCTCGATGATCGTCGAGCGCGACTGGCACGGGACGTACGGCAGCTGCATCATGTGCGGCTACGTCCACGAAGTGCTGACGAGCCCGCCAGTCGACCTGGCGGCCGAGGAAGCAGCCCTGCCCCAGCGGCAGCGCCGCCGCCAGCCCTCGCACGGCAAGCTTCGGCTCTGATCCTGTCACCCCCGCGCTAACACCACCTGAACGGCCCCCGCAACGGGGGCCGTTTCCTTGCCCGACGGCGGACGGTAGTCGAGGGTAGGGATTCTGCCTGCGGACTCGGGATGGCGCACGGACGGCAGGGCGGTCACCACCCAACGCGGCGCACCCAGCGACCACGTCGGTAGTCGAGGCCCCCTGCGGCCTCGGGTCATGCGAACCAGCGTCCTAGCCGCTACCGGACGGAGCGCGCCGCTAAACCTTAGAGGTCCTCAACGTCGAGCCAGGTCACGTCGTACCACTCTTCTTTGTTCTCAGCTTGCAAGGCCCATTCCAGGTCCGCGTGGGCCGACCTGGGACAGAACACCGCCTCGACATCGCCCGGTTCGAAGTCCACGTTTTTCGCCGTCCGCCACTCCCTCTCCCAGTGCCAGTCAAACTCGGATCGCATCTGGCTCACGAACGGGAAGAAGTCCACCAGCGTGTGCCAATCCTCCGCTTTCACCAATGTCTCGAAGATCGTCCACGCTGCCTTGTCCGCGGGGAACGGTGCGTAAAACACCGGGATGGCACGAGCGAGGAATGACTTCTTGAAGGCCACACCGAACGGCGCTACCTGGTAGCTTCGACCCTTCATCGGTCGCGCAAAGTTCTTGATCTCCGAGCGCGGACACTCCGTGAAGCAAACAACATTGAACTTGGACTGGAACTCTTCGGGCAGCTCGGTCAGCCGATTCTTGACCAGGCAGTGAGCGTTGCGGGCCTCCAGCCGCCCCTCGATGAGGATGTCGGCCAACACCCGCCATGCGTCCAAGAGACCGCGTCGACGTGTGAGGTGCACGAGCTCATCTGAGTAATCCTGTCGACTGGCGAGAAATTCGTCCCTATTCAGCCGCATTTGCCCGCTCCAAATTCAACGCCAGCAGCCGCGACAAAATCTCCTCATCGCTCAACTCCCCCTCCCACCCGTACGCCGCGAACACCGCCGCATCCAGCGCCCGGTGCGCGTTCGACAACCACGTCGGACGCTCGTTGTACAGGTTCGTCAGCGTCCGCTTCCTCAGCTCCGACTCCCCCAGCGACCCCTCCGGCGGGTTCAGCGAGCCGTTGCGCAGCGCGTCCAGCTCCCGCGCCGCCTCCTCGATCGCCACCACCAGTGGGTCGCCCCACGGCTCCTTCCCCGGCGCCCACGGCAACGGGAACGTCTCGAAGGTGGTGTTCGGCGTGTACCGGAAGCCGCTCCCGGCCTCGCGGACCTGGGTTCCAGTACCCCTCGCCCAAACCTCATGCGCGCGTGAACTGACGACCGCGAAGAAGTAGTCGTCTTGTCGCGCGAAGACGATGAGGGCACTGTCTGGCAACGTCCCTTCGGCGCACCACCGGAAGTACCGATGTGGGGCGTGTCGCGTGGTGACGAGGAAACGATCCAGGCCCTCCAATGCCTTACGCATCGCAGGTCGCGGTTCCCCATGTACCCACCACCGACGCGCATAAATCTCCCGCCGGTTACGAATACGGTCCGGCATCACTTTCCATTGGAGGTATTCAAAGGGTGCCTCGTACTTCGCGGCCTCGACGACACTCATGGATTGAGGGAAGTCGATGATCCACAGGCCCCGCGGCCGACCATTCACGTCAAGTCCGTTGATCCAGGGCCTGAGGACATCGGCGTTGCTGCGCCGGTGTGGGTTGGGTGCAGCCAGCATCTGGTTCGCCTTGCTGCCCTCGACCTCGAATGGCCCGATCTTCGTGTCCCCCATGAACGACAGGCCCGCGTTCTCCGGGAGCCGCCTCGCCGTCGTGAGATCGAGGGCCGTGGTCAAGTCGGAGTTGATCCCCTCGACCGGAATGATCCCGAGCAGACCGCCCGCCTTGTCGTGCCGCGCGAGTTCGCGCCGTGTTTCGCTCCCGTCGTCAAACGCGATCATCGACACGTGTACTGCGGCACCGTCGAGCACCCACTTGCGGTCGTCGGCGGCGAAGAAGATGTCTCCGCTCTCCTTGATGCGCTTCAGCGTGTCCCGGCTCGCCCCACCGCGAACACCTTGCGTCGCCAACAGTCCTGCGCGCCACAGCCCACCACCCTCGATCTGCGCGCGCGCCTTCTCCAGGAAGTAGCAGCAGAGGTCAGCCTCGCGCCGCACACGCCCGTCCCACACCTTGAAAAGGTCGTTCACGTACTCGTCCCCGAGCTCCGTGCGCAGCCGCTTGCCGCCCAGGAACGGCGGGTTGCCCACGATCACGTCCGCCTCCGGCCACTCCGCCTCGACGGGTCCTTCCGCGGAAGGATCCTCCCGGTTCATGAGCGCGTCCTGCAGGCGCACCTGGTCGAGCTTCTCCAGGATGGGGTCCTCATCGTCCATCGGCAACGCGTTGCGGTGCTTCCACTGCAGATAGCCGATCCAGATCACGATCGACGCCAGCTCGTGCGCGTACGGGTTGATCTCGATGCCATGCAACTGCCGCGGGTGCACACGCGGCTCGAAGGCGACGCCATGCAGGCCCGCCACCGCCAGCGCCTCCTTCTCCAGCCCCTTCAACAGGCTCAGCGACACGTAGAGGAAGTTCCCCGACCCGCACGCCGGGTCGAGCACGCGGATACTCGCCAGCCGCTCGAGGAAGGGCGCGATTGTCTCGCGGATGCGCTTGCGCTTCGTCTCGCCGTTGGCCCCGTGCGCGTCCGCCTGCTCGATCGCCTTGCGCATCGCCTCCAGCGTCGCTTCCCACTCCCGTCGCAGCGGCGCCATCAACACCGGCTCCACCAGGAACTCGATGTCGTCTTTGGAGGTGTAGTGCGCGCCCAGCTTCGCCCGCGTGTCCTTTCGCAAGATGCGCTCAAACAGCGTCCCGAAGATGGACGGCTCCACATCCGCCCAGTTCAGCGCGTTCACGCGGGCGAGGACGCGAATCTCTTGGGCTGTCACCTCCGGCGGCACGCCTGCGTCGCCCGCGAACAGTTCGCCGTTGAAGTGCCGAATCCCGGCCGACCCGAAGTCCTCTCCGGCGTCCATCGCCTTGAAGAGCTTGCTCAGCTGTCGGCCGAAGCGCATCTGATCGGTCTGGTGCTGCTCGACTATATCCGAGAACGCCGACTTCGGAAGTAGGCCCACGTCCGTGGCGAACATGCAGAACACGACCCGCGAGATGAAGCGCGCGATCTGTTCGTCGCTAACGGTCTTCCACTTCCGCATCTCCTGCGCGATCGCGTCGAACTGCTGCGCCGCTTCCCTTGTGATCGCGTCTGTCGTGCGGTTCGGCCTGAGGCGCTCGACGTCGTCGAACAACGCCTTCAGCACCTGGACCGCCGTCAGCCTGGGC
Organism: Dehalococcoidia bacterium; assembly: GCA_040877955.1. GTDB lineage: Bacteria > Chloroflexota > Dehalococcoidia > Tepidiformales > Tepidiformaceae > JBBDMZ01. The sequence continues at coordinate 16,758 of JBBDMZ010000024.1, read as the reverse complement.
GCATCCTTCACCACCCCGTTCGCGTTCACCACCTCGACCGCGCTCTCCGTCGTCAGGTCAGCGAGCGAGAAGCGGTACGTCCACGACTCCGTGTTCGTCCACTTCGTGTGAACCTCGAACCGGTCGAGGTCGCACACCACCAGCAACGGCGGGTTCCCCAACGCCTCGTGGTAGCCCACGAGCTGCACATAGGCCGCCTTCAGGTCCTTCCGCTTCCCCTTGTACTCCCACCCAAACTTGTTCCTCAGCCAGACGTCCGCGAACCCATCGTCGCCACCCGTCTTCTCCGCGCCCTTCTCGAACGTGTAGAAGTCCGGGTCGTAGGGCGTCTGCTCCCCCAGCAGCGCGCACAACTCATTGAAGTGCGTCTGCGATCCGGCCCGCTCCGAAAGCGTTGATGCCTTCCACTTCGCAACAAACTCGCCCCACGTCATGCCGCGCATTCTAGCGCGTCCTCGGTAGTCGAGGCCCCCAACGGCCTCGGAGGCCATGCCACATCCCAATCGCGGTAGTCGAGGCAATCGCGGTAGTCGAGGCCCCCAGCGGCCTCGGAGGCCATGCCACGCCCCTATCGCGGTAGTCGAGGCAATCGCGGTAGTCGAGGCCCCCTGCGGCCTCGGGTCTCACCACCAATGTCCCGAGTCAACCGCCCAACGCGGCGCACCCAGCGACCACGTCGGTAGTCGAGGCCCCCAGCGGCCTCGGGTGCCATGCCACACCCCCAATCGCGGTAGTCGAGGCCCCCAGCGGCCTCGGGTCTCACCACCCAACCCCACGCCTCCGCTACAATCCCCCGCGCCGTGCCCGACCACCCGTTCCGCAAGTCCATCCGCCTGCCCCCATGGTCCTACGAGCGGCAGGACTCCACGTTCCACGTCACCCTTCGTGCCCTCCCGGGCAAGGCGCCGTTTCGCGATGCGGTCGCCGACGCCCTGTGGCGCGCCACACTCAACGAAGTCGACCGCGACAGCGTCTTCCTCGTCGTCGCCTGCATGATGCCCGACCACATGCACTTCATGGTCCGTCCACAGGCGTCGACGCTCGTGGAATGGGTCGACAGCTTCAAGGGGTATGCGACCTACTTGCACCGAAAGCACACGACGCTGCCGTTCCTCTGGCAGCCCGGGTTCTACGACCGCGAGATACGGAGTAGCCGGGAGTACGAGGCGGTCTGGAACTACATCGTCCGGAACCCGGTCGAGGCGAGTTTCGTCGAGGAGCCCGAGGATTGGCCATACTTGTATGCGGCGCCGGAGTGAGCCGCGGATTGTAGCTGACGCCTGGCATTCGGTGGTTCGCCCCGAGGCCGCTGGGGGCCTCGACTACCGACGCCGCTAGCGCCACCCGCCCCTCTGACCTCCCACCCAGCCCGTGGCAGGCTCGCCCCATGGACGCCCGCCCGACCCCGCCGCCCCGTCCGCAGACCCCCGCGAGCGCAGCAGCGAGCGCATCGAATAGTGACGCGCTCGAATGCGCTCAGACGCGCTCCCGACGCACTTTTTCGCGCGCATCATCATCATCCCGAACCAACCCGCGACCCTCGCTGGAACAGGGCGCGAACAGCTCGCGAACAGGGCGTGAACAGGGGAATTTCCCTGTTCAACAGGGGAATTTTTATTTTGCTGCCGTCCGGCGCGCCCGTCCGATGCAGCCGTACGCTCCCTCCCGGTCGCGGCTATGACGTGGACGTTATGGACGTTGGTTCGCCCCCTTCCGCGCCCACGGAGGGGCGCGGCTACGTCGATCCGTGGCCGTTCGCTATGCCGGATGTGGCGCGGGGGCCTAGAATCGCGCAACACCTCCGCGGAGCATCAGATGACGTACGTTCGGCTTACCATTGCCCGGCCCCGACACGGTGAGGAGGCACGCTTCGAGGCCATCATGCAGCGGCTCACGGAGGTGACCGCCCAGCAGCCGGGGTGCGAGGCCACCTACATGATGAAGCCCGACGACGGCAGCGGTGACATCGCCCGCATCTCCTTCTATGGAGACAACCACCAGGCCGATGCGGCCGCGCAAAGTGCCACCATCATGGCCCTCCGCTCCGAGCTGCACCTCGTCTCCGAGGCGGGGCATGTCGAGCGCGGGTTCTTCACCGTCTGACCCTGCCGCCTCGGTGTGACAGGCGCCGCCACGTGGGGGAGGCCCAGCCGTGAGGCCGGGGCTTCACCTCCGTGAAGCCCCGGGTGGAGATTGGCGTCTCCTCGGGTGGATGACGGGGAGCGTGCCCACAGTGATCAGGGTAAACCCCGATACAGCCCCTGATCCCCCGGGCTAGACTGCATGAAGCCTTAAGGGTTTTTGCTCACGGGCATCCTGCACACCGGGACGGGGTCGTCCCCATGCGGGAAGACTCTCGCCCCGAGCTGAGAGACAGAGGGTTCCATGACGACATCCCGCCCACCGATCACCCGCCCCGCGACCAGCCGCCTGGGGCAATCCACCCAGCGCGCCGGCCACCCCATCCGCATCCTCCTCGTGGACGACCACGCGGTCATCCGCCAGGCGCTGCGCATGCTGCTCGAAGCCCAGCCCGAGCTCGAGGTCGTCGGGGACGTGGAGAACGGCCGCGAGGCCGTCCAGGCGGTGGAGAAGCTGAGCCCGGACGTGGTGCTCATGGACGTGGTCATGCCCGGCCTCAACGGCCTCGAGGCCACGCGCCAGATCCGGCGGTCGTCGCCCGGTACGAGGGTCGTCATGCTCAGCGGCTTCGTGGACGAAGACCAGCTCCTGGACTCGCTCCGCGCCGGCGCCTCCGGCTACATCATCAAGAAGTCCGACGTCTCCGAGCTCGTGCTCGCCATCCAGACGGTCAACCGCGGCAACAGCTACTTCTCCAGCGCCCTGAGCGAAGGCTTCGACCTCGCCGAGGTGCTCTACCAGGCAAAGCGCTCCGACCAGCGGACCGGCATGGACGCGCTCACCTCCCGCGAGCGGGAGGTCCTGCAGCTCATCGCCGAGGGCTACACGAACCAGGGCATCGCCAACGAGCTCTACATCTCCGTGAAGACCGTGGAAGCCCACAAGGCCCACATCATGGCCAAGCTCCACGCCCGCACCCGCACCGACCTCATCCGCTACGCCATCCGCAAGGGCATCGTCCGCCTGGAGAGCGTGGAGGAGGCGGAGAAGATGCTCGGCAGCTTCGGCGACGGGTCGTCCCTCGCCGGCTGAAGGCATAACGACGACTAAGGATGTTCCCAGGGCCCCGGCAGTGATGGGGCCTTTTCCCTGTGTCGCGACAGGCAATTGCGCGGCCTGGTGCGGGCCCGGGATGCTGGTCTCCTCCCGGCGGCATCAGGGATCTTTACCCGGTGGACCCGGGAGAGGACGGATGGCCGACCTTCCGCCACAGCCTGAGAATCCGGAGCGGAAGGAGGTCGCCGCGCTGGGGTGCGCGAGAGAGCCGCGCTCGTCGCTGGTTGGGTCGTTCACGTCCCATCCTACCGTCACCCCAGACCGGATGCGACCAAATTCAGGGGTGAGTCATGAGGAGTTATGCAGCCGCGGCACAGGTAGGACCAAGCAATACATTTGCCGCGGGCCGAGAAGCCACCATTCGGCAATACGCACCACTGGTGAAATACGTGGTCGGCCGGCTCGCGATCGGCCTGCCCGCGATCCTCGACTATGAGGACATCCTGAGTTACGGCACAATCGGGCTGATCGAGGCCCTCGACCGGTACGACGACAGCAAGGGAGTGAAGTTCGAGACCTACGCCATCAGCCGCATCCGCGGTTCGATCATCGACGCGCTGCGCTCACTGGACCGCTTGCCGCGGTCCGTCCGTCAGAAGGCAAAGAAGCTAGACCAGCTTCAGACGTCGCTGACGGTGGACCTGGGGCGTGAGCCGACGGAGCCGGAGCTGGCGGCGGCCATGGGCATGACGATCGAGCAGTACAACCACACGCTCGTGGACTGCAGTTGGGTGACGGTCTCGCTGGACGGCCTGATGGACCGGGACGAGCAGAACGAAGGCTCGAGCTCGACAGAGTTGCCGGCGAACCCGGACGAGGAGGACTTTACGCAGCGCCTCGAGAAGAAGCAGATGCTCGACGCGCTCACAGGCGCGATCAAGCTCTTACCGGAGCGCGAATGGCTGATCGTCAGCCTCTACTACAAGGACGAGATGACGATGAAGGAGATCGCCCAGATCCTCGACATCTCCGAATCACGCGTGTGCCAACTGCATGGGCGGGCGTTGAGCCGCATGCGCGCACGGCTCTCGCGGGACCGGGCGGCGTGAGGGCACCATGATGACGGACGCAATCGCCCTGCTCGCCATCTCGCAACTGGTCTGTCTTGGCGAGCTGCGGCGTGAACAAGTCATGGAGAGCGTGGGGCAATCCGGTTGCAGCTTCGAAGATGCTCGGCTGCGCTCGGAGCAAAAGGACATCGACCTCCAGGACCTTCGCGCGTAGATCGAGGATGAGGACCTCGCAGAGGCGATCGTGAAGCTGACGGCGGAGCAGAACCAGCTCCAGGCGGCCCTGGGCGCTATCGGAAGGCCATCGGGCATGACGCTGATGGACTTCCTGCGTTAAGGCCTCGGAGCGGGCCAGTCCCGGAGGAATTCGAGGCGGTTCTCCAGCCCGCTTTCGAGCTGCCGCCACAGCCGGGTGGTCCGGCGAACCTGTTCTCCCAGTCCGAAGTCCGGGGACAGGATGATGATGCCAGCGTGGGTTCTCTGCTCTCCCAGCCAGGTCCAATGGAGGGGCATGAAATCTTTGGCGTTCTCGGTGTAGAGGGCGAGCTCGCGCTCGACGGCGAACGCGAGGTGTTCTGGATCCAGACGCCCGGCCATTCCCACATCCACGGCGCGGACAGCCAGGATGCCCGCGGCGTGCAGTCCTGCCGCCAGGCGTGGGGCGCCACGGTTCTCGTCCAGGTAGATGCCGCGCGACATCAGGCGGACTTGAGCCGACGCTTGTGTTCCTTGTAGGCCTTATCGTGGTCGCGCTGAGCCTCGGCGATCTCGTTGTCGATTTCCGCCTGGTTCGAGTGGTAGTACGCGAGCGCAGCATAGACATCGGCCACCGAGACCACGTCCAGCCCAAACGCGTCCTCGGCGACCTGTTCCGGGGTCAGCGGTTCGCGCCAGAGGTTGACGATGCGCGAGACCGTGATGTTCTGCCCCGCGAGGCAGGCGCGGCCGCCCTTCGCCGGGCTCTTCCAGATCAGGGTGCCGATGTCGACGCTGGTTGGCGCGCTGGTCATGGTGGCAGTGTAACAAAACGCGGTGCGGCGCCTGGTGGCCAGGTCGCGGGAGGCCGCGCGGGTGTGCGACGATGGGTGTGCAAACCTACGAGGAGCGCCGCCATGACCCACTCCCGAGAACTGCCCCAAATGCCGGGGCTACCACGCGAGCTTTCGGGGGTGGAGCAGGCGATGCTCGCGCTTTCCTACGGAGTCCACGTGATTGGCTCGCAGAGCAAATCAGGCGAGCTCAACGTGATGCTGGCGGACTGGGTGATGCAGGTCTCGTTCAAGCCACGGCTGGTAGTCCTTGCCATCGAGAACGATGCGCGCACGCTGCGGTTCATCCGCGAGACAAGCGGATTCGTGGTGAACTTGCTGCATGAGAAGGACGGCGACGTGATTGCGCGGAAGGTCGTTATGCCGTCGGAGGCCAAGAAGATTCGCGGGCGGCCGCACGAAATGCAGTCTTTGGTGGTGGACAAGCTCGCGGGCATCGACTACGCGCTGCACGACAACGGCGCACCGATCCTCCTGAAGTCGCTTGCGTGGTTCGCGTGCGACGCGCAGCAGTTCCTCCCCGCCGGCGATCACACCCTCGTGGTTGGCCTGGTGACGGATGGCGAGCGGTTGCGGCCGGGCGAGATGCTGATCGAGCGAGAGCTGGGCTGGGAGTACGCTGGCTAGCCGACGGCGGCGTCCGAGAACGCTGGCAGGAACCCGGTCGACAGCGCCGTCCGCTGCGACCGGATGTTGGTCGGCGCGCAGCCATACATCGGCACCTCGCCCCGCTCGAGGATCTCCCGCACCGCCGCTGCCACGACGACTCTGCCCAACCCTCGGCCGCGGTGTGCGTTCGCTACGTCGACGCCGATCTCACGGATCGGGTCGGCATAGGTGAGGAAAGTGCCCGCCACGGCGGCCGGGGCGCCGTCGCGATCGAACAGGGCTACTCCGTACTTGTTCCGAAATTCGCGACCGCCTTCTCCGGGCAAGCCGACACCGTTCTCGAAGCGGCGCTGTTGCATCTCCTCTGCCATCCATTCCGCATCGACCACCCGGAGCACCAGGCCGGCGGGCACGAGCGGCGCATCCGGCACCGTCACGAGCGTCCACCCCAGTTGCGGCACCGACACGGGTGGATTCGTACCGCGCCGGCGGGACTCCTCTGCTATCTGGCCCAGAAAGCTCGGAAGCGTCGCGTGGTAGTGCTTCTTTGGCAGCACCGTCTCCGCGAACGCAAGGTAGTCGCGGTCCACACTGAGCACGGTTCCCGTGCCGAAGGTCGCGGCGAGAGCTACGTAGGGCCACACGGGTGGCTCGGGGCGGTCCACGACCGTCAGCGTCTCGGTGAGAAACGCGGACGGGGCGCAGCCCACGAAGCTCGCCAGGGCGGTCCTCACGGCTGCCAGGTTGGTGTCGAAGACGGTCGACATGGCGCGGAGTCTACCGGATCCGGGTGCCGGTTACGCCGACTGCGGCGTCGGCTTCGGCGGTTGTGGGCGGATTCCACCCATCGAGACCACGGGCAGGAATCCGGATGCGAGGGCGGTTCGGTGGGAGCGGACGTTCGTGGCCGCGCAGTAGTAGGTGGGGATGTTCCCTGAATCGAGGATGGCGCGCGCCATGGTGCGCACGATCACGGGCGCGAGGCCGCGCCCGCGGGCATCGTGGGCCACGTCGACGCCGATCTCGACGAGCGCGTCGCTCTCTCGCCACGCGCCCGCCATGGCCTGCGGCGCGCCCGTTTCGTCCACCAACACCAGGGCGTAGAGGAAGTCGTCGATGTCATCCGGGTCGTCCCACAGAGCGTTGTGGAACGTCAGCGCCCACGGTACGCACTGCTCCTTTTGCCACCGTTCCACCCGCGTGCCCTGAGGCAACCGCGGCGGAGCGGGCGCCTCAGCCGGCAGGAAGCCCAGGCCGGGATTCCGCGCTACGACCTCGACCCCACGGCGGCGCGCCTCCTCGAGAAACGGCAGCGCAAACTCCTGCGGCTGGAATGCGAGAAAGTGCTTCTCCGGCGTGAGCGTGCGCGCGAACTCGATCCATGGCTCTTGCACGCTGAGCACCGTGCCCGTCCCCATCGTGATCGCCATTGCGATCGACTTTTCCTTCGAGTCAGGCGGCCGCGCGACGATGGTTAGCGCGTGGCAGTCGAAGGCTGAGTCTTCGCAGCCGAAGTCGACACATGCGCGCCGCCGCCAGGCGGCCACAGCCTGCTGAAGGATGCCCTGACCGACTGGTGAGGCGGTCATCAGTCCCGGGGGAGGCCGAGGCCGCGGGTGGCGATGATGTTGCGCTGGATCTCGCTGGAGCCGCTGTAGATGGTCGGTGAGACGTTGGAGAGGTGGCCCTTCTCCATGATGCCGTCGTACGCGACGCTCTTCGAGTCGGGCTCCAGCGCACCACGGGGCCCCATCAGGTTCACGCCGAAGTTCGTGATGCGCTGGGCGAGCTCCGTGGCGAAGATCTTGATGACCGACGCCTCGTAGTTCGCGATCTGGCCCGCCTCCTGCATCCAGGCGGTGCGGTAGCTCAACAGCCGGCCGGTCTCGTTCGCCACCCAGAGGTCAGCGATGCGGTGCCGGAAGATGTCCTTGTAGCTGCCGCCCGAGTTGTTCTCCCGCAGGTACGTCGAGAGCAGCTCGAGGGTGCGCTGGTTGGCGGCGATGGAGGCCACGTTGGAGCGCTCGAAGTCGAGCAGGGTCATGGCGACGTACCAGCCGTTGTTCTCCTCACCCACGCGGTTCGAGACCGGCACACGCACGTCCTCGAAGAAAACCTCGTTGAACTCGTGGTAGCCCGCCATGTTCACGATCGGACGCACCGTGATGCCCGGCGACTTCATGTCGGCCAGGAGGAAGGAGATGCCCTTGTGCTTTGGCGCCTCCGGGTCGGTGCGCACGAGCAAGAAGCACCAGTCGGCGTGATGGGCGCCGGTCGTCCAGATCTTCTGGCCGTTGACGACGTAGTCATCGCCGTCGCGGACGGCGCGGGCCTGGAGGGAGGCGAGGTCGGAGCCGGCGCCTGGCTCGGAATAGCCCTGGCACCAGGTGACGTCGCCGGCGGTGATACGGGGGAGGTGCTCCTTCTTCTGCTCGGGGGAGCCGTGGACGATGAGCGTGGGGCCGATCATGCCCACGTTGAACACGCGCCCGGCATCCGGCGCACCCGCGTAGGCGAGCTCTTCGCTGAAGATCATCTGCTTGATGTGGCTCCACGAGAGGCCGCCGTACTCCTGGGGCCAGGCGGGGGCAACCCAGTTCTTTGCCGCGAGCTTCTTCACGAAGACGATCTGCTCATCCCAGTTCTCCTGGGAGGTGGGGCGAGCGGGGCCGGGCCCGGCGGGCACCGCTTCCTTGAGGAAGCCCTTGACCTCCGTGCGCAGCGTTTCGTGCTCGGCGGTGAACTTGAATTCCATAGCCCCGTCCTGGAGTTGAGTGGCATCAGCTTACCGGAGGGTAGGTGGATGTCGCGAGTGGGCGAAGTGGACACGACTGGTGACTGGTCAGATAATGTGGTCATGAAGACGATTGGTGCGTCTGAGTTCAAGGCTCACTGCCTGAAGCTCCTTGATGAAGTGGGTCCGGAGGGGATTCTGATCACGAAGCGCGGGAAGCCCGTGGCAAAGCTGGTGCCGGTCGAGGAGCGGCGGGGCATGGCGGAGTTCATCGGGATCCTCCGCGGACGGGTGTTCGTCGATCCTGAGGATGATCTGTCCACCGCCGATGCCTGGCGGGAGTGGACCGGCGCAGACCGGGAGCGGGAGTGATCTGTCTCGACACGCACATTCTGCTGGCGATCGTGGACGACGCCCTTCGGGCTGACGAACTTCGTGTGGTCGAAGGCTTCTGGGCGATCTCCGACATCGTACTGTGGGAGATCGGCCATCTCGAGCGCGCCGGCCGTATCCGACCCATCCTTCGGACGCCGGAACTCAGCGAGGTCCTCGGTCGAACGACGGTCTTCCCCATCAATCTTCCCGTGGCTGAGGCACTTCGCCGGCTCGACTTTAGGAGCGATCCAGCCGACGAGATCATCGCGGCCACCAGCGTCGTCCATGACATCCCGCTCCTCACAAGGGATCAACGGATCCTGTCCTCGAAGATCGTCCCGCTCGCCCTCCGCGGCTGAGTCGCGACAGCGCCCGCGCCCACGGTGGAGTGCAGCTACCTGAACTCCGCTGCGACGTCGTTGATGAAGGTGTCCATGGTGGACTTGATGCGGTCGCCGGTGCCCAGGTTGAAGCCGGGGATGATGAGCTCGTCCACGCCCGCATCCTGGTAGCCCTTCACGACCTGTTTCACGTCGTCCACGGTGCCGGCGATCACCGGACGACCCACGCCGCGCATGCGCTCCACGGCCTCTCGGTCGTCGGAGATGAGGAGCAAGGCCTGGGCGCTGCGCTTGATCGCCTTTGGGTCGCGGCCGAGGTTGCGGCAGTGCTCATTGAGCACGGCCTGCTTCTGGACGAGGACTTCGGGGCTGCCCCAGACGTTCCACTCGTCTGCGTACTGGGCGGCGATCCGCATGGTGACCTTCTCGCCGCCACCGCCGATGAGAAGGGGCGGGCGGCGGGCCGGCTTCGGTGCGAGGGGTGCATCCTTGAGCTGGTAGTACTTGCCCTGGAAGTCGGTCTTTTCGTTCTCGAAGAGGGAGAGGATGAGCTTGCAGGCCTCTTCGAGGCGGCGCATGCGGCCCCCGAGCGTGACAGGACAGGCTTCATCTCATCGACGCGCCGCCTCCCGCACCTGTTACGCCGGGCGTCTAAATCCGCCTGACCGGTCAAGACGAGGTCGCGCTGGACGCAAGAAAAGGCCCGGGATTGCTCCCGGGCCTTTTTGGTCGATGCGTCACCTGAGTGGCGTCGCGCTAGCGGTCCTCACGCTGCCGGTGAGCCGCCAGGACGACGAATCCTCCGGCCATTGCGATCAGGCCCGCGACCGCCATCAGCAGACTGGCGGACGAGCTCCCGCCCGTGATGCCGTTGCCGGCCTTCGGCGGCGCCGGGGTGATCACGCCGGCAACCGTGTCGATCGGCGTCGGCGTGTTGGTCGGTGTGTTCGTCGCCGTCGGGGTGTTCGTCGGCGTGTTAGTTGGTGTCGGCGTGGGCGTATTCGTCGGCGTATTCGTGGGCGGCGGCTCCGTCACCGTCACCGTCGGCGTTGCGTCGTTACGGACGTTCGTGAAGCTCACAACCTCCGTCTCGCCCGCCGTCAGGGTCACGTCCCTGCTCGTGCCACCGCTCGGGCTCCAGGCCGGGCTCGCACCCGCCTTGCTGTTCGGGTTCTCCGAAACCTCATACCCGCCCGGGCAGGCCGGGAGGTCGCTGAAGGTCACAGAACCGTTCGGGTTGCCCTGGACGGTCACCTGAGTGTCATCGATCCCGCAGCCCTCGACATTGATTTCCCAGCCACCGTTCTGGCTCGGCTCGTTCGCGCCGTTCCGGAGCGTCGTCTTGTTGACGATGATCGTGCCCTGCGGCTGGTTGAAGAAGTCCACCTCAGCGTCCACGATCTCGTCGATCGTGACCACGGCCTCAACGCCGGGCCCGCTGTCCGAGCCGCCTACGTCCGTCGAGCTGAACCCCGTCGAAACGTGGCCGGCCTTCGACGCCGGATCTTCGGTAACGGTGCAAATCGTCCCTTCGTCCAGCCCGAAAATCAGGATTGTGCCTTCGCCGTTGTCACCGGTGGTGAAGGTGTCGTCGACGGCGGTGCCGTCTGTGCACACCACGTCCACATCCCATCCGTCGTCCAGCTCGTCGCCGGCGTCAGCCTCACCGTCGCCGTCGAAGTCGATGAACTTGCGGATAACCAGGTTGCCGGTGGCGAGGGTGCAGCCAATCTCGTGCGTGGCCTCGTTCGTGAGCTCGTCCGGGTCCGCCTCGTTGTCGGCGGTGACGTTCACCGTGTTCACGATCGGTGCGCACTCGCCGGTGTCCGGGGTCGTGCCCGTGAGGGTGATCGTCCGCTCGCCGTCCTCTTCGATGGCGCCGAGGCTGCAGGTGAGCAGCGCGCCGCCATCGACCGGGGGGTCGTCCTCGCAGGTCGCGCCGGCGGGGATGCCCACGTCCCATGAAGGTGCGGCCGTCGGCATGAGGTCGGTCAGGATCACGTTCTCAGCCGTGCCCGGGCCAGCGTTCCTCACCAGGATAGTGAAGACCACCACCTCACCCGGCGTGAAGAACAGAGGACCGTCCTTGAACACCGTGATATCCGGATCCACGAGCACGGTGACCGTCGAATCATCTGAGCAGTTCGGCTCACCCTCCTCCGGGCAGGCTTCGTGCGTGATCGTAGCCGTGTTCACTTTGGCGCCCGGCGTGGCGTCCAGTGCGACCACCGCATCGTAGGTCAGCGAAGTGAGTCCGTCCGCCAGGTCCAGGTCGCTCCAGGTCACCGTGTTAGGCCCGGCCTGGTACGTCCCGCCATCGGAGATATTCGTCACCCCACCGATCCCGGCGGGCAGCTGGTCGACGATGTCCGCGTCGTCGATCGGCCCGTTCACCACCGTGACATCGAGCGTGTAACTGACAGGATCACCCGGCTCGAGCGCGCCAGCGGCATCGTTCGACTTCTCGATCGAGACTGACGGGTCCGGTTCGGGAACCTCGACAGTGATAGTGGAGTCGTCCTCGCACGGGAGGGGATCCTCGACCGGGCCGATGCAGATCGCCAGCTCGTCCGGAATCGCCTCGGCGACGTTGATCTTGTCGCCAGCAGTCGCGTCCGCTTGCACTGTCGCCGAGTAGGTGAAGACGGTGTCCCCCGTCTGCAAGGTCACATTCGCCCAGGTGACGGTGCCGCCATCGCCGCCGCTATACACACCCTGCACGCCGTTCGTCAGGGATATTGCGGTAACGGAGGCGCCAACCCCCGTCGGAAGGTCGTCGACGATATCGACGCCCGCTAGCGGGCCGGCGAAGACCGTGACGGTGATGGTGTAGTTGACGACCGTCTCGGGCAGAACCGGATCAGGCTTGTCGTTCTCCTTGACCACAGTAATCGTCGTGCCCTCGCCGGCGACCTTGAAGTTGTCCGTCTTCTGCGTTGTGATCCCGGTCTGCGAGCACTCGTCCTCGGTCGAGCCACTCTGGTCGGTCGCGTACTGGTAGAGCGTGAACTTGTACACGCCCCCCGGATTCGTGGTGTTGTCGAACGGGAAGAACTGGAGGGTGATTTCATCCTGACCGTCGTCACCCCGCGAATCGATGCCCTGGAGGTGGCTCCCGGTATAGTCCACCACTCCGCCCGACACTTCGAACGAACGCTCGCCGGCCTCATCGTTGCTCAGCAACAGGTCCGTGTTCGGGTTGTAGACGCTGAAGCAGTAGAACGCGTCCGGAAGGAAGTCGTTGGACGGCCCACCGTTCAGGTAGACCTGCGGCTTCCCCTCGTACTGGTTGCAGTTAACGCCTCCGCCGCCGCCGACGGGGCATTCGCTATCGTCGGTGACGTTTTGGATGCTCGTGAACACCGCAAACTGGTCACCGGGCTCGGCGTCCGCTTGCTCCCGGTCACCGACCGCGAACATCGTCGCCCCGAAGACCGCAAACAGGGCGGCCGCGAGCAGCCACAACTGCCGGCGCCGCGTCTTACCGTACAAAGCGAGAGTCATCTCTTCCCCTATCCTGAAGCGCGTCCCCAATCGTAGGGCGCGAGTGTCCTAGTAGGGAATACCCGCACGGCCACCGGTTCGTTACGGTTCGTCTACTTTCGAAATCTTGCCGTCGAACTCCGGGGAGTGATCTAGAACACAGAAGCAATGTCTCCGGGGCACAGCACCGGACCTGTCTCTGAGTGCCTCTCGCCCTGCCCTACGCCCGCCAGCGGCTCGCGAGCGGGAAGCGCCGGTCGCGCCCGAACGCCCGCGGCGTGATCTTCACCCCCGGAGGCGCCTGCCGCCGCTTGTACTCGTTCCGGTCCACCAGCGTCACCACACGCCGCACCGTTGTCTCCTCGAAGCCCATCGCCACAATCTCCTCGACCGTGCGATCGTCCTCCACGTATGCCTCGAGGATGGGGTCGAGCACGTCGTACGCGGGCAGGCTGTCCTGGTCGAACTGGTCCGGCTTCAACTCCGCGCTCGGCGGCTTGGTAAGCACGTTCTCGGGGATAACCGGGCCGTCCGGCTGCTCGTTGCGCCACTCGGCCAGCCGGTACAGCAGCGTCTTCGGGACATCCTTCACCACCGCGTAGCCGCCCACCATGTCGCCGTAGAGCGTGGCGTATCCCGTCGCCATCTCGCTCTTGTTCCCCGTCGAAAGCACGAGCGAGCGCGGGAACTTGTTCGAGAGCGTCATGATGACGTTGCCCCGTTGGCGCGACTGCAGGTTCTCCTCGGCCGTCCCCGGCTCGGTCCCCTCGAAGGCATCCGCCAGCATCTCCAGCATCGCCTTGTGCGCCGGCTCAATCGGGACCGTGAGGTAGCGGATGCCCATGCGCTCCGCCATCTCGCGGGCGTCGTCCTTGCTGTGCTCACTCGAGTAGCGGCTCGGCAACGACACCCCAATCACATGCTCCGGACCGAGCGCATCGACCGCGATCGCCGCCACCACGCTCGAATCGATGCCGCCGGAGAGCTGGATGAGCGCCTCCGCAAATCCTGTCTTCGCCAGGTAGTCGCGCGTGCCCAGCACCAGCGCCCGCCATACCTCTTCCTCGTCCGGCAACGCCGGCTCCACCTCGGGCACGGGCGCGCGCTCGAGCGTCCGCGTGCCCGCGAAGTCCACCGCCACCACCTCGACGCCGGCGTCCCGTCGTCCCTCGCGCTCCACGCGCAGGCGGATGTCGTGCAACCGCCGCTGGTTCACAGCGTCGAGGTCGATGTCGACCACCAGCAGCTCTTCCTCGAACTGCCGCGCCCGCGCGAGGATGCGCCCCTCCGCGTCGAACGCCATCGAAGCGCCGTCGAACACCAGCTCGTCCTGCCCACCCACGGCGTTCACATATGCGATCGAGATCAGGTTGTCCGCCGCCCGCGTCGCGAGCATGCGCACGCGGTCGTGTACCTTCCCTCGCGAGTAGGGCGAGGCGTTGATGTTGATGCAGAGCTCGGCGCCCGCCAGTGCCATCGCATCGAGCGGCAGCCCTGGATACCAGATG
>JBBDMZ010000024.1:0-2441 GCA_040877955.1 Dehalococcoidia bacterium | reverse complement strand
ATGTCCTCGCAGACGCTCACGGCGAACGTGAAGTCCTTCGCCCTATAGAGAGGAATGCGCTGGCCCGCCGCGAAGTAGCGCTCCTCGTCCGAGACGCCGTAGTTCCAGAGCCGGCGCTTGTCGTACCGATCGACCCACTGCCCATCGATCAGCACGGCCGCCGAGTCACGCGTATCCCCATCCCAGCCCACGCAGCCGACGATCGCGATGATCCCCTTTGTCTCCGGCGCCAATGCGGCGACAGCCTCCATGGAGGCCGTGCTGAACTCCCGCCGCAGCACCAGGTCCTCCGGCGGGTAGCCGGTGACTGCCAGCTCCGGGAACGCCACGATCGCGCACCCCCGCTCGCGCGCCTCGACAATCCCCGCCCGGATCTTCGCCACGTTCCCCGTGATGTCCCCCACCGTCGTGTTGATCTGCGCGAGCCCGACCCGGCAATACCTCATACACGAAGTATAGTTCCGAGTCCGCCATCCGAGCGCGAAGCGTCAGCGAGCGTGCGATGCCACGAATACCACCAGGGGTCTGGGGCAACCCTTCTCCGCCCGACCGCCTCACCACTTAGCACGCTCCACTCCGCACTCAGCACTTAGCACTTAGGGCTTCCCCCGATTCCCATCCCACCACCTCCCATGCCACCATCCCCCTCGGCGGGGCTTGGAGTTAGGGAGATGACTCGAAGCCACCAGGACACCCCACCCTGTCCGCTCTGCGGACGCATTACACGCGCCCACTCGCGACTCGTCCTCGCGGATGTCGAGACCCCCGGGACGGCGCGCCCTACCCACTTCGCCACCACCATCTGCCGCGATTGCGCCTTCGCCATGGTCCTCCGCTCCCACGCCCGCGCCCCCGCGCCGGCCTGAGTATCGGAGTTACCAGTATCGGAGTATCGGAGTCGGACCGCGGTGCGAATCCCCGTCACTCCGACACCCCGTTACTCCGACACTCCGACACTAGCCTCTCGGCCTGCCTCTCGTTACATCTCCGATACTCCGGTACCCCGATACGCCGACACTCCGGCACCCCGCCGCGCGTATGATGGGCCACGAGCGCTAGCTGGGGGCGTCCATGAACAACGTGCTCGCGATGATCCTCGCCGGCGGCCAGGGCGATCGCCTCTCCATCCTCTCGGAGCAGCGCGCCAAGCCGGCCGTCGTCTTCGGCGGCCAGTACCGGATCATCGATTTCGCCCTCTCCAACTGCGCCAACAGCCAGATCTCCAAGGTCGCCGTCCTCACCCAGTACCGCCCTCGCTCTCTCACAAACCACATCGGCGCCGGGCGCGCCTGGGGATTCGATACCCTCGACGGCGGCATCCAGATTCTCCAGCCTTACCTCGGCCGGGCCGACGCCGATTGGTACGCCGGCACCGCTGACGCCGTCTACCAGAACCTCTACGTCATCGAGGAGTCTCGCGCCCGCGAAGTCCTCATCCTCGCCGGCGACCACATCTACCTCACCGCCTACCGCAACATGCTCGCCTACCACCGCAGCCAGGCCGCCGACGTTACGGTGGCCGTCTACTCGGTCCCCCGCGACGAGGCCCACCGCTTCGGCGTCCTCGACCTCGACGGCAACGGCCGCATTGTCGATTGGCAGGAGAAGCCTGAGAACCCGCGTTCTCCGTGGGTTTCCATGGGCATCTACTGTTTCAATAAGGATGCCCTCGTCGAACAGCTCCAGGCCGATACCGACATGGGTGACGCCAGCAGCCACGACTTCGGCCGCGACATCATCCCGCGCATGTACAAGACCCATCGCGTCTTTGGCTACCAGTACCAGGGCTACTGGCGCGATGTCGGCACGGTCGAGTCCTACTGGTCCTCCCACATGGAGCTGCTTGCGCCGCGCCCGCCCATGGCCCTCGACGACCCGGACCTCCGCCTCCGCACGACGGGATCTGTCCAGCCGCCCCCGCGCTTCGGCGCTCGCGCCGAGGTGCACACCTCCCTCGTCTCGCCTTCCGCCGAGGTGCAGGGGTCCGTCATCCGCTCCGTCATTTCCCCCGGCGTCGTCATCGAAGAGGGCGCCGAGGTGCGCGACTCCATCATCCAGCACCGCTGCGTCGTCCGCGCCGGCGCCGTCATCGACCGCGCCATCCTCGATAAGGAGGTCACCGTGGGCCGCGGCGCCGTCATCGGCATCGGAGACGACAACACGCCCAACTTCGAGCGCCCCGACATCGTCAACACCGGCATCTCCATCGTGGGCAAGCGCGTGACCATCCCCTCCAACCTGCACGTCGGCCGCAATGTCGTCATCGGCCCCGGCGTCCAGGACGAGCTCCTCGACCGCGCCGACCTGGAGTCCGGGGCCTCCGTCCACCCCACCCAGATGCCCCTCCACCTCTTCGTCTAGCCCGATGCAGCCCTACCCACGACCCAGTCCCAGCGCGACCGTCAGGACATCCTTCGTCGTCCGTCAAGCTGAAGTGGTGA
>JBBDMZ010000023.1:2552-25584 GCA_040877955.1 Dehalococcoidia bacterium | reverse complement strand
GGCCTCGTTGCCTCTCCAGTGCCCGCCTGGTTTAGCCCAGGAAGATCATCGCGTAGATGTGGCGGCCGTCCGCCGTGGTCACTTCTCCGATGCCAACGCGAGAGAACGCGCTCCCGAGGATGTTGGCCGCGTGCGTGGGGCTCTTCATGAGCGAGATGATCGCCCGCTCCGGCGACTCGCTCACGTTGTAGTTGTTCAGCGCCAGGTTCTCGCCCGCCCAGGCGTAGCCGAAGCCGAACCGCTTCAGCAATTCGGTGTACATCGAATACCCATACGGGTCGACGTGCCCGAAGTAGCCCTGGTCGGCCATCTGCTGGGAGCGGATGCGCGCCAGCTTCGAGAGCCCGGCGTCGAAGGCATACGGGGCCAGGCCCGCATTCGCGCGCTGCGCATTGATGCCGTCCAGCAGCCGCTGCTCAAGGTTCGTCACGCCCCCGCCGGAGACGTCGGGCAGGTAGAAGTCGCTCGCTTCGGCGGCGGGCGGCGGCGCGGGTGGTGCCGGGGCGGGCGCGACGATCGGCTTGCTCGCCACCGGAGCTGCGGCCGCCGGCGGTGCTGCCGGGACGACGGGCGCTACGGGCGCGACCGGCGCCGTCTCCAACACGGGCGCTGGCTCTGGCTCCGCCGCGGGCAGCGGCCACTCGTCCTTGAATGCCGTGGGCAGCTCCAGCGTGAACCCAACCGGCAGCTCGATCGCAGCCAGGCGCGCCTCCAGGCCGGGCGGGCCAAATTCGATTGCCGGGGCCACGACCGGCGCCACGGGGGCCCCAGGCTCTTCGGATCCTTCACTTTGCAGGAGGAACGTCAGGCCGATGCCCAGCCCCGCGCCTGCCGCAATGCCGGCCAGGTACAACGGGGCGTACTTCGGTAACCGCCACCCTCGGACCGTTCGGCCCGGCCCCTGCCGCATCCCCTCGAAGCTCGCCATGACCACCCTCCCCACCAGCCCCGGTGCACGGCGCGTTCGCCGCGAGGGCCTCACCTGTGGGTTCGGCGGCCAGATCTGGAGACGACCGGTTGCAGGGGGAGGCGGGAGGGTTACAGCTCCGGGGCGCGTCCACCGGACGGTCCCTTAAGGGTGCCCGGGACGCGGAAAGGTAGCGCGCAGGTGACCAGCGTCACCTCACGCCAATGCCATTCCAACGAAGGGAGTTAGTAGGGATTGCGGGCTAGACGCAGCCGGCGTTGCCAGCGTTGATAGCCTCGCCGTTCGTGTTCACGAGCGTGGTGGGGTAGCCGTAGGTGGCCGCGGGGAAGTCGTTCCCGTAGTCCACGAACCACACCTGGCCCGGCGGGCATACGACCGTCATGGGAGCCCCGCAGTCAGGCTGCCCGGGGCTCGACTGCGGGCACTCGTTGAAGAGCGCACCGTATGGCGGGGGCGGCGGAAGCGTGGGTGTCGGTGTCGGCGGGACAGTCGTCGGCGTGGCGGTCGGTGGCGGCTGCGTGGGGGCGGGCAGCGTCGGCGTGGCCGTAGGCGTGCCCGCTTCGCTCGTGGGAGTCGCGGTGCTGTCCCCGTCGGGCGTGCTGGTGGCCGTTGGGGTCGTGCCTGGCTCCGGCGTGGTCGAACCGTCCGCCGTCGCCGACCCGGTGGGAGTGGTGGAACCGACCACGATTGGGTTGCGGGTTCCCGTGGGCGCAGGCGTGTCATCGCCTGCGAGGACGTTCGTGCCGTCGCCGTCGCCCCCGCCGCCCAGCGCCATCGCCCCGATCACGAACAGCGCGAGAATCACCAGCCCTCCGCCGACGAGCGCGGCGAACCGAACTATGCGCCCGTTGTCTTCATAGACGGCGCCACGCTCCACGAGCACCCCGCCCACACGGCTGCTCCGGTACGGTGCCGCGTAGGCCGCGTCCAGGGGAGTCTCCGATTCCGCGCGCCGCGTGCTGAACGGGTCCGGACCGGGCACCGTCGCCACCCGCCCCGGGAACTCCTCGCCAATCACCTGCGGCCGCGCGGGCGCTGCCGGCCGGAACGGGTCTGCGCCACGGCGCGGACGCCCGTCCCGGGAAGGTGGCTCGGGCGGCGCGACCAGCGCGGCTTCACCGCCGCCCTGCGCCTCTGGCAGCTCAACGAGCAGCGGAGCCGGGTCGAGCCTCAGGTAGTTGGCGTACGAACGGAGAAATCCGCGCACATAGACGGGGGCCGGCAACTCCTGGAACGCCTCGTTCTCGAGCGCCTCCAGGAACCGCGCCGAGATGCGCGTGTCCTGTGCCACCTGCTCGATGGTCAGGCCGCGCTGGATGCGCGCGCTGCGAAGGGTCATCCCAATACTGGCCAAGCCGTCCCTCAGTCCGACATAAGGTAGGGGCCAATCGTGAAACGGGCTACGGGCGGCCCGGCCCCCAAAGTGGGTTCAACGGCGCCGCCGACGTAGGATCGGCACGTGCGAATCGCCATTCTCGCGCTTGGTGCGGTCGTCCTGGGCGGAGCGTTGGCGCCCGATGGCCTGACGGCGCAGGTGCCGCAGATCCCGGCGACCTTCTACGGCGCCGCCACCATCGATGGCCAGGCGCCGCCCGCGGGCACGGCGGTGCGCGGTTTCATCGATGGAGTGGACTGCACCCAACCGGGCGCCGCGGGCACGATTGACGCCGGAAGCGTCGGGGCCTATGTCATCTCCGTCATGCACGAGTCGCAGCAGCCCGGCTGCGGCTCCGAGGGCAAACAGGTGACCTTCACCATCGGCGGGCGCCCGGCGCAGACCGCCGTCTGGCACATCGGTTTGCAGGAGGTGGGGCTCAACGCCGGCACGGGGAGCGTCCAACCCCTGCCCTCGAACGTGCCCACTCCGATCGCGCAGGCCACCCCGCCCGGCGGCTCCACTCCCTCCGGCCCGCCCCCAACCGACGACATCGACCCGCCGGGAACTCTTGGCGGCGACACGCCCCGGCCCCCGGGGCTGACGGGCACGGGCGACGATGATGGCGACGGCCCGCCCGTCTGGGGCATTCTCGTGGTCGCGCTGATGGGCCTCGGGGTGCTCGGCGGGGCCGCCGGCTTCGTTGTCAGCCGGCGTCGCGCTTCCGCGGACGCACCTGTGGCGCCGGAAACAGAGCCTGGCCCCGATTAATCTCGCCTTATGGATCGGTCGTATAAGGTGGTAGGAGCGTTTGCGCAGTGCGTTCGTAATCCGGCATGAAACTCCTACGAATCCTCGCGGTGACATCATTCCTCGCGGGCGTGGCACTCCTCGCCTATGGTTTCGTGCAGTCCGGTGACGACGCCGATCCCGAGCCCGCGGCCGTCGAGACCTACGACATCCGTGTCACCCTGACCGCCACAGCGACCGCCGCGACCACGGCTGAGCCCACGGCCACACCGACACCATATGACGGCGCGGTCGCCAGGCTACTCCTGCCGAGCCTCGATGTGGATTCCGCCATCGAAGTCATCGGCGTGAAAGCCAACAACGAGATGGATGTGCCCCACGACCCCCTCAACACCGGCTGGTACGACGTCGAGGGCTGGGGAAAGCCCGGCCACGGCGACAACTCCGTGATGGCCGCTCACGTCGACTACTACCCCAACATTCTCGGCCCCTTCAACAAGCTTAAGGACCTGGTGCCAGGCGAGGACGACGTGGTCGTCGTGATGGAGAACGGCCTCGAGTACCGGTACCGCGTCATCCGCAAGGCCCGCTTCACGGTGAGCGAGATAAAGATGGGTGAACTTATCTGGCCGGAGGAGAAGCCCGAAGGCGCGGAATGGATCACACTGATCACCTGTGGGGGCGACTTCGTGTCGAGTCAGCCCGGGGGACCGGGCGAGTATCTGCACCGCGACGTAGTCGTCGCTGAGCGATACCAGTAACAAACCATGGCCGGCGGGGACGTACTAAAGGGAGGACAACCATGGGGATGAGGACAGTGCGCGCGTTCTCGATCGGGTCGCTGCTCGGCGGCCTGGTGCTGCTTGGCGCGGGCATCGCCTGCTCTGGCGGCGATGATGACGATGACGAGGTGCAGGAGACGGAGACCGCCACATCCACCGCCACCGCGACGGTCACGAATACGCCCACCTCCACTCCCAGCCCCACGCCCACGCCCTTCAACGGCAAAGTTGCCCGGATGACGATTCCGGAGCTGGGCGTCGACCATCCCATCGAGGAGGTCGGTATCAAGCAGCCGGAGAACGAGCTCGACACGCCCAAAGACGCGACGGGCGCCATCGGTTGGTACTACATCTACGACAAGCCGGGCTTCGGCAAGAACTCCCTCTACTCTGCCCATGTCAACTACAACGGCCGCAACGGCCCCTTTGCCAAGCTGAATAACGTCGTCCCCGAGTCGACCCAAATCACCGTGCAGATGGCCGACGGACCGACGTACACCTACCTCGTCTTCAGCAAGGTGCGGTACACGATCTACGACATCCCCATGGGCGACCTTATCTCCCAGCCGGCGAAGCCCCCGGGGGAGGAGTGGATCACGCTCATCACCTGCTCCTGCGCGCCGGGCCGCGTGCTCGACCCGGACGGCGACGGCTTCGGTGAGTGCCTGGACCGCGACGTGGTGACGGCCAAGCGCATCTCCTGAGCGCTCTCTGTAGGGATCCGCCCGGCACCTGAGCCGAGCTCTAGCCTCTAGCCTCCAGCCCCTCGATCCTCAGATCGGAGGCACGCACATGAGGATTCTCGTCACCGGAGGCGCCGGCTTCATCGGCTCGCACATCGTGGAGGCCTACCTCGCGGCCGGGCACGAGGTCCGCGTCATTGACAACCTTGCCACCGGCCGCCGCGCCAACGTTCCCCGCGACGCGAAGCTGCACGAGGTCGACATCCACGCCCGGGAGACGGAAGGCATCTTCGAGGAGTTCCGGCCGGAGGTCGTGAACCATCTCGCCGCCCAGGCGAGCGTGAAAGTCAGCTACGGCGACCCCGTCTTCGACCTAGAGGTGAACGGCGGCGGCACGGCGAGGATCGCGAAGCTCGCGGCGGACCACGGCGCCCGCAAGCTCATCTATGCGTCCTCCGGGGGCACTGTCTACGGCAATCCCCAGGCGCTCCCCGTCACCGAGTCCCATCCGATCGCGCCGGTCTCGAACTACGGCACGTCCAAGTACGCGGGCGAGCTCTACGTCGAGCTGACGGGACGCGTCCGCGACCTCGACTACACGATCATGCGCTACGGCAACGCCTACGGGCCGCGCCAGGACCCCCACGGCGAGGCCGGCGTGGTTGCCATCTTCACGGGCCTGATGCTCAACGGGCAGCCATGCACGATCGACGGCGACGGAGACCAGAAGAAGGATTACATCTACGTCGGCGACATGGCCCGCGCGAACATCCTTGCCCTCGAGAAGGGCAGCGGCGGCATCTACAACGTCGGCACGGGTGAGGGCATCACCGTCAACCAGATCTGGAAGACCCTCAACGACGCCACCGGCAACACCATCGAAGCCGTGCACGGCCCCCCGCGCCATGGCGATGTCCGCAACTTCTGGCTGGACTGCTCGAAGGCGAAGGCCGAGCTCGGGTGGGAGCCGCAAGTCACCTTCGAAGAAGGCGTCCGCCTGACCGTGGCCTCGCTCCAGGGATAGCAAAAGCCCCCTCGATGGAAGGGGGCCGTTGGAGCGAACTCGGTCAGGAGGCGCGCTGTCTACGCAGCCAACCGATCATTCGCCGGGCTTGAGTGGGTGCTGGTCGTTCGTGGTTCTGTTGCTCTTCGTGCCATCGTCGTGTCCATTTGCCTCGTTCTGTTGCAATCTCGATTTCGGCCCGTACCGCTCGTACCAGCTCCTCGGGGTTGAGCAACAATCGTGGCTACCTCCTTCGTCCCGGCCCGGTCGGGACCCTGGCGTCGCTCACCGGCACGCATGCCTCCTTGCCGAGCTAAAACTCGCGCGCCCAAAGTACCGTTGCCTGCTGACCGGGGACGCGCATGATATGACGCTTCGGCCACAAAAGGAACAGTCTTTGCGAATGCCGTTCACTCTGCGAAAATGGATCCGCGGGATCGATTCGCCCGCCGCCAGCCGGCCCCTATGCCTTGTGCACCAGCTCGCCGGCCACCGGCATGCCGTCCACCATCGCCCGCGGCTCCATCTTCCGTTCGCACCACTTGTCGAGAGTGTCGCGCTCGCTCACGTAGGTCATGCGCGGGACCGCGTAGCCGCAGGACGTCTGCAGCTTCTCCACGTCGATGAAGAACGCCTGCCGCACGTAAGGGTGGAGGTCGTCTGTGAACGCCGCCCTGTACTCCCGCAGGTCAGCGTCATCCAGGTCGACGCGCCGTCCGCGCCCGTACAGCCGCACGATGCCGGCGGTGGCCTCGAAGCTGCAGAGCATGATGGTGATGCGGCCGTTGTCCTCGATGTGAGTGGCGGTCTCGTTGCCACTACCGGGGTAGTCCAGGTAGCCGACGAGGTTCGGTCCCAGCACGCGCAGCAGGTTCCGCCCCTTCGGCGAGAGGTTCGGGAAGCCGCCCTCGGCGTCAGTCGGTGCGGTGGCGACGAAGAACAGGTGCTGGCGCTCGATAAACGCCTTCCGCTCGTCGTCGATGTGGTCGTACCAGTCAGCCATTGTCGATTTCCGATTGTCGATTTCCGATTTCCGATTCGCGTTCCATATGCCAGTATCGCTCGCACAACGCCGCGCCGGCACGAACCACTTCCTCCAGTCGGTTAACGGGCCAATCGACACTCGCAAATTCACACGAACGGGTTTGGCGCCGCCTGCATCCCGAAGGTCTCGGCGACGGGGCCGCGCACCAGCTTGCCCTGGTAGGTGCTCAGCGATTGCGCCAGCGCAAGGTCGGCCCGCAACGCACCCTCCAACCCCTTCTCCGCAATCGCCTCGATGTAGGGGAGCGTCGCGCTCGTGAGCGCCTGCGTGCTCGTCTGCGGGACGGCGCCGGGCATGTTGCTCACGCAGTAGTGGATGACGCCCTCGTCGATGTAGGTGGGGCTGCTGTGCGTGGTCGGGCGGCTGGTCTCGCTCGCGCCCCCCTGGTCGATGGAGACATCGACGATGACCGAGCCCTCGCCCATCGAGCGCACCATCTCACGGCTCAGCACCTTCGGCGCCGCTGCACCCGGCACGAGCACGCTGAGGATCGCCAGGTCCGCACCCTTGACCTCCTCGGCCACGGCCTGCGGCGTCGAGACACGCGTGGCGATGCGTCCGCCGAAGTTCTCCTGGAGGTACATGAGCCGGGCGAGGTCGCGCGACATTACGGTGACGCGCGCGTCCAGGCCCATGAGCACGCGCGCGGCCGCGGTCGCCACCACGCCCGACCCAATGAGCACGCAGTGCCCGGGCGGCACCCCCGCCACGCCCCCGAGGAGCTTGCCCTTGCCGGGGCCTGGCTGCTTGAGCAGGTGCGCTCCGATCTCCGCTGCCATGCGCCCCGCCACCTGCGACATGGGCGCCAGCAGCGGCAGCGATCCGTCGGGCCTGCGCACCAGCTCGTACGCGAGCGAGGTGCAGCCGGACTCTATCAGCCGCTGCGTGAGCGGCAGGTCGGATGCAAGGTGTAAATAGGTGAACAGCGCGGTTTCGGCGTTCAGAAAGGCGTACTCCGATTCCACCGGCTCCTTAACCTTGACGATGAGGTCGGCAGCCGCCCAGGCCTCGTCCGCGGTGGGCACCACGCGCGCTCCCGAAGAGACGTAGGCCGCGTCGCTGTGGCCCGAACCAAGGCCCGCTCCAGATTCAACCACGACCTCGTGGCCGTCGTGCAGAAGCGCAAACGCGCCCTCCGGGGTGAGCCCCACCCGGTGCTCACCGTCCTTGCGCTCGCGGACCGTGCCGACACGCATCGCTGCCTCCTATAGCCCGTAACTGCGTCCACCGTTATTTAACCCGAGATCGGGGATGTGGGGTGGCCGGATGGGGTATTTCCCAAGCTCCTGCTGCCGACCTCTTTTACAGGATGAGTTCGATCGCGGGGGGACGGGCTGTGGGTGACGTGAGGACACGGTTTGGGGGGATGCGTGGCCGCAGGGCGGCGCTTGGCTTGATGACGCTGGCCGGCGTGCTCTGGGGCGGGACGGCGCTGGTGCTCGCCGGCGGTTCCGGCGACGCGCGGGCCGACACCACCATCACATTCCGCGACGAGGACATTCTCCTCCAGGTGACCGGTGATGACGGCGAGCAGTACTACGCCGCCATCTCCATGCTCATCGGCGACGACGGCCAGGACTACGCCGCGAACGCGCAGGAAGCGCGGGACGCGATGATCGCCCGCTTCCCCGGCGCCGTCGTTGTCGGCGAAGACGCCGCGGATGAGGTCATGGGTGGCCTCGAGAAGCAGGTGCACCAGTACGTGACCAACAACTACTGGTGGGCCGATCACGGCACCAGTTGGAGCTACAACGCGGCGGGCGGTCCGGGCGTGCCGGGCGAGCAGGGCGCAGTCAGCGCCGGCTCGGAAGCATGGGCGCTCTCTGGCGCGCAGTTCGGCTACAGCGGTGGCGGTAGCTCGACGGCGGCGGCCAGCGGCTGCTCGGACACCCTCGATGACGAGAACGTCGTCGCCTGGGCGCCGCTCCAGGGCGCCACACTCGGCGTCGCCTGCACATGGTTCCAGTCCCAGGGCTCACCGCGTCCGCTGATCGAATTCGACATGGAGCTGGATCCTGGTTGGGACTGGACGACCAGCAGCTCGGGCGTAGGCACCGACCTCCAGAGCGTTGCGACCCACGAATTCGGCCACGCACTCGGGCTGGGGCACTCGTCCGTCCAGCAGGCGGTGATGTACTTCTCCTACACGAGCGGCTCCTTGAAGCGGACGCTCCACGCAGACGACATCGCCGGGGCCATTTCCATCTACGGGGGCACCGCGCCGGAGCCCACGGCGACCTCCACCAACACGCCCTCTGGCCCCACGGCCACTCCGACGAACACGAAGACGCCCACGCCGACGAAGACACCGACGGCCACCAAGACGCCGTCTGCGAGACCGACGGCGGGTGGCCCGACGAATACGCCCACGGCGACGAAGACGCCGACCCCCACCAAGACCGGCACGGTCGTGGGCACTCCCACGAAGACAGCGACACCCACGAAGACTCCGTCGGTCACGACGACGCCGGCGGGCGGGCCGCCGACGCTCGCACTGAAGCCGGGCGCGAACCTGCTGACGTGGCCAGGCCAGACCATGGGCCCGTCCCAGGCACTCGCCGGCCAGACCGCCATCGAGATCGTCTACCAGTGGGACCCGGTCGCGAAGAAGTGGAACCGGTATGCGCCCGACGTCCCGCCCTGGGTGAGCAACCTGACGACGCTGGACCAGGGAAAGGCGTACTGGTTCCTGACGAGTAGCGCGGGGTTGATCGCCTACACCGAGTGAGCACTTCGCGTAGCGAGTGAGCAATCCGTGTAGCGATTCAGCAATCCGCGTAGCGATTGAGCAATCCGCGTAGCGATTGAGCAATCCGCGTAGCGATTGAGCAATCCGCGTAGCGATTGAGCACTGTTTCGGGGGAAGCAGCGGGAAGGGGCAGCCATGTCTGACATGGCGGCCCTTTTTCCCGTGTGAGAATCACATAAGACATGTGGCCAAACGGGTGACAACTGGTTTCAACCGGGTGACGGTGAGCTATCTTAGGAGTCCATGACGTGGCGGCTCCCACTGGCTCTCATCCTCAGCCTGATGCTGCTTGGGGCGCTGCGCGCGGCGCCATCCGGCGTCGCCGACTCCACCGTGCGGGACGTCGACCTCATGATGGCGCTGCCTGACGGCTCACGCGTCATGCTCATGTTCGCCGTCGATGCTCCCACAGAGGAGGCCGCGCTGGAGACCGCGCTCGCCACCGCACACGACCTCATGCCCGGCGCCACCGTCGTCAGCGACGACGGCGCGGGCGTATCGGCGCAGTTCGCCGCATGGTGGTGGCAGTGGGACGCCACAGAGGTCCCCGTCCCCGTGTTCTACAACCCCGGCGGCAACGTGAACGCGGTCACCGAGGCCGATATCGCGGCGGCGCTTGCCGCCTGGGCAGGCGTGGAAGGGTCATCGTTCGCATTCGCCTACATGGGCCTGACTGATGCATCGGGCCACGTGCAGGATGGGGTCAACGACGGCTACAACGTCGTCGCCTGGCAGCCTCTCGACTGCTCGACCGGCTGTGTGCTGGGCATCACCACCAAGACCGAGGCCCACGAGACGGACGTCATCCTCAACAGCAACCCCGAGGCTCGCCTTGGTGATGGGTCCGGCGGCAGCATCGATACCCGCACGGTCCTCGTCCACGAGGCGGGACACATGGCTGGTCTCGAGCACAGCTGCCCGCTCTTTGGGTGCACCGAAGCTGAGCAGGACGCCGTCATGTACTTCCAGTACCGCGGTGAGAAGCGCACTCTGCACCCGGATGACATCGCCGGCATCCAGGCCCTCTACCCGGGGACGCCGCCCCTGGCGGGCGAACGATTGCAGACCCTCGCCATTGCGCTCCCCGAGGGATGGTCGCTCACGGTGCTGCCGCCGGGAGCCATGGACACCACGATGGAGCGCCTCGCCTGTGTGGACGCCGTCTACCACTGGGATGGCACGGCCTGGCGTACCTGGCTGCGTGGCGCTCATCCGCTGCTGCAGGACATCGTGAACGCGGACCAGAGCACCGCCTACTGGACGCACACGAACGCCGCCTGCTCCTATCTCTTCGTCGTCAGCGCCTGAGAATCACTACTTGCGAAGGGCCGCGATGAGCTGCCGCTTGTTCATGGCTGAGCGCCCCGGCATCTCGATCTCTCGCGCCTTCGCGATGAGCTGGTCCTTGGTCCACTCTTCGTAGCTGCCCGCATCCTTGCGGTTGCGCGCCATCTCCCTGGGGTCGCTGTTGGCGATGCGGGCGGCCTTGTTCTTGCTCATGCCCTGCTCTCGAAGCGCCTCGTACTGGCGATCGTTGATGATGGTCGGCCTGTCTCGTCCCTTGGGCACGTCAGCCTACTCGCGGCAGTAGCCGCCACCGTTCATCGTCCACCGCGGCGAATCGCACGCGCGCGCCCAGGCTCAGCGTCGCACGTGTCGAGGAGGTTGCGAAGGCTACTCGTCTTCGTCCTCGCTGGCGTCATCGTCCTCGGCCTCGTCCACATCGTCCGCGTCGTCTTCCTCATCCTCATCAGGAGCTTGAGCCTTCATTGACCCGCCCCGCACGGAGCCGTTTGGTGAGGCGCCATTCTCCGTGATCGTCTCCTGGTCACGAGCCTGGCGAGCTGTGCGCTCTTCCGGTTCGATCGCAGCGATGGCCGCCACGCGGTCATTCTCGCTGACCTTCATCACGGTGACGCCCTGCGTGTTCCTGCCCAGCAGGCTGATGGAATCGACAGTCGTGCGGATCACGATGCCGTTCTCCGAGACGAGGATCAGCTCCTCCTTCGGGTCGATCATGCGGCAAGCGGCGACATTGCCCGTGCGGTCGGTGATGTTCAGGGTCTTCACGCCCTGGCCGCCACGGCCCTGCACCGGGTACTCCTCCACCCTCGTGCGCTTGCCGAAGCCGCGCTCCGAGATGATGAGCAGTTCCTCGCCGTCGTCGAGGCTCTCCACGCCGACGATGTAACCGCCCTTCGGCAGCCTCATCCCCCGCACGCCGCCGCTCGTCCGGCTTGCATCCCGCAGGTCGTCGATCTTGAAGCGGATGGCCTGCCCCTCGCTCGAGATCATGAGCACGTGCGTGTCGTTCGTGGCCGGGCGCACCGCGATCAGCTGGTCGCCGTCGTCCAGGCGCATCGCGATCTTGCCATTACGCCGGACCTCCGCGAAGTCCGATAGCTTCGTCTTCTTGATCACGCCGTTGCGGGTCGCGAGAAGCAGGAAGTCGCGTTCATAGCTCTGGATCGGGAGGATCGCGGTCACGCGTTCTCCGCCGTCGATCTCGATCAGGTTGATGATCGGCAGGCCCTTGGCCTGCTTCTTCGTGTCTGGCACATCGTACCCGCGCAGGTGATAGACCTTGCCGCGGTCCGTGAAGAAGAGCAGGTTGTCGTGCGTGTCGCAGACGAGCAGCTTGATGACGGCGTCTTCTTCACGTATCTGCGTGCCGCGCACGCCCACGCCACCGCGCTTCTGCTTCCGAAAATCCTCGAGCGGGACGCGCTTGATGTAGTTGCGGCTGCTGAGCGTGATCACGCTCTCCTGGTGCGGGACGAGGTCCTCCTCGCGGAAGTCCTCCGCGTCCGCCTCCACGATCTCTGTGCGCCGGGCGTCGCCGTACTTCTTCTTCAGGTCCGCTACGTCGTCGCGAATGAGGAAGTCGATCTTGCGCGGGTTCGCGAGCAGGTCCTCGTAGTACGCGATTTTCTCGATGATCTCGGCGTACTCGTCCTGCAGCGCCTTGCGCTCGATCGCCGCGAGCCGCCGGAGCTGCATGTCGAGGATCGCGCGCGCCTGCACCTCGCTGAAGTCGAACGGGTTGGTCGCAGGCACGGTGATCCGCCGGTCGCGCAGGAGCTGGCGCACTGTCTCCGGGAGCGGCTCAGTGCCCTGGAGGAGATCGAGGGCCCCGTTCGCGGAATCGGCCCCGCGGATCGTCGCGATCACCAGGTCGAGCTGGTCGATGGCCTTGATCAGGCCTTCGAGGACGTGTGCCCGCTCCTTCGCCTTTTCGAGCTGGTACTCCGTGCGGCGGCGGATGACCTCACGCCGGTGATCCAGGTACAGCTCCAGCGCGCGCTTCAGCCCCAGCCGGCGAGGCGCGCCGTCGACAATGGCCATCATGTTCACGGAGAACGTGCTGCGCATCGCCGAATGCTTGTAGAGCTGGTTCTTGATCTGCGCGGCCACGCCCTCGCGCTTCAGCTCGATCACGATGCGCATGCCGGTCCGGTCCGACTCGTCCCGGATGTCCGCGATGCCCTCGATCTTGCGGTCCCGCACGAGGTCGGCCATGCGCTCGATGAGCGTGGACTTGTTCACCTGGTAAGGGAGCTCGGTGACGATGAGCGCGGTTCGCCCGCGGGAGCTCTCCTCGATCGTGGTGCGGGCCTGCACGGTGATGCGGCCGTGGCCCTCCCCCGCCGCCAGGCGCACCTGTTCCCGGTCCTTGCCCACGAGTGCGATGCCCGCGGTCGGAAAGTCCGGCCCCTGGACCACCGTGAGGATGTCGTCGAGCGTCGACTCCGGGTTCTCAATCAGCATGGAGACGGCGTCGCAGATCTCTCTGAGGTTGTATGGCGGGATGTTCGTCGCCATGCCCACGGCGATTCCCGATGAGCCGTTGAGCAGCAGGTTCGGGAGCCGCGACGGGAGGATTTCTGGTTCGCGATGGCGGCCGTCGTAGTTGTCCTTGAAGTTGACGGTGTTCTGGTCGATGTCGGCGAGCATTTCCTCGGCGATGCCGGCCATGCGCGCTTCGGTGTAACGCATGTGCGCGGGCGGGTCGCCGTCCACCGAACCGAAGTTTCCCTGGCCATCCACCATCGGGTAGCGCAGGGAGAAGTCCTGGGCCATGCGCACCATCGCGTCATAGACAGGCTGGTCGCCGTGCGGATGGTACCGGCCCATGACGTCGCCCACGATGGCCGCGGACTTGCGGTATCCGGACCCCGCGCGGGCTCCCGAGTCGTACATGCCCCAGAGGATCTTTCGCTGCACAGGCTTCAGGCCGTCCCGGGCATCGGGAAGTGCGCGCGCCACGATCACGCTCATGGCGTAATCGAGATAGCTCGTCTTCATCTCGGCCTCGATGAAGATCGGGCGGACGTTCGAGTGTGTAGGCTCGATCGGGGTGGTCATGCGGAGCTCCACGCGGCGGCGGGGGCGCCGATACCGCTAAGGATATTATACCAATTCCCGCCCTAAAGGCACGTTTTCAGCCAGCTCCCAGCTCGCACATTCTTACCCCGAGTTGCCGCTGGCCCCTCCAAACGTTGGCTCCTCCAAGGGTTACTACAGCTTCAATCCCAGGAGGTCGCGCGTGACCACTCCGCTCCCGTCAACGGTCACGTTCACCCACGTGATCCGCATCTTGATCCGGCCCCGTGCGCTGGTCTCGATCCACACCTCATCGCCCTTTTCCCAGCGGTAGTCCGAATCGATCGTGCAATAGTGCTCGCCCTTGCTCCCGCTGAACGGGTCCGCCTCGTAGAAGTCGGTCTTCATTCTCCGCACACCTACTGCTGCGCCGCAGCCAGCATCGCCGCCCGCTGCAGCTCGCCCGCTTCGCGCATGGCGTTGCTGTAGAGGCCCGCCGTGATCCCGCCATCCGGGAAGATGGTCGTCCCGTTCACGAAGCGCGCATCGTCGCTCGCGAGGAAGGAGGCGACGGCCGCCACGTCCGAGGGGTCGCCGATGATGCCCACCGGTGTGCGATCCTTGAGGTACGCCTCGAACTCAGGGCTCTCCTTGAGCCGCGCCGTCATCTGCGTCTCGATGAACCCCGGCCCGATGGCGTTGCACGTGATCCCCTTCGATCCGAGCGCTATCCCGAACGACTTCACGAGCTGCTTCACGCCACCCTTGCTCGCGCAATATGCGGGGCTGCCCGCGCTTCCCCACTCCGCCATGATGCTGGCGATGGCGATCAGCCGTCCCTTGATGCCCTGCGCGATCATCTGGTTTGCCGCCGCCTGGAGCGTGAAGAACACGCCCTTCAGGTTGATGTCGATGGTGCGGTCCCACTGCTCCTCGGTAATGTTGAGGCAGTCCGTGTCCCGTTCCGCCACACCGGCGTTCGCGACGGCGATGTCGATCCGCCCGAATCGCTCGACAGTGGCCGTGATGAGCGCATCGATGTCCGCCTTCAGGGCCACGTCGCAGCGCGTGGTCAGCGCCTGGCGTTCCTGCTGGCGTACCAGGCGCGCCGTCTCCTCCATGCCCCCATCGTCCAGGTCCGCGATGACGACGTCCGCGCCATCCTCCGCGAACCGCACCGCCATCGCGCGGCCGTTTCCGGATGCCGCGCCCGTCACGACCGCTACACGCCCATCGAGCTTTCCCATCGGTCCGAACCCCCAAAGGTGATGTGTGCGCCAGTCTAACCACAAATGGACTCCCCAATCTCCACGGCGCGTGGAGACGGGGGCGGGGGGTGAGGTAGGATGCGCCCGATGATCGAGCGTATCGACCACGTCGTCGTGCCTGTGCCGGACCTCGAAGAGGCGGCCGCCTCCTACGCGCGTCTCGGGCTGAACCTCACGTCCCCGACCCGCCACACCGGGCTTGGCACGGAGAACCGCGTCTTCTTCGTGGGCGCGAGCGCGAAGCAGTCGTTCTACCTCGAGCTGCTCGGCATCCATAGCCGCAGCGAAGCCTTCGCCGCGGGCCGCAGCCACTACGTGGAGACCCTCGACCGCGGCGGTGGCATCGCCCGGTTGATGCTCGGCGTGAAGGGCATCGCCTCCGAGGTCGACCGCCTGCAGCAGCGCGGCGTGCGCACCGCCATCGAGGAGGTTTGGACGGGCGAGCGCAAGATCTGCGATGTCGCCCCCCTCGAGGGCATCGCGGAGATGGCCGTCACCGCCGGCCTCGTCCAGTACGTCGACCGCGACCGCGACGCCTATGAGCGCCGCAAGTCTGGCGGCCGCTTCGAGCACACGTTCCCGCTGAAGCGCGTCGATCACCTCGCGGCAATCGCCCCAGAGCTGGAGGCGAGCTGTCGCTTCTGGTCCGAGAACCTGGGCGTACCCGTCCACGGCGAAGTGCGCGGCCCGGGCGTCATCATCCGGCAACTCAAGATCGGGGACGCCATCCTCGAACTGCTCGGCCCCGATGGTCCGGACTCCCGCCTTGCGAGTCGCCCGCCTGGCCTCGCCAGCATGGTCGCCTGGGAGGTCGATGGGCTCGATGCTACGGTTGCCCTCGCGCGGGAGCGCGGCTTCACGCCGAACGACCCCACGGCCGGCATCCTCCCCGGCGCGCGCGTCGCCACCATCCCCGCCGGCGAGCTCGCGGGAGTGGGGATGCAGCTGCTGGAGTACGTCTAGCCCGAATGTGCTACGGTTACAGTAACCTTG
Source organism: Dehalococcoidia bacterium (assembly GCA_040877955.1). Classification (GTDB taxonomy): domain Bacteria; phylum Chloroflexota; class Dehalococcoidia; order Tepidiformales; family Tepidiformaceae; genus JBBDMZ01. The sequence continues at coordinate 9,685 of JBBDMZ010000023.1, read as the reverse complement.
AGGAGGTGCGCGATGGCGGCATCACGTAAGACGGGCTCGTCAACAGAGAAGGTGCGGGCGCATCGCCGGCGCATGCGCGAGCAGGGGCTCCGCCCCATCACCATCTGGGTCCCCGACGTGCGGAGTCCCGAATTTGCAGCGGAGGCTCACCGTCAGTCCCTTGTCGCGGCCAACAGTCCTCACGCCGAGGATGATCAGGCGTTCATCGATTCCATCTCGATCTTCAACGAAGAATTCGACGAAGGATGAACCGCGGCGAAGTCTGGACGGTCGCCGGCGGAGGCGACTACACGGGCAAACCCCGTCCGGCTGTCATCGTGCAGGATGATCAGTTCGACGCTACCGACTCGATCACCCTATGTGGGATCACCTCGGTCGATCTTGATGCTCCGTTGTTTCGGGTTCCGGTCCAGCCCTCAGCGGGAAACGGGCTGACCGCAGCCTCGCAGATCATGGTCGATAAGATCGCCTCGGTTCGCAGAACGCGGCTTGGTCGCCGAATCGGACGTCTTGATGACGCCGACGTACTCCGCCTGAACCGGTCGATCATGGTGTTCCTCGGCCTCGCGGGAAGTCCCGACGACCCCGACGCGGGCGCTGGCTAACCAACCCCGAAGAAGCTGAACAGCTCCGGGTACTTCTTCAGGCTCGCGCCACCATCGATGTACAACGTCTGTCCCGACATGAGCGACGAGTCGTCGCTCGCCAGGTACACCGCCAGCTTCGCGACATCGTCCGGCTCCCCCGCGCGGCCCATGGGCGCCTCGTGGATGAACGCGTCCTCCAGTCCCGGCACCTGCATCATCCCGCCCGTGGCGGGCGTATGGATCAGCCCTGGGCCGATGGCGTTCACGCGGATCTTGTGCCGTCCCAGCTCCAGCGCGGAGACCTTGGTCAGCATCGCCACCGCAGCCTTCGCCGAGCAGTAGGCCGCGAAACCCTCCGTCGGCTGGATCGCGTTCAGGCTGGCGACGTTGATGATGCTGCCGCCCTGGCCCTGGGGGATGAGCCGTGCCGCCTCGTGCTTGATGCTGAGGAACACCCCGGTGAGCGTGATGTCCATGATCCGTTGCCAGTCCGCGAGCTCCAGCGACTGGATCGGCGAGAAGTGGCCAACGCCCGCGTTGTTGAAGGCGATGTCCAGCCTGCCGAAGCGCCGGAACGCCTGGTCCACCATCTTGCGCACGGCGTCCTCGTCACGGACATCGACCACGAGCCCGTCCGCCTGGTTGTGCCCGAGCTGCCCCACCACCGCCCCAATTCCGTCCGAGTTGATGTCGCCGATGATGACGCGCGCGCCCTCCTCGACGAATAGCTCCGCTGTCCGCTTCCCAATCCCGCTCGCCCCGCCCGTAACGATCGCGACCTTCCCATCAAGCCTGCCCATTCGAAGCCCCTAACTGACACAGAGGCACAGAGAACACAGAGGTTTCCTTTTGGATCCGTCTCTGTGTCCTCCGCGTCTCTGTGTCTAAAGAGGCGTCCGGTAGAACAAGCCTGCCCATTCGAAGCCCCTAACTGACACAGAGGCACGGAGAACACAGAGGTTCCTTTTGGATCCGTCTCTGTGTCCTCCGCGTCTCTGTGTCTAAAGATGCGTCCGGTAGAACGCCAGCGTCTTGTCCCACGCGTCCTTCGCTGGGCCTGGCTTGAACGTCTCTGTGTGCTCGTCGTTGAAGAATGCGTGCTGTGTGCCGGGGTACGTGATGAACTCGTGAGGGTGGTTGCGCTTCTTGAGCTCCGCCTCGTAGCCGGGCACATTCGGGTTCACGAAGTCGTCATGCTCCGCCCAGATGCCGAGAACGGGCGCCGTCAGCCCGTCCCAGTTGTATTTCACCGCCGGGTGCCCACCGTAGAAGTCCACGCAGGCGCCCACATCGCGGGCGTTGTTGCAGGCGGCGAACAGGCTCAGCGCGCCCCCCATGCAGAACCCCACGGTCCCCACCGGCCCGCCAGTCTGGGCCTTCAGGTACGTCACCGCCCCCTTCAGGTCCTTCGCCGCCTGCTCCATGTTCAGGGCCATCAGCATCTTGCCGGCTTCGTCCGGCTCGGCGGTGACCACGCCGTGGTACATGTCCGGGGCCAGCGCCACGAAGCCCTCCGCCGCGAAGCGGTCGGCGATGCCCTTGATGTTGTCGTTCAGCCCCCACCACTCCTGGATGACGATCACGCCCTTGCCCGAACCACTCGCGGGCTTCGCTACGTAGCCATCTGTCTGCCCGCCGTTCGCCGTAAAGCTCACCATCTCGCCCATGGATGTCCTCCTGCATGCTGTGTGCCGGCCGATTCTAGGGCATAAGGCCATCAGCCTTCAGCCATCAGCCGATCGCGAACGCCCGACACCCGAGCTGAAGGCGGAGGGCCGACGGCTCTCCTCGCTGCTTGCCTGTTGCCTGCTCCCTATTGCCTAATGCCTACCAGTGCGCATCTTCTTCGACGTCGACGACACCCTTATCACCTGGGATGTGCGCCTGCGCCCCGCGGTCCACGAGGTCTTCGCGAAGTTGCGTGAGGACGGCCACGAGCTCTACCTCTGGAGCGGCTACGGCCCCCGCTGGGAGGTCGTCCGCCGCTTCGAGCTGCACGAGCACATCATCGACTGCTACTGGAAGCCCTTCCACGACCACCACAACCGCCTCAACGAGCTCGGCGTCCCCTTTGTGCCCGACTACACCATCGACGACCACGAGCAGATCATCCGAGCCTTTGGGGGCAGCGTGATCAAGGCCGCGAGCGGCCCCTTCTTCGACGAAGACAACGAAATGTGGCGCGTGTACGACGAAATCACCGCCTTCACCGCCGGCCAATCTTCGAGCGGCGCAGAGGCGGCGGGCTAAAACGGTTGATGGGAATTGACGTCTAACACGATTTGGTCGGCCTTTAGGCACCGTCGCTCCCCCTCTCCACGCACGCGTGGAGAGGGGGTCGGAGGGTGAGGGCCGTGCTCATCCTCGTCCGCCACGCCATGTCCGATGCCCAGCCTGGCGTCGGTTCGAAACTCTGGGGTATCACCGAGTCCGCGGGTGAGGACTGCGTCCTCCTGGCGCACGCGCTTCCTGAGCGCCTCTCGCCCGTGATCTGGTCCAGCAGCGAGAAGAAGGCGGAGCAGACGGCCGCCATCATCGCCATGCGGCGGGGCCTCCGCGTGGAGGTGGACGAAGGTTTCGGTGAGGTCGACCGCCCGACCACCTGGGACGGCGACTACCGCGCGCAGGCCGCCGCCTACCTCGCGGGCGCGGCTCATCCCGGCTGGGAGCCGCGCGAGCGCGTCATGCGCCGCTTCGCCGACGCCGTCGAGCGTGCCACGACCTCGCCCGGCGAGGGAGACGTCGTCATCGTCAACCACGGCATGGCCCTCAGCCTCTACCTGGAGCTCGTCGCCCGCGTGGACATCGTCCCCTTCTGGCAGGCCCTCACGTTCCCCGACGCCTGGCGCGTGGACGTGGAAACGGGAGAGCTGGCGCACCTCTACTCAGGCGCGCCAGCTCCGGATGCGTAGACCGCCGGGAATGCCGACGTGTCGCTATCCGGCACGGGGATCCGACATGCGGGCCACGCAGTGGCCGCGGCGCGTGACCCATTCCTGCCACCGCGTGGACCGCGCCGCCATCTCGGAGCGTAAGGGCGAGGTCGGTCTGCATGACGAGCGACGGTCCCTGGGGTTAGGGCGTAGAAATGTGTTTGCATGCCGAGTATCGCGTGCATACGCTTCGCCGATGAAGCTGCCACTCTTGTTCGAAGGGCTCGATCCGGACGTCGTGGAGGGGGTGGTCGCCGGCTCTCGAACGCGGAAGTTCGGCCGCGGTGAAGTGGTCTTCCACGAGGGCGACCCGGGCGACTCGATCCAGGTAATCGTGCGTGGCCACTTTGCGCTCCGGGTGACCACGACCGCCGGGGACGTGTGTCTGTTCCGCGTCTACGGGCCAGGCGATACGTTCGGCCGCGTCGCGGTCGCGCCAATCGACGCCGTGCGCGAGATGACGGTTGTCTCGCTCGAGGAGGGTGAGACATTCGAGCTGTTCCGCCCGCAGCTCGACGAGCTGCGGGCCGCGCACCCGCGGGTGAACGACGCCATAATCGCGATGATGGGACGCGAGTTATACAGAGGGAGCGTGCGCCTGCTGGAGGCGTTGTACGTCGATGCGGACAGGCGCGTGCGGCGGCGTTTGCTCGAACTGGGCGAGATGTACCGCGACGGCGACGCGGAGTCGGTCGTGATACCGATGACCCAGGCGGACATCGCCGCCCTTGCGGGGGCGAGCCGGGCGACTGTTAACCGGGTACTGGGCTACGAGGCACAGCACGGGGCGATCGAACGGCGACGCGGCAAGATCATGCTGCTGGACGCGACGGCAATCGCAGACCGCGCGCGCTGATCCGGAACTCCATCGCAGGCATCGTTCCTCCCGGTGGACGTCTTTCCCTGCCCGTTCCCAATGTCGCGAACTTGACAGAACGAGTGTCGCGGGGGCGAACGACTCCGCATAGAGCCGGGCCTACGCTCGCCCGCTGGAGGCGTGCGCCTCCGCCGGGCTGCCGCGGAGAGTGGTCCTCCACCCGCGCCCTGCTGGACGCCCGGCAGGCGGCGCCGCGCCGTCACACCCTCGTGGTGTCCGCGCTGACGGCCGCCACAAACGGAGGAGGCCGACCGATGAAGGGGACACGTTCAATCCAGAAGACTCGCGCCCAGGTGGCGCGTCGCGCGGCCGGGTGGCTGGTTCTGACGGCAGTCGCGCTGCTCACGCTTCCACTGGGCCTGCCTGCGCGACCTGCCCACGCAGCAGTGCAGGGGCCGTACCAATGCCCGCCCACGGCATTCTGGGACCTCTTCAGTGGCCACACCTTCGTCTCGTCTCAAGGGCAGATAGTGGTCACAACTGCCATCGACGACACGGCGCCGCGGAACAATCGCAATCTCGTTCAGGACGCCAACCTGGCGGGTTTCAGCGTCCCCGGGCCCGGTGTGCTGGAGAACGACAACACTGTGGATAACAACAGCGGCCTCCATGTCGGTGAGTTGCCGACGATGGTAAGACTCGTCAGGCCTCCATCTCACGCCAGGGACTTCTCGTTCAACTCCGACGGGTCGTATAGCTACATCCCGGTCGACGGGTACTTTGGGGCCGACTCCTTCACGTACTCGTTCAGGAACCCCGCCGGCGACTGCTACGGCAACGTCGCCACCGTCACCATCCCCGCGCTCTCCGGTCTCATGGTGGACGACACGTTCACCGCGGTCGCCGGCCAGACGTTCGTCACGCCGCCGGTCTGCTCGCAGAGCGGCTGCGGGGTCTTGGCGAATGACAGTCTCGTCGAGCCGATCGATCAGCTCGGCGTGCCGCCCGCCCTCTCTTTTGATGTTGGCGACCCTAGCATTGAGAGACAGATCCCTGGTGGGCGGATGACGCTGCAGACGAACGGCGTGTTTAGCTTTACGCCCAACCCAGGGTTCATCGGCACGGTGGAGTTCTTATACACCACCGCCGTGCCTCTCGACGCCATCCCGGATGATCTCGGTCTGCACCGGCTCTCGGGGAGCGCCTTAAAGAGTTGGGCAAAGGTCACGATCCAGGTCGCTCCCCTCCCGCCCTCGCTGGGCGTCTTCACCCCCGTCGCCGTCACCGACGGTTTCTCCACCGGCGAAGACACGCCCATCACCATCACGAAGGCCCAACTGGTGGCGAATGACGCGGCGGTCAACATCATCACGCACATCTTCCCGCCCCGGCACGGCTCCGTTCATGTCAATCTCTGCCCGCCAGGGACTTCGCTTTGCGTGAGCGGCGAGGTGCTCTCGGTCGTGTACACGCCGAATGCGAACTTCAGCGGCTACGACGCGTTCGCTTACCAGGGAGGCAACACGAGCACCAACGCGTCCGGCAGTCCCTCAGCCGATGTCGTGGTCGTGGTCGAGCCCGTGAACGACGTGCCCGTCCTCGTGAACGACGCCTTCATCGCTCCGCGCGGCGAGCCGACCGTCCTCCGCGTCCTCGACAACGACCTCGACCCTGACGGACTGATCGATCCCTCGACGCTGCGCCTGGAGTTCTTCCCGGCTGATGGCGCGGCCGGAACGATCCTGCTCCCGGGAGACGGCACCTTCGTCTACACGCCCGATGGCAGCGTCACCGAGAAGACGTTCTCCTATGCGCTGTTCACCCTGCCCGTGTTCGACGGCCAGCGGCGCGCCTTGCAAGGCAACTTCACGGTGACCGTCCTGCCGAACCCGGCCGCGGACGACTTCTACGAGACGGACGAAGATACGCCGCTCGTGCTGCCGGCGCCGGGCGTGCTGGCCAATGACGCAACCGGTATCTCGGTCGAGCTCTCACCCGGCACCCTGCCGATCGCGGACGGCTCATTCACATACATCCCGCCGGCGAACTTCAGCGGCGTGGAGACTCTTACGTACCGCGCCGGCGGCGACGAGGCCACGATCACGATCACGGTCAACCCCGTGGACGACACGCCCGTGGTGGGTCTGAACGCGGCGTCCTGCGCGGGCGATTGCACATTCGTGCCGGACCCCGATGACAGAGACAACCTGCAACCCGGCGATGTCGCCCGGCTCCGCGGGTTCATCAAGGACATCGAACGCGACTTTGGCATGCTCGAGATTGACTGGGGCGATGGCGAGACCACGACGCACTCGTATCCCTGCGGGTTCGGGGTCGTCCTCTGTCCGTATACCCAGGCGCAAACGTGGCTGGCCTCGTTGATCGGCGTCTGCGGGGCGCAAGGGTGCACCGATGTGCTGTTCTTCGAGTTCACGCACATCTACGACGGCGCGCCGCCACCGGACGGCGGCCTCACCTACACCATCACTGTCACCGCCACCCAGGATGCCGGCGGCAGCGGCTCACGGACGACGACGGCGACGCTCGCCGACAGCGACGGAGACGGATTGGGGGACTCCGTCGACAACTGCCCCGATGTCGCCAACGAGGGCCAACTCGACACTGACGGCGATGGGCTAGGCGATGCCTGTGACGACGATGACGACAACGACACCGTCCTCGATGGGGCGGACAACTGCGCGCTCGTGGCGAACAGCGACCAGGCGAACACCGACGGCGATGCCGAGGGTGACGCCTGCGACCAGGATGACGACAACGACACCGTCCTCGACGGCG
>JBBDMZ010000023.1:0-2452 GCA_040877955.1 Dehalococcoidia bacterium | reverse complement strand
CGAACGGCGACCAAACCGACACCGATGGCGACGGGCTCGGCAACGCCTGCGAGAAAGACGACGACAACGACACTGTCCTCGATGCGGAGGACAACTGCGCGCTCGTGGCGAACACCGATCAGGCCAACAACGACGGCGACGCCGAGGGTGACGCCTGCGACCAGGATGACGACAACGACACCGTCCTCGACGGCGCGGACAACTGTGCGCTCGTGGCGAACGGCGACCAAACCGACACCGATGGCGACGGGCTCGGCAACGCCTGCGAGAAGGACGACGACAACGACGGGGTCCTCGATGAGGAGGACGCATGCCCGTTGGTGGCTCCTTTCGGAGGGCTCGACGCCGACGGCGACGGTTGTCCCGACGGCGTAGAGGGCCTGATCGGGATCGTCGAGAGCCTCGATCTCCAGCGCGCCATGGGAGGATTCCTGGGCAAGCTCAAGGACGCTCAGAAGGCGCTCGACCGGGGAAAGGCGAACGTCGCCGAAAGCAAGCTGGAGGAGTTCATCGCGTTGGTCGAAGCCCAACGGGGAAGGGCGTTGTCAGACGAACAGGCGGACCTGCTGGTGACGTACGCGAGCAACGTGATCGCCAGCATTTGAGCAGGCCCGATGCGACCTGGGGAGGTACCCCGAACGCCGGGCGCGTGGAGGTGGAAACGGGAGAGCTGGCGCACCTGTTCTCGGGTGCGCCAGCTCCGGATGCGTAGCGCCCCTGGCTCAGGCCGCGGGGAGCACTTCCGCGGGGCGGGACGGCTGGCCCCGGCCGAGCAGCAGCGTGAATCCCGCGATGAGCAGCGTCAGCGCCAGACAGAGGGCGCCGCCCATGCTGAAGCCCCACCAGTACTCGTCTCTGCCTGCGACCATCCCGACCAGGCCAGCCAGCAAGAGACCTACAGCGAGGCCCGTGGGCCAGCGTAGCCATTGCGGCACGAGACGTTCCCTCACGGCGGCGGTCACGAGACCCACGACACTTATCGCGAGCGCCATGCCCGCTGTCAGCGTGAGCCATTCGGTCGCGAGTGCGAACGCCCGGGAGGTGCCGACCAGGCCCGGGTCCGAGGGGCCGTCCACAAACTGCACGGCGAGGTTCGTCATGACGGTGTACGACGCGGTCGCGACCAGGACGAGGACGCCTGCCGCAGCCATGAAAGCGGACGAAAGCGCGCTGAGCACAGGCGCCCGGGTCTGAAGCGCGGCGTGAAACGCAGCAGCGCCGCCAACCAGGGCAAGCCCGCAGAACGTGAACCAGGCAATCGTCATGTTCCGCTCTGTGCTGCTCCGGTTGCCCAGCCGGTCACGTAGCGTCGCTTCCCATTCCTCTGCGCCCGTGTCGTAGCCGCTGATGCTGGTGGACCCGATGGCGACCACCACCAGCACGAGGAGCAGTATTCCGGTGACCCGTTCGAACGGGATTTTGATGTCCATCCTTGGTCCCTCCAATTGGAACCGCCATAGGAGATCGGCGGGCATCCCCCGCACCATCCGCCCAATGACTTCGAGGCCCACCATGCCCGGCGCGACGTCAGCGCCCAGCCGGTCGGCCTGGTGCTCCCAGAGGTCGGAGTTGAGCTGGTCGTCCCGCCGCTCGCGGAGGTCGGCGGTCATGCCGAGCGTGTAGACGCGGAGCCAGAGCCTGGCGACGCTGGCCGCGAGGGTGTCGTTCCGCGGGTAGATGGTGGTCATGGCGTCGCCATCCCGCGTTTCGTGGAGGCGTTGGCTGCCCGCTCGGGCACGGCGGCTTGGGCAGCGCGCTCGCCCAGGGCGGTCACGGTGTAGAGCCGCCGCCGTGGCCGGCGTTCCCCCGCCGCGATGTCCGCATCCTCGAGCCGGCTTTCGAGCAACTTGCGCTGCTCCAGCCGGTCGAGCGCACGATAGAGGGTCCCGTGCGCGGTGAGCCTCCGCGCTTCGCCAAGCTCGGTGATCTCCTTAGCCACCGCGTACCCGTGGAACTCGGCCTCACCAACCTGCCGCAGCGCCATGCCTGCACGCAGGATCGAGACCTCGATGGGGAGCAGCGTGTTTGCCTTGCGTCTCATGCCACGAAAGAATACGCAGATAGCTGCGTTTGTCAATAGGCAGATATATGCGCGTGTCCCCACGGAGCCGGCCCGAGCCATCAGCCATCGGCTATCAGCCGTCGGTAGCGCGATGGTCCGCCCCTCTTTGCGGTCGCATTCAGGAGAGCAGGATGGCCGATGGCCGATGGCCGACGGCGAGCGGAGCGATCAGTCCTTAAAGGCGGGCTGGGTGAACACCTGGTCGTAGCCGATGTACGGGGGCCAGAGGGACTCCAGCTCGCGGCGGATGGGGTCGCCCTCGGGCAGGTAGCGGTGGAACTGCGGCTCCACGTCACGCCGCACCCACGCCTTGCCAATCGTGTCCTGCTTGATCTTGTCCTGCAGCAGCATGATGCCCGTCAGCAGGGACTCCGGCCGCGGCGGACAGCC
>JBBDMZ010000022.1:0-26910 GCA_040877955.1 Dehalococcoidia bacterium | reverse complement strand
GGTGCGCCCTTCCCCCCCCGCCGCCCACCCCCGGCGGCGGGCGGGGGGAGGAACGGCCCGCGCCGAGGTCAAATTCTTGTAGGGCGACGGCGGGCTAACGGAGGAGCCAGCCGGCGTTGTTGAAGCCGGGCTCCGCCGTGGGACAGAAGTAGGAGCCGCCCGACTGGACCGTGTAGTGGAGGTGCGGTGCTTCGCTGTAACCGGAGTCGCCGCTGTAGCCGATGACATCGCCCGCAGCCACTTCCCAGCGGGCGACCGCGGTCGCGGTGCGAAAGTCGCGGAGCGGTGTGAATTGATCGGTCAACGCTTGCCCCGGAGTGAACCCGGGGAGCCACGCGCCGCCTGGCACGGCCTCCGCCATGGTCTGGGCGAGCTCGAGGTGGGCGTAATCGGTGCGGTACGTGCCGTTGTCGACGCGGACGAAGACGCCCTGGCCGCCGCCGGGCCCGGGGAAGGCGGAGACGGGAGCGCGCGAGCGATCGGGGTTGCCGATGTACGGCTCCCGGCTAACGCCGTAAACGTCGAACGGGTTGGAGACGGTGTTGATGAGCAGGGTGGCGGTGCCATCCATGGTTGCGACGATGGGTGTGCCGGTGGGGATGTACCAGTCGACGGCGGGGAGGCCCTCGTACTCGACGTGGACGCGGCAGTTCCAGCCGGCGCGGTTGGCAAGCACCAGGTCGGAGGACGGCTGCTCGTCGCGCGAGTAAGCAAGGGCGGCGGGCCCGGCGCCGAACGTGAGCGTGCGGCTACCGACCTCGCCCGAGACGAGGCCAAGCGTGGTCGCCGGATCGATGGGGAACCCGATGGGCTCGGCCTGCGGCCCGCGGGGCGTGGGGGTGGAGGTGGGCGGGATGGCGGTGGCCGTGGGGGAGGGTGCGGCGGTAGCGGATGGTGTGGTCGTGGCTGTGGCGGGCGCGAACGTAGGGGTGGCGGCGCGGTCGTTGTCCCCGCAGCCGGCTGCGAGGAGCGGAAGGACGAGCGCGACGGCGAGAACGAGCATCCCGTAGCGGAGGCATTGCGGCAGCGGACAGCCCGCCCTCACCCCCAGTCTCTCTCCCGCTGCGGCGGGAGAGGGGACATGGTCGGGTGTTCGCGACTGGGCAGGCGGGTCGGCTTGGCGCACGAGGTACCTCGGCCGGAGGCGGTCGACGTGTGTGTGCTCGGGCCGGCTGAGCCAAGCCCCGTAGAGCTGGGCCTGGTCAGGCGAGCCCGATTTGTTGGAGGAACGTCGCGTTGTCGTAGAACAGGTACTCCTCAACGATCCGGCCGCCTCGCCACCTGGCTGCAGTGGAGTACAGCACGTCGAACGACTTGCCGGTCGGCTCGATCACGCTGCCGTCGGGCTGTCGGAGGGGCGCGGTGAAGGTCCCGGTGAAGCGGGTGACAAAGCAGGTGTAGTCGTCCTCACCGAACAAGACGTCGTAGGGCCGATTCTTCACCTTGTTGTCGGGAAATGCTTCACAAAAGGCGATCGCCTCGGTCCGGTGATCTTCGCCGCCGTGCGTGGGGTGAGCTTCCCTACCGGGCCAGTACACCACGCAACCAGGGTCGTGGAGTCGGTCGAAAGCGTCCCAGTTCCGCCCGTTCCAGGCGTCGTCGGTCTGCTGCATCCGCTCGGCGTTCTCGGTTGCCATGAGGAGCCTCCGTCATTATGGCCGTCCCCTCGGTGCGGCACTCTGGTCGTCCACTATGCGCACCGTGAGACCGGGTGCGCAACGAAGTCCGCCGCCTGCATCAGCTGGAGAGCAACTCAACGGAAGAGGCCACGGAGGGCGCGAAGGCTGATCCAGAGGGCGACGCTGCCGCCGAGCAGGAGCGGCCACATGCCGACGAGGTCCTTGATGGGGCGGAACTCAGCGTGGCCGTTTACGATCTCGATGTAGCCAACGGGCGTGGCCGAAACGCCGCCACCACCGCCGCCGCCTTCGCCATAGTCCTCGCCCTCCTTGCCGTCATCGCCACCGCCGCCGGCGCCGCCGCCGAAGGCCCAACGCACCTTGGCGACGGGGATCACGGTCACGCCATCCTGGGTCACGGGGTCGCCAAAGACGGCTTCTGCACGGGCATTGTCGCCGAGGCGGTTGGCGATACGGTCGAGGAGGTTAGTGGCGGCGCCCTTCGCGTCGCGGGTGGCTTCGGCGTAGTCGAGGGTCATGGCGGGCCTCCTGGTTGAGGGTGAACGTCAACTGTCGCGCGTTGGCGGTGGATCCGGCAAGGCCCCCTCACCCCCCAGCCCCCTCTCCCCGCTGCGCGCGGAGAGGGGGAGCGGTGGCAGCGCGCAGGTGCGCGGAGCAGTCTGGGATGTGGGTAAGCGACGCGATACGCTCTGTGGATGGGACGGAAGCCGCTGGCGGCGGTGCTGACACTGGGGTGCAAGCTCAACCTGGCGGACAGCGAGGAGATCGCGCGCGGGTTGCGCACGGCGGGATTCGACGTGGTCGACCGGATGTGCGAGGCGGATGCATTCGTCGTGAACACGTGCTCTGTGACGCATGTGGCCGACCGGAAGTCGCGCAAGCTGATCCGGTCGGTGCGGCGGATGTCGCCGGGGGCGGCGGTGGCGCTGACGGGGTGCTACCCGCAGTCGGCAGGGTTCGTGGCCATGGAGGAATTGGGCGCGGACCTGGTGGTGGGGACAAGAGACGGGGACAAGGCGCGGTTGGTGGCGTTCCTGGGGGAACGGGTTGGCGGCGAGGGGGCCGGATTAATGGAAACGCCAGCGGCCACTGAGGGCCGCGACTCCTTGGCGCCGGGGTATTTGCATTCGCGGGTGTTCGTGAAGGCGCAGGAGGGCTGCAACGACCTGTGCGCGTTCTGCATCGTGCCGCGAACGCGGGGGCGGGAGGAGTCGCGGTCCGTTGAGCGGGTTGCGGCGGAGGTGAACCTGGCGGTGGAGGCGGGCGCGAAGGAGGTGGTGATCACGGGCACTCAGCTCGGCGCGTGGGGCCGTGACCTGGAGTCGCCTTTGAAGCCGCATGACCTGATCGGCGGTATCCTCGAGCGGACCGAGGTTGCGCGCCTGCGGTTCAGCTCGCTGCAACCACAGGACATCACGCCGGAGTTGCTGGCGCTGTGGGAGGACCCGAGGGTGATGCCACACTTCCACCTGGCGCTGCAATCGGGGAGCGAGACGACGCTGGGCCGCATGCGTCGGCGCTACACCGCACACGAGTTCCGGCGGGCGGCCGAGCGCATCCGGGCGGCGGTGCCCGATGTGGCGATCACGACCGACGTCATCGCGGGATTCCCGGGCGAGTCTCAGGCGGAGTTCGAGGACACGCTGGCGCTGTGCGAGGAGGCCGGGTTCGCGCGCATCCACGCGTTCCCGTACTCGCAGCGGTCGCGGACGGCGGCGGCGCTGATGAACGAGCAGGTGGCGGCCTCAGTGCGACAGGAGCGAATGGCGCGGCTGCTCGAGCTCGCGGCCACGCTCTCGGTGCGCTTCATGGAGCGATTCGCGGGGGCCATTCGACCTGTGTTGTGGGAAGAGGAACGCGCCCGGGCGGGTGAAGCGCTGTGGTGGGGCTACACCGACAACTACATTCCGGTGTTGGCGGAAGGCAAGTCACTGGCCAATCGCATCACGCCCGTGCAACTTGGCGAGGTGTACGATGAGGGCGTGCGGGGGCGCTTCCCCGCGGGGGACCGATGACGCTGCGACGCATGCTGCTCGCCCTCTACAGCCTGCTCTTTATCGCCGCCTGCGGCGGGCTGATTGGGCTCGTGTGGAACGAAGATCAGAAGCTCGACATCAACCTGGCGGATGGCGACTTCAACCTGGAAGGCTTCATCACGGCGAACGACACGTGGCAGGTGTTCGCGACGACCGCGCTGGGCCTCCTGATCCTGTTCGGCTTATGGACGCTCCTGATGGCGCTGCTGCCGGCCGGGTCGGCGAGAAGCTCAGGCATGCTCCGCCTGAAGCAGGCCAACGGCGGAACGGTGGAGGTCACCTCCCAGGCACTCGAACGGCTGGTTCGAGACGAGCTCGAGGCGCTGCCGGAGGTGCGGCAGGCCATTCCGCGCGTGAAGGCGAGCGGTGGGAGCGTGGACACGCACGCTCTCGTGGTGATCGAACAACAGGCGAGCATCGCGCACGTCACTTCGGTCGTGAACGACACGGTCACGCGGGCATTCAAGGAACAAGTGGGCGTGACGAACGTGAAGCGTCCGAACATTCGCATCAGCTACGAGCCCGTGAAGGGGCAGCCGATCAGCGACCGAGACATGCGGTACGACTCGACACGGCCAGTGGCCCCTCCGGTGCGCGAGGACGGCGAAGAGGCCGTGAGCTGGCCGCCGCCACCGGCGGATGTCGCGCGCGCGGATGCACCAGAAGCACGCACGGAGACGGACACGTGGCCCTCCGAGCCGGGCAGCGGCGGCGCGCGGACGTCCGAGCCGGCCGTGGTCGATGGCGAGCCAGCGCAAGACGCCGGGCCGGATCGGCCAGATCGACCGGCTGAGCGGGAGCAGTCGTGAGCGAAGAGGAGCCACGACCGAAGCCGCCGCGCGCGGCGGAACTTGCGTGGGTGCTCGAAGCGCTGCTCTTCGTGAGCGAGGAGCCGCAGACGGTGGGAGGGCTGGCGCGCGCGGCGAACGTGGGAGAGGGCGCGGCCAAGAAGGCGCTGGCGCAACTCGCGGAGGACTACGAAGCGCGCGGATTGCGACTAATGGAGGACGGGCAGCGCTACCAGATCGTGACCGCGCCGGCGTACGCGCCCTATGTGGATGCGCTGCTTGGAGCGGGGCCGGGGCAACGGCTCTCGCGCGCGGCGCTGGAGACGCTCACGATCATCGCCTATAAACAGCCAGCGACGCGTGCCGACATCGAGGCGATCCGGGGCGTGAACAGCGACCGGCTGGTGGCAACGCTGGAGCAGCGCGGCCTGATCGAGAGCCCCGGGTTCTCGGAGGGGCCGGGCCGGGCGAAGCTCTACCGGACGACGATGCGATTCCAGGAGCACTTCGGCATCAGTAGCCCGGACGAGTTGCCGCCGCTGCCGCTGCCGCCCGAGTTGGAGATGGCGGACCCGCTGTGACGATTTCCGATTGTCGATTGTCGATTTCCGACTTGTTGCACGCCCATGACCATCGTGGCTGAGCGCGAGCCTGCCCCCACCCCCGGCCCCTCTCCCGGAGGGAGAGGGGAGCTCCGATCCCTGGGTTGGCCGTGCAGTCCGAGGGGGCTGGCGTGACGATCGGGGTGGTGACGATACGGATGCGGTTGCCTTCGCGAACGTTGAAGGAGAAGCGGACGATCGTGAAGTCGGTGGTGGAGCGGCTGCGGCAGCGATACAACGCGGCCGTCATCGAGGCGGAGCACCTGGACAACGCGCAACTCGGCACGATCGCAGCCGTGGTGCTCTCGAATGACTCGCGGCATGCGGATGAGCAGGCGCAGGCGATCGTGACGTCTGTGACGGAATGGCGTCTGGATGCGGAGGTGTACGACGTGCAGGTGGAGATGATCGACGTCTGAGTCGGTAGACGGTGGCCGGGCAGCGGTAGACGGCTTTCTGGCTCAGTGACCGCCCGGTAGTCTCCGCGGAAGAGGAGGGCGCTTCGACATGGGAGGCTACACCGAACTTGAGGTCTGGCAGCGAGCTATGGATCTCGCCGTAGAGTGTCACGCGGCGTCCGAGCGGTTTCCCCGAAGGCAGCTATTCGGCCTGACGAGCCAGCTATGCCGATCCTCGTCCTCGATCCCGGCCAACATCGCTGAAGGTCAGGGCCGGCTCAATGATCGGGAGTTCCGATACCATGCCGGCGTCGCTCGCGGCTCGCTGATGGAAACCGAGACCCATGTGACGCTCGCACGACGCCTCGGATACCTGTCAAAGGCAGAATTCGACGTCCTAGCAGGTCGGTGTGGAGAAGTAGGACGGCTCCTGAACGGCCTCATCCGTTGGCTCGACGGTCGAATCAACGCAAGCTAAACCTGCGTCGCTATCGCGCTCGCGGAGAACTGCGAGCGCGATGGTCGGACGTCCCGAGCCGGCGGCCAGGCGGGAAGGGGCCCGTACGAGTCCCCCGCCCACCGTCTGCCGCCCGCCGCCGACTAATCTACGGGCCTTCCACGACGGTCCAGTTCACGTTGGAGTTGACGGCGATCCAGTAGGGGGTGCCGTAGTTGAACTGGGTGATGTCGTTGGCGCCTGGCACTGAGCCCCCAGCGGGGAACCAGAAGAGGTAGCGCTGGGTCGGGTTGTCCCAGGTGGCCACGGCGGTCACCAGGTTGAAGATGTTGTTGGGCGCCGTCTGGGCCTGGCTGTCGGTCAGGGAGACCGTGCCCTGGAGGGCGCTGGCGATGTTGGCGTTGTCCTTGCCCAGCCAGGCGATGAGGCTCCAGCGGCTGCTGAGCTGGTATGTAATCGACTCAGCGGCGCCGTAGGTGATGTTGTCGTTGACGGTGTTCGCGCTGGTACCGGCGGGGTTTGTGACCCGGATGTCGTAGGTACCGGCGGGGCGCGCGGGGGCGACTGCCGTGATCTGGGTCGAGTTGTTGATGACGAAGGACGTGGCGTTCACGCTGCCGAAGGTGACGACCGTTGTGCCCGTGAAGTTCGTGCCCGTGATGACCACCGTGCCACCGGTGACGGGGATGTTGCCAGGGTTCACGTCCGTGACCGTGGGTACCCCGATCTCGGTGATCGTGATGACGGTGTCATCGGGCGCGGCGAGGCTGCCGTTCACGGGGTTGAGGAGGGTGACGAGGATCGTCTCATTCGCCTCCGCGGCGGCGGACGAAAGGATGGTGATGCTGAAGGTCTGAGTGGTCTCGCCGGCGCTGAAGTTCACGGTGCCGGAGGCGTCGATGTAGTCCGCGCCCGCGGTGGCCGTGCCGCCAACGATGTCCCACTGGACCGAGCCGGTGCCCGCGCTCGAGGAGCGGACGACCGTCACGGTGACCGAACCCGCGCTCTCCTGCACGGTATAGGTGGCTGATTGGAACGAGAACGTCTGACCACTGCCGATCGTGATCGTGTGCTGAGAGGGCGACCCGATCGTCCCGTTGAACGGATTCTGGAGGGTGACGATCAGCGTCTCACCGACGTCGGCATCGGCATCGGCGAGGATTTGGAACTGACAGGTCCCCGTAGAGTCGTTGTCGCCGAAGTTCGCGAGATCGTCGATCGGGTCCCAGTCAGAGCCCTCGCCAGTGCCGCCCGTGACGTTGCACTCCACGGTGGCGGCGCCGTCGAGATTGCCGCCACGGAGCACATTCAATGTGGCGATATTGCCCTCGTTGACAGTCGAGCTCGTGAGCGTGAACTCGAAGTCGCCTTCTTCGCCGATCGTGATGGTGTGCTGCGAGGGCGAGCCGACGGTGCCGTTCACCGGGTTTTCAAGGGTGACGATGAGCGTCTCGGAGGCGTCCCCGTCTCCGTCGGTGAGGATTTCGAACTGACAGCTTCCGGTGGAATCTTCGTCGCCGAAGTTCGCGACGTCGTCGATGGGGTCCCAGTCGGAAGTCTCACCGGTGCCGCCCGTAACGTTGCACTCGACGCTGGCGGCCCCTTCGAGGTCGCCAAAACGATCGACGTTGAGCGTGACGGTGTCGCCTTCATCCGCCTGGGAGCTCGTGGTCGCGAACTCGAAGTCGCCGTCCTCGGCTTCCTCGCCGATGGTGATGGTGTGCTGATTCGGCGATCCGACTGAGCCGTTCACCGGGTTCTGGAGGCTGATGATGAGCGTTTCCGAGTCGTCGGTGTCGCCATCGGCGAGGATCTCGAACTGGCAGCTGCCAGTCGAGTCGTTGTCGCCAAAGTCAGCATCACCATCGCCTACAGGGTCCCAGTCGCTGCCTTCAGCGGTCCCGCCCGTGACCACGCAGTCCACGCTGGCGGCTTCGTCGAGGTCGCCGCCGCGGATGACATTGAGGGTGACGGTCTCGCCTTCATCCGCCTGCGAACTGGTGGTGTCGAACTCGAAGTCGCCGTCGCCGCCACCACCGGTGTCGTTAATGGTCACGGTCGCCGATTCGACGCCACCGGTAACGGCGTGCCCGCTGGCGCTGTTGGTCGTGCAGCCGCCGGTGATCTGGGCCTGATCGAAGGTAATCGTCACCGTGAAGGTCTCATCTTCCGTATCTCCGTCTGCGAAGGTGCTGAGGAAGATGGGAATCTGGTTGCCGCCAATGGCGCCCATGGCGATGTTGATGCAGTCGTCGCCCTGCACGTCGTCGACTTCGGCGGTGTTCCGAACGACGTTGATGCCGACGGTAACGGGCGGCGACTCGTCGTCGCGGTTGAGTACGATCATCGTCAGGACCGCGACCTCACCCTCGTCCACGCTGGCGACGTTCGTCTCGAGGCCGAAGGTGCCGCCGTGGTCGGCGAGGGCGGGGCGGGCCTGACCGGCGATGAGGATGAGGGCCGCCACGAGGGCGGCGAGGATGATGAGTCGAACGCCGGAGGCGTTCGCGAAGGGCGAAGCTGTCTTGGTTTGTCGCACGCTGGAGTCCTCCTGGTATTCCAAACGCTCCCAGGCCGCTCTCAGTTCCGGTCTGGCAGTTTGGGGCGCACTCTACGCGCTCTCTCAGACGTAGTGGCCGTTGTTTATGTCACATATCGACTTGTAGTTGACCGTGTGCGAGTCACCGGGGCGAATGCGGCGTGGCTTCGGTAGCATGCGCAGCACAAGCGCGACGCGCGGAGGGGCGAAAGATGACCTGGCAGCCTGAGATCGAGGAACTCGAACGGCGGAAGCAACTGGCCACCCTGATGGGCGGCGAAGAGAACGTGAAGCGCCAGCATGACGGCGGCAAGCTCACGGTGCGGGAACGCATCGACGGGCTCATCGACCCCGGGTCCTTCGCGGAAACGGGCGTGCTCGCGGGGAAGCCGGAGTACGACGACGAGGGCAACCTCCTGAGCATCCGGCCGGCCAACTACGTGATGGGGTTCGCGCGCATCGACGGCCGGCGCGTGGTGGTGGGCGGCGATGACTTCACCATCCGCGGCGGGGCGGCGGACGCGTCCATCGGCGGCAAGCAAGGCTACGCCGAGAAGATGGCGCGCGAGCTGCGCATGCCCATCGTGCGCTTCGTAGACGGCACCGGTGGGGGCGGGAGCGTGCGCTCCTACACGGACGTTGGACGGACCTACATCCCCGCGAACCCGGTGTGGGACACGGTGGTGGACTCGCTCAACGAGATCCCGGTGATTGCGGCGGCCATGGGGAGCGTGGCCGGGCTGGGCGCCGCGCGGGTGGTGACGGCGCACTGGTCGATCATCGTGAAGGACACGGCGCAGGTGTTCGTGGCGGGGCCGCCGGTGGTGTTGCGGGGCATGGGCGAGGACGTGAAGAAGGAAGACCTGGGCGGCGCCCAGATCCACTACCACAACGGCGTCTGCGACAACCTCGCGGAGGACGAGGAGGACGCGTTCCGGCAGATCCGGCGCTTCCTCTCGTACTTGCCCCAGAACGTGTGGGAGCAGCCGAGGCGCGCGGAGCCGGCGGACGACCCGAGCCGCCGAGAGGAGATGCTCTTGTCAGCGATCCCGCGCAACCGGCGACGGCCGTACAGGGTGCGCGAGATCCTGGAGGCGGTGCTCGACCGCGACTCGTTCTTCGAGATCGGCGGCGGGTGGGGGACATCGGTGGTGACGGGCTTCGGGCGGCTGGACGGGTTCCCGGTGGGCGTCATCTCGAACGACCCGTACCAGTACGGCGGCGGGCTGACGGCGGACGGCAGCGAGAAGATGGAGCGCATGGTGGACCTCTGCGACACCTTCCACATCCCGGCGGTGAACTTCCTCGACCAGCCGGGGTTCGTGATCGGGACAGCTGGCGAGAAGGCCGCGACGATCCGCAAGGGTGCGCGCGTGATGACCGCGGTCTTCCAGGCGCGAGTGCCGTGGGTCACCATCCTCATGCGGCGGGCGTTCGGGGTGGCGGGAGCGGCGCACGCGAACACGGCGAAGCTGAACTTGCGCTACGCGTGGCCGAGCGGCGACTGGGGCAGCCTCCCGCTGGAGGGCGGGATCGAGGCCGCCTACAAACGCGACCTCGCGAACAGCCCCGACCCCGACGGCCTGCGGCGCCAGCTGGAGGAGAGCATGAACGCGGTGCGGTCGCCGTTCCGGACGGCGGAAGCGTTCGGCGTGGAGCACATCATCGACCCGCGCGAGACGCGTCCCATCCTCTGTGAATGGGTGCACCAGGCGTACGAGATTGCGGCCCATGAGTTGGGTCCGCGGAGCCACGGGTACCGGCCGTAAGGGAAGGATAGGAGGAGTGCCCGGCCCAGGGCTGGCTGCTGCCAGCCCCTACTCTCCGCCGGCCCCAGCGGAGTGGCCTTAGCAGCCGGTGGTGGTGGCGGATGAGGTGTGGCCGGCGGCGTCGCCCGCGATGAGGGTGGCGGAGGCGATCGTCATCGATGGGCTCAGGAGCGTGATCGTTGCGGACCAACCCGTGCCGGATTGTTGCTGCAACGTCACCGACCGGGTCTCGCTCGTGGGGGAGACGAGGTACGTGACCGTGGCCGAGGTCACGGCCGTGTCGTCGGAGATCGAGGCGGTGAAGGTGACGTCCGGCGAGAGCGCGTGGCAGGTCACCCGGAAGCCGCTGATGACCGGGCTCGCGCCACCCACCGTGGTGTTCACGGTCACCGAGATGGTGTTGTTCGGGCCATCAATGACGAGTGTGGTCGAGTGGAAACCTTCACCGAGGCGGGAGGCGTCCACGGAGACACCGATGGTCCGCGGTGCGCCGAAGGAGACGGAGCCGCCGCCCTCGGTGATAGCCCAGCCGTCACCACCATCGATGGTGTAGTCGGCCGTGCCACAAGGAGAAGCCAGCAGAGTGAACTGAGAGGCTCCACCGGGAGGAATGTTCAGCGGGACGCCGAAGAGGTTGGTCGAGAGGAAGGGCTCGCAGGGAGTCGTGGTTGGGGTGGCGGTGGGCGTGGACGTGCTCGTGGCGGTGGAGGTGGCCGTCGCGGTGGGGGTGGAGGTTTGCGTGGGCGTGGGCGTCCCGGGGCCAACGGTGTTCGTGGGCGTCGGCGTCTGGTTTCCCGCGGGAGCGGGCGTGGTGGGCGAGGCTGTCGCGGTCGGTGAGAGCTGGTCCTGGGAGGTGCCGACGGTGGAAGTCGGGGTAGTGGTGTTGGCGCCTCCGATCGGATTCGTTGGCAGGGGAGTGTTGTCGCCGGAGGCCGGGCCACCATTGTCGTCACCGGCCGTGAGGACGGGGAAGACGAGCACGCCGAAGAGGAAGAGCACGGCGGCAGCGGCACCGCCGATGATGAGGCGGCCTCCACGAGAGAGGAGCTTCTCGCCGAAGGTGGGCCTGTCGATTCCGTCGTCTCCCGGGAGCGCGCCGACGCCATCCTCGGGCGGAGGCGGGAGCTCCCCGCCGGAGCCGCTGGCGGCGGGGCCGGGCCACTCGCGAATGAGGCCCTCGAGGATGTGTGCCTTTGCGTCGAACGGCATGGGAACGGCTGCGAACGCGCCGAAGACGGCCAGCGGGGAAACGAGCTTCTTCTTGCGCTCCTCGCAGTCATCGCATTGGGTGACGTGGCCATCGATGAGCTTGCGGACGTCGGGGGACATGCCCTGGATCGTGGCGACCGAGAGCAGGGCATCGAGGTCGTCGCAATACCGGCGTCCGTCTTTGAACATGATGAAGGCTCCGATCGCGTCTTCGACGGCCTTCTTGAGACGGTTGAGCATCACGTAGCCGTTGTTCTTCGTGACGCCGAGCACGTCGGCAATCTCACCGCTATCGAGCCCCCGCCGGAGGTGGAGATCGAGGAGGGTGAGCTGCTTGGGGTCCAACCCGGCGGCTGCTTCCCAGACGAGCGTGGCGACCGCCTGTGCTTCGGCGGCTTCTTCGGGGCTGCCGAAGCGGTCGGTGTCGACCACGTCGAGGGAGACCTCCTCGCCGTCATCGCCTTCGAAGAAGAGCGGGCGAGTGCGGCCGGACTTCTCGATGCGATTGAGCGCGGTGTTGCGGGCGATGGTGAATATCCAGCTCTTGAAGCTCGCGCCCTTCTGCAGCCCTCCGAGGGCGTTCATCGCCTTCAGGAAGGTGTCCTGCGCGACGTCCGCCGCCTCGGCACGGTTGCGCACCATGCGAGCGAGGAAGTCGTAGACGGGGTCGAACCAGCGTTTGTAGAGCTCGGCGAAGGCTTCCTTATCGCCTGCCTTCGCCAGCTCGACGAGCGCTGAATCGGAGAGCTGGTCCATCGCGTCCTTCAGCAGCCGCATTCGTGCGCGGGAAGTCGGGTGCGGACCCCTGCAGATGGCGAGGCCGTCGAATTGCCGGCCATCCACGTTGGTATGACCGGCGGGCCACGGAGATCTTACAGAGAGCGGCTAGCAGCCAAGAGACGACAGTTTGCCGTGGGGGTCAACTCAGGCGACAAGACCGGCGCGCTGCCGCTTGACCAGGGGTGTGAGAGGGGACGGGGCAGTGGCTGTGTCTCGCCCCGGCGGCTGGCGCATGGCAGCGAGCGCGAGCTCCGAGATCGAGGTTACGTCCATCGCGGCAGCCTGCTCACGCGCCAGGTCCACGGCCTGCTCGCCGAGCTGACGACCCACCTCGGCGAGGTCGTGCTCGGCACTGGCCCGCCCGAAGGGGGTCGGAGCTGGGTGGCCAACGACGAAAGCGTTCAAAACAGCCGAGGGTTCGAGGCGGCCGGTGGCCTGGAGAATGCCGGCCATCCCCTGAACGGCGGAGATGACGTTGTTTGCGAAACCGATGTCCGCACTGAGCTGGAGGGTGCGAGTGAAGTGCGCGATGGCCGCCTCGAGGTCTCCGCGGACGACGGCGATGCGGCCCGCAAGCCGCTCGGCTTCGGTGAGGCCACTTGCGTCGCCAACGCGTGAGAGGAGCGCCGTCGCCTCGGCGTGGAGGGCGGCAGTCTCCTCCACGGTGTCCTTATTGAGGAGCGTGTCGGAGAGGTAGATGAGGGCGCTGGCCGTCCCCTGGGGATCGCCGATCGCCCGGCGCAAGTCGCAGGCGGCGCGGAAGTGGCCGATGGCGGCGCTGGAGTCACCGAACGCCTTTGCGATGAGACCCCGCTCGATCTCGACGTAGCCGCGGAGCCAGGTCTCACCGGCCGATTCGAGGATCCGGGCGGCGAGGCCGTTGAAGCGAGCCGCGTCATCGAGGGCGTGACGGTGCTTCTCGTCGTCGGAGGGGAGGTAGCCGAAGCGTCCGGGCGCGACCTCGGCCCACTTGAGGCGGGCCTCCCGCAGCCGCGCGATGCCGACGAGCCAGGCAGCGAAGGCGGTGGCGGACTCGTCGCCGCGTTCGCGGGCAGACTCCAGGGCGGGGATGGCGGCAGCGGCGCCCGCCGCATAGTTGCCCGCCCCGATTTGCACAACCGCAACGGCCATGCGGGGGTCCAATCCGATGCCAGGGCGAGGTTGGCGGCCGTCGGCGAAGAGCTCGTTGATGCGCCCGAGGGTGGTGAGGGACGCGCGCGTCCGGCCGAGACGCGAGAGGACCCAGAAGTGGTGCATGAGCAGGCCACCGAGGGCGTCCAGGTTGGCGGTGCCCGCCGCAGCGACGGCCTCGATGGCAATGGCGGCGAGCTCCTCCGCCTCGAAGAAGCGCGCGCGGAAGGTGAGGAAGCAGAACAGGGGGTACGCGGCGGCATCGATCAGGTCGATGCGGCCGTGAGAGGCGGCCCACCGCCATGAGGCGGCAATGTTCGTGAATTCGGCCTCGATCTCACGCGTGGCTTCCACCTGGCCGCGACCGTTGAGAGCGTCGCGACGGGCCGCCAGGAAGGCGGAATAGTGCTCGGCCTGGCGGCGGCGCAGTTCCTGGAGCTCGTCGCCGCAGCGTTCGCGCGTGAACTGGCGCATGAGCGGATGGAGGGTGAACCGCCCACCGACGGGCTGCACAAGTGACCGATCCACGAGTTGGCGCAGTAGAAAAAGGGAAGCGCCTGCCACGTCGGCAGCAGCAGATCCGCCAAAATGGGCCATCGAACGCCGAGAGTGACTGGAGCGCTAGCTGCTGCCGGGAATCGAGGTGGCGGCAGCTCTCTTCGAGGAGGGCCCGCATGTCGCGGTGCCGAGGCGTGGCGTTCTGGGCCTCCGACGCGAGACAGCCGGGGTCCCGAGAGAGGAGAGCGGCGATCTCTGTGTACGGGAGATACGGCGTCAGGGAAGCGCCAAGCTCGATGGCGAGGGGCATACCGTCGACGAGCCGGACGATGTCAGCGATGGCCGGGTGGTCGTCCTCCGAGGGCGGCGGTGCGGCGGCGTTGGCCTGAGTGGCTCGCTCGAGGAACAGTTGATGTGCCTCCGCGCGGGAGCTCTCGTCGCTCAGCCCGAGGCCTTCCACTCGGAACACCCACTCCTCCACGAGGCCGAGCACGACCCGTGAGGTCACGAGCACCTGGACCCCGGGCGCGGCGGCGACGAGGCGGGAGAGCAACGGCGCGGCATCCGCGGCGATCTGTTCGAAGTTGTCGAGCACCAGCAGGAGGCGCGTGCCCGCGAGGTAACTCAGCAACTCGGCGGCGGTGTCGGTGGTGGAAGGCTTGAGTCCCAGGGCGGCGGCGATGGCGCCCGGGAGCTGGCTGGCGACGGTAACGGGCTCCAGCGAGACATAGACAACGAGGCGCTCGGGAGTCTGGAGCCGGGAAGCGGCGGCAATTGCGAGCCGGGTCTTCCCGATCCCACCCGGGCCGACGACCGTCACAAGGGGCCGGCCGCCCGCCACGAGCAGTTCCGCGAGGCGTGAGAGCTCTGTTTCGCGTCCGATGAAGGTGGTCGAGGGTGCGGGGAGCGCGTGATGCCAGCTCGTCTGCGTGGTCAGAGCCTGGGTGACCGGAGTTTGCTCACGATCAGGACTCTCAGCAGCCAGGCCAACTTCTCCGACGAAGCGATAGCCGCGGCCGTGCACCGTCTTGATGTAGCGCTGCGTGCGGCCATCGTCCCCGAGCGCCTTGCGCGCCGACATGACTCGGCTGTTGAGGGCGGCCTCGGTCACATAGCGTTCGGGCCAGACGGCGTCGAGGATCTCGTCCTTCGTGACCACCCGGTCGTGGTGCTGCACGAGGAGTGCGAGGACCTCGAAGACCTGCGGCTCCATGGCGATGGGCTGTCCACCGGAACGTAGCTCAAAGGCGGCTACGTCGAGCTCGAAGTGGTCAAAGCGGTGACGGAGGTTCTCGCGCGCTGGGGCGACTGTTGGCGCGGACACACGGAAATGCTTGCAGTGGACGCGAACGTGGGTCTGTGAAGCAGGCCTCAGATTCCGCCAAAGGTCGGACGCGGCGGCAACTCCCTCCGGGACTGGGGTTGTGTGACGCCGATCGCGCGCCGCGCCGGTTCTACAGACGGCCTTCAGATCTCCTTCAAGCGACGGCTGGCTGGCCACGGGACGGTTGATGCAGCACCAACCGAGGTAACACCCATGCAATGCCCCACATGCAATTCGATGAACTTCTCACCCGTCCGGTACGGGTCGATTCCGGGTGGCCGCCGTATCAGCGGCGTGGCCTCCTGCCTAACGTGCCGGCGGGTCGTGGCACAGAAGGCGAGGCCTTAACGTGGAAAACGAACTTCAGCCACTTACGGAGCCTGGCCGGGGAATGGTCGAGCTCGCCGAGCAGTTGGCACAGCGGTTCGCCCTTGAGGCGGCCCGCTACGACAAAGAGGGGACGTTCCCCTTTGGCCACATCCAGGTGCTCCAGGATACCGGCTTCATGTACGCGCCCGCTCCCGTGGAAGTGGGCGGGATGGGCGTGGAATCCGTGCACGACGTGATGGTAGCGACGAGCCGGCTCGCGCGCGGCGACGCGTCGATCACGCTCGGGGTGAACATGCACCTGCTCGTCCTCCTCTCGTTGGCGCGGCAGCGGCGCATGCTGCTCGCCCGCGGCCAGGACCAGAAAGCGGCCGGCGTCGAGGCCACGCTCGCGGCGATCGTCGCGGACCGCTGGGTGGTGGCGGCCGCTGCGAGCGAGGTGGAGCAGGACCTCCTTCGGCCGAGCACCACCGCCGTGCTCGAGGGCGGACGCTGGATCGTGAACGGACGGAAAGTCTTCTCCAGCATGGCGCCCGCGGCGACGCACTTCACGACAACGGTCACCTACACAGACGCCGGCGGCGAGGAGCGCTTTGCCTACACACTTATCCCCCGGGATTCGGCGGGCGTCACGGTCAACGACGACTGGGACGCGATGGGGATGCGCGCCTCGGGCAGTTGCTCGGTCGTCTTCGAGAATGTCGTGCTGCCGGGGCGAGGGCCGGGACGTGGTTCGCTCGCGGGCGTGGTCAGCGCCGAACACCTCGAGATGATCCTCGACTCAGGTCCGGCGCACACATCGGCGGCGCTGGGGGTGGCGGAGGCGGGCCACCAATTGGCCATCGAAGGAGTGTGCCGGAAGCGGCAGAAGAACCCCAAGGCGGTCATCCGGCCGTTCGTGCAAGAGCGAGCGGCGGAGAACTCGATCGACCTGGCCGCCTCGCGAGCCGTGTTCGGACGGGCGCTGCGGATGATCGATGAGTACGAGGAGAGCCACCCGGGCGAGCGCGGCTCGATGGCTGAAATTGCCCCCGTATTCGCTGAAGTGCAACGTGCCAAGGCGTTCGTCAACGCCGCGGCCGTGCGCATCCTTGACCGCGCCCTCGCCATGTCCGGCGGCGCGGGGTATTTGAGCGCGAACCCACTCTCACGGCTCTATCGGGACGCACGAGCAGGGGCGTTCATGCACCCGATGGGCATTCACGTGGGGACCGAGTACCTGGGAGCGCACACGCTCGGGCTTCGCCCGGCAACGTTCTGACCAGGCACTCGAGAGCGCGGAAGGGCCGCCTCCTCACGGAGGCGGCCTTTTTCGTGTCTCCCGGCGGCTTTGGTCCGGAGCCCGGAGGCCGCTGCGGGCCTCGTACCGATTGCGGTGCATGTGACAGTGATCACACTGCGGGATGGCGATAGCGACTTCTACAGATGGTCTTCAGGTTCGCTTCAAGGCGACGGAGCGCAGGCTCGATACGGTGGATGTGCCGGGCCAGATGCCCGAGTAAGCGAGCCCCAGAGGCTCCCCGAGGAGCAATCCCGTGACCCAGATCTCCGATGCACCCCGCATCCGCAACGGCGTGAACGTCGACACCATGTACGGCACGCTGGACGCGATCAAGTCCAATCCCACGCTCGCCACGTTCCAGTGGCGCGCCAGCAACAAGTGGATGGGCGGGAGCCACAACCGAACCAGCATCAAGGTGTTCTACGGCGCTGGGGGCGACGACACGACGCGCAGCCACGGCTGGGACATCGACGCCGGCGAGCCCGGCATCCTCCTCGGCCAGGACGAAGGGCCGAACCCGGCAGAGTTCCTGCTGCACGCCCTCGCCGCCTGCCTCACCACCTCGCTCGTCTACGTCGCCGCCGCCCGCAAGGTCGAGCTCGACTCGGTCGAATCCCAGGTCGAAGGCGATATGGACGTACAGGGGGCGCTCGGCCTCAACGACGAGATCCGCAATGGCTTCAAGAGCATCCGCGTGAAGTTCACGGTGAGCTCGAGCGCACCGCGCGAGAAGGTCGAGGAGTGCGTCGCTCGCGCCTATGCCCGGTCGGCGGTGTTCGACAGCATCACGAAGGGCGTGCCGGTGAGCGTGGCGCTGTCCTGAGCGCCGTCTCCGCCCGCCGACACACGACTCGGCCCCGCTCTCAGGAGCGGGGCCGTTCGTTTGAGGCTGGAGCAGGGGCCTGGCGCCCCTGTGGCCGAATCGCTGGTGGCAGGCTACTCCTCGTCGTCGAAGGAGCCGCCAGCCCCGAAGCCGCTCTTGGGCGGGGGCGGGGGCGCGGGCGGGCCGCCATCCGGATTTTCGCGACGAGTCCAGCCGCGGGAGACGCCACCAACCGGGGCGCTGCCGCGGGGGCCGCCGTACTGGATTTCGCGCTGACCACCGCCGGGGGCGCCGCCACCGCCACCGCCGCGGGAGTACCCGCCACGGTCGCCGCCACGGCCGCCGCCACCGCCGCCGCCGAAGCCGCCACGATCGCGTGAGCCTTCGCGCGGGCGGCCACGGTCGCCACCGCGATCGCCGCCACGGTCACGCCCGCCGCCACCGGGGCCACCGGGGCCACCGGGACCGCGGCCGCGTGGAGCGCCACGAGGACCACCACGTCCGCCGCCACCGGTTTCACCAGCATTGGCCGGTGGCTCCTCGCCGAGGAGCACCGCGCGGCGCGAGAGGTTGATGCGGCCGAGGTTGTCGATCTCGGTGACCATGACGGTCACTTCGTCGTCCACGTCGACAGCGTCTTCGACGCGCTCGATGTGGTCCTCAGCAAGCTGGGAGATGTGGACGAGACCTTCCTTGCCGGGAAGGATTTCGACGAAGGCGCCGAAGTTGAGGAGGCGCGTCACCTTGCCGGTGTAGATCTCGCCGATCTTCACTTCCTTGGTGAGGCCTTCGATCATGCCGATGGCCTTGCGGGCGACGGCTTCGTTGATGCCGCCGACGAAGATCGTGCCGTCCTCTTCGATGTCGACGGTGGCGCCGCCGGACTCTTCCTGGATCTTGCGGACCATCTTGCCGCCGGGGCCGATGACGGTGCCGATGAGCTCCGGGTTGATGTGGATGCGGTACATCTTGGGGGCGTACTCGGAGACCTCGGCGCGGGGCTCGGAGATGACCTCAGCCATGCGGGCGAGGATGTGCTCGCGGGCCTGCTTCGCGCGGTCGAGGGCTGTGGAGAGCATCTCGTTGGAGACGCCGCTGATCTTCATGTCCATCTGCAGGGCGGTGATGCCCTTCGCGGTACCGGCGACCTTGAAGTCCATGTCGCCCATGAAGTCTTCCTGGCCGGCGATGTCGGTGAGGACCTTGTAGTTGCCTTCCTCACCCGTGATCAGGCCCATGGCGATGCCTGCGACGGGAGCCTTGAGGGGCACGCCCGCGTCCATGAGGGAGAGAGTACTGCCGCAAACGCTCGCCATGGAGGTGGAGCCGTTCGAGGACATGATCTCGCTCACCACGCGGATGGCGTAGGGGAACTCGTCCGTGCCGGGAAGGACCGGCTCGATGGCGCGCTCGGCGAGGGCGCCATGGCCGATATCACGGCGGCTGGGGCCGCGCATGGGGCGAGCTTCGCCGACCGAATAGGGCGGGAAGTTGTAGTGGTGCATGTAGCGCTTGGAGTCGTGCGGCGAAAGCGTGTCGAGCTTCTGCGCCATGCTCAGGCCGCCGAGCGTGGTGATGCTGAGCGCCTGCGACTGGCCGCGCGAGAAGAGGCCGGAGCCGTGGGTGCGCGGCAAGACGCCGACATGGACGTCGAGGTCGCGGATCTGATCCTCGTTGCGGCCGTCAGCGCGCAGGCCCTGCTCGAGGATGCGCTTGCGCATCGCCTTCTTGATGACGTTGTAGAGGGCGTCACCGATCTCAGCGGAGGTGTACTGCTCGCCGAACTTCTCCACGAGCTCCGCGCGGATCGCCTTGTTCGCATCGCTGCGCTCGCTGGCGGCGGTGGCGACGATCTCGTCCATGCGGTCCTTGAGGTAGTCGGTGACGGCGGCGGTGGCCTCCACGTTCTCGACGAACGGGGTGAAGGGCTTCTTCACAGGAGCCGCGTCGCTGGCCATTCGCTCCTGGAGCTCGATGATCTTGCGGTTGGCCTCCATGGCCACCTCGATGGCTTCGAGGACGGCGCTCTCGGGCGCTTCCCTGGCCCCGGCTTCCACCATGACGACCGCCTCCTTCGTGCCGGCGACGATGATGTCCAGGTCGCTGGCATCGGACTCGGCGAAGGTGGGGTTGACGATGTAGGCGCCGTCGACGCGGGCGACGCGCACGCTGCTGACGGGGCCGTTGAAGGGGATATCGCTGATGCCGAGGGCGGCGCTTGCGCCGATGGCGATGAGCGTGTCGGGCTGGTGCTCGAGGTCGGCCGAGAGCGTCATGGCGACGACCTGGACCTCGTTGCGGAAGCCCTTGGGGAAGAGCGGGCGGAGGGGGCGGTCGGTGAGGCGCATGGCGAGGACGCCGTCGTTGCTGGCGCGACCCTCACGGCGGGGAAAGCCGCCGGGGATCTTGCCGACAGCGTAGAGGCGCTCTTCGTAATCGATGGTGAGGGGGAAGAAATCGATCCCTTCACGGGGGTCCGCCATGGTGGCGGTGACGAGGACGACGGTGTCGCCAAGGCGGACGGTGACGGCGCCATTGGCTTGCTGGGCGAGGATGCCGTGCTGGATGGTGAGGGTCTTCCCCCCGACTTCGAGTTCGTATGTTTGCATTGCTTCTTTCTGACTCTTTCCTTGCTTCGACAGGCGGGCTGCCACTCAGGCAGCCGGCATTGCACACGCCGCGTCGTTCTATGCGGTGGCAAAGGAGGTGTGAGGAGCGGGCGCTGGCGCGAGGTGCCCGAAATGAACAGGCCTCCGCTATTTGCGGAGGCCAAGGCGGGCGATGAGCTCCCGATACCGATTCACATCACGATTGTTGAGGTAGCGAAGCTGGCGCCGGCGCTGGCCGACGAGCATCAACAAGCCCCGTCGTGTGTGATAGTCGTGCTTGTTCACCTTCAGGTGGGTCGTGAGGTACTTGATCCGCTCAGTCAGGACCGCGACCTGGACCTCTGGGGAACCGGTATCACCGGGATGGACAGCGTACTGTCCGATCAATTCCTCTTTGCGCTCTTTCGTCAGCAACCTTCTTCTTGCTCTTTCCTTTGCCTATCGTGTCAACAGTAGGCACCGTATCACAGGGTCGGCGCAGCGGCAATTTAGGCACGGTGCAGGAGTCGGTGGGACGCGGATGAGGGATGGCAGGCCGTTTCTGCTCGTGCGGGCGCACCCGAAGGACGAGGTGCGGCGGCCCTTCCGCGCCTGGTTCCTGGGCGTGCACCTCAGGGACGCTGGCGCCATCCCGGGAATCGCCAGCATCGAAAGCGGGGAGACCGCCGGCGGCACAACGCTGGGTTTCTATTCGTTCGCAGACGCGGAATCCGTGCAAACGGCGCTTTCCAGCCCGCAGGCGGCATACGCGCGCGGCACATGGGAGCAGTGGGCGGGCCAACTGGATGAGCTGCTGATCGAGGTGTGGACACCCGTGCCGCCGATGCCGGTGTATCGGGGGCGGAACTAGAGCTCTCCGTCCAACGCAGCGAGAACGGCCTTTAGATTTTCTGCGATGAGTTCGTCGACCAGCAGACGAAGACCCGGGAAGGCGCGGCTCTCGAGTAGTCCCCGTCCGTCTGGCGTCCTGCGCTCAAAGCGGCCGTGGTCAAGCTCGAACCACAAAACCTCTCCGTCGCCCACGTTCCATACCACGTACTCCCGTACCCCGGCCCGCTCATAGGATTCCAGCTTCATGTGTAGATCGCGGGAAGCTGAGGACGACGATATCTCCATGACGAACTCAGGTGGCCCAAGAACCGCCGTTTCATCGGTAAGCGTGGAAGCGCCGTCGGCTCGCCGGAGGAACAGGTCAGGCTGCACCTCGTTGTCCTCGTCATCCAGGATAACGGTGCCGTTGTCGCCGATCTCCAGCTCCGGGTGCGCCGCAACATACGTGCCCAACCAGGTGGCTGCGAAGACATGTGAACGATAGTGATCCCGGTAGACGGGTGAGCCCAAGTACACGACTCCGTTGATGAGCTCAGCCTTCTTAAGGTCTGGCATCGCCTTGTAACGCCGCTCAAACTCAGCCCGGTCGAGCACATCGCCATTTTCGAGGGCGGGAATCCGCTCGTAGGGATATTCGAGGACGCGAGCGGCACTCATGTAGGGAGTATACGCCACGCTTGCCACGCCGGCCTCTCGCGCCGCACCATCCGCCCACTCAGGAGGTGTGACTATGACGATCGCTATCCAGTGTGGGACGTTGATCGACGGCTCGGGGCGAGACCCCGTGCGGAATGCGGTGATTGTGGTCGAGGGGGACAGCATCGCCGCCGTGAACGCCGATGGGGCGATCCCGCGCGGGGCGGAGGTGATCGATGCCTCCGGGCAGACGGTGATGCCGGGCATGATCGACTGCCACGTGCACCTCATGAACACGCCGCCGAAGACGATGGAGCAGCGGCTGAGCACGCCCTTCAGCCTGGCCGTGGCGGAAGCGCTGAAGAACGCGAGGACCTCGCTGGAGCACGGGTTCACGAGCCTGCGTGATGCGGGCGGAACTCCGCGAGGGGTGAAGCTGGCGATCGAGCAGGGCTTGTTCCCGGGGCCTCGGCTGCGCGTGGCAGTGTCGGCGCTCTCCCAGACGGGTGGGCACGGCGACTCGACCATGCTCAACGGCTCGAACCTGCGGAACCCGAACGTGGAGGTGCCCTTCAACCTGGTGGACGGGCCGGAAGGCGCACGCAAGACGACGCGCGAGGTCCTGCGGTCGGGTGCGGACCAGATCAAGATCATGACGAGCGGGGGCGTGCTCTCGCCGAGCGACGAGCCCAGCGCCACCGGGATGACGCCGGACGAGATTGCGGCGGTCGTGTACGAAGCGCACGCCGCACACAAGACGGTGATGTCTCACGCGCAGGCGACGCAGGGCATCCTCAACGCGGTGCTGGCGGGCGTGGAGTCGATTGAGCACGGCATCTACCTGGATGACCAGGTGATCGACGAGATGCTGGCGAGGGGGACGTTCCTGGTGGCGACACTGATCGCGCCCGTTTCGGTACTGAAGCTTGCAGAGGAGAACCCCGGCTCGATGCCCAGCTGGGGCGTGCGCAAGTCGAAGGAAGTGATCGGCGCCCACCAGGCGAGCTTCCGCTATGCAGTGGAGCGCGGGGTGCGCATCGCCATGGGCACGGACACAGGGGTGGGCGTGCACGGCACGAACGCGGGCGAGCTCGCGCTCATGGTGGAGAATGGAATGACGGCGATGCAGGCGATCGTTGCCGTGACCAAGACAGCGGCCGAGTGCGGACGGTTCGACGCGATAACCGGGACGATCGAGGCCGGGAAGCGGGCAGACATCCTTGCGGTGAGCAGCGACCCGCTGGCGGACGTGCGGGTGCTGGAGGCGAAGGAGAGCTTTGCGCTGATCATGAAGGATGGGCAGGCGTTCAAGAACGAGCTGGGTGCGCGGGAGCTGGCGGCGGTGTAGCCGCTCCCCCCCGGGTAGGGATTCTGCCTCTCCACTGGCGTGGAGAGGGGGAGTCGTTCGTTCTGATGCGGGGCGAGTTGTGCCGCCGGCAGACTCCCGCTTGCTCACGCGCGCGGCTCCGTGCCTGTGGAGTTAATTCAGGAGTTCGAAGGTGGTGGGGCCGATGACGGTGATGGCCTGGCCGCCGTCGATGATGGCCGGCGCCTGGAGTGTGGTAGCTCCCATCGCGCGGAGCTGAGGCGACCGGCCGGAGGGCGCATCGAAAGCGAGGTAGACGGCATTGCCGGCGGTGGTGGCGAAGCCGAGGACGAGTGCCTCACCCGAGGCGGGCGTGCCAATGCTCGCGAGCGTGAGGTCCGAGGTGAGGGTGGTGACGGCCTCTGCTGCGAAGGCATCGGGGGTGACGGTCTGCGCTTCCGAGGCGTCGCGGGCGGTGACGTAGCCCTGGCGTTCCTCACCAGGCGCGGCGCCGTTGCAGAGGGGGAACGGTCCGCCGGCGCCCTGGGGGGTCGGGCCGGGGCACGTGAAGGCGACCGGCTCGGAGAGGGCGGTGAGCTCGTCGAGCTGGCCGGCGGCCACGAGCGCGGCAACGCGGCGCGCGAACCGCTCGGGCGTCTCGACCGCGGGCACGGTGGAGGTAGGGGTGGGTGTCGCGCTTAGTGCTGGAGTCGCGTCCGCGGGCGCCGTGGCGGCCGGTTCGCCGCCGGAGCCGGTATCCCGCGCGGCGTTGATGCCGACGACGATGGCCGCGACCGCACCGCCCGCAGCGAGAACGCCAACGCCCCCGGCCACCGCCTTGAGCGTGCCGAGGCCGAAGACCCCACTGAGGGCGCGACCGAGCTTCGCGGTGGGGCGGTTGTAGGACTGCCAGTAGGATGCGGCATCCTCGCGCGTGTCGACGGCGAGCTTGGCGAGGATTTCCCGGACGTGGTATTTCGCGCCATCGAGTGAGACGCCGAGAGAATCCGCGATCTCGGCGTTGGTTTGGCCGCGCGCGATGAGGTCGAGCACTTCGCGCTGGCGAGGGCTCAACTCGAGCTTGTAACGGGTGTTGTAGTGGGTCGGCCTCGCACTCACGATCCAACTGTGCGGTGAGGACGGCTTGAAATCTCTACTCCATAGGGCTGATTTCGAGGTCGGATTTCGGGCGGGCGGACGTGGGACAGCTCACGTTGGCGCGGACTCGTGACGGGATAGCTCGGACTAAAGCCAGCGACGCGGAATTCACACTTGGATGCCTTTTCCAGAGCGGAAAACGCCCCTAGAGTCAGGGTATGCCGCTGTTTGGGGCGAGTGGCTCGCGGATCGGGTATGAGGTCCACGAAGGACCCGCCGCCGCTCCACCTCTTCTTCTCTTTCACGGATTCACAGCCAGCTCGGCCTGCTGGGTTTCGAACCTGCCCGGGCTGACGGAACGCTTCACCACGATCACGGTCGACCTGCTCGGTCACGGCGAGTCGGACGCGCCCGAAGAACCCGCGCTCTACGGGCCGGAGGCGGCGGTGGGGCGGATCGCGGGGCTGCTCGACGAGCTCGGCTACCAGCAGGCACTCGTGTGCGGGCACTCGCTCGGTGGAGCGCTGGCACTGCGCTTCGCACTCGATGCGCCCGGCCGGGTTGCGGGGCTGGTGATCCTGAATTCGAACTCGGCGGCGGGGACGCCGGAGTGGCGGGAGTCGGCGCGGGTAGGGATGGCGGCGATGGCCACGAAGGCGCGCGCCGAAGGGACGAGCTTCTTGCGGGAGACGCGGCTCTACCCTGCCAGCGGCACGCGGCTTCCCCAGCAGGCGCGTGAGCTGCTCACCCGGGACTTCGAACGGCTGACGCCGGCCGGGTTCGCGGGCACGGCCGAGGCGCTGGTCATCGATGTGAACTCCTTCGAGCGGCTGGGCACTCTGGAGGCCCCGACGCTCGTGATGATCGGCGACCGCGACGCGGACTTCGCGCAGAGCGCGCCGCGGTTCGTCGTACGGATGCCGCACGAGCTGGTAGACACGTTCACGATCGAAGGTGGCGGGCACGCCGCGAACCTCGAGCAACCGGAGCTGTTCAACGAGGCGCTGTTCGCCTTCGCGGAGCGCATCGGATACCTGGCGCCCGCGGGCCGGTTCGTCCCGGACATCGCGCCCCTCCTGTTCCCCGGCGCCAGCAATGGCCGGGACGAGCCGGGACTGCTTGCCATCATGGACGAGGCTGACGACGACGAGCTCGGACCCTCCCTCTATACGGAGATCGGCGAAACGCTGCGCTCGCGTGGCCGCCAGTTGTCTCTAACGGTGGCCGGTTTGGGGCTGGTGGCCATGGGGGCGGCCATGCTGGTCGCGGCCTTTTTCGTGGGCGGGGGAGACGACAACGGCGGAAGCGTGGCGGCGAGCGGCGACGAAGCGACCGCAACGGTGACCCCCACCGTGGTGGAGCGGGCCGCGGGCGTGCGCACAGCAGCACCCAGCTCAGCGACGGCGAGCGCGGTGGGGGGCGCGGAACCATCGTCGACGCCGGTTCCCACGAGCACCGGGGCGGCCGTCCCTGTGGCGCCCACTCCCGAACCTGAGGACGAGCCCGAGCCCGAGGAAGAACCACCGGCCGATCCCCCCACGCCGCAGGCCACACCCGAGCCCACCTCCGAGCCAACGGCGTCGCCGACGCCGAGCGGCCCATGGGTGGCGATCGGCGGGCCGGCATCCGGGGAGGCGGGTGAGCCTCTCACGTTTGGCTCCTCGGAAAGCGAAGGAGCGTACCGGCGAGACTGGTCCGCCTCGAATGGCGCAGCGGCTGCCCATGCCGCTTCGTTCACGGTGTCGTTTGCTTCGCCGGGATGCTATTCAGTGACGCTGACAGCGCTGTTCCCTAGCGGCGCGCAGTCGAGCACGCAGGTGGTGGCGGTGGGCGTAGAGAGCTGCTGAGACGGCTTGGTGCGCGGGGATGACGGCCGGGGGCATATATAGGCGCGGCATATCGTTGATTGCGGCCTTCCCTATGGTCCGAGGGCTATCTCATCCTTTGGACGGAGGAGACGATGCTCTTCCAACGTTACCTTCTTCACACGACCGAGTGAAGGGGAGTGCGCAATGGCCACCGTTCCGTCCAGCCGCGACGACCACCATGCCGCGCACTTCTATGTGCGGAACCTCGAGGCCTCGGTGAAGTTCTACGTGGACACGCTGGGCTTCCAGGTGGTGCGGCGCGAGGATGACCACGCGATGGTGTCGCTGGGCGCCTCTACGGTCCGCCTGATTGACGCGAACCGGCGCGACCGCGGGAACAGCCGCGGGCGCGTGACTGCCTCCTCACGAGCGCTTGTGGTGCCGGACGTCGATGACGTGTACCGCCGGGTGCGGGACGCCCGGGTGGTGGTGATCGACGAGATGCGGGACCGTGCGTCGAAGGTGAAGGATTTCGTGACCGTTGACCCGGATGGGTTCCCGATCCGGCTGTCGACGGCCGGCTGAGGGTTGACACCAACCAACCTCTACCGCGAGGCCCCGCCGTAGCGGGGCCTCGCGGTGTGCGGGTAGCTCCGGCCTGCCGGCCAGAGTACTGAGGCAAGGGTGGCGATGGAAGTACGGAGGGGGGCCGGGGAGCGACTCGAGCTCTCCCTGATGGTCGCGGCTGTGAGTATTGGTGCGACGGCGGGGGCGTTTCCGCGTACGACTTCCAGCCTCCGGCCGGAGTACTGAGACGCGGAGGTGTGGCGACGAGGAGTCGAGCGCTCTCTGATGGTCGCGGCTATGAGTTCGTGGGCGATGGAGGGACCTGGTGGTGGGCGGGTGGCTCCGGCCTGCCGGCCAGAGTACTGAGACGGGTGTGTGGCGATGGAAGTACGGAGGCGGGCCGGGGAGCGACTCGAGCTCTCCCTGATGGTCGCGGCTGTGAGTATTGGTGC
>JBBDMZ010000021.1:20603-27174 GCA_040877955.1 Dehalococcoidia bacterium | reverse complement strand
GTTGATGCCTCGGGCGCTCCGGCCTGAGGGCAGCGTGGTCTTTTGAACTTGGAAGGGACAGCTTGCGGGATGGGGATGTTACAAGGGATCAACCCACGTCACGATTGCTACGACTCCCAGACTTCCCCGTCGGCGGATAGCTACGAATCGAGATGGCCAGTCTGCCACGATTGGTTCTGTCTGGTTCTCAGTTCTGCACGGTCGCGCGCGACAACGACCAGATGGTCGACGAAACCTCTTCTACGACCTCACGAGCCCAGGCAGAGCCGATTGCCGCCAGTCAATCACGTCAGGAGGGACGATGATGAACGTCGGGATGATTGGAGCGGGGAATGTGGGGCGCTCACTGACCAAAGCCAGCACCCAGGCCGGGCACAGGGTCGCAGTCAGTGCAGCCTCAAAAGCGGAGGCGGAGGAGGTCTCGTCGGAAGTTGGCGGGACGGCGGTCGCATCGAACAGGGAGGCGGTCGCGAACGCCGACATCGTCATCCTTGCGGTGCCGTTCGACGCTGTGGAAAGCATCGTCCGCGAACTGGGGAGCGAGCTCGACGGCAAAGTCGTCATCGACGTCACCAACAAGTTCGAACCTACACAGCTCGGCGGCCTCTCGAACGCGGAGCAGACGCAGCAGATGGCGCCCAACGCGCGCGTGGTGAAGGCGTTCAACACCGTCTTCGCCGCCAAACAATCAGACCCGGCGATCGACGGCATCCAGCTCGATGGCTTCGTCGCGGCAGACGACAGCGACGCGAAGTCGAAGGTGATCGAGTTCGTCCAGTCGCTTGGGTTCAAGCCGATCGACGCCGGTCCCCTGGCGATGGCCCGGGCGCTCGAAGGCATGGGCATGCTCAACATCTCGCTGAACAAGAACAACGGCTGGCCCTGGCAGAGCGGCTGGAAGCTGCTCGGCCCGACCGGCGACGCCTAGTTGGAGGAGTCACACCGTGAAGGCAGTGCAGTATCGGAAGGTGGGCGGGAAACCGGAGGTTGTGGACATCCCGCAGCCGAAGCCCGGGCCAGGGCAGGTCTTGCTCAAGGTAACGGCCGCGGGGCTATGCCATTCCGACCAGTTCATCATGAGCCTGCCGGAGTCTGAGTACACCTATGGCCTGCCGCTCACCCTTGGCCACGAAGGTGCGGGCGTCGTGGCGGCTCTCGGCGAGGGAGTGGAGTACCCGGCAGTGGGCGACTCCGTGGCGGTCTACGGACCGTGGGGCTGCGGGCGTTGCATCAAGTGCTCGCAGGGGAAGGAGAACTACTGCGTCAACGCCCAGGACCTGAAGATCTTTCCCCCGGGGCTTGGAGCTCCCGGCGCGATGGCCGAGTACCTGCTGGTCGACAGTGCGCGCCATCTCGTCCCCCTCGGCGACCTTGACCCTGTGAAGAACGTCTCCTTGACCGACGCGGGACTCACGCCATACCACGCCATCAAGAACTCCATCACGAAGCTCGGAGCAGGGAGCACGGCGGTGGTCATCGGGACGGGCGGCCTGGGGCACGTGGGCATCCAGATCCTGCGTGCGATCACCGGTGCGCGGGTGATCGCGCTCGACGTGAACCAGGAGAAGCTGGACCTTGCGAAGGACGTTGGAGCGCATGAGGCCATCCTTTCAAACGACGAGGCTCCCCCGAAGATCAAGGAGATGACGGGCGGCCAGGGCGCGAGTGCCGTGTTCGACTTCGTGGGCGCCGGGCCGACAGTGAAGATCGCCGCAGCCTCGGCGGCTCCCGAAGCCGACATCCAGGTCGTAGGTATTGGCGGCGGTTCACTGCCTGTCGGGTTCGGCTCCCCCGCATACGACGTCACGGTCAGGGCGCCGTACTGGGGCTCGCGCTCGGAGTTGATCGAAGTGCTCGAGCTCGCGCAGCGGGGGCAGGTCTCAGTCGAAATCGAGACCTTCAGCCTCGACGAAGCACCGAAGGCATACCAGTTGCTGCACGACGGTAAGATTCGCGGCCGCGCGGTCGTGGTCCCGAATAGCTAGGTCGTCGCGTGGCTGTCCGCGTACCATCAGTGCCATGACGGATCGCGAACCGCAGCCAGGATCGGTGGCGCCGACGCCGCGTACGGACGGCGACGGGCGGCTACCTGACGATGAAGTCGACGAACAATCGCAGGACTCCTTTCCCGCGAGCGACGCACCCTCGTTCACCCCGGTGACCGGCATCGGAGCGCCGTCAACGGGAAGCAGCGACCAGGACGAAATGCGGCGGACCGGACTCTCCGGTGGTACGAGGGCCGCTGTAGATGAGTGAGTACTCACTCGTGTAGAGTGAGTAGGTGGCTACACGTGCACCCGCGCTGAGACCCGACGAGAGACGGGCAGCCATCGTCGCTGCGACCTTGCCGCTGCTGCTCGAGCGGGGCCTGAACCTGTCCACTCGCCAAATCGCCGAGGCCGCCGGGATAGCCGAAGGCACGATCTTCGGCGTCTTTCCCGACAAGGAAGCGGTCGTACAGGCCGTCCTCCAGGCAGCGCTCGACCCTGAACCGACAGAGCGCGCGCTCGCCGCCATCGATCGGTCACTCCGGTTCGAAGACCAACTCGCCAACGCAGTCCACATCATCCAGGACCGCATGAACCACATCTGGCGGGTGCTATCCAGCGCCGGCGAGGCGAGCGCACCGCGGACCCCGCCGGTCGATCTCGTCGGATTGGTAGATATCTTCGAAGCGGAGCGAACGCACCTCCGGACCGACCCCGTGACCGCCGCCAGACAGCTTCGCGCTATCACCCTCGCCGTCAGCCACCCAATGCTCTTCGCCGGAGAGCCCCTGACGGCGCCCGAGATCGTCGCACTGCTCCTCGACGGCATCCACGCCCCCGACAGCCGGCGGGACCGGAAGGGCGGCGATAGGTGATCCGGCTTTTCCGAACGTATCTGGGTGCCTACCGCTATTGGCTCCTCGCCGTCCTCATCCTGCAAACGGTCCAGGCGATCGCGTCGCTCTTCCTGCCGTCGCTCAACGCCGACATCATCGACAAAGGCGTGTTGCAAGGCGACACCGGCCGGATCTGGTCGATCGGCGGGGCGATGCTGGCCGTCACCGCCGTGCAAGCGGTCTTCTCTGTCGGTGCTGTCTACTGCGCTGCCAGGGTGGCGATGGGCTTCGGGCGCGACTTGCGTGCCGCCCTCTTCCACCGTGTGGTCGACTTCTCGGCGAGAGAGGTCAACCTCTTCGGCGCTCCCTCACTGATCACTCGCATCACGAACGACGTGCAACAGGTGCAGATGCTCGTCCTCATGACGTGCACGATGGTGGTGGCTGCACCTATCACCGTTGTCTTCGGCGTGTTCATGGCGATGCGGCAGGACCTGGGCCTGTCGTGGCTGCTCGCTGTGAGCCTGCCCCTGCTGATGGTCATCCTGGGCATCATCGTCTCGCGCATGATCCCCGCCTTCCGGCTCATGCAGGAGCGCCTCGATGGCATCAACGAGGTACTTCGCGAGCAGATCGTGGGGATGCGAGTCGTGCGCGCTTTCGTCCGCGAGCCTGTGGAGACGGCGCGGTTCCGCAAAGTCAACGAGGACCTGACGGAGACCTCCCTCACAGCCGGGCGGCTGATGGCGCTGATGTTCCCCACCATGATGTTCGTCGTCAATGCATCGAGCATCGCTGTCATCTGGTTCGGAGCGCGGCGGATCGACAGCGGGGCCATGTCAATCGGCTCCCTGGTTGCGTTTCTCACCTATCTCTCGCTGATCATGACGGCCGCGATGATGGCCACGATGGTCGCGATGATGGCGCCCAGGGCCGCCGTCTCAGCCGAGCGCATCCAGGAAGTGCTCGACGCCTTCAGCTCGGTCACGCCGCCCCCGGAGCCCGTCACCGAGGTGACCACGCACGGCCTGCTCGAGTTCCGCGACGTGGGGTTTCGCTATCCCGGAGCCGAGCACGCTGTCCTTGAGCACATTTCGTTCACGTCCCTCCCGGGACAAACGACGGCGATCATCGGAAGCACGGGATCGGGCAAGACAAGCCTCATCAACCTGGCCGCGCGCCTCTTCGACGTCACCTCAGGCTCCGTCCTTTTCGACGGCGTCGATGTCCGCGAGCTCCATCCGGACCTTCTCTGGCACCGCATCGGCATCGTGCCCCAGAAGCCGTACCTGTTCGCGGGCACCGTGGCGAGCAACCTCCGCTACGGCAAGCCCGATGCCAGCGACGAGGAACTCTGGACCGCCCTGGAGGTTGCGCAGGCAGACGACTTCGTGAGGGCGATGCCCCGCGGGCTCAACGCCGAGATCGTCCAGGGAGGCGTGAACGTCTCGGGCGGCCAGCGGCAGCGCCTCGCCATGGCCCGCGCACTCGTGCGCAGGCCAGAGATCTATCTCTTCGACGACTCCTTCTCCGCGCTCGACCTCGCCACTGACGCGCGTCTGCGCGCCGCCCTGGTGCCGTACGCGAGGGACGCCACCGTGATCATCGTCGCCCAGCGGTTCTCCACCATCATGTCCGCCGACCAGATCATCGTCCTCGAAGACGGCGAGATCGTTGGGATGGGGACGCACGAAGAGCTGCTGCGAACGTCCCCGACCTACGCCGAAATCGTGGAGTCGCAGATCGGTGAGGGGGTGCCGGCATGACCATGCGTCCCAGCGGCGGGAACGGCAGCGAGCCGGTGCGGCCGCCACAGCAGTCAGGCCCCGGGGGCATGCGCTGGGGGTCCTTCGGCCAGCCGACCGAAAAGTCCAGGGATTTCGGTGCGACGGCGCGCCGCCTCCTCCGCCGGCTCCAGCGGGAGCGCGTCCCCGTGGCCGTGGCGATAGTCATGACAGTGCTCAGCGTGGCCATGAGTGTGTACCTCCCCCGGGTGCTCGGCGACGCCACGGACGTTGTCGTAGATGGTGTCTTCAGCGAGACCGACGTCGACTTCGGTCACCTCGGCCGCATACTCGCTTTCGCCAGCGTGTTGCTCGTCGGTTCATGGGCACTGCAATACGCGATGTCCTACATCCTCGCTGGCGTGGTCCAGCGCACCATGTATGGCTTACGGGCCGATGTGGAGGACAAGCTCAACCGGCTGCCACTCGGCCATGTCGACCGGGCGCCACGCGGCGACCTGCTCAGCCGGGTGACGAACGACATCGACAACATCGCGCAGAGCCTGCAGCAGACGCTCTCGCAGATGCTGACGCAGGTGCTGACCCTGATCGGGACCGTGGCGATGATGATCTGGATTTCGTGGGAGCTTTCGCTCGCGGCGCTCGTCACCATCCCGCTGTCGATGGTCATGATGCGCACCATCGCCGGGCGCTCGCGGACGCGCTTCGTCGCCCAGTGGCGGCACACCGGCAGTGTGAACTCCCACGTGGAGGAAACGTTCACCGGGCACGCGATCGTCAAGGGATTCGGCCGGCAGCGAGACGTCGAAGACACCTTCCGCGCCTCGAACGACGACCTGTACGAGGCCAGCTTTGGCGCTCAGTTCATCTCGGGCGTGATCCAGCCAGCGACCATGCTGATCGGCAACGTCAACTTCGTCGCCGTCGCTGTGCTGGGTGGTATTCGTGTCGCCAACGGCGCCATGACCATCGGCGGTATCCAGGCGTTCCTCCAGTACTCACGGAGCTTCACCCAGCCACTCTCGTGGATTGCGTCCATGGTCAACATGTTCCAGTCCGGCATCGCCTCGGCCGAGCGCGTCTTCGAGTTGCTCGACGCCGACGAGCAGTCCCTCGAAGTGTCGGCCTACGAAACTGCCGGCCAGCCAAGCGGGCGCGTTGAGTTTTCCCACGTCTCGTTCTCCTACGACCCTGACCGGCCTCTCATCACGGACCTCTCGCTGGTCGCCGAGCCGGGCCGTACGGTCGCCATCGTGGGGCCCACCGGTGCCGGAAAGACGACACTGGTGAACCTGATCATGCGCTTCTACGAGCTCGACGACGGCACAATCACGATAGACGGCCGCGACATCGCCCTCGTGCCCCGGCACGAACTGCGCTCTCAGATCGGCATGGTCCTGCAGGACACGTGGCTGTTCGGCGGCACCATCCGGGAGAACATCGCCTACGGCAACCTCGAGGCAACCGACGAGCAGATCATCGAGGCGGCCCGGGCATCCTATGTCGACCGCTTCGTGCACTCACTGCCGGACGGCTACGACACCCGGATCGACGACGAGGGCAGCTCCGCGAGCGCCGGCGAGCGGCAGCTGATCACGATCGCTCGCGCTTTCCTGGCCGACCGCCCGATCCTCATCCTCGACGAGGCAACCAGCTCCGTTGATACGCGCACCGAGGTGCTTGTCCAGCACGCCATGGCAGCGCTCCGCTCTCAACGCACGAGCTTCGTCATCGCTCACCGGCTCTCAACGATCCGCGACGCCGACACGATCCTCGTCATGGACGGCGGCCGGATCGTCGAGCAGGGCCACCATGTGGAGCTCCTCGCTCTCGGCGGCGCCTACGCCAACCTCTACAACACCCAGTTCGCCGGCGAGGTCGCGGAGGTCGCCTAACCTGAAGGCATTTCGACGCACGGGCCGAGCGAGGAACTCGCGGAGGCCCCAGCGGTCGCCGCGCTGGGCGGAGGCAAGCCAGGCGGCGCATAGAAGAGGGGGGCGCC
>JBBDMZ010000021.1:0-20593 GCA_040877955.1 Dehalococcoidia bacterium | reverse complement strand
CCCCCCGACGGGCCGCCTCTCCTCATGTCAACCGTTGCCGGTCAGCTCCCGCAGTGCTCCTCCCGAACCAACCCCGCCAGCTCGAGCAGCGCCGCCGATTGCGTTTGACTGAGCTTCTTGCCAGTCAAAGCCGCCACCTCGTCGCTAAAGTCTTGAAGCACCTCGCAGGCCTCGGTCGCGTCCCCGTCCTCCAGCGACTTGGCGACGGCTTGCACCTTCGCCTCGAGGCTTCGCTTGACGCCTTGTTGGACGTCCAGGCCAGCGACCGCTGCGATAAGCTCCGCCAGTGGGTCCCGGACGGTGACGGTCACCTGGGCTACTGCCGTCCCCTCGTTCCCGTCGCTCACGGTGTAGGTGAAGCTGTCCTCGCCGTCGAAGCCGACATCGGCGGTGTAGGTGACCGTGCCATCGCCGTTGATCACGGCCGTCCCACCCGGCGGGTCGCTGACGGATGAGACGAAGAGCGTATCGCCGTCGATGTCGGTATCACCATTGAGCACGTCGATGGTGACGGGCAGGGTGGCGATGGTCGACGCCGTCTCGTCGTCGGCAACCGGCGGATCGTTGACCGGGTTTATGGTGATGGTGACAGTCGCCTCGTTTGAATCGGCGGAGCCGTCGTTGGCGGTGTAGGTGAAGCTGTCGTTGCCGTTGAAGTTTGGATCCGGTGTGTACGTGATGGTGCCGTCAGGGTTGACGGTGGCAATCCCTGATGTCGGCCCGTTCACGATCGCCGGCGTGAGATCGTCGATGTCGATGTCGCTGTCGTTCGCAAGCACGTCGATGTTCACCGCCGTGTCCTCGTCCGTTGCGACGTTGTCGCCTTGCGCCACCGGCGCGTCGTTCACCGCGGTGACCGTGATGGTCACAGTCGCGGCCCAGTTGGGATGGATGCCGTCAATCTCCTCATACGTGAAGCTGTCCGTCC
Organism: Dehalococcoidia bacterium; assembly: GCA_040877955.1. GTDB lineage: Bacteria > Chloroflexota > Dehalococcoidia > Tepidiformales > Tepidiformaceae > JBBDMZ01. The sequence continues at coordinate 19,665 of JBBDMZ010000021.1, read as the reverse complement.
CGCTGAAGTCCGCGTTCGGGGTGTAGGTGAAACTTCCGTCCGTCTCGAAGTCGAGCGTGCCGTTCGACGTCCCCGAGACGAGAGTGGCGGTGAGCGGGGTCAACGAAGCATCGTTCCCCAGCACGCCCGGCGCGGCGACCACCAGCGTCTCGTCCTCGTCCACGGCGTAGCTGTCGTCGTCCGCGGCGAACTCCAGCTCGACTGAGCCGATATCGCACTGGGCCAGCGGGCCACCGCGTGCCTGGCCACGCTGATCTGCGGTTGGGCAAGCCCCATCGTCCCCGGCGTTGGCAGCGTCGGTGTTTGGCCCGGGCTTGTGCGTCAGCGTCGTCCCACCGTTGTCGGCCAGGGCGCCGAGGTCGTCCTCCCCGATAAAGAAGAGGGCACCACAGGTCGCGTCGTCGGAGAGGTTCGAGCCGGCCACGCCGCTCCAGGTGGCCGCGCCCACCGCACCGCAGTTTCCGCCGGCCGTGCTGTTGGCCAGCAAGCTGTTGGTAATGTCGACCGTCCCCGAGTTACTGATCGCAGCGCCGAGGATGCTGGCCGCGTTCCCGGAGAATGTGGTGTTGGTGATGTTGACGGTCCCGAAGTTGACGATGGCGCCGCCGAACGGGGCGGAGTTCGCGGAGAACGTCGTGTTGGTGACGGTCAGCGGACCGCCAGCCTGGTTATTGATGGCGCCGCCATTATTGGCCGAGTTGCCAGAGAGCGTGCTGTTGTCGATCGTCACGGCGCCTGAGCTTTGGTGGAACACTGCCCCGCCGCTGGATGGAGTCGTGTTCCCGATGAAGGTGGTGTTGCTAATCGCAGCCGCGCCGCTGCCTGCTACGGTGATCCCGCCACCTGAGGAGAACCCGAAGGTTGTGCGGTTACCGGACACGGTGCTGTCGTTGAGGGTGAGATTGCCTCCCAGAATGTCGATGGCGCCACCATTCAGGCCGGCGCGGTTGTCGGACATCGTGCTCGAGCTGACCGTGACCGTCCCGGACACGCTTTCGAACGCCCCACCGTTCTCGTTCGCGACGTTAGCTGAGAACGTGGTGCCGGTGATCGTCAACGTGCCGGCACTTTCGATCGCCCCGCCGCCGGCGAGTATGGACACGTTGCCGGAGAGCGTGCTGTTGGTGACCGTGACCGTGCCGCCCGCGTTGTTAATCGCGCCACCTTCGGAGAAGGCCACGTTGCCCGAGAGCGTGCTGTCGCTGACGGTCAACGTGCCGGCCACGTTGTGGATGCCACCCCCGTGTCCGTCGACCACGAATGTCTGGTGGTCCGCTTCATTGCCGGAGAGGGTGCTGTCGCTGATGGTGACCGTCCCGCCATCGATCAAGATGGAGCCACCGGACACGCCCTTGACGTAGCCCTCCTTGAGCGTCAGGCGGGCCAGCGTGAGGCTCCCGGTGGCAGTCACCTCGAAGTGACGGCTGCCGTTATTGGCGTCGACGGTGATCCCCGCCGCCTCCCCATCGAGACTGATGTCGCCGGTGACGGCGGGGAGCTGACTGCCGTTCAGGATGATCGTGCGTGTGTTCCCGGGATCGTCCAGCAGGATCGCGGCGAAGCGAATGACACCATCTGCTGCCGGCTCGCAATTGCCAACGACTGTTCCGCCCAGGTTCGCCGTGATGGCGTCGCGGAGGGTGCAGGCAGCCACGTAGTTCGCCTCGTCGAGGATCGTTGTAACGACCTCCGAGACCACCGGGTCAGCTGCGCTCAGCTCGACGGAACCGATGTCGCAGGCGGCGCCCTGTGGCCGCGTGACGCCACGTTGATCGCTGGCTGGCGGCGGACAACCCGCAGCCGCCGCGTCGATAGCGGGACTCGCCGGCAGCGGGAGGTGCGTCTGCGTATGCGCGCCGCCGGGCAGTGTGGCCGTCCCGCCGTTGTCCGCCAGGGAGCGAATCATGACGTCTGCCACGGCCGTGAACGCGGCGCCGCAGGAGGCGTCACTGTTGCCCACGAGGTTGTTGGAGCCGCCGATAGTGCCGGCGCATTGGGCGCCGCTGCCGGTGACGAGGGAGCCGGTCACGGTGGCGGTGCCAACGTTGACGGTGCCCTTTGCGATCGCGCCTCCCGCAACATTGGTCACGAGTGTCGAGTTGCCCGCGAAGGTGCTGAACGTGACGGTGAGCGTGGCGCCATTCTGGTCTATGGCGCCACCCACTCGCCCGGTGTTCCCGGAAAATGTGGTGTTGTCGATGGTCACGACAGCGAAGTTGATGTTGATCGCGCCGCCCGTGTCGCCGGCGTGGTTGTCGGACAGGGTGCTGCCGGTGATCGTGACCGAACCCACGTTAGCAGTCTGGAGCGTGAAGATGGCCCCGCCATCGCCGCCCGCCGTATTGCCAGAGAGGCTGGAGTTGGTGACGGTCACGTGGGCCTGGAAGATCGCGATCGCGCCCCCGGAGCCGGACGAGTTGCCGGAAAGGATGGAGTTGGAGACCGTCAGGGTGCCCCCAAGGGCCATGAGGGCTCCGCCGTCGCGCGCACTGGAGTTGCCGGACAGGACGCTGTCGGAGATGGTCACGGTGCCCTGGCTGGAGAGGATAGCGCCGCCCCCATGGAAGTTCTGGGCCGCATCGTTGCCGGTCAGCGTGCTGCCAGTGATGGTAACGGTGCCGCCGTTGTTGTAGATCGCGCCGCCGCCTCCACTCTCCAGGGGCTGGCCGAGGTTGTCTTGGGCAATATTGTCTGACAGGGTGCTGTCGGTGACGGTGAGCGTGCCGCTGTTATGGATCGAGCCGCCATCGATGTTGAGGAACTCGCTGTCTTGAACGAAGCCGTTTTGCAGCGTCAGGCCGGTGGCGGTTAGATTGCCGGTGGCGGCCACCTGGAAGTGGCGGCTCTCGCCTATCCCGTCATCGGTGACGCCATCGGCGTCGATCGTGACGTCGCCGCCGCCATCGATCGTCATTTCGCTGGTAATCTGAGGCAGTTGGGTTCCGTTCAGGGCGATGGTCACCGTGCCCAGGCCGTCGGCGAACGTAATGACGTCGGCACCCGATGCAGTTCCGGGGCTACAGTCGTCGTGCACGATGCCGTCGACGATGTCGTTGGCGTTGTCAATCGCCTCTCGAAACGAGCATTGTCCGTCGTCGGCGACGCTGTCAGCAGCGGTGCCGACAGTAATGCTTGCCGCTCGTACGGCCCCCGGGCCTAGCACAAGCCAGGCGGCGAGGACCAGCCCTCCGGCGCCTAGTACTGTTGGTATTCTGAGTCTTCGGATCATCTGTGTTTCCTCTCCGCGCGGTGCCGTCACACGGCGCTCACCCCTGGGGCCCGCGAGAACTAAGCAACAGGCGCTGGGACACTAGCCGACCAAAGTCCCTGTCGTCGTACGCATTTCTACGTATTCTTGGGACGTACGTAGTTCCAGGTGGTCCTGGCCGCGACTCAAAAAAAGGGCTGGCCCAACACGTGTTGGGCCAGCCCCCTTGCGATGCGGGCTATCGGTTGGCTAGACCGTGTGGGGCACGCCTGGACGGGCGCCGCGCTGGATCCTTATGGACGCGCGCGGGGATGAAGTCGAATTCAGCGCGGGACAAGCGGCTCTTCACACGCGAGGTGGTGCATCGCGCCCTTAGCGGCCTTCCCAGTGAGACCACGGGCCGAGCGCGGGGTCATCTTTCCTCCAAAACCCTATGCCGGTACGCCCGACTCCACGCCCAGCGTGAACCCCTCGTACCCGTTCGCGACCACCTCGCGGCACTTGTCCGCGTACACGCCCACGCCACCCACGTAGGGCATGAACACGCGCGGCTTGCCCGGGATGTTTGCCCCCAGGTACCACGAGTTCGCCTTCGGGAAGAGCGTCAGGTCGGCCACGGCGTTCACGTGCTCCACCCAGCCATCCTCCGCGTCGACGGTCGCCTCGATCGTGCCAGCGCCGCGCTCGCGCAGGTCCTCCATGCATTCACCGATCCAGTCCACGTGCTGCTCGATCGAGACGATCATGTTGCTGAGCACGGACGGGCTCCCCGGCCCCGTGATCATGAACAGGTTCGGAAAGCCGGCCGCCTGCAGCCCGAGGTACGTCCGCGGGCCCGCCGCCCACTTATCCGCAAGCGCCTGCCCCCCGCGGCCGCGGATGCCCATGCTCAGGAGCGCCCCCGTCATGGCGTCGAAGCCCGTCGCGAACACGATCGCATCGAGCTCAAACTCACGTCCGTCCTCCGTGCGCAGGCCCTTCGCTGTGATCTCCGTGATCGGCGCGGTGCGGATGTCCACTAGCGCGACGTTGTCGCGGTTGTAGGTCTCGTAGTAGTCGGAGTCGATGCAGATGCGCTTCGTGCCCAGCGGGTGGTCCTTGGGGGCGAGCTTCTCCGCCACCTCCGGGTCCTTCACCGCCGCGCGGATCTTCGCGCGCACGAACTCCGCCACCGTCTCGTTCGCCTCGACCGTTGCCAGGAGGTCGATGTATTTCTGCACCAGGTGGAAGCCGCCTTCTTCCCAGCCTTCCTCGAACTTTTCGCAGCGTTCGTCGTGGGAGCACTCCAGCGCCGACGCCTCGGTGGGCTCGATCGGCAGTCCGGCCGCCGATGCCCGTGCCGCCGCCTTGATCTCCCCGAAGTTCTCCTTGTAGTACTGCACTTTGTCCGGAGTTAGCTTCGCGTTGTTCGCGGGCAGGCTGAAGTTCGGCGTGCGCTGGAACACGAACAGCTGAGACGCCTGCTCGGCTATGTGCGGGATCGACTGGATCCCGGACGAGCCCGTCCCGATCACGCCGACGCGCTTCCCGGTGAAATCGACGCCCTCGTGCGGCCACTGCCCCGTGTGGTACCGATCGCCTTCGAAGCTCGCGAGGCCCTTGCAGTCGGGCACGCGCGACGCCGAAAGGCACCCGGTCGCGGCGATGCAGAACTGCGCCGTCAGTTGGTCGCCCCGGTCCGTCCCTATCAACCAGCGCTTCGCCTTCTCGTCCCAGACTGTCGAATTGACCCGCGTCTCGAACGTGATGTCGCGGAATAGGTCGAACCGCTCAGCGACGTGGTTGGCATACGTCAGGATTTCGGGCTGTGTCGCATACCGTTCCGTCCAGTCCCACTCCCGCTGCAAGTCGTCCGAGAACGAGTACTGGTAGTCCAGGCTCTCGACGTCGCAACGCGCCCCCGGGTAGCGGTTCCAGTACCAGGTGCCGCCGACGCCGTCGCCCGCTTCGATCACGCGCGCCGAGAACCCGAGGCCCCGCAGCCGGTGGAGCATGTACAGCCCTGCGAACCCGGCCCCCACGATGACTGCGTCGAACGAGCCGGTCTCCCCGGTCCTGGCGGCTGGCGCCTTCTGCTCAGTGGTCATGTTCGAACTCCTGCTCGGCGAAATGTAGCTGGATTCTGTCGCCGCCCCCGCGCGCTGTCCACCTCCCCTCTTGAGAGCCTCTTGACCAGCGGCCTAGGATGAGGGCAACCGGATCAGCCGCGGGGGTGATTGGATGACGACTGTTCAGGCCAGGCCAGACCTTCCCGCAACGCTGTACTCGAAGCTCGAGGAGCGCGTCCTCGCCCGGGACCAGGTGGGTGCCAGCGCCGTCTTCTACGACCTCGTCCGCGCCGGTCGCCCACTGTCCGAGATGCTCGGCGAGACCGTCCGCATCCACGCGCCCTACACCCACGTCCCCTACCACCAGCGCATCGACAACGGCGTCGTCCGCTTCGTGAATAACGACCACTGCCTCCTCAGCGCGCGCGCCAGCCTCCGCCTCGGCAAGCTCCTGGGCGAGCGGTACCAGTTCCTGCCCATGGCCCAGACCATCTGGTACGTCCCCACGGGGCTCGACCCGTGGAACCAGCTCCTCGGCAGGATGCCCGGCCATTACGCCCGCCGCGGCTTCAAACCGGACGAGAAAGCGAGCGCCCCGCTCCCCGAGATCCACTGGCAGGACCAGTCCGCCATCACCCTCGACGGCACCATCGACGAGCGCCTGGACCAGTGGCTCACGCTCGTGCAGCGCGGCGAGGTCGAGCGCGCGTACCGCGTCTTCCTCGGCCTCCTTGAAGAGACCGAGCACCGCGAGAAGGTTCTCGGGCAGCTCGTGTTCGCTGGCCTGATCGATGTCCAGGACCGCATGCTCTACAACCGCTCCTACACCACTGGCCACAAGTCGTACCGCGCTCGCGCCACCGTCGAGCTGGGTGACGCCGTCGGCTGGGAGAATGCGCACCCCATCGTCTACGCCGGCGTCATTGACATCGCCGTCGGTCCCCGCTGGTACTCGAACTACGAGATGGCGGGCGAGGTCGCCTGGATCCTGCTCGCCGAGGAGGAGGAACGGCAGCGCTCGTCGATCGGCGCGACCCCCGAGCTCCCACCCGAACGCCGGCTCCTCGCGAACGAAGCGCCCCTCACCCCCTCCGAAGCGGACATGCTGCACTACGCCCTCACCCGCGCGCCCGAGCCCGCCTACATCGACGCCATCACCGCGCTCCTCGTCGCCGGCAAGAGCGCCCGCCAGATCGTCGACGTCCTCCAGGTGGCCGCCGCTGACCTCCTCCTCCAGACCAACGACCCGCGCAACTTCTCCATGCCCCAGCACTGCTACGAGTACGCGAACACGCTGGGCTGGTTCTTCGACCGCTTCGACCATCCGCACCGCCTGAAGCTGCTCTACGTGGCAGGCTCGTTCCTCGCGCAGTGCGCCCACTGGCTGCGCAACAGCCCCGGCAACGGCGAGCGCTACGCTGCCGTCCCCCGCGAGGCGGAGGGGCTGCCCGCCCGCACCATGCTCGACCGCCTCGACGACGCCATGGTCCGGCGCGCCCCCGACGAGAGCGTTGGCTGGGTGCGCGCCTACCTCAAGACCGACGGTGGCCGCGACGCGCTTGTCCGCACGCTCGCGCTCGGCGCCGCGAAACAAGGGAACGACACGCACAATCAGGAGATCGGTCTGTGCACGCTGGAAGACTACAAGAAGACCGGCTCCCGCAAGCGCGACCAGCTCCTCCTCGCCTCCGCCCAGCACACCGCCGGCCACATCAAGTACGGCGACGCCCTCGAACCCTACCGCCGCTTCGCCGAAGCCTTCGACATCGCCAGCACCCAGGACACCCAGGGCGACGCCGACCCCGTCGAAGCCCTCCTCGACGACCTCTAGCTCGACGCTACCCCCTCTCCCTCTGGGAGAGGGCCGGGGGTGAGGGCGGGATGCCTCTGTTTGACGCTCGCCTCGCAATCCGCAGACTGCACTACACCCCCGTCTCCTGGAGTAGCCCCGTGACCAACCGCGTCTGCGAACTCTTCTCGATCCAGTACCCCGTGGTAATGGGTGCGATCTCCCAGACCCCGGAGCTGGCGGCGGCCGTCTCCAACGCTGGCGGCCTCGGCTGTATGGCCGGCGCCGCCGCGCCGCCCGACCTCATGCGTGAACGCATCCGGCGCATCCGCGAGCTCACCGACCGGCCGTTCTGCGTCAACTTCCCCATCGTCCTCACCCCCGAGAAGGACCTCGGCCCGAAGATGCAGATCATGGTCGAAGAGCGCGTCCCGGTGGTCATCACCTCCGCGGGTAGCCCCAAGCCATGGACGAAGTTCCTGCAGGATGGCGGTTGCCGCGTTGCTCACGTGCTCCCCACCCTCTACCACGCCGGCAAGGCCGTCGAAGCCGGTGTGGACGCGATCATCGCCGAACCAGCCGAGTCCGGTGGTTACCGCGGCGAGCATGAGGTGAGCATGATGGTGCTCCTCCCCGCCATCCGGCGCGCCTTCCCGGACATGCCCCTCCTTGCGGCGGGCGCCGTCGCCGACGGGGCGGGGCTGGCCGCGGTCATGGCCCTCGGCGCCGAAGGCGTGCAACTCGGGACGCGATTCCTCGCCACCGTCGAAGCCAACGCGCCCGATCATGTCCGCAAGCTCATCCTCGCTGCCACAGATACCTCCACCATGTCCGCGGAGGGGCGCGTGAAACCGCGCGTGAACCGCCCCGAGCTCGCAGAGCAGGTCCTCGGTGAGTCGAAGCGCACCCAGATGGGCCAGGTGTCGGCCCTCATCGACAGTATCAAGACGGTCGACGAAGTCATGCGCGATCTCGTGCAAGGCGCCCATGAGGTCGCCTCCCGAGTGGAGCGCGGGACCGCAGAGCTCGCGGCCGCGCATGCTGCCACGGCCTGATTCGGCTGCCAACAACAGTTTGCCCCGCGTCGCCCTCCCCGCCATGGTAGGATTCGCCACCGCTTGCGCCGGAGGCTTGCCGTGCCCGGACCCCTCGATGGGATCACCGTCCTCGACCTCACTGAGTACATCACCGGCCCCTACGCGACCAAGCTGCTCGCGGATTTCGGCGCGGACGTCATCAAGGTTGAGCGCCCCGGCGGCGACCCTGCGCGCAAGCTCGGCCCGTTCCCCGGCGACACGCCCCATCCGGAGAAGAGCGGCACGTTCTTCTTCTTCAACACGAACAAGCGCTCCATCGAGCTGGACTTGAAGTCGGATGGCGGCCGCGCCACCCTCCTCGAACTCGTAGACCGAGCCGACGCCGTCGTGGAGAGCTTCCGCCCCGGTGTGCTCGACCGCCTCGGCATCGGCTGGGATGACATCCACGCCCGCCGCCCGGACCTGCCGCTCATCTCCATCACCAACTTCGGCCAGGACAGCCCCTATCGCGACTACGTTGGCAACGAGCTCACGCTCTACGCCCTCGCCGGCGAGCTCTACACCATGGGCATCGTCGAGCGGGAGCCTGTCACCATGTACGGGACCGCCTCCCTCGTCGAGTCCGGCGCCGCCGCCGCGACCGCCACCTTCGCCGCCATCCTCGCCAGCAAGCAGCAGGGCATCGGCCAGCGCGTCGATTACTCCATCGCCGACAGCCACTTCCTCGGCGCCGACCGCCGCCACGTCGGCACCATCGTCTACGAGTTCTCCGGCCGGAAGACGTCCCGGGCCTCACGCTCCGCGCGCGCCGCGCTCACCGGCGTCTACCCGTGTGCCGACGGCTGGGTGGAGTTCTCCGCCGCCTCCGCCCGCCTGGACCGCTTCGCCGTCATGCTTGGCGACCCCGAATGGCTGCGCGACCCGAAGTGGGCCGTCCGCGGCGCCCTGCTCGAGCCGGAGAACGTCGCCGAGCTCGAAGGCTACTTCTACGCATGGCTGGGCGAGCGCACGAAGCGCGAGATCTGGGCGGCCGCCCGTGAGGCCCGCGTCCTCTGCGGCCCCCTCTTCGACGTCGCCGAGATCCGCGCCGACGAGCACTTCCACGGCCGCGGCTTCTGGACCACCGCCCATCACGCCCAACTGGGCGATGTCACGATCCCCGGCCGCCCGCTGATCATGCCGAAGACCCCCTGGTCCCTCCGGCGCCCCGCCCCGCTGTTGAACGAGCACGCCGCCGAAATCCGCGCCGAGCTCGCCTCCTCAGTGGCGCCGGCCACTCGCACTGAACGCACCCCGAACCCCCGTCTCCCCCTCGACGGCCTGCGCGTCATCGACCTCTGCGTCGTCTGGGCCGGGCCCTTCGCCACGCTCCTCCTCGGAGACCTGGGCGCGGAGGTGCTCAAGGCCGAGAACCCGCACGTCATGCAACCGATGACCCGGGGCACCATCGCCCGCCCTTCGAAGGAGCTCATCGCACGCCTCGCGCCAGCCGCCGGCGGCTACCCCAACAACGACCCCGGCCCGCGTCCCTGGAACTACAACCCCACCTTCGTCCAGCTCTACCGCAACAAGAAGAGCTTCACGGTCGACCTCCGCACGGAGGAGGGCAAGGAGATCTTCGGGCGCGTCGTCGCCCTTTCCGACGTCGTCGTCGAAAACAACGCCACGGAGACGATGGAGGGCCTCGGCATCACCTACGACTGGCTCCGCAAGTACAGGGACGACATCATCATGGTCCGCATCCCCGCCTACGGCTCCACCGGCCCGTACAACCAGGCGCGCGCCCTGGGGGTGCACCTCGAGAGCGTGATGGGCCACACCCTCCTCCGCGGCTACATGGACGACGACCCCTCCGCGAACTCGCCCATCTTCTCCGGTGACTACCTCGCCGGTGCGCAGGCGGCCCTGGCCGTGATGATGGCTGTCTGGCACCGCAACCGCACGGGTGAAGGCCAGCTCGTCGAAATCGGCCAGGCCGAGAACGCCTCGCCCATGCTCGCGCAGGCCTTCATGGAGCACGCCCTCAACGGCCGCGTCCCCGAACGCATGGGCAACCGTTCCATCTACGGCGCCGCCCCCACCGGGCTCTACCCCTGCCTCAGTGTCGGCCCCGCCCAGGAGATCGGCGACCGTTGGATTGCCCTTTCGATAGCCTCCGACGACGAATGGCGCGCACTCTGCGGTCTCATGGGCAACCCGTCGTGGGCGCAAGATCCCGCCTACGTTACCAACGCCGGGCGGCGCGCGAACCACGACGCCATCGACGCCTGCTTGGCTGAGTGGACCGCCACCTTCGAGGATTACGACCTCTTCCACGCCCTCCAGGCGATCGGCGTCGCCGCCGCGCCCGTGCTCGACGGCTCGCGCGCCCTTGAAGACCCGCACGCCCTCGACCGCGGCCTCTTCCAGCCCCAGAAACTCTTCGACGGCCAGGGCCCCTTCCGCTTCAACACGCCCTTCTTCCGCTTCTCCGACACACCGACCAGCGTCCGCCAGGCTCCCGTCGCTCTCGGCGAGCACAACGACTACGTCTACCGCGACCTCCTCGCCATCGACGACGACGAGTACGCCCGCCTCGTCGCCGCCGGCCACATCGCCCAGGACTTCGACGCCGACATCCCGTAGTGCAACCAACGCACTCCCCTCTCCCTCTGGGAGAGGGGCCGGGGGTGAGGGCGGGATGGTGGTCACGCGAATCAACGGCGTCAGCCACACACACGGCCCACACCGGCACGGAGCCGCGCGCGTGAGCAAGCGGTCACCTCGGACAACCACTGGTGCCACGCGCAAGCGAACATCCGGCCCCGCCGACCCCTGAGAGCAACCACGTCCTGCGGCCCCGCGGCAAGGAAATTGATTCGAACAAGCTTATCTATCGAACGATTGACAGGTAACCGTCCCCCGCCGTAAAAGCGAATCAACAGAAGTCACAGCCCGAGGTCGGAGGCGCAGCATGGCCGGTTCACTCGATACCCTCGAAATCCCCGAGATCATCGGCATCGGTGACGCCCGCTACCGCACCGCACAGGCCGACGGCTGGCGCCCGCCCGCGGGCACCGTCGTCATCTCCGCCGACAGCCACTGGCTCGAAGGCGACATCTGGGTCGAGCGCTTCCCCGAGGAACTGAAGGACCGCGCTCCCCGCGTCTTCTTCGAGAACGGTGGCTGGGAGGTCGAAGTCGGCGGCAAGCGCCTCACGCCTCCCGGCGCTGCCATCGCCGCTTGCGCCTTCGAATGCGTCCCCGGCATGAACAACAACGAAGTCCGCATGAAGGACCTCGACGCCGAGGGCGTGCAGCAAGAGATCCTCTTCCCGCAGAAGTTCTTCAACCTCCTCTTCCTCCAGGACCTGCAGGAGAAGGAGTGGTGTGCCCGCGCCTACAACCAGGGCCTCGCCGAGTTCTGTGGCGAGCGGCCCGACCGCCTCCATGGCGTCGCCATCATGAACTGGTGGGAGCCGGAGCAGGCGCGCGACGCCATCGCCGAGCTCAAGGCGCTCGGCTTCAAGACGATGATGGTGCCCATCTCCCCCGGCAGGCACGCCGACGGCGAGTTCATCAACTACCAGAGCGAGCGCATGCAGCCCTTCTGGGACGCTGTCGAGGAGTCGGGCATGCCCCTGTGCTACCACATCGGCGAGCGGCCAGTGGTCCCCGCCACCTCACCCCGCGGCGCCGCCGGCATCTTCGTCATGCAGCAGATGGGCGGCATGCGAAATGTCTGGTCCACGCTCACCTTCGGCGGCGTCTTCGACCGCAACCCCACGCTCCGCATAGTCCTCGTGGAAAGCGGCCTCCACTGGGTCCCCGGCGCGCTCCAGGAAGCGGACATGATCTACGAGTCGTTCCCGAGCCACGTGCGTCCGCAGCTCAGCCACGTCCCGAGCTACTACTGGCGCAACAACTGCTGGGCCACCTTCATGGTCGACCCCGCAGGCCTCGAGATGCTCCCCCGTATCGGTGCCGACCGCGCCATGTGGTCCAGCGACTACCCCCACAACGAAAGCACCCTCGGCTACACGCGCAGCGCCGTCCAAGCCGTCTTCCGCGCCACCACCGAGGAGAACGCAAAGAAGATCGTCGGCGGCAACGCCATCGAAGTCTTCGGTTTGAACGCGTAGCCGCGCGACACTGGCGAACCATCGCCAGGGAACGCAACCGCCGGGTAGCTGCGGCCCACTGTGGCCGCGGGAGGCCTGCGAACCATCGCCATGCAGGCAACGCAGCGGCCAGCGAAGCGCCGCCGCGGTCCGCGCAGCGCCAATAGTTCAACCACGACCCAACTCCCCTCTCCCTCTGGGAGAGGGGCACGGGGTGAGGGCGCACCCGAGCGGCCAGCGAAGCGCCGCCGCAGTCCGCGTAGCCCCCCGAATCCAACCACGATCCAACTCCCCTCTCCCTCTGGGAGAGGGGCCGGGGGTGAGGGCGCAGTCGGAGCGGCCAGCGAAGAGCCGCCGCGGTCCGCGCAGCGCCAATAATCCAACCACGACCCAACTCCCCTCTCCCTCCGGGAGAGGGGCCGGGGGTGAGGGCGCGTCGCGGCAAACCGCTATACCAGTTCCACCGTCGCCACATCCACGCCCCCCGGCACATCGAACCGCACATGCACGGGGATCACCGGGTCGTACGGCCCGCTCAACGGCACTACTACCTCCGTCAGCTCCGCGCCAGCCTCGAAGGGCACCGACCCCAGCGACACCAGCTCCGGCTTGTCGTGCCAGAGCTGCGCGTCGCCCTTTCCGTTCGCCAGCCGGATCCGCACCGCGCTCCCCGTCCCCACGATGTACACATCGCCCACCGCCGCCGACCTGCGAACTTGCGCGCCATCAGCCGCCTTTCGCAGCCCGCCCCATCCCGCGAAGATGTGCGGCGCCTCGTTCCAACCCATCACGACCTTCGCGCTCGTCGGCGCCAGGTGGAAGTTCAGGTGCCCCTGGTCGAACAGGCTTTCCGGGAAGTACGCGCGGAACGGCGCATCCGTCTTCTTCGCCCGCACGAACAGGTGGAACCGGTAGTGGCCCTTCGTCACCCGTGAGACCACCCGGTTCAGCAGCGCCCGCACCACCCGGCTCAACCGGCTCCATGGCGGGTAGATGTCGATGTCCTCCGCCCGGTCGACTTCGTACCCGCACCCTCGCACGAGATCCACGAGTTCGGCGTACGTGTATTCACGGCTGTGCCGTGACCCCGCCAGCACCGCCCCCAGGTGGTACGGGTCGTAAATGTTGTAGCCTCGCGCCAGCGTGAGCACGCTGTCCGCCCGCGACGCGTTCGGCGTCGAAATGATCACGCAGCCCCCCGGCTTGAGCACGCGATAGACCTCGCCCAGCGTGTGCACCGGGTTCTGGGTCAGGTGCTCGATTACCTCCGACCAGATGGCCACATCGAAGCTGTTGTCATCGAAGGGGAACCGCTCGGTCTCGGCATCGAAGCAAACGCAGACGTACCGGTGGCGCTCCCCGTACTCGGGGCTCTCGATCTCCTGCACCAGCTCCCGGCGGTCGTCGCTCGGATAGGCCGTGAGCTGCAGGTCGTAGTTGCGCAGCTTCTGCATCAGGAGCGTGATGTGAAACGGCGGGCTCCCCAGCTCCAACGCGCGCCCGCGCTCCTTCGGGTTCGGCACGAACCGCAGGATCTGGCGCCACAGCGGCAGCCCTCCGCGCACGAGGTGGCGGCTCACGGCGTCGTCCCGGTACGGCCACCGGAAGCTCAACAGGTACCGGCTCAGCGAGGCCCCGTCCTCCTCCCGGACGGCAGGCGCGGCTGGTGTGGTCTCCACGGTCATGCGCGGATTAGACCGGCCCCCGCCGCTCGGTGCAAACCGGAGCGCCCCTTCCCGGTGCTATGATTCCGCTCCCACGCGAACACGACTCCCCTCTCGCGCGAAGTCTTCAGAGCCCGGAGCGTGAGCGACGGGTCGGGGCGGCGGGGAGAGGGGCCGGGGGTGAGGGAGGGCAGTCGCCACGCGAGCCCAACCGCGCCACTCGGTAGCCAGGAGGCGACAGTGAAGTTCGGAGTCTGCATCGCAGCCAAAGTCAGCGACATCGACCTCATCGTCCTCGCCGAGGACCTCGGCTACGACAGCGCCTGGGTCGCCGACTCCCAGATGATCTGGTCCGACTGCTACGCGGTTCTCGCGCTCGCCTCCCAGCGCACGAGCCGCATCAAGCTCGGCACGGGCGTCGCCATTGCGGGCACGCGCATCGCTCCCGTCACCGCCGCGTCCATCGCCACCATCAACCAGCTCGCGCCCGGCCGCACCTTCCTGAGCCTCGGCACCGGACACACGGCCATGCGCATCATGGGCCAGGATTCCATGCCCCAGCGCGAGTTCCAGTCATACGCCCGCACCGTCCGCGACCTGCTCGATGGCCAGAACACGAGCTACACCTACGGCGGCGAGGCCAGGGACATCCAATTCATCCACCAGGGCCAGGGCTACTACCAGCTCGAACCGCGCATCCCCATGCACATCGCGGCCGTCGGCCCCGTCGGACAGCGCTTCGCAGGACACGTCGCGGACGGGCTCGTGATCCTCGGCTCTCCGAACGCAGCCAACACTGAGCGCGCACTCGCGAATGTCCGCGACGGCGCCAAACGTGCTGGCCGGGACCTGGCAGACAGCTTCGACGTCACCACCCTGACGGGCGGCTGCGTCCTCGAACCTGGCGAGCCACTCACCTCCGAGCGCGTGATCGAGGACACGGGCGCGATGGTCACCTCCGGCCTCCACTACCTCTGGGAGGTCATCCCCGAGCCCCGCCGAGAGGCGCCGGTGCCCCCGCACTACCAGGGCGTGTGGCAAAAGTACCTCGACTTCGTCGACGCGATGGACACGCCCGCCGAACGCCGCTATCAGCAGGTCCACCTCGGCCATTGCAGCTACCTGGTGCCGGAGGAGACGCAGTTCGTCGTCCCTGAGCTCATCAAGGCAGGCTCCCTCGCCGGCACCCCGGAGGAGATCGTCGCCCAGGTGCGCGCGGCCGAAGCCGCGGGCCTCACACAGGTCATGCTCATGGCCGACGAGCGCTTTGCGCCGCGCGTGCTCCGCGATTTCGCCGAGAAGGTGTTCCCCTTGCTCGAGGAGCGCCGCGAACTGGTAGCTCACTGACATCAAGGTCCGGCACGGGGCGCACGCAATTCGGCCAAGCTCGTTAATATGGCGTGAACGGTATCCGCCGCAGGGGCGGGGGGAGATGGAGGGGGACCATTCGGTACGGACGTGTTGCCCAGCCGGGCGTCGCCCCAGTCGCAGCTGCTCCCGTCCCCGTGGATGCTGGGAGCTCTGACTCCGCGCTCGCGAACCCGCAGTTCCGCTTGCTCTTTATCGGCAACGTCGTCACGATGCTCGGCTTCGGCATGATGCAGGTCGTCCAGGGCGTCCTCGCCTTCGACCTCACGGGAAAGAACAGCTCGGTCGGCTTCGTGGCGATGGGCATGGGCATCCCGATGCTCCTCCTCGGGCCCATCGGCGGCGCCCTCAGCGACCGCATGTCCAAACGTTTGCTCCTGATGTTTGGCCAGGCGGCCATTTTCGTTGTCTTCTTCGTCGTCGGGCTCCTCGCTGCTTTCGGCCAGATCAACATCTGGATCCTCTTCTCGTTGACCCTCCTGCTGGGGTGTACGTTTGCGGTCCTGATGCCTGCGCGGCAGGCGTGGGTGGGCGACCTCCTCCAGGGGGCCGCCCTCACGAACGGCGTAGCCCTCCAGCAACTCTCCATGAACGCCACCCGCATCGTCGGCCCGCTCGCCGCTGGTGGCCTGATCTCCCTCGCCTTCGTTGACATCGGAGGCACCTACATCGTCATGTCCTCGTTCTTCGCCATCGCGATGGGCCTGCTCGTCGTCATGCAGCCCACCAGCGCCCGCCACGACTCCGGCAAGACATCGATTCTGACTGACATCAAAGGCGGCGCCCGCTACATCTGGGACTCGCCCGAGGTTCGCCTCCTCATGCTCATGTTTGCAGGCGTGGTCCTCACGGCGTTCTCCTACCAGCAGCTCATGCCCGGACTGCTCGAGAACGAGCTCGGCAAGTCCGCGAAGCTCGTGGGTGTCGTCTACGGTTTCACCGCCGTCGGCGGGATCGTCCTCACGCTCTTCCTCACGCGCAAAGGCCTCGGTCCCGACCCCACGAAGCTCATGCTCGCATGCGGCGCCGCCCTCGCGGGCTCCGTTATTCTCCTCGCCATTGCACCCACCTTTCCCACCATGCTGGGTGCGGCGATCCTCGTCGGCGCAACCTCCAGCGGCTTCCAGATGTGCAACCAGGTCAACCTCATGCAACGCACAGACCCCGCCTATTTCGGCCGCGTGATGTCGCTCACCATGACTGCCTTCGGCCTCCAGATGATCGTCGGCTTCCCGGCCGGCGCCCTCGCCGACCAGATCGGCGAACGGGCAACGCTCTCGCTCCTCGGGCTCTGCTGCTTCGGCGTCGTCGTGCTGGGCGCCATCTCCTCCGGCCTCCTCCGCTCACGCCTGCCCACCGCCAGGACCCCGCTCCCCGTCGACAAGTCCTAACCTCTCGCCAGTGCTCTGCGTCGACTCCCCTCCCCCTCTGGGAGAGGGGCCGGGGGTGAGGGCGCGATGTCCGGCGCCCGAACGAGCGACCACCTGACGCCTCGGCCGCCGCGTCGACTCCCCTCTCCCTCGGGGGAGAGCGTCGGAATGAGGGCGCGATGTCCGTCACCCGAACCAGCGACCACCTGGCGCCACGGCCACGGCGTCGACTCCCCTCTCCCTCTGGGAGAGGGGCCGGGGGTGAGGGCTCGCAGCGAGTCACCAGTGCCAGCCCTCACTCCTCGCCGGCCGGGACGAGCTGCATCGCCGCACCCCCGAGGAGCAGCGCCAGGTCCTCGGCCGGAAGTCCCATGTCCTCGTACCGCCGCGCTTGTTCTCCCGCCCCCACCGGGTTGTTCGGCGAATCGCTGCCGAACAAGAACCTCCCCGGGAACCGCATGATGTCGTCCGCCGTGATCGTGTGCGGACGGTCCCACACCGGCGTCAGGTCGCCAAAGAGGTTCTCGTACTCGCTCATCAACGCCAGCGCCCGGTCTGTGGCCGGGTAGCCCGTGTGGGCGAGCACGAGCGGCAGCCGGTGATGCCGGTCGAGCACGGCCCGCAGCGCATCGACCTCCTCTCCCGACGTCTCGCCGGGAGAGACCTGCCCCGCGTGCACCACGACAGGCACACCCATCGCCTCGACCGTGTCCCACAACGGCTCCAGCCTCTCATCCGCCGGGCTGAAGCCACCCACCGAGCAATGCAGCTTCACCACCCGCAGTCGCAGCGCCACCAGCGCGCGTTCCACCAGCCGCGCCAGGTCCTCGTCCGCCGGATGGAATGTCGCCCCCGCCACGAGCCACGGGATCGCCGCGACGTCCTCCGCGCTCCACTCGTTGATCGACTCCGCGACACCTGCACGGTGGGCATAGGGCAGGATCCATGCCCGGTCGAACCCCGCGTCCCGCACGCGCTCGGCGACGTCGGCCAGCAATGGGCTGCCCTCCAGGCCGCCGCGCTGGTTCAGCCGCTCCCGCACAGCGAGCGCCAGCCTCTCCGGAAACGCATGCACGTGCGCATCGACCCTGAGCATGAGCCTAATCTACCGGCCGGACACGGTTCAGTCCGAGCGCGAGTGTCAACGAGCGTGCGATGGTGCATCTCCACAAGTGCGGGACGCCACGCTTACCAGCCCACGCTCCACCCTCGTCAGCACGTCGAAACTTCAGGCCGACCGCAGCCAACGCGACGGCAGCGTGTCCCGGAAGCGCCCTAGCTCATCCTTCGTCGTGTTCACCAGGACCGTGTGCGAATGCGCGAGCAGGATCCAGTCGTACGGAATCCAGAAGTCCGAACGTCGCGTCGACAGGTGAAAGCGGTCGCCGGACACGCCGGACACCGTCCCGATCTGCTCGCCGTCTGAATCGAACACGGCGCTGCCGGGACAAATCTGTGTGAGGTTCAAAAGGGGACGCTCCTACCAGCTCAGGGTCTTCCCTCAATCCCGACCGTAACACGCGCGTATTTCACCGTCGTTTCGAGATCCACCCGCGGGACGCCTCAGTGTGGCGACTTGCGTTCCAGCGGTAGGATATGCCCGCTCGCTCACATCAAGGAGGATTCGATGCCCTACGACTTCACCGCTGAGGGGACCGCGCGCCAGGCAGAGGTGCGCAAGTTCATGGACGACCACATCTATCCCAACGAGAAAGAGTACTACCGCCAGTACCACGAGATGGGCGACCACGCCTATCCGCCCATCCTCGACGACCTCAAAGCCGAGGCACGCAGGCGCGGCCTCTGGAACCTCTTCCTCCCCCACCTCCGCGAGGGCGACCCGGGGACGAAGCTTTCGAACCTCGACTATGCCCCCATCTCCGAACAGCTCGGCAAGGTCCCCTTCTCGTCTGAGGTGCTGAACTGCCAGGCCCCCGACACGGGCAACATGGAGATCCTCAACCTCTACGGCAACGACCGTATCCGTCAGGAGTGGCTGACGCCCCTGCTCAACGGCGAGATCCGTTCCGCCTTCGCCATGACCGAGCCCGCCGTCGCCTCATCCGACGCCACGAACATCTCGCTCCAGATCAAGCGCGACGGCGATGAGTACGTGCTCAACGGTCGCAAGTGGTTCACCAGCGGCATCCTCGCCGAGCGCGCGAAGGTCATGATCGTCATGGGCAAGACCGACCCTGAGGCCGCCCGCCATCGCCAGCAGTCGATGATCGTCGTGCCTAAAGCAACGCCCGGCGTCTCCGTCGAACGCTCCCTCACTGTCTTCGGCAACGAGGACCGCGGCGGCCACGGCCAGGTGCTCTTCGAGAACGTGCGTGTCCCCGCCGACCATCTCCTCGGCGAGGAAGGCGGTGGCTTCGCCATCTCCCAGGCACGCCTCGGCCCCGGCCGCATCCACCACTGCATGCGCACCATCGGCGTCGCCGAGCGCGCCCTCGAGCTCATGGTCAAGCGCGCCCTCGCGCGCACCGCTTTTGGCTCGCTCGTCGCTCAGAAGGGCCTCATCCAGGACTGGATCGCTGAGTCCCGCATCGAAATCGACATGGCGCGCGAGTACGTCCTCCGCACCGCCCACCTCATGGACACCGTCGGCAACAAGGCCGCCGCCACCCAGATCAGCGGCATCAAAGTCGCGGTCCCGAACGTCGCCCTCAAGGTCATCGACCGCGCCATCCAGGTGCACGGCGCCATGGGCGTCACCCAGGACACGCCCCTGGCCCAGATGTGGGTCCACGCCCGCACCCTCCGCATCGCCGACGGCCCCGACGAAGTCCACAAGATGACCATCGCCCGCGCGGAGCTCAAGAAACACGACCCCAACTTCTCCATGTCTGGCAACCCACGCGAAGGTGAGCCCCAGGCGATGATGCGCCCATAGCGCAATGCCCCCGCACATCGGTGCCGCGCGGATCGGTGCCGGGCGGATCGGTGCCGCGCGCGTGAGCAAGCGGTTGGTGCTCACTCGCACCCCTTCCCGGCGCTTGGGCGACGCGTCCGCTCGTGTCCTCACCACCATCGCCGGGGCACACCCGCAAACGAAAGCCCCTCTCCCAGAGGGAGAGGG
>JBBDMZ010000020.1:96194-120537 GCA_040877955.1 Dehalococcoidia bacterium | reverse complement strand
CGCTTCCTCCGGGCCGGCACTTTGCTCTTCCAAGAGCAAACCGACCACAGCCGTCGGGCTGCACTTGAGATCACAAATTGTGATCTCAAACATCGAGCTCCCGTCCTCACGGCCCGGCCCCAAGCGACGGGCGGAGTTTGGGATGCCAGGCTGGCAGAGTAGAATCCGGCAGCAGTGAGCGACGAGCCTCCAACCAGCCTGATCGCGGTCCCGCCTGAGCGAATCGAGGCGGGCATCCTGTTGATCCGCGGGCAGCGGGTGATGCTCGACTCGGACCTCGCCGAACTCTACGGTCTGAGGACTACTCTGCTGCTGAGGGCCGTTCGCCGGAACCCCGATCGATTCCCGGCAGACTTCATGTTTGAGCTCACGGTAGAAGAGTTCGAGCGTTTGAGGATCCAAATTGGATCCTCAAAGAGAATGGGCCGCGGCGGTCGGCGGTATCCGCCCTATGCCTTCACCGAGCAGGGCGTGGCGATGCTATCGAGCGTGCTGAACTCGCCGCGGGCGGTTCAGGTCAACATCGAGATCATGCGCGCATTCGTGCGGCTGCGCGCTCTGATGGCGACGCATGCCGACCTCGCAGCTCGGCTCGACGAGATGGAGGCGAAGTACGACGCGCAGTTCCGCGTGGTCTTCGACGCTATCCGCGAACTCATGACCCCTGCCGCTACTCCCGGCCGCAAGCTCGGGTTCAAGACGGGGGAGTTGAACCGCGGAGAGGTCTAGCGCTCCAGGAACTCCGCGCTGGCCCAGCCTTCGCGCCCGTCCGGGGTGGCGACTTTGAGCCAGCTGGCGCCGCCGGCCTCCATGGTCTCGCCCAGGTCGCGGAGGAGGACACCGTCCACGTAGCAGGCGAGGCTGGCAGAGCTAGTAGAGGCGGACTCGCGGACGTTGAGGCAGTCGCCACCCGCGTTCACCACCGCGAACTGGCCGGTGGTCGCGGCCACGCCGTACGCATCGCGATCGCCGTCCCCGATGAGGTCGGCGATCCGCCACACCGTGCCGGTCGAGAGATCCAGGATGCTCGCGCGACCCACAAAGGCCCCGGGGTACTGGCCGTTGGCGAAGACCAGGTCACTTGAGAGGCGACCAATTGCTCCGACGGTCGTATCTTGCGTAGTCACCCCGCGCAGGACGTTCCCGTCTGCATCGGCTTCGACGGCCCATCCTTGGGGTTCGCCGGGCTGAGCCTGGTAGTTGAACGACCCCCAAAGCGTTGAATTCGTGGGCTCAAAGATGAAGGCTCCAGCAGAGTGCGCCGTTCCCGGAATTTTCGGCGCAGCCCGCAGAACGGTCCCAGACTCATCCATCAACGAACCGTCTTCGCGACGTGTGCCCACCGAGCCGTCCTTGAAGAGGATCGACGCATGGTCCCACCCTGTGTGCTGCTTGAGGACCCGCCCCGTATCAAAGACCCAGATTCGGCCGGGCGCATCCTCCCCGGGTGTGGCTTCGAACGTCTGAACCACGAGGCCCTCGTCGATGAAGCCCCACAGCGTGCTGTAAAGCGGCAGCTCTCCTCGGTCAGCCCAGGTGATACCGCCGTCGGCTGACGTGACGAGGCGGTTCTTGGACCCGGGCTCGCCAGAGCCGTAGCCGCCACAGTAGCCCTCGAGACAGAGCGCGACGGCGACGCGGCCCGTCGCGGGATCGATGGCCGTCCAGTACGGCGTTCCCTCGCCCTCGATGTTCTCGTACAGCCGCTCTACGTGGAGCTTGCCGGTGGAATCACTGTACGCCCGGCGGAGATCCTGCTGCGGTCCCTCTTGCGACACGTTGCCACCGTAGTAGTACACGACGGCTCCGGCTGGCAGCGGCCGGTCTGCTGCGACCTGCAGGTCGGTCAGCTTGCCACCAGCGCCCGAGCCGGGGTTCGGGGCGGGCGCGCTCGTGGGTACCGGACCAGGCACTTCCTGATCGTTGGCCAAGGGCTCGTCGCTCGATTGGTTGATGGCGATGGCGACGATCACCGCTGTTGCAGCGCCCACCACGAGGACGGCTGCACTGCCCGCAACCCACTTCGTGGTCACGCCCCCCGCGATGCCGCGGAAGATGCGCTCGAAGCGAGGGGCGAGGCCGTTGTAGCGGCGCCAGTAGTCGGCCGCTTCCTCGCGCTGGTCGGCCTGGAGCTTGGAGAGGATCTCGCTCACGTGCCACTTCGCGCCCGCGAGCGAGAGGCCGAGCTCCTCCGCGATCTCCGTGTTCGAGCGGCCGCGCGCGATCAGTTCGAGCACTTGCTTCTGGCGGGCGGTCCACCCGTAGTCCATCCGCAGCCGCTCGCGCATGGGAATAGGAGTCGGAGTCGTCATCGTCACAACCTGGAGGCTAGGGCACTGGTCCGATTCGCACCCTAGCCGATCGTAAAGACGTTGGAAGCGGCTCGCCGGTTCCAACGCGGGTAGCTGCGGCCCTCCGTGGCCGCGGGCGGCAGAGTGCCATCGTCCGTAAGCCAGCCGAGCGGCGCGCGAAGTGTCGTCGCGGTGGGTGTGGGCGGATGCGCCCGATCACCGGTGCCAGCGTTCTCCAGCGTTGGTGGCGCGATCGACATCGCATGCTCGCTGATGCTCGCGCTGGGACTGGGTGTGTGTTATCTTGGTACCAAGGTAACAGGAGGACGAAGATGGCAGAGACGATGCGAGTCAAGTACGGGATGGACCCGGTGCCTGTGGAGCGCGCGCAGCTGGGAGTGCGCATGGAGAAGAAGATGGTGAAGGTGCTCAAAGGACTGGCCGAGTTCGACGGCATCACCCTTGGCCAGCTCCTCGAGAAGATCGTGCTCCACTCTTTCGAGCCCATGCCGGGCGAGGAGGGCGAGTGGAGCGCCAGCCCGCACAGCAAGAAGGGCCTCGCGGCCGTCGCCGACCTCCGCCGCATCTACGGCATGGAGTACGAGACCCACGCCACGCGCGGCTTCGAGGAGAACGGCGCGAGTTCTTGAACCGCAGAGACGCAGAGAACGCAGAGTTTCACCGAAGGTCTCGGCAGCGGCTTCACCGCACACGAAAAGCCCCCTCTCCCGCGCAGTCGGGAGAGGGGGTTGGGGGTGAGGGCCTACTGCATGTCGAAGGCGATGAAGCGGTTGCGGCCGCGCTGGTCGGTGAGGGCATCCGAGGTCACGGGCGTCGCCGTGCCGCTGCTCGTGTCGAGCAGCACCGGGTAGCTGGTGGCGCCGTCCTGGAGTCCGGCCTTCTGTGCGGACACGTTCCCGATGGCGTGCTGGCCGTCGAGCACCCGCAGGAAGTAGGTCGCGTTGCCGTCGATCGTCGCCTTCACGTCGCCGTCGCGGTCCACGATCTGGACGGTCTCGGAGTAGAAGCCGTCGCTGGTGACCGCGGCCCAGGCGATGGCGAGCGTGCCGTCTTCGAGTTCGCTGATTGGCATGTTCGCGAGCCGATCGCTCCCGGCGGGTGCGGTCAGATTTAGGGGTGTGCCATCCTGGCGGTAGAGGGCGGTGTACTCGGCGTTCGCCCAGAGGGTGGTGCCGTCCTCCAACACGTAGGGGTATCCGCCAGCGAGGCCCGTCGGGGGCGACACGATCTCGAGGGTGCCAGCGTGGTTGACGGTGTACGTCGTGGTGGACTGGCCGGCGGCGTAGTCGCTGGCCAGCGCCAGGAAGCTATTACGATTCACGTTCGTGACGTGGACGAAGTCGCCGCTGTAAGTGAAGGCCGTGTTCCAGGTCGTGCCCTGGTCCGACGAGGTGATGACTCGCCACGACGCGTTCACGCCTTCGCGGTAATCACCTCCGCCCATCCCGCCGCAGTACTCCTGGTCGCAGACGACGGCGGCCAGCAGCGAGGCGTCGGGCGAACCTGCGAGCGCGCCGATGGTCCAGCCGGCGAGGATGCCAGCGTCCGACCTGAGGATCGTGGTGACGGTGGTGGTCCCGGTGCGGTCGGTGACGTGCGCCTGGAGCGTCTCGTCGGGGCCATCACACTGGCTGCAGCCTGTGACGACGAACATCGTGGAGCCCGGGATGGATGCCCGGTTCTGGCCGAAGCTGACCTTGCCGTTGAACACGCTCCCGGGCCCCGGGCCGGCGGGCGGCGGCGTGACGATGGGGGCCGGACTGTTCGGGTCGCCGGTGAGAGGCTCGTTACTCGATTGGTTGATGGCGATGGCGACGATCGCGGTCGCGGCCGCCCCCGCCACTACCAGGCCGGTCGCGCCGCCGACCCACTTCACGGCCGTGCCGCCGGCGATGCCGCGGAACACGCGCCCGAACCGTGGGGCGAAGCCGTTGTAGCGGCGCCAGTAGTCGCCCGCTTCTTCGCGGGACTCGGCCTGGAGCTTGGAGAGGATCTCGCTGACGTGCCACTTGGCGCCGTCGAGTGAGATCCCAAGCGATTCGCCGATCTCGGTGTTGGTCTTGCCGCGCGACATAAGGTCGAGGACCTCGCGCTGTCGCGGGGTCCATGCATAGTTTTCGCGGAGCCGCTCCCGCATGGAGATGGGGGACGGAGCTGTCATTGTCATGATCGTAATATCCAGCCTTCTTAGGCATTAATGGTATGAAGCAACTCACTCGCTCGGGACCTTCTCACTGGTGAGCGTCGGGAGGCGGTTTCGTGCTCTGATTTGAGCGTAGGCGTGGCCCACCAGCGCCGCCCTACCCGAAGGTAAAGACGACGGAGCTGGACGTGAAGCGGGTCACAGGGCGAGCCGCTTCCGCCGCCGACCTCAAGCGCATCTACGGCAGGAGTACGAGACCCACGCTACCCGCAGCTTTGAGGGGCCACCACCATCCCGGTAGACCGTGGTGCGGGCGGCCTCGCTCTTACTCCCGCGGCCTGGCCCTTCGATGCCACGGCACCACGCCCTCGAGCTCGATCTCCAGCGAGAAGCTCAGGAACGTCCTCACCAACACCACCAACCCGAGCGTTAGCGCGCTCTCCAACGTCGCATCCACGGTGATGGTGGTGACGATGTCGGCGATGATCAGAACTTCGAGCCCGAGCAGGATGGCGCGGCCGATACCCCGGCGAGCCGCTTCGTAGGCGCCCATGCGCTCCCCGCGCGCGATGGCGAGCACGTACCGGCCGAGCGCGATCGATGCACCGATGATGAGGATGGCGACGCCCACGGCCTCGAAGCCGTGGGCGACCTCCTCCATCCAATCCTCGAACGTCAACTGGCGACTCCGTGAGCGGTTCGCGCAGTTCGCACGCCCGTCGCCGCCTGCCCGATCACTGGGTCGCCCTCCTACTGGCGCGCCATCGCGAGCTTCAGCCGCTCCTCTGAAGCGATCAGGTGGTCCGCATCCTGCGCGTCGCCCCCGAGGTCGATCTGCACCCAGCGGATGCGCCCGCTGAAAGGCTGCCGGGGAGAGGCCGCAGTCACATCGTTCGCCATGGGCGGCCGGCTGTCGGTAAGCCGCGCTATCGCGCGAGTGGAAGCGAGAACGAGATCGTCGTGCCTTCGCCGCGCTCGCTGGCAGCGGTGATCGTGCCGCCGTGGGCCTCAACCAGGCGGCGGGCGATGGCCAGGCCGAGGCCGCTGCCCACGGAGTCGGGGGACTTGCGGTAGCGCTCGAAGATGTACGGGAGGTCCTCGGCGGTGATGCCGGACCCGGTGTCGGTGACGGCGACGGTGACGCCGTCCGCGGTGGGATGCACCTCGAGCTCGACTGAGCCGCCCGCGCCGGTGTGGCGGATGGCGTTCCAGACGAGGTTCTCCAGCACCTGGCGGATACGGTGCTCGTCCGCCTCGACTACGGCTGAGTCGTTCCCGGTCACGTCGAGGGCGACCCCAGCCCCGGCTGCCTGCGCCCCGAATGATGCGGCGACATCGCGGACCAGTGCCGCGATGTCCGTAGGTGCGGGGTGGAGTTGGAGGACGCCGGCCTCCGCCGAGGAGAGTGTGCCGAGGTCCTCGACCAGCCGGGTGATGACGGCGACCTCCTCGAGAATGGGCGCGAGGCGGGCGGGCTCGGCCGGGTAGAGCCCGTCGATCATGCCCTCCACGTTGCCGCGGATCACGGCAAGCGGGGTGCGCACCTCGTGGGCGATGTCGGCGACGAGGTTGCGGCGCTGCTCCTCGGCGGCGGCGAGGCGGGCGGCGGTGGTGTTCAGCGCTTCGCCGAGGGAGCGTACAGGCGGCGGGCCTGCCGGCCGCACGCGCGCCGAATAGTCCCCGGCAGCGAGCTGATCGAGCGCGCCCATGACGTCGCCAAAGGGACTCGTGAACCGGTAGGCGAAGCGCCACATGACCACCAGGGCGCCGCCGAGGAGCACAATCCAGAACAGCCCCCAGACAGGCGGGGGCCCGTGCTGCCCGGCGACGAAGAACCCGGCGATGAGGTTCACGGTGGTGGAGAGCACAAAGAACGCGAAGAGCACGAGGAATATCCGCCGCACGAACGCAGCGCCTCCCGAGGGACGCTTTCGCGGCGGCCAGGCCTCGTCGGCCGGCCACCATGGTGGTGCGCGGCGCGGCTCTTCCCGGGTCACTTCCGTGGCGCTCCCTGTGGCGCCTGCGGCCCTTCAGGCTCCGCCTGCTCGGCGAACCGGTAGCCCACGCCGTAGACGGTCTGGATGTACCGCGGACGAGCGGAATCGGGCTCGATCTTCTTGCGGATATTGCGAATGTGGGAGTCGATGGCGCGCTCGAACGACTCGAAGGCGACGCCGTGGAGCACGTCCAGCAGTTGCCCCCGCGTGAACACGCGCCCCGGCTCCCGGGCCATGTGGGCGAGGAGCTGCACCTCCGTCGCTGTCAGGTCGATGCGGCGGCCGGCGATGGTGGCCTGCACGCGCGAGACGTCGACCTCCACCTCCCCGGCGCGCACGACCTCGGTGTCGCCGGTGGCGATCTCCGAGCGGCGGAGCACCGCACGCACCCGCGCGACCAGCTCGCGCGGGCTGAAGGGCTTGACCACGTAGTCATCGGTGCCCATCTCCAGCCCGAGGATGCGGTCCGACTCCTCGCCGCGTGCGGTGAGGATGACGACGGGCACGTTCGAGGTACGCCTGAGCTCGCGGATGACATCGATGCCATCGCGGCGCGGCAGGCCAAGGTCGAGGACGACGAGGTCCGGCTTGGCGGCGCGCGCCTCGCGCAGGGCGGCATCGCCGTCCGCGGTGACGATGACGTCGAAGCCGGCCGCCTGCAGGTAGTCGCGGACGAGCGCGCTGATCTTCGGTTCATCTTCCGCGACGAGGATGGTGCGCATGTGTGCCTCCGGCGAGTCGAAGGTTCAAGGTCGAAGGTCCAAAGGAGCCGCGCCAGGGTTTGGACTTTGGACCTGCGACCTGGGGCTGATCTGGATGTTAGCTGGCGGCGGGCGCCGACGGTGACGACGGCGGAGAGCCGTTTTCGCGGTGGGCGTCGCGGTGCCACTCTTCGAAGCGGCCGCGGGGTCCGCCCGGGACACCCCAGCCGCCACGCCCGCGCGTGAAGAGCGCGACGGCGACGAGCACGCCGCCGATGAGGACGAGCGGGAAGAACGGGAAGAACGGCGGCCCGTCGCGGTCGTCCTCACGGACGATGGTGACATCCTGGCCCGTGGGTTCGCCGCTCTGGTTGACGACCTGGTACTCGACCTCGCGGTCCCAGTTTGGGCCATCGAAGCCCCAGACGATGGCGCCCACGATGCCCCCGACGATGCCGACGGCGATAAGCGCGATGCCAATGCGGAGAAGCATGAGATTCCTCCTCTTGCGTTGCTTCCCCACGATGGTCGCGCCGAAATGTGGAGGGACTATGCGGGAGGTTGGGAGAGAGGAAGGTTGGGGACGGTCGGTATAACCGCAGAGAACGCGGAGATCCTGAGAGAGATCTCCGCGTCGAATTCGATGTGTCACGCGCACTACTGCGGGGGGATGAGGTACTCGGTGGAGCCGTGGGTGAAGCTTTCGGGCGTGGTCGACGGCCCGCAGCCGGTGTGGAGGTAGGAGACGCCCTCCTCGTCGACGGAGAGCGCCGTCCCGCCGCCCACGGAGGGACCGGAAGTGTAGCGGAAGATGACCATGTGCTTGCCGGGCACACGCTCGTCACCGGGGAAAGGCGGCGTCTCGACCACGGCCCAGAGGGCGCGCTCCTCAAGCACGAACTGCTGCAGTGAGCGCGAAGCATCGGGGTCGCCCCGGGCGATGAACGTCCCTTCGCAGCCGCCGACTCCGAAGACGTCGACGGCAGACCCGGCCGGCTGGCCGTCGGGGCACGGGATCGCGCCGATGCCCTGCGTGCCCGTGCATGCTGCGAGGAAGTAGTGCATGAGGCGTTCCAGACCGGCCGCGTCCTGGGTCTCGACGGCGGTGATGACGGCATCGATGAGCTCGCCGCCACTGGGGCGCGGCGTGAGGTCAGGCGTGGGCTGCACGGGCGTCGGACCGGCAGGGCGTGAGCTGGTCGCTTCGGGGGTGGAGGTGGGCTGGGAGGTCGAGGTGGCGGCGGGCGTGGGGGTCTCGTCGTCGCCGTCATCGTCGCCGCCACACCCGACCAGGGCGCCTGCGAACACCAGGGCGAGCAGGGCGAGGCCCCCCGGAACGAGGGTGAGCCGAAGCCGCTCGAAATGAAGAGCCATGCCCCGAGGGTAACGGCTGTCTGCGGCAAGACGGCAAATCGTGGGTAAAGCCGCGATCAATCGCCAGCTATCGGTCGAGCCTGGGTGCAGGGTCGGCGCAGCCGACTCCTACGATCGCGTGTGGATGATTGCCGATGGTAGGGGCTGGCGCAGCCAGCCCTGTGGAAGCGGCAGGGTCAGCGCACCGCGGGCAGGGTCGGCTCAGCCGACCCCTACGATCGAGTCGAGCGGCTGGTGGATAGTAGGGGCTGGCTGCGCCAGCCCCCGGGGAAGCGCCCACCCTGGTTCGGGCTCGTCGTTGACCGCTCGCTCACGCGCGCGGCTCTGTCCCTCGTCCCTCTATACTCCGCCCACCTCACCCACTGGAGACTCCCCGTGCACGTTGGCGCAGTGTTCCCCCAGACCGAGATCGGCGACGACCCATCCGCCATCCGCGACTTCGCCCAGGCGGCCGAGTCGCTGGGCTACTCCCACATCCTTATCTACGACCACGTCCTCGGGGCCACGCACGACCGTGAGCCGCGGCCCACGGGCCCGTATACCGAGAACACCCCCTTCCACGAGATCTTCGTGCTGCTCGGGTTCCTCGCGGCCTGCACTGAACGCATCGGGCTGGCGACCGGCGTGGTCATCCTGCCGCAGCGGCAGACCGCGCTCGTCGCCAAGCAAGCGGCGGAGGTGGACGTGCTCTCCGGCGGGCGCCTGCGACTCGGCATCGGTACCGGCTGGAACTACGTCGAGTACGACGCCCTGAACGAGGACTTCCACAACCGCGGAGCCCGCCAGAGCGAGCAGGTGGAGCTGATGCGCAAGCTCTGGACCGAGCCCGTCGTCACGTTCGAGGGCAAATGGCACAAGATCGACCGCGCGGGCATCCTCCCGCGGCCCGCGCGCAGCATCCCGGTGTGGTTCGGTGGCCTGAACGAGTCCGCGCTCAAGCGCGCCGCGCGCATCGGCGACGGCATCATGCCCCTCCTCGGCCCGGACGAGAACGGCCGCGCCGTCCTCGATCGCGTGCGCGGTTACGTGAAGGAGTACGGCCGCGACCCGTCGTCGTTCGGCATCGAGGGCTTCACGAACATCGGCGCCCCCGAGGAGAGCTGGCGTTCGCGGCTGGATGCGTGGCGCGAAGCGGGCGCAACGCACGTCTCGGTGCGCACCATGAACGCGAACCTCGACTCGCCCCAGGCGCACATCGATGCGCTGCGGCGCTATCGCGAGGTAGCCGTAGGATGATTCGGGCGCGCCCGAGCCCCGACCGCGAGGGAGGGCTGGATGGTTCACCCGCGACTTTCGTCGCGGAATCACGATCGCACGCTCGCTGACGCTTCGCGCTTGGACTCGGCTCCCGTCCCCCTACCGGCTCCCGCGCAGGCGCGGGTCGAGGACATCCCTGAGGGCGTCACCGAGCATGTTGAAGCCGAAGACGGCGAGGAAGATCGCGAGGCCCGGGAAGAGCGCCAGGTGGAGGTGGTTCTCCGCGAGGTCGCGCGTTCGGCCGGAGAGCATCTGACCCCACGTGGGGAAGTTCGTGATGCCGACGCCAAGGAAGCTGATCGTCGCCTCAGCGAGGACTGCGATACCGAGCTGGAGCGTGGCCAGCACGATCACCGTGGGCATGATGTTGGGGAGGATGTGGCGCATGATGATGCGGGTGTGCGAGGCGCCCAGCACCTCCGCTGCTTCGACGTAAGGGTTCGCACGCGTGGCAAAGACGGCGCTCCGAATCACCCGCGACGCCCCGCCCGCGAGCACCAGCCCAAGCGCGAGGATGACGATCGTTGTGCGCGGGAACGTGTACCAGAACCATTCTCCATCGTTCGGGTTCGGGCCGAACTCAGGGCCGCGCCCGAGCCCCATGAACCCGCTGCCGTGGCTCGTCTGCAAAACGGCGACGAGGGTGAGGATGAGGAAGATGGCGGGGAAGCTCAGCCACACATCGACGAGGCGCTGGATGAAGAAGTCGAACCTGCCGGCGAAGTATCCACTCGGAACGCCCACGATGAGCGATAGCAACGTCACAAGGAGGACCGTGCCAATCCCGACCAGCGCGGTGATCTGGCAGCCGAAGACGATGCGGGCGTAGATGTCGCGCCCGTTGTAGTCCGTCCCGAACAGGTGGTCTGAACCGGGGCCCACGAGGAGCGCCGAGAGGTCTGAGCGGGTGGGGTCTCCGGCGAGCCATGGCGAAAATGCCCCCACGAAAATGACCGTCAGAAGGATAAGCCCGCCGAAGGCGCCCAGCGGCTTCCGCCGTGCAAAGTCAGCCGTCCCCAACACGATGCGTTGAAGCACGGGTCGCTCGCGGCGGAGATAGAAATCACCGTACAGGGTGCTGGTGGTATCGGCAGCGGCCATACGCTTCTCCCTCTCCTACGACAGCCGGATGCGCGGATCGAGCACGGCGTATGTGACGTCCACGGCGAGGTTGACGACGATGATGACGACCGCGACCACCATGTTCACCGCGATGATGGCCGGGAAGTCTCGGTTGCCAATCGACTGGAACAGATAGAGGGCGACGCCCGGTATCCCGAATATCGCCTCCAGCACCAACGACCCGCCGACCAGCACGGGCACCTGCAACCCAATGACGGTCACCACAGGCAGCAGCGCGTTGCGCACGGCGTGGCGTGTCACCACCAGGTGGCCGGACAGGCCCTTGGCACGCGCGGTGCGAATGTAGTCCTGGCGCATCACCTCCAGCACCTGCGCGCGGGTCAGCCGCAGCAGGCCGCCCGACAGGCCAATGCCGAGGATTATGGCCGGGACGAGCACCATCTCCAGGTTGGTCTGGGGGTCGTCCCAGAAGTCGGCGTAGTGGGTGGGAAAAGAGTAGTTCCACCAGCGCGACGCGAGGGCGATCACGATCGTCGCGAGAAAGAACGATGGGATCGCGAGCATCGCGATGGCGAAGCTCCGAAGGCCGTAGTCCACCCACCGGTCCTGCATCACCGCGGAGGCCACCCCCAGGGGCACCGCGATCGCGATCGAGACGAACATCGCCAGGAGCCCGAGCTCGATGCTCACGGGGATGCGCCGCTTGAGCTCATCATTCACCTCCCTCGAGCCAACAAGGGAGGTGCCGAGGTCACCTCGCACGGCACCGCTCGTCCAATCCCACCACTGCTCGAGGAATCCCTTGTCGAGTCCCACGCGCTCGCGGATGTTGTCCTTGTAGCGAGTCAGCGCGAGCGTGTTTTGCGCCTGGCTCTTCTGCGATGGCGCGGCCGACGCGGGGTCGATGCCTTCGCGCTGAAGCTGCTCGTTGATGACGGCATTCTCGGCGCGCGTACGGTCGGTGATGCTGACCGTAGCCGGGTCCTTGCCGTCCGCCGTGAGGCGCTCGTCGACGATCTCCTTGAACGAGGCCAGTCCCCCCTGGACCTCGCCCTGGGACACGAGAATGTCGACCGCATCCGCCGGCAGGAGCCGCAGGAGCCCCGTGACGAGCAGCGAGACCCCGATGAGTGTCGGGATCATCAGGAGAATGCGGCGAATGATGTATTGGAGCACTCGTTCCCCCCGGAGCGGCTGAAACAAAGGGCGGGCGCCACCGGAACCCCGAGGGCGCCCGCCTTGCCGTTACCGTCGAACCGCCTAGCCGTCCTTCAGCCGTTCCTCCGTGAAGTACGCCTTCATGAGGCCGTCCGCCACATACGGGTAGCCGGCCTTGTAGTAGAAGTTCTTCACCCACGGCTGGGAGTACACCCAGCCCGCGCTCGCGTGGTAGGGCACCATGAGCATGGACTCGGCCATCTTCACCTGGATGTCCCGGATATACGCTTCGCGCTCCTCCTGCTTGAGGAGGGTGCGCTGCTTCTCGAACATCGAGTCGAGCTCGGCCTGCTCCGCGATCGCGGTCCCGCCCCAGTTGTGGCGGGCCGACTTCGACCAGTAGAGCTGCATGAACACGTTGTCCGGATCACGCGGCGAACCGATGAGCGGGCCAACGCCGATCGAGCCATCCGGGATCTTGCCCAGGTAGGTGGACTGGATGTAGGCGCCGTACTCCTCGTACACCAGCTCGGCTTCGAAGCCAGCCTCCTTGATCGTGGAGGCGAACAGCTCCCACGCCTGCTGCGCCTCCGCGCCGTAGCGGTCGACGTTGCAACGCAGCTTGAACTGGATGCTGTCGGAACCGGTCGCCGCGGAAAGCAGCTTCTTCGCCTCGGCGATGTTCTTCTTGAAGAAGGCTCCCGATGCTCCGAAGTCAGCGTTCTTGTCCCTGGGGGACATGTAGTAGGGGGCAAGGCCGGGCGGCAGGTGCGCCATCCAGTTGCCTTGCTTCGTCCCGTCCTGGACGTTCAGGTAGCCGTCGCGGTCGAGCGCCATGGAGAGCGCCTGCCGCACCCGCTTGTCCTGCCAGGGCTTGTTATCGAAGTTGAAGTAGAACCCGCCCTGGACGATGTTCTGGACGAAGAAGTCCGTGCCCTCGTTCGAGAGCTTGGACCGCTGCTCCTTATAGAGCGGGCCGTTGAGGCCGCTGAGGTCGTAGTCGCCCGCCTGGAGTGCGGCGATCAGGCGCTGCGGGTCGTTGATCAGCCCGGCTTCGATCTTGTCGAAGTTCGGCAGCGGCGCATCGTAGTAGTTCGGGTTCTTGCTCCAGTTGATGGCCACGCCCGACTCGAAGCTATCGAACATGTACGGGCCGGTGCCCACCGGGTCCGTCTTCACCTGGTCGTTCGCGATCGTCTCGACGGGGATGAACCAGACGGCCTCCGCGGAGGAGGCGTGGGTTGTAAGGAAGGGCGCGAACGCCGACTTGAGCGTGATCTTGATCGTGCGCTCGTCGGGGGACTCGATCCTGTCCACCACTCCGGCCCAGCCAGCCGCGTTCTGGGATGCGCCGAGGAACGCCTCGTACGTCTTGACGAAGTCCGTGGCGGTGGCGGCGCGGCCGTTCATAGGCGGCTTGTCGTGCCACTTCACGTTGGGCTTCATGGTGAAGATGTAGGTGACCTCGTCCGCCTGCTCCGGCATCTTCTCCGAGATGTCGCCTTCCATCTTCGTCGTGTCGGTGGGCTCGATGCCCTCGCCCCCGAACCCGCGGAGCAGCCGGCTGTAGTGATATCCGGCCGGCGTTTGCGCCAGGTAGGTGAGGTTCTCGAACGGGTAGAGCGTGGGCGGGTTGGCGGACGATGCGCCTGACATCGGGTAACGGATCGTCCCGCCGCGGTTCACCGTTTCCGTTGCGGCAGCCGATGGGCTGCCGGACGGCGCCTGGGTTGCGTCATCGTCGTCGTCATCGTCGTCCCCGCAACCCACAAGTCCCAGGCCGACGACTCCTACGCCCGCGGTAGCTCCCGCGGTGAGGAAGCGGCGCCGCGAGGCGCGCATCCGGTACATCCGATCCCAATAGTCGCTTGCCATGGACAACCCCCTTATAGCCGTAGAGGCACTATTCATACGACTTGGCGCGACTATAGGTTTCTTTGATTCACCATCGCAAGTAGCAATGGCTCCGTTTTGTGCCAAACTGATGGCCGCGTCACTTTCGAATCACTTTCTGTGGTTGAATATCCCCAAATATTGTGAGCACGTAGTTAGTTCATCTATACCGCACTGTACTGGGTGAGCGATTGCGGGGCCGTACGAACAGGTCTTGGAGGAACTGGCGTTGTCGTCGGGATCTACGGGGCGTCTGCCTCGAAGAAGCCCGGCTCGGGGTCGACCGTCGGGTCGAGACGCGCGATCTCGTTCGCGACGAGCTCGTAGGCGGCTCCGAGCGCGGCGAAGGTGGCCGCGGCATCGCCGTGGAGGTAGGCGGTGTCCTGGGCCGCGGTACAGGCTTGCGCGAGGACCGAGCCTTCACCGCCCTGGCGGGAGGGCGCGCCATACGTGCAGGCCAGCCGGATCTCCGACTGACGCGCCTGGATGGCGGCCACGCTCGTGTCGGGCGCGCCCTTCAAGTAGAGCGCGACGCGAGACTGGGCGGAGAGCAGGTCCGCGGCGAAGCGCTGGAGCTGGGTCACGGAGCCGTCGTCGCTGCAGGCTAGCGCCCCCAGCTTCGGGTTGGCGGCGCGGTCGCTCCCCGCCGCCGCTCCAGCTGCCTTGCAGAGCTCGGTCCATCCCGCTGGCGTGCTCGAGTGGGCAGCGAAGGCGTCGATCGCCTGCCAGGTGGGCACGTCGTACGGGTCGGCACCTTCGGCCGGCTGGAACCACGTCGCGAGGTCGGCCTCAGGCAGGGCCGACGCGGCCGGCGTGCCGATGGTCTCTACGTAGGCTGGCGTTTGCGGGGCGGTCGCGACCATCGCACCGAGGATCGGGACGCCCGCGAGGGTAGCCTCCGGGTCGGCAGAGTAGCAGCGCGTGGTGCCCGCCAGGCTCAGGGCGACCACGAAGATGAGGAGCTTGCCCACATCGCGATCATCGGCACGACGCCGTCGTCGCCGGAGACTGCGCGTGGTGGAAGGAGGACTCCCTGGCGTCCGAGGCGTCCTGGCGGTTAATGCTCGCGGCTCGGGAGCCAGCGTTCGGGGCGCAGGAGCAGCATCACCATGCGCTCGTGGCCGCCTTTCGCCACCGCTTTCTCCGCGCGGTCGCGGCCGCGGTAGTGGGTATAGAGCCCAAAGCGGTCGTCCTCGGTCACGGTATCGACCACCTCCACGGGGCCTTCGGCGGCCACGTAGCGGAGCGAGCCGTCGCGCTCGTCCACGCACAGGGTGGCGCGGCCCGTGCGCTGGATGTTGCGGTGCTTCTGGGAGCCACGCTCCGTGATGATGCGGAACGTCCCCTCGCAGTAGCGGAACCAGACAGGGACAACGTGGGCCATCCCTTTCGGCCCCACGGTGGCCAGCACCGCCGTCCGCGGTTCGG
Source organism: Dehalococcoidia bacterium (assembly GCA_040877955.1). Taxonomy (GTDB): domain Bacteria; phylum Chloroflexota; class Dehalococcoidia; order Tepidiformales; family Tepidiformaceae; genus JBBDMZ01. The sequence continues at coordinate 105,191 of JBBDMZ010000020.1, read as the reverse complement.
TGAGGAAGGATTCGCGCTCGTGAATGTCCATCGAGCTCCCCCGTCGCGTTGTGCCTTCTCCGGCGCGCATGCTACACGCGCTACGGGGAGTCCGCGACCGGGGGTGCTCGAACCGCCAGGACGCCAGGATTCGATCTCGGACTTGCGCCAGCCTCTCGACGGTTCGGTTCGTCTGGTACACTCGCTTCAACGCAAACGAAGGACGCTCCCGTGAGTGGCATGCTGATCCTGCGCCCCCGTCTCCCGCGCGCACCGCGCGGCTAGCCGTCGCGCCAGCCATCGACACTCGCCCTCCCATGGAGCGTCCACCAGATGTCGCAAGCCACCGATCCCGCCCAGTTGCGCGCCGCCGCCGCGAACAACATCCGGCGGTTCTACGAGTTCCGGTTCATCAGCCACTTCCAGCTGTGGATGCCGATCTGGATCCTCTACCTGCACGACTCGCGCGGGCTCTCGATCGCCCAGATCCTCGTCCTCGATGCGCTCTTCGAGATCATGATGATGGTCGCCGAAGTGCCCACCGGCGTCGTCGCTGACCGCTGGGGACGCCGGCGGTCGATGCTACTGGGGCAGGTTGGCATCACCCTGGCCGTGGTCATGTTCGCGTTCGCGCCGAGCTTCTGGTGGGTGTTCGCCTGCTACGGCGTCTGGGCCGTCTCCGGGGCTCTTACGTCCGGCTCGGATATCGCCTTCGTGCACGACAGCCTGGAGGCACAGGGGCGCTCCGGCGAATTCCACCGCGTCATCTCGCGCGGCAACGCCTGCCAGATTGCCGGCATGGGTGTCGCTTCCATGATCGGCGCGCCCATTGCCGCCCTCACCAGCCTCGAAACCACGGTCGCGCTGAGCATCGCCCTCGCGGCCACAGCCATCCCCGTCGTCTGGCGATTCCGCGACCCGGGGACCTACACGCCCTCGGCCGAGGTCCGCTACTTCAAGCTGCTCGGCACGGCGGCGCGGCGTGTCGCCCACAATCCACGCCTGCGCACGCTCATCCTGCTGCAGGCGCTCGTCAACGGGCTCGCCTGGTCCTCGCTCCTGCTCACCCAGGTTTTCCTCGACCAGAACGGGCTGCCGCTGGCCTGGTTCGGGGTCGTGCTCGCGGGTCTGCACCTGGTGGCGATGGCCGCTGCGTTGCTGTCTCCGCGCGTGATCGGCGCGGTCGGGCGTCAGCGTGTCATTTTCATGGGTGCTCCGGCCGTGGCGCTCGCCCTGGTCGCGCTGGGGGTGATGCCGCTTTGGGGCGGGATCGCGATGTACGCCACTCTGCGCGTCGTGCTCAACCTGCTCGGGCCGGTGCTCGTAGACCAGATTAACCGCGAGTCCGTGGATGAGGTGCGGGCGACCATCGCCAGCATGGGCACCATGGGCATCAGCGTCGTTGGGGCGGCGGCGAAACCAGTCATGGGGTGGTCGGCTGACGCCAACGGCCTGGGGAGCGCGTACGTGATCGCGGGCGTGTCGCTGGCGGCGCTCGGCAGCATTGCCCTTCTCGCATGGGCGCGCGTCTCGCGGTCAGGGCCTTCGCCGGCGCCACCGGAAGCCATCCCCGAGCCGGTGTGACACGAGCCGCTTTGCACTGGTCGCCTTGAGCAGCACCGTGCGCGCATGTCAGCGCTCTTTTGTGGACGTCAAACGAAGAAGCCCGGGCGGCTGTGCCGCTGGCGCATCGCCATCGACCGCACCTGCGAGGTGCACGGCACGGTCCTCGCGGAGGCGGTCCCCTTCCGCGCGATCGAGGCGCGCGAAGCGGCCATGCGGCCAGCCCCAGGGCCGCCCACCGGCCGGCCCATCGCGTCGCGGCCGGCACAGCCACCCCAGGCGGCGCCCGGCGTGCCACTTCCCGTCGCGAGCCGGAATGTGCCCGGCGTCTGCTGGTGGCTCGTAGAACAGGCGACAGGGGCCGAGGACTGGGACGCGCGCTGGGCGGGCGTGGCCGTGCAGATGGTCCGGCTGCTGGTGACGCTCCCGCCCGACGCGCTCACCGACGAGGAGAAGCGCGACGAGGCCTTCCTCCGCGGCAAGATTGTCAATGGCATCCCGCCCGAGACCGGGGATGAGTGGGCGCTCGCCGAGGCGATCTTCACCGACGAAGCGCTCGACGAGCTGCGGAGCTGGAACCAGTTACGGGAAGCTGACTACCAGTACATTCGTGAGCCACTGGTCCTCACCGAGGACGCTGGAGTAGAGGCTCAACCGCCCATCTTCGACGACCAGCACTGACTGCGCGCCGATCTCGCTGAGCGACTCTCGGACGAACTGGATCCTGCGCCCATCGCGGCGGGTGCCCTGGATGGTAACCATCGTACCCTCGGGCGCGCCGGCCTGGCTTGCCAGCTCCGCGAGCGACACACCTTCCTTCTCCCCGCCGGCATCGATCGTTGTGTGCGGCAATTCCTGGAACTGGGCGAGCGTGGGCGTGTACGGGCTCTCGGCCGTGCCGTAGGTGAGGAGCGGATCATCGTCACCCGCGGGCGGAGGGGAGGCTACGAGCTTCGGCGTGGGGGTGACGGTGGCGCCGTCCTGGCCCTGGTCGGAGGAGTTGTCGCCGTCGTCACCATTGTCATCACCGTCGCCACCGCAGGCAGCGAGCAGCAGCAGAAGTGGCAGGCAGGCGATCAGGGCGAGTCGGGACATCGTTCCTCCGGGGCGCACACCGAGGCTACCGCCGGGGTGGCTTGGCAGGCAACGCGCCGGTTAATCGGGGGTTCAGGGAAGGTCTTCGGGCACTGTGGGAGTCTCGTCCTGGATCGGCTCGGTGACCGTTTCCGTGGGCGTCTCCGTCTCGGTCTCGGTTGGGGCGGGAGTCGTTGTCTCGGTGGGAGTGGGAGTCTCCTCCGCGGGTGTCTCCGTCGCGGTGGGGGTCTCCTCTGGTTCGGCCGTCGCGCTGGGGGTCGGGGTCGGGGTCACGGTCGCGGAGGGAAGGCTGGAGGCGCCGCCGGCCGCTGCCGCAAGGCTCCCGGCGGTCTCTTCCGCCTTCCGCACCACCGCGGGCGGCACCTGCTTCTCCGGTACGGACGCGAGCACGGCGGTGAAGTTGCGCGTGAGGTTGCCGATCTCCGACTTCTGGTATTCGTCGAGACCCTTGTTGCGGGCGACCTCCTCCTCCAGCTCCGCGAGCACGCTCGTGAGACGCTCGACGTCTCTGCTGGAGGCGTCATCGCCCTGCTTGCGGAGCTCGGTCACCCGGGCCTGGGCGTGATCGATTTGCACATCGAGCTTGTGGTCGCCTCGAGCGAGCGCGTATTCCGCCCGTTCCTGGGCGCGCTTGAAGCTGTAGTTCCAGTCACCGGGAACCGCCTCGTCGGAGGTCACGAATCCGAGAGTGGCAATGCCCATGACGCCGGCGGCCACCATGATGCCGGCGCTCGCGATGGCTGTCCGCACGGGCGACTGTGGCTGGTACCCAACGGCCCGCGGCACAGCCTGGGGGCGGCCTTCGCGGGCGGCCGTGAGGAATTTGCTCTTGAGCGACCCCTCAAAGAAGTAGCTGGGTTGGGCGGACTCGCTCGCTTGACCGACGACGGCGCTCGTCCTGAGCAGTGGCGAGAGCCACTCCGCGTCATCGGGGTAGAGCCCGAGCACGAAGTCGACGTCGAGGCCATCGTCCATGAGGGCAGCGGCTTCGGCGAAGAGCTCGGAATCGCGGTCGGGTCTGCGGTCGAGGAGGAAGCGCATCAGCGGTGCTCCCTCAGGAGGATCTGGAGTTTCGCGATGGCCTTGTGTTGGAGAACTTTCACGTTGTTTTCGGTCTTGCTCAGGGCCTGGGCGGTTTCTGCGACTGAGAGCCCGGCGCTGAAGCGCAATGCGATGACCTGGCGCTGGGCTTCGGGGAGCTTCTCTGTTGCTTGGCGGACGATGGCCAGCGTGAACTGGGTTTCGATCTCCACAACGTGGTCGACCGATGCGTCCGGGATAGACTCAGAGAGCTCAGCCGATAGGCCGCGGGCCTTCTGCTTGCGCACATGCGAGACGACTTCGTTGCGTGCGATGCGAAAGACCCATGCCCCGAAGGGGAGCCCTCGCCAGGTGAATCTGCCGAGGTTGTTGATGATGCGGAGGAAGATTTCCTCCGTGACATCCTCGGCGTCTTCGCCGCCACCCAGCCGGGCAGCGACATACCGGTACACGCGCGGGAAGTAGTGCTCGTACAGGGCGGCGAGGGCATCTTGCGAGCCGCGCTGCGCGGCTTCCACGAGCGTGCGCTCGTCGAATTCCGGTGCACGCTCCTCGACTGTTGCCTTCGTCAAACCCGCCCCCGGGTCCCCGCCGGATCGCTTTGCTCGGACCGTCCTCCTTCCGAGGATAGGCATCGCGTGCCCTTCGTACTAGCGATAACGTCGGTAGGGCGCGAAGGTTAACCGCGGCCGGCGGCGCCGGAACGTTGTCCACGCGTTTGTAACCCGGCCTTCACCCACTGTCCGCCGCCCGGACGGACGTGCGCTTACGAACGGCCGCTGTACCGCGCCGCGCTTGATCTTCGCCCGATACGCGTGACTGCGCGAACGTCAGTGGGCATGCGAAGTATCGCCTGGCGCGGTGTACGATGCCCGCCATGATCTGGGTGACGCGAGAGCACGCCCGCGTCGACCGCATCGCTTGCCCCTGGCTCATCCGCCGGTTCATCGAGCCGGGCGCCGAGATCCAGTGGGTGCCCGCCGCGGACGTGATCGCCACGGCCGAACGCATCGGCGGCACCCCCTTCGATGTCCCCGACGTCGACTATGGCCATCACGGCCCGCTGTGCAGCTTCGACGCGTTCCTCGAACGCCACGCCCTCAGCGGCAACCCTGCCCTCGCCCGCCTCGCGCTGATCGTGCGCGGGGCAGACACGGGCGCCCCCGACCTCGCGGCGGAGTCCGCTGGTCTGCTGGCAGTCGCCTCCGGGTTCTGGGAGATGAACATCCCGGACCACGAGTCGCTCGCCTTCCAGACCCCGCTCTACGACGCCCTCTACGTGCACTGCGGCGGTGCGTCTCGTTAGGGCTCAGCCACATCCTCGGGAGGCGGCACCGACGCTCCCCCTCTCCCGCGAAGTCGGGAGAGGGGGCTGGGGGGTGAGGGCTCCGCATTGACTGGCATCGCGATGCTCATCATACTCCGAACATCTGTGCTAATGCGGAGGCGATGATGCTGGTGGCACGCGCCCGCTCCTTGTCAGTCGCGGCTCCGAAGCCGGCGGTGGCTCGTGGCTAAGCCGCCGCCCGCGTACCCCGTGCCCGCTGTGCGCCCGGTGCCGCCCGCGATCATCGCGGAGGCGGTGGTCGCGGAGCTGCAGGCGAAGCCCACGGACACGCTCGTCCGCCGCATCGAGGAGCGCGCACCGCGGTTCGCACCCTGGCCGGAGGGGCTCGACACCAGTCTGCTCTACGCCCTTCGCCAGCAGGGAATCGCCGAGCCCTACACGCACCAGGCGCGGGCCATCGAGCACGCAGTCGCCGGCCGCAACGTCGTCGTGGTCACTCCCACGGCGTCGGGCAAGACGCTTTGCTACAACGTGCCCGTCCTCAACACGATCCTCAAGGACCGCTCCGCGCGCGCCCTCTACCTGTTCCCGACGAAGGCCCTCGCCCAGGACCAGCTCGACGAGCTCCACGGGCTGATCACCCACATCGGCGAGGAGATCGGCACCTTCACCTACGACGGGGACACCCCCGCCGACGCCCGCCGCGCCGTCCGCCAGGCGGGCCACATCGTCCTCACCAACCCGGACATGCTCCACACGGCCATCCTCCCCCACCACACGAAGTGGACGAAGCTCTTCGAGGCGCTCGAATACGTCGTCATCGACGAGCTGCACATGTACCGGGGCGTGTTCGGGAGCCACCTGGCGAACGTCCTCCGGCGGCTGCGGCGCATCTGCAACTTCTACGGCGCGAACCCCACCTTCATCCTCTGCTCCGCCACCATCGCCAACCCGGACGAGCTCGCACGTGCTCTGGTCGGCGACGACGTGGTGATGGTGGACGACAACGGTGCGCCCGCCGGCGAACGCGTCGTGGTCGTCCACAACCCGCCAGTGGTGAACAAGGAGCTGGGCATCCGCCAGTCGTCCCTGAAAGCCACGCGCGATGTCGCCGCGCGGCTCATCCGCGCGGGCATCCAGACAATCGTGTTCGCGCCCAGCCGCGTGCGCGTGGAGCTGCTGCTCACGTACCTGCGCGACACGCTTCGCAACAAGCCCGGTGACGCCGAGCGCATCGCCGGCTACCGCGGCGGCTACCTCCCGAACGAGCGCCGCAACATCGAGCGCGGGCTGCGCGACGGCACCGTGCGTGGAGTAGTCGCGACGAACGCGCTGGAGCTGGGAATCGACATCGGCGGGATGGGCGCGAGCGTCGTGATGGGCTATCCGGGCTCGCTCTCGAGTCTCTGGCAGCAGTTCGGGCGCGCGGGCCGCACGCGCGAGGCCTCGCTCTCCGTGCTCATCGCCTCATCGAACCCGCTCGACCAGTTCGTCGCGACCCACCCGGACATGATCTTCGAGCAGGCGCCGGAGCGTGCGCTGATCGACCCGGACAACCTCTTCATCCTCGGCAGCCACCTCAAGTGCGCCGCCTTTGAGCTGCCCTTCACGGTCGGCGAAGCGTTCGGCGCCCATACCGACGAGTTGCTCGACATCCTCGCGGAAGAAGGCATCCTCCAGCGCGCGGGCAACCGCTACCACTGGATGTCAGAGTCGTACCCCGCTGAAGCCGTCTCCCTGCGCACTGCGAGCACGGACAACTTCGTGATCATCGAGCAGGGGCCGCACCCGCGCGTCATCGGCGAGTGCGACCGGCCGAGCGCGCCTCTCCTCATCCACGAGGACGCCATCTACATTCACCGCGGCCAGCAATACCAGGTGGAGTGGCTCGACTGGGACGACAAGAAGGCGTACGTCACCCCTGTAGCGGTCGACTACTACACGGACGCGCAGCTCGCCGTCGAGCTGAAGGTCCTCGACAGCTTCGAGCAGGCGGGCGCGTCCGCCGGGCAACATGAGATGGGCGAGGTCGCGCTGACTTTCCTCGCGACCATCTTCAAGAAGGTGAAGCTCAATACCCACGAGAACGTCGGCTGGGGCAAGATCGCCATCCCCGAGGAATCGTTCCACACGACCGCCTACTGGCTCACGTTCGACGAGCGGGCCACGCGCGGCCTGCAGCGCGACGAGATCGCGGCGGGCCTTACGGGCATCGCCCACCTCGGCCGCAACCTGGCGCCCGTGTTCTGCCTCTGCGACCCCCGCGACATCGGCGCCGACGCCCAGGTGCGCGCGCCCTTCAGGGAGCTCCCGACCGTGTACCTCTACGACAGCATCCCCGGCGGCGTGGGCCTTGCGGAGAAGCTCTTTGAAGTGCGCGAGGACCTTGTCGAAGCCTGCCTGGCGCTCGTCCTCGCCTGCGATTGCGACAACGGCTGCCCCGGCTGCGTAGGCCCCCAGGTCGAGTCAAACTCCCCCGCCAAGCGCGCTGCCCGAGTGCTATTGGAGCGCGTGCGTCAGTAGCGCAGGATGAGCGCTACCCTGCCGCGATCGGCGAGGGAGTCCTCGTCGACGAACTCCACGGCTCCGCCCTTTTCCAGCGTCATCTCAATGAGCTCATCCACGGCGTCGTCGAGGTGTGCGCGGTCCTGGACAGCAGCCTCCTCGGGCACGAGGTCGAGTTCCCAGCCATCCCGCTTCAAGATTGCGGGTCGGCGGAAGCCCTCTTCCACAACGAGCTTGTGACCCTGGCCGCCACGGGCCGCCTTCCACGCATCATCGGTGCCGGCGGCGAGGCGGTTCGCTCCCTCGGCGGCGGCAACCTCATCGACCGCGACCTGGCGCTGGGCGTGCAGCCACTCCTCGAAGCGGGGCCACGCCAGCTCCGCAATCGCGCTGACGGACGCATCGGCATGGAAGCCGTCGATCATCACCGCCACGTCGTCGCCATGTGCACTGACGCCGTTGAAGACCGGGAGCACGTGCGCTGGTGCGATTAGAACGAGCGGCAGGGACTCCGCCCGCGAGGCTTCGCCGAGAGCGCGAGCGACATCCGTCAGGAACTCCTTCACGTGGGCGTCCCAGCCGTTCGACCGCTGCATCTGGGGGCCCTCGGGGCCGCGTATCGCGCCACGGGCGCCCGTCCATGTCATCGGGAAATTGGCGTCTCGCACCTCGTCCAGGAGGCTGCCTGTTCCCTCCAGGAGCCGCCCGGACTGCTCCGAGAAAACCAGAACGCGGTAGCGCGGCAGGCGATGCAGTGTGTAGAGGATGTCCCGGACCTCAAAGGTCCGGTCGACCGCCACTCGCTCATCAACGGCAAAAGGCAGCCGGTACCACGCGCCGAAGTCTTCGTTCGCGAACAGGGCCAGCCCATCTTCGCCCTGCTGCCAGTCAATCTCCTCGGCCAGGGCCTCGAGCCGTTCCATGACAGGCCACGATGGCCGCTTGCCCACTTCGTTGGTCAGTCGTCGCGCGCTTCGTCTACCAGGTTCTTGAACCGGATCGGGTCCTGGCGGTTCTGCGGATGTGTCCGATGCGACGGCATGAGGATGGACACGGAGGGGTAGGCCTCCTGTCGGATGAGATCGCGGACATCGGCTCTTCTCATTCCGGCCCTCCAGGCTTCTTCCAGCTTGCCCCCGCGGTTCCCCGTTCGGGTGTATCTGCGCCCACGGCGCCCTAATGCATGTCGCGGCGGGTGCGTTCGCGCACTTCCTCGCTGCCACCGTCGCGGTCCTGGTCGACCTCGGGGAGGTCGACGCGGGATGGGTCGTTCGTGTCCTTCACGGGCACGCGATTGGGGTTCTCGCTGCCAAGGTGCTGGTCGCGCTCCTCATCGGGTGCGGCTTCACGGTCATGGCCTGCTTCGGCGATCCGTTCCGGGTGCGTCATGGTTGCGCCTCCTCTGGCGTGAGTCGGGGCCATGGTCTCGCGCCGATCGGTGCATTCGACTCAACACGGGGTAGGTGGGGGTTTCGATTTCAACGCGGAGTCCGGTCCTCACCCCCGACCCCTCTCCCGCTGCGGCG
>JBBDMZ010000020.1:0-96184 GCA_040877955.1 Dehalococcoidia bacterium | reverse complement strand
AGAGGGGAGTCTGGTCCCCGCCGGAACCGCGCGCGGTGAGGTAGAATCCGCGGCCATGGCGCCGCCCGCTCGACTGTTTGACATCTCGTTCGCGAAACTTTCGGCATTCAATCAGTGCCGGAAGAAGTATTGGTTCCGCTACGTTGCTTATGCTAGGAGAGACCCGGACGTGATGCATCCGAACGCGCTGGTCGGCAGAGCTGTGCACCGCGCTCTCAAGAATCTTTGTGTCACCGGTCAACCCGAGGACGGTTGGTCCGTACTCGATTCCTACCTTCGGATGCCGGGCCACGAGTCCGCAGGACCAGGCACCGCTGCCTACGATGATGCACTCCGGTTCTTCGCAAAAGGATACGAGGCGCATGAATCGATCGTTTCGGAGAACAGATGGGCGGAGCTTCCCACGGGGCATCGCTGGAACGCGGGTGGCATCGAAGTCCAGGCATGGCTAGACCGCGTCGACCGGATCTCGCCGGATGAAATGCTCATCATCGATTGGAAGACGGGCCGGGTAGATATCGACGATGCAACCGACACGCAACTGGATATCGCCCATGCCATGATTCGTGCGGCGTGGAAACTCCCCAAGGAGGTCCGTGCCACCGCCATCGGCTGGAATCTCCGCACGGGCGAGCAGCGTCCGCGAAAGCTCACTCGCGACCACGCCGCCGGTACTATGCGATTCCTCGCGGGGGCCGCCAAGCGGATGCAGGAGACCACCGAATTCGAGGCAACCCCCAGCCCGCTATGCCGATTCTGTGACTTCCGGCTTCAATGCCCGGACGCCCTCGAGCAGACGGATTGGAGCGATTCGGATGACACCCCCGGCGACGGCGATGACCTGTTCGAACCGCTCGAGCCGGCCGACGATGACGTGCTGCCGTTCGACTGAGGTGAGTGGGGAGATTGCGGCCAACGCACATGACGAGCGTGCGGCGCCGCCAGCGGCCACGGAGGGCCGCGACTCCTAGAAATCGCCCGCGGCGACCTGGAGGCAGGTCAGGCCGAGCGAGCGCCAGAAGGCGACTACCTGGTCGCGATCTTCCAAGACGAAGAGCACGCGGTACTGGCCGTGGATCTCGCGCTCGTAGATTTCGCGCTTCACGACCGTGTCCTTGCGGAAGTCCTTGTTGCGACGGAGGAAGAGGCCGTCGTAGGCGATTCCGTGCCGCTGGAGCCACCGCTCCGTGACCTTGCGGTACTTCTCTTCGCGCCCGGAGATGAGGAAGACGCGCGCCCCTTCGTACGCCACCGAGGCGAGCAGCACGCGGATCACGGGCTCGTTGGGCACGTCCCTGTCCGCGCTCGAGGCATCGTAGGGGCTGCGCTCGCCGAGGAGTGCCAGGGTGCCGTCGAGGTCGCAGATGATGGCAGCCGGGATCTCCGCCTCGGGCGGCGGCTGTTCGATGTCCGTGCCCAGCCAGCGCCGGTGCATGTCGCGGATCACCTGCTCGCCCACGCTGCGGGCGCGTTCGTGGTCGCGGCTGATCGCCTCCTCCACGGAGACATCGAAGGTGCGCACCTCGACCTCCGCGCGGCCATCCACGAGCTTGCGGATGGCGCGCTCGTGCTCGGGGTTCAGGTTGGTGTCGTCGACGATGACGTCCTTGCCCGCATCGAGGGCGGCGATGATGAGGCGGTCCCGGGCGCGGACGATGAACTTCTCGTTCGCCTCGGACCACTCGCCGTCGTCGAGCATGTCCCGCAGGTCATCCTTATTGATGCGCTTGTAGCGGCCGGGGAACTGGCGCACCTGCTCACGCGCCCAGGTGGACTTCCCGGAGGCGGGCAGACCTTTGAGGAGGATGAGGCGGGGCATGGGTTGATTTAACCACGGGTTCCAGGGTTAGTAGCGTGACTGGCATCGCACGCTCGTTGACACTCGCGCTGGGACTGACGGCACAATCCACCAATGGTGATGCCGTTGGATTTGCCGGCGCGCGTGGTGGAGTTCTGCCGGCTGTTGCGGGAGCGGGAGCTGGTGGTCACGCCCGGGCGGGCGCTGGACGCGGCTCGCAGCCTGGCGCTCGTCGACGTGACGGACGTGGTCGCGTTCCGGGCGGCACTCAGGGCCAATCTCACGGTCTCGGTGGACGAATACCCCGCCTTCGATGCGGCGTTCGCGGAGTACTGGGGTGAGCTGCTTGCGGAGGTGAATGAGGGCGACCCCTTCCCGAACCTGCGCCCGACCGTGGAGGGACCGGAGCGCCCGCCGGAGGTGATGTTCCTCGAGGTGCCCTCGCGGCTCGACGGTGTCTCGGGCGAGGGCCAGTCACGCTTGCCCGGCGGCGACCACTCCGCCAGCGACGCCGACATGCTCACGAGGAAAGACTTCCGCGACTACGATGCCGCGGATGTGCTGCGCGCACGGCGTCTCATCCGGCAGCTCTCGCCCGCCCTTGCGACGGTGCCCAGCCGGCGGATGCAGGCAGCGACCAGCGGCGGCCGCGTCGACATCCGCCGCACGGTGCGCGACGCGAGGCGCCACGGCGGCGAGGTGGTGCGGCTGGCGCGGCAGCGGCGGCGGCTCAAGAAGTTGCGGATCGTCGCGCTCTGCGACGTCAGCGGCTCGATGGACGCGTACTCTCGGCAGCTCCTGCAGTTCCTCTACGCCCTCCAGGCCGAATCCGGCGGGGTGAGCACGTTCGTGTTCAGCACGCGCCTGCACGACGTCACCCACATCCTCCGCCGCAAGCAGTACGAGGAGGCGCTCGCCGGGCTGGAACGGGCGGTCGAAAGCTGGAGCGGTGGGACCACCATCGGCCAGTGCATCGGCGAGTTCAACGTGCGCTACGGCGCCCGGCTGCTGACTCCACGGACGGTGGTGCTGATCGTCTGTGACGGCTGGGAGCGGGGCGATCCCGAGCGCCTCGCACGTGAAATGGCCGTGCTCAAACGCCGCGCCTATCGGGTGATCTGGCTGAACCCCCTGCGCGGCCGCGAGGGCTACGAGCCTCTTGCCCGGGGCATGGCCGCGGCCCTCCCCTACGTGGACCACTTCCTCGCGGGCAACAGCATCGAGAGCCTCGAACGCCTGAAGCGCACACTGGCGGGCCTTTGACGGCCATCAGCCATCAGGTGGTCGCCCTCAGCCGAAGGCCGGGAGCCGGACACTCCATGCCGCGTGACTAGCCGAGGGTTGGCAGCGGCACGTCTTCGTACGGTGGCGCGGGGAAGTACTCCATCGCGAGCTGGACGCGCCGCCCGACCTCCGGCGTCCACAGGCGCCCGACCAGGTGCAGGCTCATGTCGATGCCGGCGGACACGCCAGCGCTCGTGATCACGTTGCCCTCATCCACCCAGCGCGTCTCGGTGACGGCAGTGAAGTCGTTGCCCAGGCCGATGAACTCCTGCATCGCGAACCAGTGGGTGGTCGCCTTCTTGCCCGCGAGCAGGCCCGCCCGTTGGAGGATGTATGAGCCGGTGCACACCGAGGCGCTCACCTCCGCGCTCTTCGCCGCTTCCTTCACCCAGGCGATGGTCGCGGGGTTGTCCTTCTCCTCGCGGGTGGCGAACCCGCCGGGCACGACGAAGACATCCGGCTTCGGGGAGTTCGCGTAGCTGTAGTCGCTGAGGACGCGCATGCCCTTCGCGCATTTCACCTCGCCGCCGTGCTCGCTGACGAAGTAGCACTCGCAGCTCCCGGGCACGAGCTGGCCGAGCATGGTGAACACCTCCCACGGGCCAACGAAGTCGAGCTCCTCGGCGCCGGGGAAGAGAACGAAGGCGATCTTGCGGGTCACGGCAGTGCTCCTCGGTGAGTCTTCCGACTGTAACCGCCCCGCTGGCCCCGCCGCCTCATGCTTTGTGCCGACCGCGCCGCTCAGTTTGTCACGAGGAGCTGGCTTCGGATCGTGCTGGCCGCCTGTTCGAGGGCGTCGGCGACAGCGCCCGGGCCGGTGGCGCCGGAGGCCCGCACGCGCGAGGCGGCGTTATCGAGCGCGGAGGAGAGTGCCTCGGCGAACTTCTGGCGCTTCGCCTGCTCGCTGGTGAAACCGAGGATCAGGTCGTTGCCGCCGGTGTTCCATTTCGTGACCGAGTCCCTGCCGCCTAAAGCGGCTTCGACGGCTTCGAGGCGGGCGAGCTCTTCGGGGTTCATTGGGGTTCCTCCTGGCGCGCGATCGATACGCACGGATGCGCATCATAGGTCCTCGCGCGGCCGCGGGCGTTGCGTCCCGGCCAGCGGCCAGCGGACAGCACTGACTGGCGGGAGTGCATGGGAGTCGAACCCACCCCCCGCCGCGCTGGCGACAGGGCAACCGTTTTGAAGACGCAATTTTCTGAGTTGGCGAGCGCTTTTTAGATACAAAATGGGGTGTCAGCGAATGACTCCGCATGACTCCCCATGACGCGGCTACGCTGCACGTGGAGCTGTTCTCGGCCACAACCTCCGTGGCTCGAACTGAGGCGGTCGCCATCTCGGAGGAGCGCGAGAAGGAACGGGGCATCATGTCCTGAGACGACACCGCCTCGCAGTATTTGACAGGTCCAGAACATCCGTCCTACTATCCGGTTAGTGGGCCGTTAGTGCCCCAGGCGCAGTGGGCCATGAGTGCTCCGAGCCAAGCAAGCTCGGAGGCTCCATGTCCGTCGCCACGCTCCCCGCACCGCCTGACCTCACCGTGCCTGAAGTCGCTAACCGGCTTCAGATTTCACAGCGGCAGGTCTATCGCCTCATCACTGATGGGGCGCTCCCGACGTATCACCTCGGCCGACTCGTTCGCATCCCCGCCGAGGCGTTCGAGGCGTGGCGCGCCGCGCGGATCGCCGACGTGAGTTGGAGTCAGCCGGAGTGATGGCGCCCGATCGGCCGCGGCTGACGGTAATCCCACCTAGGCCGGAAATTTTCCCACCTAGGCCGGAAATCGGCGCCAACCGGCCCCGCGGCTACATCGAGAACTACCGTCCTCAATCGAGGACCCTCCAGCTGATCGAGCAGGTGCGGGAGATTCTCCGAATCTACGGGGACCACCTTCCGCTGACGGTCCGGCAGATCTTCTACATCCTGATCGGCCGGTTCGCTCACGGGAAGTCCGACAGCTTCTACAAGAGCCTTTGCGAGCATCTATCCAACGCCCGCCGGGGCGGAGCGATCGACTTCAGACACATCCGGGATGACGGCGTCTCGGTCCTGCAGGAGACATCGTTCGCCGGGCTCGACCAGTTCTACCGCTACCTTCAGCGGCAGGCCGGGAGCTACGCGCGAAACCGGCTGGCGCGGCAGTCCCATCACATCGAAGTATGGTGCGAGGCGGCCGGCATGCAGCCGCAGTTGAATCGCGTCGCTGGCCGCTATCACATCCCCGTCTACTCGACGGGAGGGTTCGACTCGACCACCGCGAAGTGGAACCTGGCGCAGCGCATTTGCCGCGTCGGCAAGCCCGCGATCATCCTCCACCTGGGCGACTTTGACCCGAGCGGCGTGTCGATTTTCGAGACGGCCGCCGAGGACGTGCGCGCGTTCGTCCTCGCTGATCGCAAATGGCTCAACGTCGATGTTGAATTCGTGAGAGTCGCGCTGACAGACGACCTCATAGAGCGACACCGGCTCGAAACCGACCCGCACAGGGTGAAGAGCGACAAAGACTATCGGGGCCTCAACTGGCCGTTCAACTACACGTGCCAGCTCGAGGCCCTGCCCCCGGACGTGCTCGCGACCGTCTTAAACGAGGAGATACGTCGCCACCTCGACCTCGACCTTCTGGCCGCTGATATCCGACTGGAAGGCGTGGAGCGGGCTGAGGCCGAGTCTGCACTGCGGGCGCTCCCCGCGCCGGGGCAAAGCGTGGTGCGTGATGAGTGACCCATCGGCCGTAGCTGAGGCTCGGTGGTGCAAGATGCCGCTGTCCCTGGCGTTTTCTGACGCCCTCACGGCGACAGACCTCCGTGTGTACGCGGCCATCGATTACCGGTGCGGGAAGTCCGGCGAGTGGTATGGGCGCCAGAGCGAAATCCGCGAACTGATCGGCGAACGCCGTGTCGCACCTCGAACGGTGAGAGAGTCGGTGGACAAGTTGCGCGAGCTGGGCTTCATCCTCACCAAGAGGCTGGGAGCCGACAAGTCTACGGTCCTGCTGTATGCAATCCCCGCGCGAGTGACCGGCGGAATTTCGCCTCTCGCTCCGACCGGCGAAAAACCGCCGCTGCCACCGGCGAAAAACCGCCAGTCCGACCGGCGAAAAACCGCCGCTCCAGAGACACAGACCACAAACACAGACCACAACACAGAGTCTCTCTCTCGGTGCCCTTCAAAATTCGCTGAAGCTTGGACTGCCGCCACCGCGGCTGAGCCCTCCAAGGAAGTGACGGCAAGGATCGCGCTCACGCTATCCGAGGGCACTGAGGAGAGTTGGATTCTCGACGCCATCAGAGAGACGGGCCGGAAGGGCAAGGGCTCTTGGGCCTACACGGCGGGCATCCTCGCGAATTGGAAGCGTGACGGCCGCGACGCACCTCGTGAACGACCCCAGGCCAACAGGAGAAACGGGCGCACTCCCGGAATCGAGGGACTCGACGCCTACGGGGTGAACGCGCGGGTGCGCGAGGCCCTCGATCCGCTCGCGGCGGCCCGTGCCGCGGGGAGGGTAATCGGAGGATGAAAGCCGACAGCAACCCAACAGCTACAGAAACCGCACCGGGAGGAAATGTGTGACCACAACCACGATCGAACAGGGCTACGCCGAGCACCTTCAAGCCCTCGAAACCCGGCGCGTCGAGCTACTAAGAGACTGTGAACTGCGCCCGAACGTCGACGTACTCGCCCGCCAAGAAGTCGAGCTGGCACTCGCCGACGTTGAGATCGAGCTGCGGCAGGTCCGTCTCGCCGAGCTCCAAGCCAAGCTCGATCTCCTCAGGGACGATGCCCGGCTCATCGAAGAGCAGCAGCAGGCCACGGCGGCGGCGGCCGACATCCGCGTCGTTCTCCGCGCAGCGGAACATGACGTCGCCGTCGCTCGAGGTCGCTTGGGTTTTCGCTTTTCAGAGAGACGCAGGTTGGAAAGGGCCATCGGCGAGCTGACCGCCCAGGCGCAGGCACTCACCGCCCAGCGTGAGCGCGACCGGGTGGAGGCATAGCGTGGAGCGAAGCGACAGCACGGCCGGGAGCGACGCAGGGGAAATCCCCGTGCGGTCGGCTGCGCTCGTCTGTGGCGCCACTCGCGTGGACGGGACGCCATGCCGTTCCCGGCCCGTCTCCGGGGAGGAGCGATGTATCGGCCACCGTGCCACGGCCAACGATGCTCGCCGCGCCGGCGGGCGGGCTACGACACGGGCAGCGCGGGCGGACCGCCTACTCCCCGCACGTCTTCGACCGATCGCGACACGGCTCGAGCGAGCCATGGAGGAAGTGCACAACGGGAAGTTGGATCCCCGCGTCGCAACCGCTCTGGCGTCGCTGGCATCAGCGCTGGTACGTGTCTCGGCGGCGGGGGAATTGGAAGAGCGTATGCGCGGGCTTGAGGCCCGGCTGGGAGGCACCGGATGAGCAACATGGCCGCCCGCTTGGCAGCGCTCGAAGCGACCTTCGGCGCACCTCGTATTCCAGAGGCAGACGACGCGCTGCCCCATGCGGAGCTGCCATATCGGGACGAAAGGCTCTGGCGCAAAATTGACTGTCGTCGCCGCCTCGCGATGCTCCACTTCGCGCGCCGGGAAGCGGTGTTCACGAGGAACGGCTCGCAACCGGAGTGGGATGCAATCGAACGGCGCGCCCTGGCGGCCTTTGAAGGCCTCGCCTACCCGAGCGAGCCATGGACCCACGTTGGTTACGCCCGGAACGACCTCAGCGCTGTTCGGAACCATGCGCGCTGGTATGGCTGGGACGCACCGGAGTTCATCATCGAAGCCGAGGAACGGATCATCGAGGCCGGACAGCTCGCGTGGGAACAGTCCGGCTCGCCGACTGACACCCTCGAAGTGGCGTTCTGGGTGGCCGCTTACCGGTCGCTCGACGGGCGCCCGTCTCGGGCGGAGTCGGTCCATGCGTGGACTACCGAGGCCGGCTTCGTGCTCTGGGTGCACCCCAGCGACCTCGACGTCTACGAGCGTGACGTGCTCGACAGCATGGGAAGGGTGTAGGCGATGCTGCACGACCCGGCGATCGCCCGCCCGCGCAGGTTCGACGGGCACCCGTTCACACATCGCCTACAGAATCGGCTCGTCATCCGGCGCGCCCTGATCCGGGCGGTGACGCCCGAACTACGCGCCCTCTTCGGCAACGTGCCGATCCGGGTATCCGACCTCCCAGCCTTGCCGGGCGTCTCTGTCCATGGCGACGCCCGGCTCGGATGCGCCCCTGGGTGAGTCTCCGCCCAGGGGCGCAACTCCGCCCAGCAACCAAAGCGAGGAATCTCATGCCTGAAACCACATTGACCACGCAGAAATATTGCATCAAGGATGCGGCCGGCGACCCGATCGCCGTGCTCTACACCAAGTCGAGCCCGGGCGTGTCCGCCGTGGGCAAGGCCGCGCGGCAGATGTTCGGCGTGTGGGCCGACGTGGCCGATGCCGAGATCGCCAGCGGCGAGCTCGACGAAGACAAGGTCTTCGGCCGTCGCAAGATCGGCGACAAGTTGAAGCCCGGCGAGCAGCTCGGCGAAGCTGTCGCCCGGTACACCGTCCACGATGATCGCGGTTGGCTCCGCGAGTACGTGGTCGCGTCCGGCATCGATTCCGCCAAGACACACGCCCGGGCCAAGTTCGGCGCATCCGCGACCGTGGCGCTTGACCCGTTGGCCGAGGCCCAGCGCCTGACCTATGAGTCCGCCCTTCGCGAAGGCAAGAGCGAGCGGGACGCGGCCACCGAGACACTCCGGCGCCTTCCCCTGCAAGCGGGCGTGCCGCTGACCCGCCTCGACGCGTTGCCGAAGTCGGGGGCCATCACCGCGCTCGAGCGCCAGGCATTCGAGATGTCGAAGGCCCTCGGTTCCACGGACAGAGAGGCCGCCATCGCCGCCCTCGGCCGTGACGCGCGCACGTCGCCCGAACGGTTCCTCCGCGAGATGAGCAACGAGCCATCGGACATCGACGATCTCGCCGAGGGCTTCCGGGCACTCGGGATGAGCGAGTCCCAAGCCGGTATGGCAGCACGTGGCCGGTGAGCGCGGCCGACTGTTGGATGAGGCCGACGGGCTTATCGGTCGTGCGCGCGACGCGCTCGCCCAGGTCGACGGCCTCGACGCCATCCGCTTCGCCGAGGTCGCAATCCTTGGCATCAGGTCCTCGGAGGAAGAGATGCTTGGACTAAAGCAGGGCGTGGACCCCAAAGCCGCTCAGGACGCGAGGGCGCACCTCAACCGGATCGTCGCCGCCTCGCGGGAGTTGTGGTCGCGCGTGCCGGTGTTGGAGGCCGCACTGGCCGCGGCGGAGACAGGCGCAGCGACGGCCGCCTTCGAGGCCGCCATGGGGGCAGAGATGCCAACTGCGGCCCCTGGCCGTGTACTTGCACTTCTCGCTGAGATAAAGGCCAACACGGCGGCGCTCAGCGTGGCCCGCGCGCGCCAGCGTGACGCCATCTCCGCGGTTAACACCGCTGAGGCAACGAGCCTTGAGGCCCGTGCTCGCGAGCTGGAGGCCGAGGCCGCCCGCCGACAGCAGAAAACTGACCAGATGCTGACGGCGTTGCAGGAGTTCGAGGGGTGCAGCTATTCGCCGCTGCCACCGCGGGCGCCGGGCCGGGGACACGGTGCTCAGATGGGCGGCGCGCCATCGGTCGTGCTCGTGCCCACGCCAGCGACTCAGATCCTCCGCAACCAGGCGGCGGACCTTCGGCGCGAGGCGTCCGCCCTCCTCCGCCGGCCGGTGCCCTCCCAGGGCGCGGTCGAGCACTGCGAGAGTCTCGGCGCCCTCGCCAACGCCCTGGCCTCGCTCGATGCCATGCGCCTCGGCCCGGACCCGCTGGCCGTCCGGGAGTGGATTTCCGAGGCCGCGCCGAAGGTGGCGGCCATCCCGCCGCACGACGGCGATCCCCTTCGGATCAAGCGTGAACCCCGCCTTTCGCTCGCCTGGCGAGCGGATGGTTCGGTCGACCGAATCGCGTCTCGCGTGACGGTCGTTGAAGTCGGCCCGGACCCGGGCATGGCGCTCGGGCTCAGGCACAAAATCTAGCTCCGACCCGATAACAGGTCGGATGCCGTCAGCTTCGAAACGCCGGGCGTACACCCACTCGGCACACCCTGGGAGTAGTCACCATGGCCCTCACGCTCCAAGAACTGCAGATCATCCTCACTGCGAAGGACAACGCCTCCGCGGAGCTCTCCAAGGCCGAGAAGAAGTCCGATGATCTCGACAAGAAGCTCACGAAGATGAGCCTCGCCGCCACGGCGGGGTTTGCTTTGCTGGGCGGGGCGGCGGTGAAGTTCGCCTCCGATTTCGAGTTCCGCCTCGATCAGGTGGGAGCGGTCGCCAATGCCTCTGAAAAGGACAGGGAGGCTCTCAGGGAAACGGCCCTAAAGCTCGGGGCCGAAACCGCCTTCAGCGCGGGCGAGGCCGCCGCCGCCATGGAGGAGCTGGCGGCGGGCGGACGGTCGGTCGCGCAGATTGTGGGTGGCGAGGCGACTGCCGCCGTGAACCTCGCCGCCGCCGGCAACCACGACCTCGCCGACTCAGCGCGGATCATCGCTCAGGCCCAGGACATCTGGAAGGACTCGACGCTCGACAACGTTGACGTGGTGAACCGGCTCGCGGGCGCCGCTAACGCTTCGCGCTTCGGGGTCGCCGACATGGGGCAGGCGATATCCCAGGCCGGTGGCGTGGCCGCGCAGATGGGCGTTGACTTCGGAGAGATGACCACGGCCGTGGTCGCGACCGCCTCCGCTTTCGCGAGCGGGTCGGATGCGGGCACGTCGTTTAAGACGTTCCTGTTGGGCCTCGACGGCACCACGGACAAGGCCAAGGAGACGATCGCGGAGTACGGGCTCGAGTTCCGCACGGCCACCGGTGAGCTCAGGCCGATGGCCGAGATCGCCGAAGAGCTACGCGTGAAGGTTGGCTCACTCGGCGAGGCCCAACAGGTGGCCGCCCTGAAGACCATCTTCGGCAATGACGCCTACCGGACCGCGGCCGGTCTTATGGGCCTCACCAAAGATGAGTTCGTCGCGCTGGACGCCCAGATGCGCGATACGTCCGCCGCCGACGTCGCTGCGCAGCGCATGGGCAACCTGCAGGGGACGACCGAGGAACTGATGGGGTCCCTCGAAACGCTGGGAATTGAGATCGGAAGCCGGGCGATCCCGGTAATGACCGGCCTCGCCGGCGGCGCCACGGAGGCGGTGAACGCGTTCGGCGCGCTCCCGCAGAGCACGCAGAACATTGCCCTCCTGGGTACTGCCCTCGCGGCAGCCGCGCCGCTCATTGTGACAGGCTTCGAAAAAGGCGCGCGCGCGGTCGACAACTTCGGCGATATCGTGAGCACCACGCGAGGCAAGCTCGCTCTCACCACCGTCGGCATCGGGGTCGCCGTGCTGGGCGTGGATGCCCTTTCGCAAGCGCTCTCCGGGAAGTCCATCTTCGACCTCATGTTTGGCGGAGATGGCGACGAGCGCGCCGAGCGGGTCGCTGAGGCGCTTGAGGAGTACAACGACGAACTGCGCGGGCTCGGTGGGAGTGCCGATGGTGCTGCACTGGCGACAGACAAGGTGCGAGAGGCCCAGGAAGCGCTTCTCGCGGTCGTGCAGGAGCAAGGAACGAGGGGTTTCCCCGACCTCAATGCTGCGCTCGAACACTGGCTCGACGTTGCCGGCCACGGCAACAGCGCCTCTCGTCGTACCTGCGGGAGACCTTCGGGCCTGAGGTGGCGGACTCCTTCGACGGACTCCTCGCCAACACCCAAGAGAACTTTGAGAGCATCCGCGACGCCATCGGCTCCGTCCTCCCCAAGACGGACGAGACGTTCACGGAGTGGAAGAAGCGGCTCGATCAGATGGTCGAGGACCAGGGGAACTTCAAGGGCAATCTCACCGCCATTTGGACCGAGATGACCGACGCCGGCGTGAAGATGCCGAAGGAAATACTCGCGGCGCTCGCGGAGGAGGGACCCGCCTACGTCGCGAAATTCTCCCAGCTCTTCGCCGAGGACCCGGAGGCTGCCCTCCGCGGCCTCGCAGCGGTCGCGCCGGTCATTACGGGAGAGACGGTGGACTCGGTCATTCAGGAAATCACCGGGGGGGCGCCCGGCGTCTCCGTGGCCGTGCAGACGGGGATTATCGACCCGTTCATGCAGGGCATGGCTGAGAAGAATGAGGCTGCCCGGGTCGAGGGTCGCGCACTCCACGACGCGGCCATCGACGCCATGCTCAGCGACCCGACGCTCGCCTATGGCGCGGGCGCCACGATCGGCGGCCAGTTCATGGCTGGCATCTCCTCCGGCATCTTTGCGACGCAGGCTTCGGTGAACACCGCCGTCGGGATAGCCGTCCAAGGCATGTTCGACTACGCGACCGGCCCCGAAGGCATCGAATCCGACTCCCCCTCGAAGCGCGCGTTCATCGAGATCGGCGTCCCCTTCGTCCAGGGCATCACGGAGGGGATTAAGTCGCCGGAGGCACTCGGGGGGTTGCAATCGGCTCTCGGCTCGATCACCAACATTCTCGCCGGCGCCAGCACTGCGCCGTTCGGCACGCCTAACCCCTTCAGCGGCCCCGACATTTCCAGTCTTGTCACGCAGGGCACCACCTACGCCGGGAACCAGCAATACAGCGCGAGCTACGGCGGACACCTGGTCCAGAACGCCAGCTCGCCCCAGGCGCTAGTAGATGCCTTTGCCCGGCAAGGGATCACCGTGCAGTTCAACGCCCCCGTCACCGTGGGCGGCTCTGCGGCTGATGTGGAGCGGTTCGGTTTCGACGCGGCGGACGCCATCGTCCGTGCCGTGCGCTCGCGGGGGATGGGTTAATGGCGATCGACGCTCCTGACGGCCGTCAAGGTGACCCGCGATGCATCTTCTGTTCCGCCCTCAACGAGGGCTGGGCGGTCGGCAGGGACTATGTTTGGCTGACCGTTTGCACGAAGTGTTTGTACTACCTCTTCGCGCTTCGTCATTGGCTCGGCGATCAGCAGCTCTGGCACGTTGGGGGGCCGTCGCAGGAGGAGATTATCCGGGCGCGTGGTGACGGCTCACGGGCGCTGGCCAATTGGATCGTCGAACACGGGGAGCAATTCGCGGCGGTCGACGCGGTGGCCACCCTGCTCAAGGACAACGCTCCTGGCGTCGAGCCGTGACTCTGACGGCTGCCGCGGGGGTTCAGGGAAGGGCGCGCGACGGCCGTTTGCAGGCTCGTGTGCAGCGTCGGGCGCTACTCTGGGGCCGACTCTCGCCATCCTTCGGTCACGCGACGCTCGGCATCCCGGGCCTCAGAAGCGAGCCGCTCCCTGTCGACGCCGAGTGCCTCCTCCAGCATCGTTACGACCTGGGCATTAAGGCTTCGGCGCTCCGCCTTCGCTCGTGCTACAAGGGCGGCGTGAACCGCCACCGGCAAGCGCCACTGGATTCTGACTGTCTCATCTGCCATGCCCGGAGCGTAGCACGTTTGACACTACGGTGTCACTACCGTAACCTACGGAGGAAGGCGAGGCCGTTCGGAGCGTCTAACTCCGAACGGCCTCTAAGCCCGCCGCTGACGGACCAGCCGCGGACCTACCGGCGATCGTATCTCACGACCTCCGAACAGGCCGCCCCTGCAACTCAGGTGGGCGGCCTATCAAATTGCGGAGGTGGCGCCATGGATTGCGCCAGGATGACCGGACGGTTCATCCACACCATCGAGCCCGGAGTCGCGTTCGTTGAGAGCGACAGCGCGCCGGGCACCTTCTACCAGCTCCGGGGGGTGGGTCGCGCGCCGGTGAGCTGCACGTGCAAGGGATTCCGCCACTACAACCACTGCAAGCACGCCCAAGCGGCCGTCCGGGAGTTCCCGGTGCGGTTGTGCCCGGCTGCGACGCCCGCGGGCCTCTACGGCCCGCTCACGGCCGCGTGACCGCCATGACACACGACGCCGACCGACCCCCTGAACTACATGTCGCCGCTGATTGGCGCGAGACGCCAGCAGTGATGGGCGGCTACCGGTTCCTCATCGCAACCATGCTCGTGAAGGACGACGAGGCGGCCGTCGAGGCGGGCCTGCAACGCTTCAGCAACGCGCTAGCCGGTGCCACTCTCGACGGCTCCCCCTTCGTCCTCGAAAGGTGGGAGCACGACCTTATCGAGGCCATGGCCGTCCGGCGCGGCGTGTACTCGCTCGGGGAGAAGCCGGAAACGACTGAGGCGCTGAACGTTGCCAAGGTCGTGCTCGATCATGAGGCCCGGCGCAAGGAAGGCGACGCGTGAAGAACCGCATCGTCCTCACCGTCTCGGCTCTCGTTGATGACGAGGGCGCGGCCCAGCTCCTCCAATCGCTGCGCGACCTAGCAATCGAGTTCGAGCGACGGGGTGGCGTCCGAGTGGACGCATACGAGACCACCGGTCGACGGCTGGCACGTCTCCATGTCGTGCCCGCCGCCAACTCCTAACCACCGTTCACGACTCACGGGGCGCCCGCAACGGCGCCCCTCAGCACGTTCGAAAGGGGACACATCATGGCCGAGAGGAAGCGCCGGGCCGCCGGCGAGGGAGCGGTCTATCAGCGAAAGAGCGATGGCAAGTGGGTCGGCGCCTACTACCTCGGATGGCGCGAAGGTCGACAGGTGCGGAAGTACGTCTACGGGGCCACTCAGCGCGAGGTTCTGGGCAAGCTCGCGGACGTTCGTAAGCGCGCCGAAAAGGGCCTCGACGTCACCAACGACCGGATGACGGTCGAGCACCACCTGAGCGCGTGGCTCGCGTCGATCGAGGGCAGCGTCCGGCCGAACACCTTCAAGCGCTACCAAGACGTGGTCCGCGTGCACCTCATCCCGTCTCTCGGGAAGCACCGGCTCGTGCAGCTCACGCCTCAGCACGTGGAGGCGATGCTCAGGGCCAAGCAGGCCGAACAACGCCCGCGGCGCGCGCTCCGAAAGGGCCGAACGCGACCGCTCACTCCGCGCACGTGCCAAGAGATTCGCACCGTCCTGGGCACCGCGCTCCGGAAGGCACAACGCTGGGGCCTGATCGACCGCAACGCGGCATCGCTCGCCGAGGGGCCACGCGTGCCGCATCAGGAGATCCAGCCCTTGATCATCGACGATGCACGGGAATTCCTCAGCACGGTCCGCGGGAACCGGCTCCACGCGCTCTACACCGTGGCCATCACGTGCGGCCTCAGGCAGGGCGAAATCCTCGGACTGCGCTGGGAAGACATCGACCTCGAGAACGGCGTCCTGCACGTCCGTAGGGCGCTCCAGCGCGTCGACGGAGACTCACGGCTTGTGGAGACTAAGACAGAACGCTCTCGGCGGTCCGTCAGCCTGCCAGCGCTCACCGTGACCGCGCTCCGAGAGCATCGGGTGAGGCAGATCGAGGATCGGCTCGCGGCCGGCCGCAAGTGGGCCGAGCGTTGGGGACTCGTCTTCTGTGATGAGCGAGGGCAGCCTCTGCACGGGCCGACCGTCACGCGGGAGTTTCAGGGGCTGCTAGCGGCGGCCGGGCTGCCCCGTCAGCGCTTCCACGACCTCAGGCACACCGCCGCGACCTTCCTTCTGGCCGCTGGCGTCGACCTCAAGGTCGTGTCGGAGATCCTCGGCCACTCGACCTTGGCCATGACCGCCGACGTGTACTCGCACGTCGTCGGCGAGCTCAAGCGCGACGCGGCGGACCGGATGGGTGCCATCTTCGCAGTTCGTCCTGAGGCGAAGACCTCTTAGCGATCGTCCGGCGTGCGGAATCGGCCGCAATTCTCGCACCGCTCGGACGCCCGCGCTCCACTCCAGGAATGCTCGGCGAAGCACCTTACGGAATAGAGGCCTGACCTTCGGTTACCGAGGTCGTCGAGGCAGTTGCGGCAGAGCAGGCCGGTGTCACTGACTTCCGGATTACCCGACTTCCTGACGACGAAGAGAGGCGGTTCCTCAGACGCCCAGCCGAGACCCTCGTCCTGGCAGATGAGGCACGTGACCCCAGGGGTCTCCTCTCGGGGGCTGAGACACGAGAAACAGACGCGAACCTGCTTGTCGGCCAACGGGTTCGACCACGTGTGTTCGCCGGGCCCGTGGCCCCAGCGAGCGATCTCGTCATCTACGATCGACCGTGCCACTTCAACGCCCAGTCTAGAGCCAAAAGCCCCAAGCCGATATCTCATCGGTTGCCGCGAGGGGACTCTCCGCATCCGAGCGAAGAACCCACGACAACTCTCACAGCGATGATTGCAGCCATCTGACCTTGGCAAGAGGCGCCGAGGGCGGGGCAGTGACCGTGTGTGCACAAATGAGCTACAGTGTCAACACTATCTGGAAGGGCTTTGACAATGCCGCGCGATTATGACGCAGAACGTTTCCGGCGACTGGCACTCTACATCGCGAGTCGTTCGGCGAACGACACCACCTTCGGCAAGACGAAGCTGGCTAAGATTCTCTTCTACAGCGACTTCGTCGCCTATACGAAGCTGGGCGACTCTATCACCGGAGCGACGTACTCAAAGTTCCCCCGCGGTCCGTTCCCGCGCGTGATGGGGAAAGAGCTCGAGCAGATTCAGCGCTGCGGCGCAGGCGTCGTTGCCCGGGCCGACTACTTCGGTAAGCCGCAAGAACGGCTCGTCCCTCTGACGGAGGTCGATCCAAACCTATTCAGCGCCGCCGAGATCTCAATCGTCGAACAGGTCATTGAAGAGCTGCGCGAGAGTGACGCCTCATCCGTTTCCGAGCTCTCGCACTTGGACCCTGCATGGCTGTACGTCGACGACATGGCACCAATTCCCTACGAGCTTGCGTGGGTTTCGGATGCGGCGCCGAGCGAAGAGGTCATCCGGATAGGCCAGGAGGCCGCGGCCCGCCTGGGCCTCCTCAATGCTGCCTCCTGAGGTCAAGTGGCGTCCTGATGCCGATCGGACGTACCGGGCGTGCTGCGCCCGGTACCGTCGGGCCTCCGAGGCCATTGACGGCGCACTCCGCGCGATCGCTGCGGCCGGCTCCAGTCAGCGCGCGGTGCCCAACACGGACGGCAGGCTCCGACAGGTGCAGACGATGAAGGGAGCGGGGGCGCCTGCATTCCTGCTCCTCTTCACCTGGGACGTAGACGCCGGCTGCTACTGGGTCGAGCAGATCAACGAGATCTCGGCCTAGAGGGTCTCCCAGCGACGTTCCCACGGGACTTCCTGAACCAGCACCAAGAGACCCACGGGTGAACGTTCCCCGCTCGCTCATCCGCTGGATGCATGACTTGCCCCTCCTGTTGTGCCGTAGCTGCATTCGAAGCTGCAGAGACCCTTTGCCGACAGTCGGTGATTGGCCTCAGTTAAGACCCTCGATTCAGCCCATTTGAATCTGGCGGGAGTGCATGGGAGTCGAACCCACCCCCCGCCGCGCTGGCGACAGGGCAACCGTTTTGAAGACGGCGAGGACCACCAGGCCCCACCCACTCCCGCGGGGGATTGTCGATTGGCGATTGCCATCGCGCCAGCGGTGGCCCGAGCCGGAGCGTTAGCGACCGGGCTGCGGTATCTTTTCCGCCGATGGACGATCCGGCGCGATTTCCCCTCGCCTACTTCATCACCTTCACGGCGTACGGCACGCGCTTGCACGGAGACCCACGCGGGACGGTCACCCGGCGCAACAATGAGCCGGGCGCCCCGGTCATCGGGGAGAGCGCCCTCTGGCAGCGCGTCGAGGAGGCTCGGCTCGACAACCCGTCACCTCACTTCCGTGCCCGCGAGCGGGGTGTGGTGCACCGGACGATCGAAGGGGTCTGCGCACACCGCGGTTGGCCGCTGCATGCGCTGAACGTGCGTACGAATCATGTCCATTTGGTTGCGACGGCTCGCTGTCACCCCGACAAGGTCATGGGCGATGTGAAGCGCTGGAGCACGAGACGCCTTGCCGAGGCCGGTCTAATTCCGAAAGGCTCGAAAGTATGGACCACGCACGGGAGCACACGATTCCTCTGGAACCGACGGGACCTGCGGGCTGCCTGCGAGTACGTGATGCATCGCCAGGGGCCGGATCTCCCGATGGCGTAGCCGGTCGCTGACGCTCCGGCTCAGGTCGCGGTTTCGCGCTCCGCGCGTACACTGCGACCCATGCCTACCACCCTCCGCACCGACACCGAGGACGGCGTCCGTATCATCACGCTCACGCGTGCCGCCGAGTACAACACCATCATCCCGGCCCTGCGCGAGGACCTCGCGGCCGCCATCGATGAGGCGGACCACGACCGCGACGTCCACGTCATGCTCGTGCGCGCGGAGGGGCCGGCGTTCTGCGCGGGCTACAACCTCGCGAGCACCTCGAACCAGGCTGCCGCTACGCAGGCCGAGCGGGATGGCGCGCGGCCGGTCTGGGACTCGGTCCAGGACATGGGCATGATGGGCCGGTACGTCGAGACCTACATGAAGCTCTGGTACGCCCGCAAGCCTACGATCGCGGCCGTGCAGGGCTGGTGCATCGGCGGCGGCACGGACATGGTGCTCTGCTGCGACCTGATCGTCGCGGGCGAGGGCGCGACCTTCGGCTACCCGCCGAGCCGCGTGTGGGGGACGCCCACGACCGCGATGTGGGTCTACCGCATGGGCCTCGAGCAGGCCAAACGCTACATGCTCACGGGCGACGCCATCCCCGCACCGAAGGCGGCGGAGATCGGCCTTATCCTCGAAACCGTGCCCGATGACGAGCTCCAGGCGCACGCGCTGGGGTTGGCGAAGCGCATGGCGCGGGTGCCCACGAACCAGCTCATCATGCTCAAGCTGCTCTGCAACCAGACGGCCGAGAACATGGGCCTCGCCAGCAGCCGCACGCTGGGGACACTCTTCGACGGCGTCGCCCGGCACACGCAGGAGGGCCTGGACTTCGTCTCGCGCTCGAAGGAGGTGGGCTTCCGCCAGACCGTCCGCGAGCGGGATGACCCGTTCGGCGACTACGGTTCCCGGAGGCGGGAATGACAAGCGCGACCGTCAGGGAGCGTGCAATGGTGTCCCTATCGCCTGTCGAGCCTGCCCCGCACCGTTCGTGCCGCTAAACTTGCGGCGGCATGTACCTGGACCTTCCGGCCTACTTCATCACGTTCACGTGCTACGGAACCTGGCTCCACGGCGACCAACGTGGCTCCACTCTGAAGCGGTCCAAGCGTCTCAACTACGCCCTTTCTCCCAACTCTCAACGGCAGAGGTTTAACCGCGATTCCCTCAGGCACGCGCCAGTGACGCTGAACGCCGCGATGAGAGATGTCGTGGAGACCGCCATTCGAGAGGCGTGTGCTTTCAAGAGTTGGTCCGTGCTTGCGCTCAACGTCCGAACGAACCACGTCCACCTGGTCGTCGTCGCACCGACCGTCGCGCCAGATCGAGTTGTTTCCACAGTGAAGGCCCGGGCCACCTTCCGCTTGAGGGAGGCGGGGCTCACCGTTGCGGATGCTGCCGTGTGGTGCGAGGGGGGCAGCAAGCGCTGGCTCAACGATCAGCGATCCGTTGACGAGGCCTGCCGCTACGTGATCCACGGTCAGGGGCCCGACCTGGACTGAAGGGGCGATTAGTTCTGGAGCTACATCGCCCGCTTCCTGACGGTCGCGCTGGTTCAGCCGCTCGTTTCACGCCGGACACGGAACGGCGCCCGCGGTGGGGGGGAATCGCGGGCGCCGTCCGAATGAAGCGGGCGGGCCCGGTTGGTGGGATTCACCGTGGCGGATGGCGTCGGGAGCCTCACGGTGATTAGGACCTGCCGTCGCTTTCGGACTCTACTCAGGGTAGATTGCGGCGCATATACACAGTCGCCACGACTCATAACAATCTCATAACAGGGCCCTAACCTCTGAACTAACTTCGAATCGATACAACGAACTGGCGCGGCTAGTTTTAGTGTCCGCTTAACGGCAGTTGTGAGTCGCGACAGGGCACAGTTGCTGACGCGCGCACTCGGACTGCTCTATCGCGGCAGCACCACTACGTCCCCCAACGGGACCCAGCCCCGCGGGCCTCCCGGCACCTCCACCTCCGCCCAGTCCGTGGCGGCCGCCGTGCCGCGGCGGCCGGTGTCCCGGAGCAGAGTATTGGGCGCGGCGCAGGCAACGGGCTCGCCCGCGCCGCCGATGCTCGCTGCCACGGGGAGGCAGCCGGCCACCCCCCTCGGCACTCTCAGAAACGGCCCCTCGCGCACGGACAGGACGAACATGTTCGTGTTCGGTTGCACGTCCGGCAGCGCGATCGGATGCACCGTGCCTGAGGCCAGGTCGAAGATGCTGGCGCGGAGGTAGGTCGGGTCATCGGAGTTGTGGCGGAAGGTCCCCGCTTCCGACAGGACCGCGCTCAGCAGCACGTGATCGTCGAGGATCACGCCGACGGGCAGCACGGCCCAGCCAGACCAGCCGCGTTGGAGCTTGTCAGCCGAATCCAAGATGCCCAGCGCGGGCTCCGGCTCAAACTCCCCGGGCGGCAACGTGATGATCTCGCGCCGGACATTCGTGACGTACGTCTCTCCGTCCCGGCTCCGGGCGCGGGGTACCGGGAACTCTGGGTCCACGTCGCCTTCTCGCTCGATGCTGCGGTACACGCGCAGCGGCGTCAGCTCATCAAGCAGGGGATCGAATTCCTCTACCTCAACGTCTCCGGGGACGATGCGGAATCGGTTCGTCTCCGGGTTATGGAGCGCGACGTGCTGAGCGCCAACGCGCACCACGCCCCAGCCCAACGGCCCACGCCACGCTTCCACCCATGACGCCCCAGCATCGTCGGAACGGAAGACTGCGGAGCCACTCTCGCTGGGTCCGCTGTCCCAGTAGGCGTTGACGATCACCGTCGCTCCATCCGGGGTTGCAGCGGCGAGGAAGACCTGGGCGTCGCCCGGGAGGTGGAACTCGACGGGATACGACTCGAGGCCACGGGGTCCCTGCACGTACGTGGTCACTTGCTGGCACTGGTCGCAGAACCCCCAGACCATCAGGGCCACCCCGCGCGGCAGGTCGACCGGCGGGCCTAATGTCATCCGCTCGAGTTGGACGCCGTCGATGCTGGCAGGAGTGGGCATGGCAGTGGGCGTCGGCTGGGCGATCGCGGGCGGGACGGAGCCGCCGTTGCGGTCGATGGCGCCGGCGCGCTCACCCGCCTGCTGGCTCTCGCGCACAAGGAAGATGGCGATGGCGACGACAAACGCTGCCGCCACCACGCCGAGCAAGGCAAGTGGGACGCGCGAATCGGTGTGATGCTCCTCGACGGGCGCGTCCGGCGGGGCCGTACTCACGGGCGATGGGGCAGCCGCATCGGGCTGGAGCGCCGCTGCCGATCCCGCGAGCCGGGCGATGCGAGCATGCACGTCCCCCACAGGTATGCCGAGCCGCACGGCAATCTCCGCCGGGCGCAGGCCGTCATCGAGGTAGCCGAGAAGCATCTCGTCGGCGGTGGTGCGTCGCTCACCCGCTGCTCGTTCGTCGTCTGGCATGACCACTCCCGGGAGCACTATAGGGATTCGCCACGTCACTCCAGGTCGTCGACTTTGATCCACCCGGAGCGGCCGCCGGGCGCGATCACCTGCATCCATGTGTAGTCGACGTGGATGCGGGTCTCGCCAGGGGCGCGGAGGATCACGTTGCCGGCGGCGCAGGCGATGACATCGGCGTCGATTTCGGAGAGGGCGCGAATCGGCGTGCATTCGTCCCCAGCACGGACGCGTACGAACGGGCCCTGGCGCACGCTGGCGATGAAGCGCTGGTCGTTCGAGACGAGGAGGTCGGCGTCGGCGACGATCGGTCGCCACTGGTTGGCCTGCAACTCCACGAGCACGGCCATGAGGTCGCCATTGGCGTCGGGCGTGGCCGCCAGCGACACGAGCGTTGCACCATCGCGGCGGCCGGCGACAGGCCCCGGAATCCCCACCCATGACTGCGTTATCCGCCCGCGGCGGGTCATGATGCCAACGTAGTCCTCGTCCTCGCCAGTCACCGGGGACGCGCCGCGCCAGTGAATCATCGTGCCCGTGCCCGTCGGCTGTGGTGCGAGCCACTCGTGGTAGGAGCCCTGGTCGATGTTCGGGGAGGAATAGGGCGCGCGGTCACCCTCGGCGATGACGCCGGAGCCAGGCACCCGCCAGAGGAGCTTGCCCCTGGAGAGAATCGCGAGCGGGAGGGAACCATCGGGGTACGGCGGCACGAACGGCTCGCCCGACGGCACGATGACGAACTCCCCGAGCCCGCCGCCACGCTCACGCCACGCGATCGTTTCGCCTTCCCAGACACCGACCGGCTCCCAGGCGCCTGCGAGCGATCCCTGGCTCTCCCAGCTCACACCCCCGTCAAGCGACTGCAGGAAGGAGGTTGCCTCTGGGTCGTTGATGGCGGCCACCAGCAGCCAGCCATCGACATCCGACACGACGCGGCCGATGGAGGTGCCTTCCGGCGCGGTGAGCAGCTCCTCCCGGCGCAACACCCCACCGGCATCGCGGTAGACGCGTTCCAGGGCACGCGCGCCGCCCGAACCATCGCTCACCCGGAGGACGAGTGAGAGGTCATTCGGAAATGGGATGCTCGGCCCGCGCTGGAGCGCGGTTGCCTTCTCGTTGCCCGGAATTGGCGCCGGCACGAACGGTTCGACCGAACGGATGGGCGCTGGCTCGGAGCCGGCGGAGAGGAGCCACCAGCCTCCGGCGATGGCGAGCGCCGCCACCACCAACGCCGGGATCAGCGTGAGCCAGTTTCGCGCGGGGGGATCCTCTTCCTCGATGCCGAGTGCCGGCGGCGAGGGTGTGAGTGGCAGCGGTGGGGGCAGCGCGAGCTCCGAACGGAGGGGCTCGCCGTGCACACGGGAGCGGCGCTCCCGGGCCTCGCCCACGCTCACCCCGAGGCGCACCGCGATCTCGACGTCCCGCAACCCATCCGCGACCCACCGTTCGACGGGGTCGACAGGAGCTGGAGACGGGTCGTTCTCGCCATCCATCACGCGCGTTCCTTGCGGCCAGCATACTCCGCGCCATCGGCGTCGGCGGTCGCGAAGCGGTAGCCGTCGACCTCTGTGTCGACGGGCGTGCTAATCGACGTGGGAGGCGGCCACTCCAGTTTTCCGCGCAGGGGGGTGGCTCAGCCGACCCCTACCATCCCGCGGCCGCTACTCGACGGCGGAAGCGAGGATCCAGCCCCAAGCACCTGAGGGGGTCTGCACTTTGCGCCAATCGCCTGAATGCTCACCAACGTCCGTTAGCAAGACTCCTGCCGCAGCGCAGGCGACCTCTGGGTCGTCCGGCATCCCGCCTGCGCGTATGGACGCGCAGGTTTCGCCAGTGCCGATCACGCGAAGGAACGGGCCGCGCTGTACGGCCATGACCCACCAATCGTATTCATCGATTACGTTGAAACCAGGAACCGCGATCGGATGAAACGTGCCGAGCCGCGGCTCGAAGAGCACGGGCCGTCGTGAAGACTCATCGGCGAACGGCGCGCTCGCCAGGCCGTTCGGTCCGAACGCGGCATGCGCGACGAATGCATCCCCGACCGACGCGACGGGCCAGGACACTGTGTTGTCATACCCGCGCTCCACGTCTGTGCCTTGCACCAAAAGTAGGGCCTCAATATCCCCAATCTCGTCCTGACGTGGGGAGACCAGCACACGCTCGCCGTCGCTGGTGGCCACACCGGGGCTGCCTTTGAACTCGGGCGGAGGGGTCCGCTGGATTCGCCCAGTCGGATCGACCCTCCAGGGAACCAGCCCAGTGTCCTCGGGCTCAAACGGTCGGCCCTCAGGCAGGAGGAGTGCCCGTCCCCCAGTGTCCTCGATTAGAACGTGGTCGGGACCAACAGCAACGACGGAGAAGCCGATTCCCGAGGCGTCGCCGGTCTCGTGCCAGGTCATCAAGCCATCTCGGGATCGATAGGCTCTCGTGACCACCCCTTGCGTGCCACTCTCATACCCGAGTGCCACTGCCTCGGCGCCGTCCGGAGAAATCCAAAGCGACGGCCCCGTGCCTCCATCGCTCGGTGGCAGCGGTGGAAGGGACTCGAGCACCGTGTCGTGTTCGCCCGTGCGGAAGATGCGAAAGAGCGTGACTTGCTCGGGGCAGGCCGCGCAGGTGGCAGACATCAGCAGCCCCGCCTCGCGGGGCAGGTCGAGGTGGCTTCCCTGGCGAGGTACCTGGAGTGCGACTCCATCTCGTCGCGGGAGAGTCGGAGTCGCCGTGGAGACGCGACGCGCGATCGCGGTCAGCAGCAGATCCCTATTCTCATCAGACAAAGGTTCGGGGGACTCGCCGAATGGGACGAGAATAGAGCCGCCGATCTCGATGAGGCGACTGTCGGGAGCGGCGTCTTGCACCGGCCGTGGCCCGTTCGTGGAGACCACCAGCAGCGCGATGCCCGCGATGGCGACAGAGGCGGTGAAGAGCAGGCCGGGGAGGCGCGGACCCCACGGCCAGGCGTCGCCGACGTTGCGCTCGTCGTCAAGGAGGACGAGGCGAGGTTCGAGCGACACTTCGTCGATAGTTTCGGGTTGCCCGGCTGGCGGGATCAGGCTCGGGGGGCGTGACCAGCGAGCGGGGTCATCCGTGGAGTCGGCACGCCCGTCCCAGGCGGCGAGCCCATCGCGTCCGGGGACGCCGGTCTTGCGGATGAGGGCGGCGACTCGCTCTTTGCCGTCACCCACGGAAACGCCGAGGCGCACGGCGATCTCGGCGTCCCGCATGCCCTGCCGGACGAAGTCGAGGATGAGCTGCTCGCTGGGTGAAAGGCCGCTCTCCCAGCCGTCGGCGTCCGGCATGGTGCTCTCCGGGGAGGTGCTGGGTTTAGTTTCGACCGCCGTACGAGACGTGGGCAGGGGACGGTGGGTTACATGCTGCGCGGGTGACATTAATGTCAGGCCCGTCGACACGGAGGTCGACGGCTACCGCTGCGCCACGACCGAGTACATGCCCGGCATCTCGGGGTAGCCCTCGGGCTGATAGAAACGGCGGCCCTCGCGCTCGACCGCGCCTTCGAACCGCTTGCAGCCGTTTGCGTAAGGGTACTCGACGAGGCTCTCCAGGCGGAGGCCTGCGCCAACGAGTGCCATCACGACATCGGCGAGACCCCAGGCGAATTCGTGGCCGCGGTAAGGGTTCTTGAAGTCCTGCACGCCCTCCTCGTAGCCCCAGGGCACGAGGCCGTCGCCAGAGTAGGCCACGTAATCGCCGATGCCCTCATCGGTGGTGATGACCTCCCCGTCCCCGAAGTAGGGCCACTCCAGCTTCATGTTCTCGTCAAACATGTTTGGCAGTGGGTGGAACTCGACGAGGACAAACTTGCCGCCTGGCGCGAGCAGCGAGGCGATGCCCCTGCCCCATGCTTTGAGATCGGACAGCCAGCAGATTGCGCCGTAGGACGAGAACACGCGGTCGAACCGTTCGCCCTGCGCGGCCGCCTGCTCCAGGTAGTCGTAGACATCGCTGCGCACGAAGGTGGCGGGGATGCCACTGTCCTGTGAGAGCTGCGTGGCGAAGGCGACCGCTTCGTCGCTGATGTCGACGCCCGTGCAGATCGCGTCCAGCTTCGCGAGGGAGAGCGTGTCCTGGCCGGCGTTGCACTGCAGGTGAAGGAGGCGCTTGCCGCGGATATCCCCGAGCAGCTCGACCTCCTCCGGGAAGACCGTGCCTCCGCCTTCGCGCAGGAAGCGGGCCTGGTCGCCCTTGTGGCTATTGTGGGCCTTCGTGGCCTCATTCCAGGCCAGGCGGTTCTCTTCGTGGTACTCGCGCGCGGGGGTGGTCATGGTGAGATCGTAGCAGCGGACGAACGGGCTGGATCCGCCGCGGGGACGAAAATCGAGAACTCGGCGCCGTTGCTGTCGCCGGCGACCTCAGCCCAGCCGCCGTGCGCGCGGGCGATGCCGTGCACGATCGCGAGGCCCAGGCCCGTCCCCTCACCGAACGGCCTGGTGGTGAAGTACGGCTCGAAGATACGGTCCCGGACCTCGGGGGCGACGCCGGGGCCCGTGTCGCGCACCCAGATCCGGACGAACCGGTCGCGCCGCCCGGAAGCGTCCCAGCTCCGCTCGCAGCCCTCCGCGCCGATGGTGATGCTGCCCTCGCCGTTCATCGCATCCCTCGCGTTCACGGCGAGGTTCATGAGCACCTGCTGGATCTGCACACGGTCGCCGTCGAAGTCCGGGCAGCCGGGCGCGACCGACACGTCGACGCTCACCTTCGGGCCGGCGAGCCGTCCAAGGATGCGTGAGGCGTCCGTGATCACGGTCTCGGGCGACAGGCGGACGCGCTGGCCCTCTTGCTGGCGGGCGAAGGTGAGCAGGCTGCCGACCAGCTCCGCGCAGCCGGCGGCGGCGGTGCGGGCATCGCGCAGCTCGGGCCACTCGTTCTCGCTGAGCCGCATGATCGCGAGGTCCAGGTTGCCGATGATTGTGGTCAGGTAGTTGTTCACGTCGTGGGAAATGCCCCCGGCGAGTGCGCCGACGGTGTCCATGCGCTGGGCGCTGCTCACCTGGGCTTCGAGCTGCTTGCGCTTGGTCACGTCCTGGACCATGCCGATGGAGCGCACCAGCCGGCCGCGTTCGTCCATCAGCGGGATGCCGCGCAACCACATCCAGCGCTCCGCGCCGTCCTTGCGCCGGAACCGGTATTCGACGTCCACGATGCGGCCCTCGCGGTAGGCGTCGGTGGTCGCGGCGAACACGCGGCGCGCGTCGTCCACCGGCACGCGCGTCTCCCATTCCGCCTGGCCGCCGATCTCCTCGGGGCCGTACCCCATGACCTCCGAGTAGGGACCGGACCAGTTGATTTCGTTCGTGCGCATGTTGCGGTCGTAGATCACCAGGCCCGCGGCTTCGGCGACGTGCTCGAACCGCTCGTGCTCGGAGAACCAGGCTTCCTTCAGCGCACGCTCGCGGTCCGCACTCTCGGTGATGTCGAACGAGATCGCCTCAATGAGGGGCATGCCCGTCTCGTCGGGCGGGAAGCCCCGCACGACGTCCCGGAGGGTCTTGCGGCTGCCGTCCCTGCAGGTGATCGAATAGGTGACCTCCGTCGCCTCTCCGGTCCGCACCGCCCGGCGGAGGGCGGCACCCACGCGCTCGAGGTCTTCCGGGTGGATGAGCTGACGGAGACTGATCTCTCCCGCGACAAACTCCCCCGCGGAGTAGCCGGTCATCTCCTTCACCGCCTCGTCCACGAACAGCACGATCGAGGGGTTACCGAGGCGATAGCGCGAAATCGTGCCGGGCAGCCCGCGCACAATGCTCTCGTACTGGCGGGTTTGCTCGCGCAGCTCCTCCTCCAGCCGCAGGCGCGCCGTGATGTCGCGCACCACGCACAGGCTCGTCTGGCGCCCGTCGACATCTTTCACGCGGCACGTGATCTCGACGGGGAACGAGGTGCCGTCCTTGCGCGTGTGTGTGGACTGGAGCGTGACCTCGCGGTCCGCTCTCACAATGCGTTCGATCAGGCTCACGTAGCTCTCAAGGTCGATGGAGCGGTCGAAGTCGGGGACGCTGAGCTGGAGCATCTCCTCGCGGGTGTAGCCGAGGGCGTGGCAGGTGCCGTCGTTGCAGTCGAGGACGCGGCCCGTGTACGCGTCGATGGCGTACACCTGGTCGGAGACGCCGTCGAGCAGTTCGCGGATGAGGTTGGTGGTGGCGAGTTCGACCATGGCCTTCCGACCCTTTGGTTGCGTTTCAGGATCGAACGTTGCTCCCGATCGGCCTATCGGGAAAGCCCCCTGGGAGGGGCGAGGGAGGAGTCGTCGCGCGTAGGGCTGGCGCAGACAGCCCCTACGATCGAGGAATACGGCGTTCCGACCGAAAGTAGGGGTCGGCTGCGCCGATCCCGGGGTATGGAGCGAGTTTGGGGCGCCGTGGCTGCTAGGAGGGAGGGCTGGCGCAGCCAGCCCCTACTATCCATCTTCGCGACCATCGCCCACTCGGCCGGTCGCCCTCTCGCGTAGCTGCGCCGCACCGTGGGCGCGGGTAGCCGTAATAGTCGTCCGCGTGCGGGACATCGGGGTAGCTGCGCCCCACCGTGGGCGCGGGCTGCCCCGCTAATGCACCGCGACGCCTGCTACCGGCGCTATACTCCCGCCCACATGGCCGACCGCAACATCCGCTTCCGGAAGAAGATCCGCCTCCCCGTCGAAGCCTACGCAAACCCGGACGCCGTCTTCCACATCACCATGCACGCCACCCATGAGACTGCTCCCTTCAAGGCCCCGAGGGCGGCCGACGCCATCTGGCAGCTCGTTCGGAACGAAGAGTCACGGGGCTCCATCGTGCCCGTGACGGCGTGCCTCATGCCGACCCATCTCCACCTCGTGGCACGGCGGGGAACGAAGACAGTCGTCGAGTGGGCGGACGGCTTCAAGTCGTATTCGACGACCGTCTGGTGGCGCGACGCGGGCGGGCACGGGGTGCTGTGGCAGCCGAGCTTTTACGATGTGCGGCAGTACAGCTCACGGCAGATAGAGGCGGTCATCAAGTACGTGGTTCGGAACCCGGTTGTTGCCGGACTGGTCGAGGATGCCGCCGAGTGGCCGTGGGTTTGGGTCTCGAAGGATGTCGTGTTCGACTGAGAACGGCGGGTGCCGGTCGGGCTAAATTAATGGCGCTACCCGCGCCCACGGTGGGGCGCAGCTACCCACGGCCGCGGTGGCGGTGGCGGTCGAATAAACCGGCATACGCGGCGCAGGGCCGTGGTGGTTCCCAACGGCGGTGCTCGTGGCGCCGTCGTGCCTTGTGCTGGCCGTTGCCGGTAGTGTTGCCGCCGTTCCCCGGGCCGATGCCTCGTGGGCGAGCGTTGCTCTCGGCGTCGTGGCAACCGTAGTCGTCCCCGCAATTCGCCGCCGAACACGGGGTAGGTGCTGCCCGGAGGCCGTTGCGGACGCGGAGATTAAATAGCGTAGCCCGCGCCCACGGTGGGGCGCAGCTACCCACGGCTGCCTGTGGCGGTGACATCCACCCCTTCGCGCTACCCGCCACCCGCGCCCACGCTCCGCCGCACATCCCGCTGGAGGCGCGACTATGCCCGCTACCACGACCCCTACCCGCATCCTCTCGGAGGCGCCGCTGCCGCTGCGCCTCACGCGCATGGACGAGGACCGCATGCGCCGGTACCGCGACAACCTCGACTTCTATGAGGGGCGGCAGTGGGAGGGGCGCGGACGGCGGGGCGAGCGGCGGCTCACGCTCAACTACGCGAAGGCATTCGCGGAC
The DNA here is from genome assembly GCA_040877955.1 of Dehalococcoidia bacterium. Lineage (GTDB taxonomy): Bacteria > Chloroflexota > Dehalococcoidia > Tepidiformales > Tepidiformaceae > JBBDMZ01. Next base: position 66,974 of record JBBDMZ010000020.1, on the reverse strand, counting down.
AAGGTCACGAGCTACCTGCTTAACGGGCTCGCCGTGCAAGTCGAGGCGCGCGATGGCGACACGCCCGCCGGTCGCGAACGTGCCCGCAACGCCGAGCGCGCCCTCCGCGAGGTCGAGTCCGCCAACGCCCTCGCTCAACTCGACTTCGAGACGGAGCTGGACTGCGCGGTCCTCGGCGACGCGGCCTTTAAGGTGACCTGGGATCCCGCCGAGCGCATGGTGCGAGTGAGCGCACCAGACGTGCAGGGCCTCTGGGCCTGGCGCGTGCCGGACGACCCCTCCCGCATCACCGCTCTCGCCACCCAGTACTCCACCGCCGAGCCAGCGCAACCCACAGGCGACCGGCAACAGGCAACCACCGAGTACTGGACGGCCGAAACCTTCGAGCTCTACGACGGCAACGACGTCGTCCAGCGCATTGCCAACCCGTACGGGTTCATCCCGTTCGTGGTGTTCCCGAACGTGCGCGAGCCGAAGCAGCCATGGGGAGCGAGCGACGTCCCCCCGCTCATGGTCGCCAGCCGCGAGCTGAACCGGGCGTTCAGCCAGCTCAGCGCGATCATGGAGCTGAGCGGCAACCCCATCGCCGTACTCGAAGGCATCCACGGCTCCGCGGACATCGCCGTCGAACCGGGCGCGGTCTGGGAGATCCCGGAGAAGGCGAAGGCGTACCTGCTGGACCTCCTCCAGGGCGGCGGCATCGCGCTCCACACGGACTACATCGACCTCGTCTACCGCGCCCTCCACGACCTCGGCGAGTCGCCGCGGGCGGCCTTCGGGCACAACCCGCAGGGCCTGAGCGGCGTCGCCCTCAACACCGAGCTGGACCCGCTCGCGAAGAAGGTCGCGCGCAAGCGCCTCATCCGCACGGCTGTCTACGAACGGCGTGCGACGATGATTCTGCGCCTGCTCCACCAGTACGCCGGTCTCGATATCGAGGGCCTGCGCCCGGTCGCGCAATGGGGACCGGTCCTCCCCGTCGACCGCAGCCGCCAGGTGGCGGACGAGCGGACGCTCGTGGGCGCGGGCATCAGCTCGCGCCGCTCAGCCGCTTCCCGCCTGGGCTTCGACGACCCTGAGGCGGAGTGGTCACGCGTGCAGGAGGAGGCGGCGGAGGAGTCTAACCGCCAAGACGCCAAGAGCGCCAAGGTTTGATTGAGGACTCGTCGCCGCCGATGACGTGTGTTCGCGTGGGGGACATTGCGAAGAATCCGCCAAGGACGCGGAGGTGAAACACTGGGTTCTGCACAGGCAGACTGCGGGCGTGACCGAGATCGTGCGGCCGCGGGTAGAGCCATCGGGTGATCTGGATGCGCTGGCTCGACGGGTAATCGGGGCCGCGATTGAGGTGCATCGAGAGCTAGGGCCCGGGTTCGTGGAATCGGTGTACGAAGAGGCGCTGGCCATCGAGCTGGAGCTGCGAGCAATTCGCTTCGAACGACAGGTGCCCATCGCCGCGATGTACAAGGATAGAAGGGTGGGAGAGGCGATGCTCGTCGAGGGACAGCTCGTACTGGAGCTCAAGGCGATCAGCGAACTCGCCCCCATCCACACCGCCCAGCTCATGTCCTACCTCAAAGCCACGCGCTACCAGCTCGGCCTCCTCATCAATTTCAACACACCGGTCCTGAAGTCCGGCCTCAAGCGCCTCGTCTACACGCCGCCAACCCGTAGATAGCCCTTGGCGATCTCTGCGGACACTGAGGATGTCGCTCGGCCACACCAAGCCCGGAAGAAAACTTGGCGCTGTTGGCGCCTTGGCGGTGTGTCTAACCGCGGTGTTCAACACACGAGGAAATCGCAACAATCCGCCCATCTCGCGTTTTACACTGCTTTAACACCGGTTTTCCGCGGAATGTGGTACAACTGCCCTGCCGAATTCGTCCGTCCTCGGAAGGACGAAACGGGGGAACCATTCTATGGGGTGAATTTCCGTCCTTCCCCGGAAGTACGGAATAGGCGACTCCCTCGCCGAACCCGTCAGCTAACCCCGTAGGCGTTGGGAGAGGCTCGGCAGCCCTTCAGTCTGCCGACGATGCCTCTCATTCGTCCGGATGCTCGCGCGGCCATGGCCGCCACCGCGTCCTCAACGACTGGAGGGGCCAGTTCATGCTTCGCAATCCACAAGAACACTCGTGGTGGCGCCGGCTTTTTGCCACCACCCAGGTCCCGGCGTATGTCACGGTCAGGGCCGCGGAAGCGCGGCGCTGCCCGGAGTGCAGCGCCGGCTACGACGCGCGGGATCGCTACTGTCCGAGCTGTCACATGGCAGTGCCAGAGTGGCGCTTCGGCTAGTGGAACCGGTTCCGTTCCTCCCTCCTCGGTGAAGCGCTACCCCCTGGCGCGACACCAACAACGGGCCACCCTTCCGCGGAAGGGTGGCCCCGTTGCTTTGAGCTGCACTGTGGGAAAGGCTAGCCCGCCGGCGCGCCGACGAGGCCCTGGTCGAACCCCGGGAGGGGGATCTTCTTCGCGAGCTCCCGACGGCGGTTGCGCCGCGGGGGAGCGTCCCATCGCTCCACCACACGCGACTCGACGAGCCGGCTGCAATTCTCACAGATGCCGTGCGAGACGGGGCCGGCTCCCCGGCGGAGGGTGCGGTCGCACCACGCGCAGATAAGTACCATGCCTCCAGTCTCCACAGGGCAACCTCGCGCCTCCATCGGGGAACACCCTCAGAGGGACGTGCGCCCTTCACCGGCGCTTACCGAACGGTAGGGGCCGCGTGCGGGCTCCCCGTGGCGCTACACTGCGCGGATGCCGACTCTGCCCCTCAGCGACGAGCTATCGATCAACTACGAATGGTGGGGCGACCCCGAAGCGCCCGGGGTCGTCCTCCTCCATGGGTTCACCGCCGACCTCCGTATGTGGGCGCCGCACGTCGACGCGCTGAGCGAGGACTACCGCGTGATCGCCGTTGACCTGCGCGGGCACGGCCGCAGCTCCGCGCCCGAGGAGATCGAGAGCTACACGATGGAGGCGTACGCGGAGGATGTGCGTGCCCTCCTCGACTCGCTCGAGGTCGACGTCTGCGGACTGATCGGGTGCAGCTTCGGAGGCATGGTGGCGCTGCAGTTCGCGGTCACCTGGCCGGAGCGCGTGGCGGCGCTCGTCATCTCGGACTCATCGCCCGCTCACGACAGCGACCGCTACGACGAAGCGTTTCGCGAACGGGAGCGCGGCATGGCGGCGATGGGCGAGGTCGTCGCGCGTTTCGGCACAGCAGGGCTGGCCAAGCGCGAGGCGGCCAAGGTCAGCGACCCCTTCCTCGCGGAGGGCCTTCGCAAACGGTACGCGTCGATGAGCAACGAAGGCTTCCTTGGCGCCATCTACGCACGCCAGGCGCGCGCCAACCTCATCCCGCTGCTCGCGGAGAAGCTGACAATGCCGCTTCTCGTCTGCGCCGGCGAGAACGACCCGGTGCGCGTGGCCGCGGAGGTCATCGCGGCCGAGGTCCCGGCGGCAGCCTATGTGATGTTCCGCGGGGCGGGTCACGGCGTCCCCGTGAACCGTGCCGCCCAGTGGCGCGACGCCATCCTCGCGTTCCTCGGCGATGTGGAGGACGGGAGCGTGCAGCCCGGCAAACGGGTGGTGTAATTCCTCACCCCCAGCCCCTCTCCGCGCGCCCGCGGAGAGGGGAGTATGCTTTCGGGCTGTGCAAACGCGTCCATTGAGGGGGAACAACGTTCGTGCAGCTCGACGGTTGCGCCGGGAGCTGACCGCGACGGAGGCGACTCTCTGGGAAGCCTTACGGGATAAGCGGCTGAACGGCTTAAAGTTCCGACGGCAGCACCCCGTGGGCCGGTTTGTGATCGACTTCTATTGCGCCGATGTGGGCGTCGCGGTCGAGGTGGACGGCGACGTGCACTTGTCGCCCGTGCAGCGGGTCGCCGATGCCGACCGACAGCGGACCTTGGAGGACCACGGCATCCAGTTCCTCCGGTTCACGAACGACGCCGTGCAACACCGCCTCAACGCGGTGCTCAGTCAAATCAGTGATGCGTGCAGCGCACGTCCTGCTCCCCCTCTCCGCGAGCGCGCGGAGAGGGGGTCGGGGGGTGAGGAGTGAACGAACGCCATCTCGCCTACTGTGCCGGCCCGGAGTGGGCGGAGACCGTGCGCATCCACATTATTCCCGGGACGACCGCGGGTCTCGACCTCGGCGACCACCTCCTGGAGGTCGGCCCGGGGCCGGGGCTGACCACCGACGTGTTGCGCACCCTCGTGCCGCGACTCACGGCGGTGGAGGTGGACCCGGCGCTCGCCGCGGAGCTCGCGGCACGGCTGACTGGCACGAATGTGACCGTGCTGGAGGCGGACGCGACGGCGATGCCCTTCGAAGAGGGCCACTTCAGTGCCGCCATCTGCCTGACGATGCTCCACCACGTGCCGGACCGCGCGGCGCAGGATCGGCTCTTCGCGGAGATGGTGCGCGTCGTGCGCTCGGGTGGCGTCGTCATCGGCAACGACAGCCTCGATAGCCCGGAGTTCCGCGAATTCCACGAAGGGGACGTCTGCGTCCCGATCGACCCGGACGAGCTGCCGTCACGATTGGAGGCGGCGGGCCTGCGGGATGTGACCGTGGAGACGAACCCGTACGCGTACCGGTTCGTGGGGTACGCACGCTAACACCCGCGCCCGTCCCAGCGCGACCATCAGGGCGCGTGCGATCGTACTCCGACGGCTGGTCGTGCGAGTCACATCGCACCCGTCGCTAGCGTTCCGGGCTCCGATTCCGGCCCGCCTCCGGGGCCTTACCCGATCCACGCCTCGCTGCCGACGGCGCCGGGGAGCGGGCCTTCCATGCTGAAGCGGCGGAGCTCTGTGCGGCTGGCGAGCGGGAGGAAGCAGTGGGCGCAGCGCCTCGGCCGCGGCAGCTCCACCGGCACAAGCATCTTGTGCGATCCGTGCTCGCTGCAGACCAGTTCGAATTCGATGACATCGATGTGCATCGCCCAACCTCCCCAGCTAAGCCGCCCCGTGTGCCTATGTGTCGATAGGTTACCGCTATGGTTCCCTATGTCTACTACTTCACCATGAACACAGTGTGAAATTCTCGTCACCGGGACGTAACGGCCATCCGGCCCACATGTCCATGGCCGATCGTCTCGCCGTGGAGAGGCCTGCCCACTGAGGGTCGCGACAACGCCGCCGCCGCTCGTCTAAGCTCGATCGCATGCTTTCCGGCATCCGCAGCGACATTCGCGCCACGCTCGAGCACGACCCCGCGGCGCGTGGCACGCTGGAGGTCATCCTCTTTTACCCCGGGTTCCACGCGCGCCTGGCCCACCGCTTCGCGAACGCGCTCTATCGGCGACATGTCCCGCTGATTCCGCGGGGCCTCATGCACTTCACACGCTTCCTCACGGGCATCGAAATCCACCCTGGGGCGACGATCGGCCCCCGCTTCTTCATTGACCACGGCATGGGCGTGGTCATCGGGGAGACGGCGGAGATCGGCGAGAACGTGATGCTCTACCAGGGAGTGACCCTCGGCGGCACGAGCACCCAGCGCGTGAAGCGCCACCCGACGCTGCGCGACAACGTCGTCGTGGGCGCGGGGGCGAAGGTCATCGGCGCGATCGAGATCGGCGAGAATTCTCAGATTGGCGCCGGGAGCGTTGTCGTTACAAACGTGCCCGCGAATGCGACCGTCGTGGGCGTGCCCGGACATATTGTCGCCTACCGTGACACCTCGAACGGCGTCATTCAGCGCCTCCCGGACCCCGAGTGGGAGCGCCTGAACGAGCTCGACCGCAAGGTCCAGGAACTCCACGACCTTGTCCACCACCTCGAAGAGCACGCCACCGAAACCCACGACGGCCACCACCACGAGGAAGAGTCGGGCGTCAGGGGCTAGGGGCTAGAGGCTAGAGGCTAGGGGCTGGTAGCTGCGCCCCTCTGCGGGCGCGGGCTCTCTGCGGCCTCGGGCGGGCGAACTATCGTCCGGGTCAGGGGTAACGGCACTCCACGGTCGGCGGGGGAGTCACGGCGACAACGGCCGCAGGGCACGAGCCGTTCGCTCCCTTCTGGTCGCGGCTATGACCGTTGTTGTTAGCGCACCACTTCGTACTTGATGGGGAGCTCGCGGACGCCTCGCATGATGAACGTGGGGACGCGCGGGAGAAGGCGGTCGTCGATGCGCTCGAAGTCGCGGAAGCGGGCGAGGAACTCCTCGAGTGCCACCTTCGCCTCCAGCCGCGCGAGGGGCGCGCCCAGGCAGAAGTGGACCCCCAACCCGAACGCGAGGTGCCGCGGGTTCTGGACGCGACGGATGTCGAACGCCTCCGCGTCCGGGTAGACGGACTCGTCGCGGTTGGCGGACCCGAGCAGCACGAGCACCTCGGCGCCTGGCTCGAGCCGCTTACCGCTGAGCTCGAGCGGCTGCGCGACACGGCGAACCGTCGCCTGGACGGGGGAGTTGTGGCGGAGGGTCTCCTCGATCGCGCCGGGCAGGAGGGACGGATCGGCCTGGACGAGGGCGAGCTGGTCCGGATGCTCCATGAACTCCTGGATGGCATTGCCGATGAGGTTGGTGGTCGTCTCATTCCCGGCGACGAGCAGGAGGAGCATCATCTCCAGCAGCTCCTGCGTGGTGAGCTTCGACCCCTCCGCATCGGCGGCTGCGACGAGGCCGCTGACGAGGTCGCTCCGGGGCGCGGCGCGGCGCTGCTCGATGATGTCCGTGAAGTAGGCGGACATCTCGTCCATCAGCGCCTGGTCGATCTGCCCATCCCCTTCTATCGACGGCGGACCCAGCTTCTTCACCACCTCGTCCGACCAGTGCTTGAAGCGGGCGCGGTCCTTTGAGGGGATGCCCATGATCTCCGCGATGACGATGACCGGCAGCGGGTAGGTTAGGGCGTCGACGATATCCGCCTCGCGCTGGCCGGCGATGGCGTCCAGCAACTCGTTCGTGATCTGGCGGATGCGGGGTTCGAGCTGTTCAACCATGCGTGGCGTGAATGCCTGGGAGACGAGCCCACGGAGGCGGGTGTGGTCGGGCGGGTCGCTGTTGAGCATGCTCCCGCCGCCCTCTTCGACCTCCGGCTGCGGCCAGTGGGAGGAGAACGAATTGTGGCTCTTCAGAATCTCCACGCAGTCGTTGTAGCCGAAGGCCAACCACAGATTCATAGGCTCGACGAACGCGACAGGCATCGCCTGGCGGCCCATGCGGTAGATGGGGAACGGGTCTTCGAGGAACTCGGGGTCGAACGGGTTGAAGCCGGTCTCGGCGAGGCTGGTCATGACTGTGTCTCCTTGGTGGTGGAGGAAGTAACGATACTTTTGCAGGCGAGAGTTGAGAAAGTCAATCTGTAAATTGCGGAACTTAATGCCCGGCTGCGTTCTCATCGTCCGAATGCCGGATTCGGGGGCAGAGAAAGCGCGCCTGCCTGCGGAGGAGGCGTCCGTTCCGCGGCTTACATCGCACGCTCGCTGACGCATCGCGCTCGGACGGCGCGCGTTCGGTAGGATGCGCGCATGCTTCCGACTGATCCGTCCTGCATCGACCTCTCCCTCGACTCCCGCGCCGTCACGTTCGAGAACCCGACCGGGGAGCGCGGCGCCGGTGGCACGGCACATGGGGGCCGCAAGGGAGCGCCTTCCCGCATGTTCGAACCGGGCGAGCGTGTGGTGCTCGCGGACATTGCCGGGCCGGGGACCGTGCGGCACATCTGGGTAACCGTACCGCCCGCGCGGCCCGAGATTCTGCGCGCGTGGCTACTCGACGTCTTCTACGACGGCCTCGCGGAGCCCTCGATCTCGGTGCCGCTGCTCGACTTCTTCGGGCTGGCGAATGGCCGGGCGGTGCCGTATGCATCCGCGCTGACGTCCGCGCAGGAGGGTCGCGGGTTCAACGCCTACTTTCCCATGCCCTTTCGCCGACGCATCCGCTTCGAGCTGACGAACGGCTCGACGCGCACCCTGCCCTGCTACTTCCAGGTCGACTACACGCTCGAGCGCGAGCTGCCCGCGGACGCGGGCTACCTGCACGCCAGCTTCCGCCGTGAGAACCCAACCAGGATGCGGGAGGACTTCACCATCGTCGAGGGCCTTCGCGGGCCTGGGCGCTTCCTCGGGTGCATCGTTGGTATCCGCGTGCTGGACGAGGGCGTGTGGTATGGCGAGGGCGAGGTGAAGGTCTTCCGCGACGGCGATACCACCAACCCGACCATCTGCGGCACCGGGCTCGAGGACTACGTCGGCACTGCCTGGGGGATGGGCCAGCACCACGCCCCCTACGCCGGGGCGCCCGCGAGCATCGGCCCGGAGGGAGCCGCCCAGCCCGACTGGGTGAGCTTCTACCGCTGGCATCTTCCCGACCCGATCGTCTTCGCCACCGACCTGCGCGTGACCATCCAGCAGATCGGCTATGCGCTCTTCCCCGAGGGCCAGGAGGATGCGTTCGCGCGGTACAGCGAGACGCACCCCGCCGCAGGCGCCGGCTGGGACCGCAACGTCCGGCCCGGCGCCCACGCCCAGGGCATCGCCGAACGCGTCGATGACTACTGTGCGACCGCCTTCGTCTACTGCCGCGAGCCCCAACCCGTCCCGCGCGTCGAACTGGAGGGGGCGATCGCCGATCTCGCCCGCAAGGAGTACGAGCAGCCCGCGCGGGCGCTGCCGTTTGGGTAGAGGCCGGCTTGCCGTCCTGACCTGATCAGGTCATGATGGGGTCATGAGGCGCGTGAAAATCTCCGAGCTCAAGGTTCACCTTAGCCAATACCTGCGCGCTGCGGAGGCGGGCGAGACGATCGTCGTCTGCAAACGCGGGCGGGAGATCGCGCAGTTGACGCCAACCGTGGGGGCTGGGCTGCGGTTGCGGCCTCCCGTGAGCAAGACCGACCTGCGGGCTATCAAGGCCGTACCACCCCGGTACCCGGTCGACGTGGTGGACCTGTTGCGACAGGATCGCGGCGATCGATGAGAATATGTCCCGCGCCCGTAGTGGCGCCACCGGACCGCTCGGAGCGAGCCAGGTTTGAGGAGCTACGATGAGACGCGTGAGAATCTCGGAGCTAAAGGCCCACCTCAGTGAGTACCTGCGTGCCGCGGAAGCGGGTGAGACGATCGTGGTGTGCGACCGCGAGCGAGCGATTGCCGCGCTTCGGCCGTGGCCGAATGACCGCGGCGGTCTGGTGATCCGGCCGGCTACGCGGCCCGTCTCTGATCTCGCGAAGATCAAAGGGGTCCGCCCAACTGGGTCCGTTGACATCATCGAACTGTTGGACCGCGAGGATCGCGTGTAGTGCCCGTCCATCTGGACTCGAGCGTCGTTGCTGCGGTCGTGTTGCGGGAGCCGAAGGTCGTCGAGTTCTGGGAACTTGCCGACATCCTGTTCGTCAGCGACCTGGTGGCCGTCGAGGTTCGGCGAGCGATCCACCGCCTGCGGTTGAACGGGCAGTTTTCCGACGACGGGGTTGCCGATAGCATGGCAGCCCTCGCGGAGATGGAGGAGGGCCTGACGTTCCTGGGTATTTCGCGCGAAGTGCTGAACCGAGCGTCCGGCGCATTCTCGTCCAACGTACGGACGCTTGATGCCATTCATCTCGCGACGGCTGCAGTGAATGCCGAGGACCTAGACGATCCCGATCCCATTACATTCGTGACGCACGATCGCCGACTCGCACGCGCCGCGAGAGCATTGGGGTACACGGTCATTGGCGTCGACGTGGACTCCCCCTAAATGCACATCCGCCGCACGACTTCGTACATCAGCTCGACGCCCATGTTGAGGTTGTCGATGGTGAGGAACTCGTTGTTGCCGTGGAAGCCGGCCCGCTCCTCGGGCGACAGCAGGCATGGGATGAACCCGTAGGCGGGGATGCCCGTCGCGCGCAGGAAGCGGTTGTCCGTGCCGCCAATCGTCATCCCTGGCACGACTACCGCGTCCTCCATCGCGCTCCTCACGACGTCGTTGATGACGCGGAAGAGCTCGGTGTCCCAGGGCACCTGCTGTGGCTCGCCCTGATCCGGCGACTCCAATTCGACAACCACGCGATCGTCGCCGATACGCTCGCGCACCTGGCGGATCCAGTCGTCCTTGGCCTGGCCCGGGAGCAGGCGGCAATCGATGACGGCCGTGCTCTTCGCGGGGATGACGTTCGCCTTGATGCCGGCATCGAGCATCGTCAGGTTCAGCGTATTCAGGAACATCGCATAGAACTCGGGTGTCGCCCGTACCCGCTGCTCGAGGGAGTCGCGGTCCGCGGCTTCCTTCAGCAGCCCGGCCTCCGCCAACTTCGCCACGTACGCCTCGGTGTCGGGCGTGAAGGTCACGCCGCGGTCCCAGTCGGTCAGGCGGTTGAGCGCGCGGATGAGGTGGACGGCCGAGTTGTCGGCGTGCGGACGGCTGCCATGGCCGGGCGTTCCGACGGCGGTTAGCCGCAGCCAGCAGATGTCCTTCTCGTTGGTGGCGACCGTGAAGAGCTTCGCGGGCCGGCCGCCGAACCGGGACGAACCCCCGCCGCCTTCGCTCAGCTCGAACTCCACGTCGACGATGTCGGGCCGGTGCTCGCAGAGCCAGACCATGCCCTGCTCGCTGCCGGCCTCCTCGTCGGGCACGGCGCAGAAGACGATGTCTCGCTTAAGCGGCGCCTTCTGGCGCGCGAGCAGCAGAAACGCGAGGAGCTGCATCACGCCGCAGCCCTTCATGTCGACTGCGCCGCGGCCATAGATGCGGCCGTCCTTCACGACACCCTCAAAGGCGGGCACGTCCCAGTACTGTGCCTCGACGGGCACGACATCCGTGTGGTTGCAGAGCATGAGCGGCCGCTTCGAGCCGTCGCCCTTCAGGGTGGCGACCGCGACCTCGCGGTTCGGCGCCGTTTCGATGTACTCGACGGCGATGCCTTCGCGCTCGATCAGGCTGCCGAGGAAGCGTGCGGCGGGCTTCTCGTTTCCCGGTGGGTTGGAGGTATCGATCTGGAGGTAGCGCACGAAGATGTCGAGCGCCTCATCGAAAACGGGCTGCCAGTTCATGGAGTGGGAGTGTACAGGGAATCACGGAACGACCAGACGGACCTCCGTCCCAAAGCGAGCGAAGTCACGCTGATTGAAGCTAAGCAGGACATCGACCGGCGCCGTCCTTGCGCACTCGTAGATCAACGCGTCGTAGACCGCGCCGCCGGCCACCATGCGTCGCGCCAGCCGAGGCAGGAGCGCACCGTACGCTGGCCCATCCAATGCTACGACCCGGGTGGCCCGGGCGACGAACGCGTCGAGCAAGCTCACTGCCTGCGCGGGAGAAGGCCGAGGGCCTCGAGGCGCCGAGGTGAGGTTCGCGTACGTCTCGAGCAGCGTGTGAGCGGCAAGAATCATCGTCTCCCCACGGGCCAAGCGGTTGTCGATCGCGTCCGATGCGCGCGCCGCATGAACGTGTTCTGACGCGAGGAGGGGCACGATGCAGCTAGTGTCTGGCATGAAGCTAGTCATCCAGGCCCCACGCGCGGCGGGCTCGCTCCTCGTAGATGGCCCGGCGCACCTCCTCCACCTCCTCAATAGTCAGTGGAGGGGTGCCTTCGGGCGGGACGGCGACCAGGAAACGGCCCCGCCACTCAAGTCGGGGCTCCTCCCAGATCGCTTCAATCTCCACTCGACCGTCGCACTCCTTGATCTCGACCTTGCTCCCCGGGGTCAGGCCCGCCTTGTCCCGCAGTTTCTTCGGGATGACGATGCGTCCGGCAGCGTCGATGGTAGTCCTCATGCCATCCATCCTACCACGAGAACGGGCACGGCGAGGCGAGCCCCCCAGGTTGGCCTCGCCCCGGCCGTGCAGCTAGACCTACGCTGGCAATGCGGGTGGTGTTCTCAGCGAGAGGGCGCGGCCGGCGCGCGCGCCTGCTCGGCGCGGCGCGCCTCGTCCCGTTCGGCGCGGGCGACGGCCTCGTCAAACCGGGCGGGCGGGATCGTCTTCAGCAGTAGCAGGACAGCAAGCGAGACGATGAGGAAGTCGTCGAGCTGGCCGATCACGGGGATGAAGTCCGGGATGAGGTCAAGCGGCATGGCCAGGTAGCCGACGAGAATGCCGAGCGCGACTTTGTCGAGGATTGGCAGTCGAGGGTCTTCGAGGAGCGCGCGGCCAAAGTCGATCTTCGCGCGGGTCGAGAGGCTCATGAACTTCCGGCCCCGGCGGCTCGAGCGCAGGATGCGCATCGTGATCGCGGCAAGGGCGAAGATGACGAAGAGGGCGACGAGCACCCATCCATACCAGGGCATACAGTCAGCCTAGCGCATGCGGGCGGACGTTTAGCCGCGCAGCCGCAGTGTGAGCAGATTACGCGGCAGGCCGCCCAGGTGGCGCTTGTACTCCTCGTCGCCGCGGAGAAAGTCGAACACACGCTTCCCGCGCTCGATCGAGTCGCGGATTGCGTAGACCTTCGAGATCAGCCCAACCGCCAGGTGCGCGTGTTCCGGGTCGTAGCCGCTGTTGTAGAGGTAGGTGGTGGCTTCGTCCTCGAAGCAGAAGACCATTGCCGCCTCCCGGCCATCCAGGGAGAGGGTGCCGAGGCGGGCAATCCCGAGGTCGCCGAAGGTGCGCGCGAGGTCCTCGAAGAAGGCGACGCGCTGCTCCGTCAAGAATTCGTCTTTGTCCGCGCGGCTGAGGCGCATGAGCTCGAGGAAGCGGTCGAAGCGCGCCATGATCGCGGCGCTTCCGGTCGTGGACTCAAACCTGACCGCCCCGGATGCCTCCAGGTGGCGCAGCTTGCGCCGCACCTCGTGGCGCTCGTGCTTCTTGAGCGATGCGACGTAGCTTCCGAAGTCGCCGGGCAATTCGACGCGTGGGCAGACCGCCTCCTGTTCTTCGTCGTAGCTCCAGCCGAAGCGTTCCGCGGCCACCCGGAATGCCGCCCGCATGGGTGAGTCCTCGGGCACGCCCCAGAGGTCGAGGCCGGTGGTCAGGTCCTCCACGAGCCACTCGAGGATGCCGCACGCGACGGCCCCCTCCTGGCCCGGCACGGCGAGTGGGCCGGCGTAGTCGGTCACGTTCGGGTCCCCCGCCTGGCGCGCGACCCGGGCACCAGGTTCAAGCCCTGCCACACCAATCAGTTGATCCTCCGCACGGACCGCGATGAGCAGTGGCCCGCTCGCTAACGCTCGGGGCTCTGATGCCTGGCGCGCCCACCCGGCGTGCCAGTCGGGGTGGGTGAACGGAGTTGCGCTTGGGATCGCCTCCCAGAGGGCGAGCCAGTCGTCACGGAGCGTCTCGATGGACTCGACGGAGATCGTGGGTAGCGCCGTCGCCTGGTCTGCCATGCGGACTAATCGCTCCGGACGAGCGAGAGAAACTCGCCACGGGTTACGGACGACTGCTTGAAGAGGCCGCGCATGGCGGATGTCACCATGCGGCTGCCGGGTTTCTGGACGCCTCGCATGGTCATGCAGAGGTGTTCGGCTTCGATCACGCACGCCACGCCATCGGGGTTCAGGGCTTCCATGATCGCCTCTGCGATCTGGCTGGTGAGCCGCTCCTGGAGCTGGGGCCGGCGCGCGAACGCCTCGACCACGCGCGCGAGCTTGCTGATCCCGACGACGCGCCCGTCCGGGATGTAGCCGACGGAGGCCTGGCCGTGGAACGGAAGGAAGTGGTGTTCGCACATCGAATAGAAGGGAATGTTGCGCAGGATCACCATCTCGTCGTGCGCGACCTCGAAGCCCACCTTGAGGTAGTCCGCCGGGTCGACGGCGAGGCCGCTGAAGATCTCCGCATACATGTCGGCGATGCGCCGCGGTGTATCCATGAGCCCCTCGCGCGACGGGTCCTCGCCAATGGCCAGCAGCATCTCGCTCACGGCCGCGCGTATCCGATCGTCGTCCACGATGTGCCCATTGAGAGCAGGTGTGTGTTTCTCAGTCGATTGCATGGGAAAACCCATCGTACCAAATTGTGCCACCCTCGGAGCCAGGAGCGTCAGCGAGAGCTATCCTCACACCCATGGTCCATGACCCTGCTGCAACGACCATCTGGTCCGATGAGTACACCCTATGGATCGAGCTCGCTGACGGTCGGCGGCTCTCGGTACCCCTCGACTTCTACCCTCGGCTCCTCCACGCCACCCCGGAACAGCGGGCGAGCTACGAACTCAGCGGCGGCGGCCGTGGCATCCACTGGGAGGAGGTCGACGAGGACTTGAGCGTCGCCGGTCTCCTCGCTGGCACCCCGGACCGCACTCGCCAGCAGCGTTGAAGCCAGCGCTACACCTTCAGGAAGAAGCCGACGGCAAGGCCGATGCTCGTGGCGACTGCCCCGATCACGAATAGCTCAACCGCGCTCCGCAGTGGCGGCTGCTCCACCACTTTCCCTTTCACGAACCCCACGGTGAAAAGGCCCGCGAAAGCCGCGAGCACGGCGACCACCTGCGCCTCGGGCCGGCCGAGGAGAATCGTCGGGACGATCGGGAACATGCCGCCGACGAGGTAGGCGACGAACATGATCCCCGCGCCGATGAGGAGGCTGTCGGTGTGCCGTCCGGACCGGTCGATCTGGTGGACCGACTTCTCCGACGAGTACTGGCCCGCGGCCATGGATGTGGCCTCCACGAGAACGGCCACGAATGCCGCGAGGATGATGACATCCTTATCGCTGACCCCGGCGGAGATCCCCACGACGACGCCCGTGGTGGAGACGAGCCCGTCCTGGAGCCCGAACATCAACGAGCGCAGGTAGTCCTCTTGGACCGGGCTGATCTGCGGGTCGGGCGCGGCGCTGCTCTCCATCCTCCCCATCTTGGCGCATGGGGCCGAACGGCGCGTCCCGCTCGGGCCGGTTGACGCGCGCGGCCCGACCTCCCAACCTTCCCACCTGCCAACCTTCCTACAGGAGCTCGCCATGCCCGCGGTCCATTTCGGCGTCACCGTCCCCCAGATCAAGCGCACCTGGGAGGAGAGCTGCTCCGCCTCGCGCGAGTTCGAGGCCATGGGCTACGACTCCCTCTGGGTGTGCGACCACCTCTACGGGCCGCAGTCGCCGACCATCCCCATCCTCGAGGCGTGGTCGCTCCTTTCGGCCCTTGCCGCTGTAACGGACAAGGTCGAGCTGGGCACGCTGGTGACGCCCGCGGGCATGCGCAACCCCGCGCACCTCGGCAAGATCATCGCGACGGTCGACAACATCGCCGGCGGGCGTGTGATCGCTGGCCTCGGTGGCGGCTGGATGCCGCGCGAGTTCACCGACTTCGGCGTCCCCTTCCACGGTACGGGTCAGCGGCTCAAGCAGCTCGACGAGACCATCCAGCTCCTCAAGCGCATGTGGGGCGACGAGCCAGAGGTCACCTTCGAGGGCCGCTTCGTGCAGGCCCAGCGCGTGGTCTGCGAGCCGAAGCCTCCGCGGCAGGTCCCCATCCTCGTCGGCGGTGGGGGCGAAAAGGTCACGCTCAGGATCGCCGCCAAGCACGCGGACATCTGGAACAACCTCGCGGGCCAGCAGGCCCTCCTCCCGCGCAAGGTCGAGGTGCTGAAGGAGCGCTGCCAGGAGGCCGGCCGCGACCCGTCGAGCATCACGATCAGCCAGCAGTGCCTGGTCACCATCGCCCCGGACGAGGCCAGCGCCGGCCCAATGGTGGAGACCGCGAAGAAGATCTTCGGCGGCCACATGGGCGACCCCACCGGCCCCCTCGCCATCGCGGGCAGCCCCGAGACCGTGCGCGCCCAGATCCAGAAGCACATCGACCTGGGCTGCACGATGTTCGTGATGGAGTTCTTCGGCCGCGACACCCGCGAGCCCGCGAAGCTCTTCGCCGAGACCGTCCTCCCGCACTTCAAGTAGGAGTCAACCAGTCGGAGCGCGAGCATCAGCGAGCGTGCGATGTCGGCCCGGCGAACCAGCGTCCCGATCCCGCCCTCACCCTCCGGCCCCCTTTCCCGACTCCGCGGGAGAGGGGGAGTGATCGTTCCGAACGCCGGAAGGTGTGGCGACTGGCACCATCGCACGCTCGCTGATGCTCGCGCTGGGACCGATGCGCCTGAACGACAACATTTCACACGCCACGAAGAGCACCCCGCCCGCCAGCCACAGCCCCAGCCCGAGCGGCGGCGGCTCGATGCCGGCGCGCCATATGCCGATGCCCGCGGCGATGCCTCCGCCGATGCCCAGGTACCAGCCGCTGACGGGGTAGGCGAAGTGCCAGCGTGCCACGGGCGCGAGCACCGTGTGCCAGGCGGCCGCGATCGCCACACCGAGGATGAGCAGCCGCACAGACCAGAGCGTCGCGCTCGCGGAGAAGCCGAGGTCCAGGGCCTGGAGCCGCCCGGCAAAGCCCACGAGCTCGAACCCGGAGTAACTCTCCTGGGCGAGCACGCTCGGGCCGTGTGCCCAGGGCAGGAAGAACCCGGCCAGCACCAGCGGCCCAACCGCCATCCGCGCCACGCGCTCGACCATGCGTCCTCCCGATGCGACTCAGTCGTCGATGGTGACAGCTCCCGCGGCGCGGGTGAAGCCCCCGTCCTCGACCATCGTGAAGAGCAGCGCCTGGAGTGCGCTCATGTTGAGCTCATCCTCCGAGACATACTCGTCACCGCCGAACACCGTAAAGATGCGCGGGAAATCGAAGTAGGCGAAGCTGCCGAGGCGCGTGCCGAGTGTGTCCTTCGCGCTCCGATAGCGGCCACTGCCGGCGAGCGTGTCGCCCTCGTGTTCGAGGATTCTGCGCACCGCCTCCGGGTCGCCGAAGAGCGCGTAACCATCGGTGATGGTGTAGGCGAGTTCCTCGCCCGGGTTCTCCTCGTCCTCCGTGAGCGTCACCTCGACGCCGCCCCACGTCTCCGTGCCCGTGACCTCGATCGTGTCCAACCCTTCGATGATCTCGCGCAGCCGGGCGTCGTCGCTCACCTCCGCGAAGAACGCGAAGAGGCCGTCGTCCTCGTCGTCCGTCGGGAACCAGGCCGCGAGCGCCGCTTCGCCGTCGAACAGCTCGAGGAAGTCCTCGAAGTTCTCGACGCCGAGCTCGGCGGCGGCTTCGTCCAACGCCTCTTCGTACGAGTCGTACTCGCCCTCAGCGGCGACCGCATCGTCGAGGTAAGGGCCCCAGGCGTCGATGATGCCGTCCCACGCGCCCGCGACGTCGTAGACGGAGAACAGCATCGCCGTGTCCGCCGGCACCATGCCGGCGAAGCGTGATTCGTCGCGGGCGGTCAGCAGCGGCGAAATCGGCGACGCCTCCGTCTGCCCGGCTGTCTGGAAGACGAACCCGCCGTCCTTCGCCGAGATGACGCTCGCCGTCTTGCTCGATCCCCACTGCCAGAGGTCATCCTCATCCTCGACGAAGACCCCGAGGCCGGATTGGAGCGCGCCACCGAGCAGCTTCTCCGTGTCCATGTAGACGAAGCCGATGAAGTTCCTGGTCAGCTCGTCGTGCAGGGCGGCGAACTCGGAGTCGTCCTTGAGGGAGGGCTCGCGGCCCTGGGCGACGTCGATCACGCGCTCCATCTCCGCTTCCGTGGCCGTGATCACGAGATGCGAACCGATGCGCGCGAGGTAGCCGTCCCCATCGATCGGGTCCGGAATGAAGTAGTAGGTCTGGCCCTCGTACTCGGCCTCGTCGGGATCGCCCCCGCCGAGCTGCTCGAAGACGACCTCCATGGCGCGCCCGGCGTTGGCCGCCCGAACGATGACCCCGAACTCCTCCGGGGGATCACCGGACCAGTCGTAGTCTCGCATATAGAAGGCCGCGTTGCCGCCCAGGAAGGGGGCGACATCGTCTTCCCAGTCCACTTCGCCGCCACCCTCGACGGCATCGATGAGCTCGCTTTCGGGGTCATCCAGGCCGAGCTTCTCGACGAGGTCGAACGCGGCGATCCACTCGGAAGAGTCGAGCTTTGTGTTTACGGCCACGTAGATCGTCGAATCCTGCGGCACCAGTTCGGCCGTGGTCAGTTCGACGCCCTGGGCGCGGCCGGAGGCTGATACGAGGAACCACCCCAGCACCACAGCCAGCGCGGCGAGCCCGCCCGTCAGGGCAACAGCGCCCGATCTCCTCGAAAGCACGTCCATTGTTTCCCCCCGGTCAGGACACACGCGATCCCGGCCGTCTCAGCGGTAGTATCGGCGCACAATACGCAATCGAGCAGACACGGACTATGACCCTCGCCATACGGCGGCACACCTGCGTCACCCATTCACCGACGGCGCGCGCCGTAGCAGTACCCCGCAGCGCGGTACAGGCGGCAACAGGAACGGCCCCAGGTCGATGCGCTGGATGTGGTCGAACCCGACCTCCGTGAAGAGCGCGGCCATCCGGCCCCAGCCGCGGAGGTCCACCACGGGCCCGCAGCCGCCGCTGACGAGCTTCGCGTGCGCGCGGTTCAACAGGTCGCTTCGCACCGGCGCGATCTCGAGGATGATGCCCCGGCCGCCGGGCGCGAGGACACGCGCAAGCTCCCCTCCGAAGCCGTGGGCGGCATCGTCGTCGAGCCGGCGCATGAAGTAGAGCGACGTGAACGCGTCGACCGAGCCGTCCGCCAGGGGCAGGTGCTCGGGCCAGGCGAGTGCATCCACCGCTCCGGGGCCGGGCGCGATGTCGAGACAGAGTGGCGGCTCATCCATGCCCGCGCGCTGCGCCAGCAGGTGCGCAAACGCGGAGGTCCCGCAGCCGATGTCCACGTAGCGCTTGCCGGGCGCCAGCTCGAGGAGGGAGATGATGCGCCCGGCCCGTGGGGTGAGTAGTGCCATGCCCGTCTGCGAATCGGTCACGCGTGCAAGCCGGCGCGTGCGCCCCGAGATCCACTCGCGGCGCGCCTGCACGGCCCCCTTGCGACGGCGGATCACAGCTCGTACACCAGCCGCACCCGGCGCCCGGCCGCGGCGGCGCGATCGAGCGGGGCCAGCAGAGCGCGAGCCTGCTCGCCGATTCCGGCGGCTCCGCCGCGTCGCGCGAGCGTCTGCGCCTGCGGGTCCGAGTCCATGGCTGTCGCGACCTGCTCCAGGGCAGCGCGCAGCGGTCCGGCCGGCTGCCAGGCGTGCTCGATCTTCTCGGCGTCCTCAGCGTCTTCGATGGTGCCGTCGTAGAAGGTGGTCAGCGGGCCCATCCTCACAGCGTGCTCCCCATGCAGTCGGTCGGCTAGGGCGATGAGCGCATGCTGTGCGCCGAATCCGCGCATTGCCGCAAACGACAGGAACGCGATGAGGTCGCGGCCATCGCCGGGGAGAGTCACGGGCTCCGGTTCTCCATCGATCTGCATCACAAGCCGCACGGGACACCGATTGTCGGCGGGCGCGGCGGGAGTGTCGAACGGGCACCGGCGCCCGAGCGCCACCGTGCGCTGACGTGTCCTTCCCCACCGTTCGGCTAGACTTTCGCGCTGGTGGCGCTCGTGCCCGCGTGCGAGGCCCGCCACGCCGCCACCATCGCCGCGCCTTCATCCTCGCCAACCACGCGGTATCCCCGGGCGCCCTTGTGCAGGCCGTCCCCGCCGCCGAGGTCCTGGTCCTCGCGGGCGTGAAGGTCCGGGCTGGAGAAGTGCACGCCGAGCTCGGCGCAGAAGGCAGCGATCTCGCGCTCGACGCGGTTCGTCCGCGCCTGGTAGCGCTCGAAGTAGTCCGCCAATGTGCCCGTGTCGTCCCTCCCCGCCCCGGTGGCCCGCACGACCACGACTCTGTCCTCGTTGGTGACGATCCGCCGGATCACCAGCTTCGTGCGCTCCACCACATCGGCCTCACTGAAGAAGCTGTCGCCACCCATCAGGCGATGCACCAGGCGGCGAGAGCGCTGGAACGCCCACGTCCGGGAGAGCCAGCCGATCTTCGCTGCGTTCTCGCCAGCCGATGCCAGGGGACGGCCAAACAACCCTAGCTTCCGGCGGATGCGCAGCGGCACGGACTCGTAGGCGTACCAGTACCAATTGATCTTCATGAACACGAGGTCGGGCTCGCCGGCAACGAGCCAGCGGTCCACGAGGCCCGGGAGTGCCTCGGTGGGCCAGATGTTCCGCACCGTGGTCTCCACCGGTTCGCCGGCAGCCTGGGCCAGCACCTCGCCCGCCACGAACCAGCTCCGCTCTTCGGGGCGGAGATCGCCTGCGAAGTCGTAGCTGTTCGAGAGCCGGAGCACGCGCATGATGGCGGCATGGTGCAACGCCCGGTGCGCCGAGGCAACTTGTGGCGCGGGCTCAAACCTTCAGGCTGATCGCACCCGCGCCCGCGTGCTCGGCCCGCCAGGCAGCGGCCATCGCCTCGCCCTCGCTCAGTCCCACACGGTTGAGGCCATGCGTGCCCTTATGGACGCCGTCGCCCCGGTCGAGGTCTGACTCCTCGCGCGTGCGCACGCGCCCGATGCCCGTGTAGTGCACACCCAGCTCGCGGCAGAACGCTTCGATTGTCCCTTCCACGTACTCCCGCTTCGGCTTGAAGCGCTCGTAGTACGGCCCCAGCGAGCCGATCGCGTCCCGCCCTCCGCCCGTGCCCTTCACCACAAGGATGATGTTCTCGCGCGCGACGATGCGCCGGATGACCGCTTCCATCCGCTCGATCACCTCGTCGCCGGTGAAATTCGCATCCCCGCCGATCACACGGTTAGCCAGGTCACGGCTCGCCTTGAAGGCACGCGTGCGCGACATCCACGAGATCTTCGTGGCGCCATCCCCGGCGGCCGCGAGGGGCTTGCCGAGCAGCGGGATTCGCCGCCGCAGCCTCAGCGGCACCGATTCATACCCGTACCAGTACCAGTTCACCTTCAGGAACACGAGGTCCGGGTCATAGCGTTCCAACCAGCGATCGACGAGATCGGGGAGCGACGGGTAGGGCCACACGACGCGCGTGGTGGTTTCCACCGGCGCGCCGACCGCCGCGGCGAGCACTTCGCCCGCGATGTGCCACGCGCGCGCCTCAGGCGGCAGATCGCCCGCGAAGTCGTCGCTGTTGGAGAGCCGCAGCACGCGCATGGCTGGAATTCTGGCCCTGAGCTGGCTTTCAGACAAAGGCGGCTCGCCCTCCGCAGCCAGCTACCTGCGGGCGTGGCACGCGCCTGGCCCCGTTGGGCAAGGTTGCGTGAAGTAGCTCACACTTCATCCACGCGTTCTCATCTTGGAACCCCGCCCGCGGAGGGTCACACTGGCCCGATGGCGGATGACGGCGAGCACAAGGCCGCATACGAACGGCTGAAGGCCGAGTTCGAGGACTTCCTCTTCTATCTCCCGGATGGCTTCATCGAGGCGGACATCGCCAGCCAGCGCCTGACGCGCCTCAATCGCAGCGCCTGCCTGCTCCTGGGCTACGACCCGGCGGCGCCGCCAGTGGGCATTCCCGGCCCCTCGATCCTCGTCGAGGGCGAGTTCGAACGGCTCTACGCGTATCACCTGGAGCTCATCCGCCCGAGCCTCGAACAGGGCGTCCCCTACCAACGCACCGCGACCCAGGACCTGCTCGAGGTGCGCATGCGCCGCCGTGACTCCTCTGAGTTTCCGGCCGAGTTCCAGGGCGCCTACGTCCTCGACGAGCGCGGGCTGCCGGTCGCCATCCGCTTTATCTTCCGGGACATCACCGAGCGCAAGGCCGCCGAGACGGAGCGGGTGGAGCGCCTCGAGCAACTCGAGCGGCTGCTCCCCATCTGCGCGTGGTGTAACCGCATCCGCGACGAAGGCGGCGACTGGCAGCAACTCGAATCGTACATTCATCGGCACGCGGGCTACGACTTCACCCACAGCATCTGCCCCGACTGCGAACGTCGCATGGACCTCCCGCCGGGTTCGAGCCCCGGCCGGCCCGCCTGACATCGGGCGCCCCGGGTGGCGCGCTCAAGCCTGCGGCGCAACCACCGAGTCGCCAGCGATGCGGTTGCCTTCCCCCCGATCCGTGGCCCAGTCGAGCCTATACGCGATCTGACTCCCAGAGATTCCTCGCAACGCGAGGCTGCGAGGCGAGTCCAGGATGCATTCATGGTCGGGAGGGAGCGCCGCCTCAGTGACGAGCACCTCATCAGGCGCCGCTTCATCGAGCAGCCGGAACGCGATCATCGGGGCGAGCCCGAACAGCTCCCCAGCCTCCTCGATCAGCCTGCCGGCGTGAACCGCGATGCACACGTGCATCGGCTGGTCTGACTCGAGACGATACGCCGCGAACGCCTGCTGGATCGCGCTCGCGCAGCCAAGCGCATCGGTCCGCCGCTCGAAAGCGAGGAGGAACCCGTCTCCGAGGAACTTGGACGAGACACACCCATGTGCGTCCGCCTGCGCGCGGATGATGGCGTTGTGCGCGCGGACGAGCGCCCATCCCTCGTCCTCTCCGAGCCGTTCGGTGCTGGAAGTCGAGCCGACCATGTCGGTGACCACGAGCGCGAGATCCCTGCGGGGAGCCGTCTCGACGGTGGTCGCCCACGCCACCTCGTAGAGGCGCCATCGGGTGGGAAAGCCCTTCAGCTTCACGGGCCGGCGCTCCTTGATCTGGAAGTCGGCCACGCTGCCCACCACACCGCGCACCATCTCCGAGATCAGAATCTCGCCGCCCCTGGCGCGGGACATGATGCGCGTTGCTGCGTCGACGGCGGCCCCGAATACGTCGTCGCCCACCTCGATCACATCGCCGGTGTGTATGCCGATGCGCACCCGCACGGGCGACTCCTGGATGCCGTGAAGCGCCTGCTGGATGGCCACCGCGCATTCCACGCTCTGTTTCGCTGACTTGAAGACGATCATGAAGCCATCGCCGATGGTCTTCACTTTGCGTCCTCCGTGCCGTTCGATCTGCTTCCGGATCGCTGCCTCATGAGTCGCCAGAGTGGTCAAGGCCGGGAGGTCGCCGTTGCTGGTGCGCATGGTGGTCGACGCCACCACGTCGGTGAAAAGGACTGTGGCCGTCGCGACTGAAGTGTTCATGCTGGTTCCCTCCATGTGAGTGGATACGCTCGTACCCGGCCGCCGACCCTCAGCGTGACCTCGCGAGGCTCGCCGACCGGGGGCGCCGGACTTCCCAGCAGGTCATAGGTGGGGCCTGAAACGAGTATTTCCCCAGGCTCGGCGGTTGCCGTGAGCAAGGCGGCGATGAAGACTGCACGGCCGGTCACGTCACCAGCCGAACGGCGCACCGGGCCGGCGTGCACTCCCACCTGCATGCTCAGCGGCTCGGCTGGCTGCGACCGGTTGCGGCGTTCCATCGCGCGCATGTAGTTCCGCGCAAACACGGTGGCCTCGGTGCTGTCTTCGAATGCGATCATGACCCCGTCCCCCAGGGACTTCAGATCCGTGTGGCCCGCCCCGGGCAGCGCGGACCAGACGATCTGGTTGTGCTCGCGGGCGATCTCGAGCCAACCATCGTCGCCCACCCGCTCGATCACCTCGGAAGCGCCGACGATGTCGCTGAAGACGATCGCCATTGTCTCGAGCGGGTCACCGACATTGGGTACCTCGCTTGTGCCTTCGGCCCGCCGGCGGTCTGTCTGGAGTCGCTGCTCCCTCCGCAGGAACTCGCGCAGGCCGCGTTCTTCGATAAGCCACTTTTTGCCGAGCTGCAGGCCGGGGAGCCGTCCCTCATTCAGGAACCGGTAGACGGTGTTCTTGTCGAGGCCGAGTTGTTCTGCCACCCATTCAACTTCTCTAAACCCTAAATCACTCGTTTCGTCTGTATTGACCACGTTACACCTCGATACGTGGAGAATGCCCCCGGGAACGACCCCAGTCAACCGGCGTGTGTGATGCCGTTCACCCTGCGCCGGACCACCACCTCCGCGTAGCATCGAGTCACCACCTCCGCGAACGAGGCCCCCGCTATGCCCAAAGTCATCGTCCAGTCACTCTCCGACTACACCTACGCCCAGCTCATCACCATGCCCGGCCGCGCCTATGTCGGCGATGAGCCCTCGGACGACGGAGGTGACGACCTCGGCCCCACTCCCTATGAAATGCTGACCTCCGCCCTTGGCGCCTGCACCGCCATGACTCTGCAGATGTACGCTCGCCGCAAGGGCTATCCGCTCCACGAGGTCGCCGTTGAAGTCGAGCACTCGCGCACCCATGCCGAGGACTGCAAGGAGTGCGAAGGCCCGAAGGCCGGTCTCCTGGAGCACCTCTACCGGCGCATCGTCCTGCACGGTCCCCTCGATGAGGCTCAGCGCGCGGACCTTCTTCGCGTGGCGCAGAAGTGCCCCGTGCACAAGACGCTGACGGAGGGACCGACGGTGCACGACACGCTCGAGGTGGTCGACTGAAGGGCACTACTCGCGGCGCCGGCCCGTGGCGAAGCGCGGCTCACCAGCTTGCTCCGCCGCGCGAAGAGCGAGCGCCAGGCTGACGACGTAGTCATCGTTCCCGCCGGCCGCACCCCACTGCATGCGCCCACCGGGATGGTTGGTGCGCCCGCAGGCGCGCAGCTCCGCGCGGCAGATGCGAGCGTCGACGCTCCCGTCGTTCGCGTAGAGCGCGAGGGTTCGCTGGGTGGCGCCTCCCAGCAGCCGCTGGCCGAGATCCGACTTGCTCCGCCCGCTGAACATGAACGCCTCGACCGTCACAGACCCAAGCTCCCGCGCGAGGTGCTCCGCGCTCGACGCGCCCAGCCCTGTGCTATCCACCACCAGCCGCTCCAGCCGCCACGGGCGCACCTTCTCGAGCACCTTCGCATCAAGATCCAAGAGCGGGATCCCCCTCCACGACGCGTGGTCGACGACCTCGCAGCGCGCTCCCGGGCATACGCGGGCAATGGTGAGCACGCTGCGGTCCGCGTGTTCGCCGCCGCCGCCAAGGTCGAGGCCGGCGACGTAGCGTTCGTGGGGGCGAGGCTCCTTCTGTCGCTGGTACGTCCCTTCGAGCGCGGCCAACGCCGCCGCGGTGAACAGGCTCCCGGCACCGTCCACGGTCTGGAGCCCGTACTGGGTCCGGAAGTAGACGTCCTCCGTGCCGAGCCGCTCGCGCTCCTTCAACACGAACTCGCGATAGGGCGCGACGCTCTCCGCGACCTTCTCCCACGACACCTCGTAGTGGAAGAGCGAGCGGCCCTCCTCAGGCCCCGTGTCGCGTTCACGGTTCCGCGCCACCGCCTCGTCCAGCAGGGTGTGGCCATTCCACGGCGTGCCGAAGAAGACGGTATTTGCCGCGGTCGAAGCGGCCATCGGACGGAACTGGCGCTCGAACCACTCCCGGTCGAGCTCCTGCCCTTCGTCACCGGACAGCAGGATCGACGCCGTGTGCCCGGCCACGTGCGCCGAGGGTGAGGCGCTCAGGAAGTGCGCGGTCGCCGCACCGAGGCTGATCGTCGCTCCGTCGACGCGCGTCGCGCCGGCGGTTCCCACCCGGTCTGTCCGTTCGAGAGCTGCGCGGGTGCGCTCCAGCGAGATAAGGCCCTGGGGCGTGAGCGTGGGCGAGGCCGCGATCGCCGAGCCGCCCCGCTCGGACTCCAGTCGAAGCAACGCTTGCAGCAGCTCGGCCGCCACTTCGTTCTTGCCCGCCTGCCGCGGGAACATCACGGTGAACGTCTCACCCCGGCGTGTGCGCAGCGCGTCCAGGAGGTCAAAGAACACCTCGCGCTGGTAGCGCCGCAGAGCCGGTCCCTTCGATGGCCGCCATTGTTGCGTCATCTCCCGAACGTGTCAGGGGGCCCCGCGAGCGGAAAGGGCAGCGTGGCACTCAAACGCCCACCCCAACGTGCCGATGATGACGAAGCGATGCACGAGCAATCCGCCGATCACCCCTCGTCCGCGGCCGGTCCCGGTGACTCCGCGCTCTACCGCTCGCTCTTCGCGAGCCTCAGCGACGCGATCGTCGTGGTCGACGGCGAGTTCCGCGTGGTTGCCGTGAACCCGGCATTCGCGCACATGTTTGGCTACACCCATGAGGCCGTCGCAGGCTCCGCGGCCCAGATCTTCTATGCGAGCGAGACGGAGTTCGAGCGGGTCAGCGCGGAGATCGGGAAGCATGCCGCGGACGGCCAGGTCACCAGCTCCGCGTGGTTCCGGCGCGCCTCGGGCGAGGTGTTCACCGGCGAGCTCACCGTCTGCCTCCTCCGCGACGAGGCCGGGCAACTGGGCTCCGTGATGGGCATCATCCGGGACCTCACCGCGGCCGAGGAGGCCGAGGCGGCGCGCCGGCAGGCGGAAGAACGCACGCGCCGGCTGGCGGAGTCCGCCTTCGAGGCCATTGTCATCACCGAGGATGGACGCATCGTCGATGCCAACGTCGCGGCCACGTACATCTTCGGCTATGCCCTCGGAGAGGCCGCCGGGCTCGACATCCTGAGCTTCGTGGCGCCCGAGTACCTGCCGCTCATTGCCGAGCGCGCGGCCATGGCCGAAGCGCCGCCGATGGAACTCGAGGTCTTGCGCAAGGACGGCACGAGGCTCTGGGTCGAGGTCCAGGGGCGTTCATGGACCGAAGGGGATCGCTCCTTCCGCGTCACCGCGGTGCGCGATGTCAGCGCCCGCCGGGCCATGCTAGCCGCGCAGCGCGAGTCCGACGAGCGCTGGCGGGGAATGCTCGAGTCGCTCCAGGATGTCTATTTCGAGTGCAGCCTCGACGACGCGCTCACCTTTCAAAGCCCGGCGGCGGAGCGCCTTTACGGCTGGGACACGGGAGCGATGCTGGGCAAGCCCACACGCGACCTGTACGTCGACCCCGCCCGTCACGACGACCTCGTCTCCATCCTCCAGGGCGGGCGGCCCGTGCAGGACTTCGAAGCTGAGTTCCACACGGCCACCGGGACCGTGGATGTCTCCATTAACTGCAAGCTCGTGCTCGACGCCAATCGCATCCCCATCGGCACGAATGGCACGGTCCGCGACATTAGTGCGCGGATGGCCGCCGAGCGGGACCTGCGCGAAAGCGAACAGCGCTACCGCCGCATCCTCGAAACCGCGCACGAAGGCATCTGCCTCCTGGAACCAGACGGCGCCATCAGCTTCGCCAACCTCAGCCTGGCCGAGATGTTCGGCTACAGCCTGGAGGAGATGATCGGGCGCCCCTCCGACGACTTCGTCGCGCCCGCCTCGCTGGAAGAGCGCCGCCAGGTGCGCCCGGACGGCTGGCGGGCGGGCCGCGCCGAACGCTACGAGGCGCAGTACGTCCGCAAAGACGGCTCGATCCTTTGGGCGATGGTCTCCGTTTCCCCCATCGATCGGCCCGATGGCTCGCGGGGAGCACTGGGCATGCTCACGGACATCACCGAGCGCCGCCGCACCGAGCAGCGCCTCGAGCTGCACATCCGCAATGCGCCGCTCGCCGTCGTCCAGTGGGACCCGGACTTCTGCGTGGCCGAGTGGAACCCTGCCGCGGAGCGCATGTTTGGCTGGACGCGCGACGAGGCACATGGCCGCCACGCCACCGACCTCGTGGTCACGCAGGAATCTCGCGAGGACATCGATGCCGGGTGGGCCCTGCTCCTCTCCAGTTCCGAGCCTGTCTACCACGTCACCGAGAACGTCACGAAGGATGGCCGCGTCATCCTCTGCGAGTGGTTCAACACCCCGCTCGTGGACGACACGGGGATGGTGATTGGCGTCGCCTCCCTCGCCCAGGACATCACCGACACCCGGCGCATCACCGAAGAGCGGGACCGCATCCTCGACCTCTCCATTGACATGATGGCCGTGATCGCCTCCGACGGTGAGATTCGGCGCGTCAACCCCGCCTGGGAGCGCATCCTCGGCTACCACGACGAGGAGCTGGTCGGCACGAACGTGTTCCTCCTCGTTCACCCGGAGGACCGCCCCATGGCCATCCGCGAAGCCCTCCGCACAGAGCAGGGTGAGGCGGTGGTCGACCTGCGCGCGCGCATGCTCTGCGCCGACGGCTCCCAGCGCTGGATGTCGTGGAATGTGACACCGGTGCAGAACGGTCTCACCTACACCGTCGCGCGCGACATCAGCGCCCAGGTGGAGGCGGAGCAGGAACAGGCCCTCCTGATGGAGGCCCTCGAAGAAAACGCGATAGCCCTCGGGGAACAGGCGGCCGAGCTCGACCGGCTGCGCATCGCGGCCGAGCACCTCGCCAACTACGACATGCTCACCGGCGTCCGCAACCGCCGGGCATGGTTCGCCGACGCGGAGAAGTCCCGGCACGCCGCCGTCGCGATCTTCGATATCGACTACTTCAAGCGGATCAACGACAGCCACGGCCATCCTGCCGGGGATAGCGTCCTGCAGGCCGTGGCGGCGCGGCTGGCGGCGGAGGTGGAGCCGGTGGGCCTGCTTGGCCGCATCGGGGGCGAAGAGTTCGCGGCCGTCTTCCGCGTGCCCTTCCACCAGGCGCGGGGGCCTGTGAGCGGGCAATCGACGCGATTGCGTCCACGCCCATCTCGCTCCCCTCCGGCGGAGAGTTGGAGGTGACCCTCAGCGGCGGGCTGGCGCCGTGGCGGGCCGGCCGTACCTCCGTCCGCGATGCCCTCCAGGCCACATACGAGGAAGCGGACCTCGCGCTCTACCAGGCCAAGGAATCCGGCCGCCGCCGTCTCGTCGTCCGCGGCCCTCGCGCCGCCTGATGCGCGCGCGCCGGCGCGCCTGGGGCTATCGTGCGCAGCGTGAACGATTGTGCGTCTTCCCACCGCCCGAGGTGGCGATTCGACATCCAGCGCGGCGGGAAGCCGGGCCGGAAGTGCCTGCTCCACGCGGTCTTCTACGCACCGGTCCTCCGCGTCTCGCTCATGACCGCCGTGGTTGTGGGCACGGTCCTCATCGCCATCAACCAGGGCAACGTCCTCCTCGACGGCCGCTTCCCCAACGATCTCTGGTGGAAGATCCCGCTCACCTACTGCGTCCCCTTCTGCGTCGCAACCTTCGGCGCCCTCCGCGTCACCTACAAAGGACGTTAGGAGTCGCGGCCCTCCGTGGCCGCTGCGCGGACGCGCAATGCCGCCGTGTCGACCACCGAGCCTCCCAAACCGCGGCGAAAAGGGGGCGGCCTCCCTTATGCCGGACCACATCCATCTGCTCGTGCGGCGGAATCGCCTCGACATCATTGTGTTCCTGAACGAGTGGAAGTCGTGGACCACCCGTCTCGGCTGGAGGCACGGGGCTGCGGGGTGGCATCTGGCAGCCGGGCATGTGGGACACGACGAGTGTGGGCGACCGGCACTTCTCCGCGGGGCGTGAGGACATCGTCGGGGAATCCGGTCGCGGCCGCATTCGCGGACGACCCGCTGGACTGGCCATGGACGTGGTCGCGGTTGTGGGAAGCGTAGTGGTAGGCCCAGCGGCCACGAAGGGCCGCGACTCCTGCGATCCCGCGTGACTTCCAGAGGGCCGCGAGTCCTAGCGGCCCATCACTTGCTTGACGCCCGCGAAGGCCTGCCGCTGGCGTTCCACCGAGCGGTACATGTAGGAGATGTAGCCGACGCCAATGGCGCCGAGTGCGATGGCCAAGGGGAGGCCGTCGCGGCCGAGTTCGTCCCAGGCGTAACCGAGTGCGAACAACAGGCCACCGGTGAGGTGGGCGATCGCGGTGAGCGCGTTCGCCGGCGCCATGTCGGACGGCGATTCCGGGTGCTTGAGTACGATGAGTGAGGCCTGCACGAGCAAGGGCGTCGCCGCGAGGGCGGCGAGCGTCGGCACAGGTGCCTCGCCGGTCGTCACCAGCGCCGCGACGGCCACGACGGGCAACGCCGCGAACAGAACGTAGAGCTTCGCCGCCGCTGGCCGTCCCAACCGCACGACGAGTGTGCGTTTCCCGGTGCGCAGGTCGGCGTTGTAGTCAGGGAACTGGTTCACGTAGAGCACGAGCGCGATGAGCGCCGCCACCGGCAGCGAAGCGTACGCGGCCGCACCCGTGATCTCGCCCGTCTGCACGTAGTAGGCGCCTGTCACCATGAGGAAGCCGTAGTTCAGCGCGACGAGCAGCTCGCCCACACCCTTCGCCGCCCAGCGGAACGGTGGCGCCGTGTAGAAGATGCCGCTAAGCAGGCCCGCCGCCCCAAAGGCGAGCACCCACGGCCGCCCATCGACCGCGAGCAGGAGTCCGACCACGACGGAGATCGTGCACAACCCGGCGCCGAGGAGCAGCGTCTCGACCGGGGTCATCAGCCCGAGCTGGATCATGCGGCTGCCACCGCTGAAGGGGCGTACGAACTCGCGGTTGGCCGCATCGTTGCCCGCGCGATGGTCGAAGTAGTCGTTGAGGGCGTTGGTCCCCGCCTGGATGGCGACCGCGCCAATCATCGTCAGCACGGCCGCCAGCCAGCGGAAGGAGTCGCTCATGTTCCACGCCACCGCGAGCCCGACCGTCACGGGCACGACGCTCGCGAGCAAGGAGATGGTGCGCACGCCCTCGCGCCAGTTGCGCAGCTTCTTGCGTACCTCGCCGGTGTCGCTCACGGCCTTTGCGTGCTCTTCGAATTCGAGCACCGTCGGCGGCATGCCCGCGACGATCTCCCCGAAGATGCGCATCTTCAACTCCAGCGGGGTCACGCGGATGAAGTCGAGGATGCCCTCCTGCCCAATGGACCGGAGGTGCGACACGATGGGCGACGGCCCCGAGACCATCTCCAGCGCCTTCTGCCGCTCGGCCGCGTCGGTGACAATCGCCGCCCGCCCGGTGACCTCGATCTCGCGCCAGCCGTTCTGCTCCGTGCGCCGGTCGAGGACGAGCAGCGACGTGGTCGGGTCGGCGGTGATCTGGAGCGTCTTGGGGTCGCCTTTCATGGACGCGAGGTAGAAGTTGAACTCGCCGTCGGCGGCGAAGTGCATCATGCGCGCGCGCAGCCGGTCCCCCGCCCGCGTGCAGACGGCCACCTCATCGATGGCGTCCAGCGAATCGAAGATTTCCTCGCGAGTGTGCTCCCCAACGACGATCGTGCCTGCGGTCATGGTGCCCTCCCCGGTGCATTCGTGACGGGAATCACAATACAGGAACGGCCATGCCCCTGCACAAGGAGTCGCGGCCCTCCGTGGCCGCTGCGCGTGCGTACAATCTCCCTGTGTCACCGCCGGATCCCGTTCCGCAGCGCCGCCCCAAGGGCGGCGGCCTCCCGTTCGCGAAGCGGATCCGCCTGGAGCGAGACGCCTACCGCGAGTGGAACGTGGCGTTCCACCTGACCATCGACGCTCATCCAGCTGCGCGTTGGCCCGAATCGCTCTGCGCCGCGCTCTGGGAGAGCATTCGGACGGCGGATCGTATCGAGCTCGTCGCCGCATGCTTGATGCCCGATCACGTGCACCTTCTCGTTCGCCGGAATCGCCTCGACATCATCGAGTTCTTGAACGAGTGGAAGTCGTGGACCACGCGGCTGGGGTGGAAGCATGGGCTCAAGGGTGGCATTTGGCAGCCCGGAATGTGGGACACAACGATCGTGGGCGACGGCCAGTTCTCCGCCGTTCACGACTACATCGTGCGGAACCCCGTGACTGCGGGCTTCGTGGAGGATGCGCTTGATTGGCCGTGGACCTGGTCGCGGCTGTGGGACGATTAGTAGGACGCGCAGCGGCCACGGAGGGCCGCGACTCCTGCGATGGTTCTGCTACGCGCAGCGGCCACGGAGGGCCGGGACTCCTCCGTTTGTTCGGCTCCGCCAGCGGCCACGGAGGGCCGCGACTCCTACGCGCTCCATGTCGTGCCGTCGGGTCCGTCGCGGAGCTCGACGCCCAGCTCGAGGAGGCCGTCCCGGACGCGGTCGGCGAGGGCGAACTGCTTCGCCGCGCGCAGCTCGCCGCGCAGCGAGACGAGCAGGTCCACGAACGGCTTCGCTTCCCGCACCTTCGATTCCGGCGCCTTGAGCGTCAGGCCGATGACGCCGGCCAGCTCCCGCAGGCACTGCTGCGCGGGCACGTAGTCGCGGCCCTCGTCGCGGGCGCGGTTCACCTCGCGCGCCAGCTCGTGGAGCACGGCGATCGCCTGGGCGGTGCCCAGGTCGTCCTCCATCGCGGCCACGAAGCGCTCGCGGAACGGCTCGGGGTCTGGTGGCGGCCCGGCGTCGTCCCGCCTTGGCCCGCTCGCGCACGCCGCCGACCGCAACCGCTCCGCTCCCACGCCCGCCGCTTCCAGCGCGTCCTCGGAGTACGTGAGCGGCGTGCGGTAGTGGCTCTGGAGGATGAACAACCGCACCGCGTCCGACCCGAACCGATCGAGTGCGTCGTCCAGCTTGATGATGTTGCCGAGCGATTTCGACATCTTCTCCGCGCCCATCTGCAGGAGCGCGTTGTGCATCCAGATGTCGGCGAAGGGCTTGCCGGTGAAGGCTTCGGTCTGGGCGATCTCATTCTCATGGTGCGGGAAGATGAGGTCGGCGCCACCCCCGTGGATGTCGATCTGCTCGCCGAGGTGCCCGAGCGCCATCGCCGAGCATTCGATGTGCCACCCCGGCCGCCCCTGCCCCCAGGGGCTCTCCCACGCGGGCTCGCCCGGCTTCTGCGTCTTCCACAGGGCGAAATCGAGCGGGTCTTCCTTCAGCTCCGTAGGGTCGATGCGCGCGCCGGAGAGGAGGTCGTCGATCTTGCGGTGTGACAGCTTCCCGTAGCCGGGCATCTTGCGCACGCGGTAGTAGACGTCGCCCCCGGACTCGTAGGCGATGCCCTTTTCGATGAGCCCCTCGATCAGCCGGACGATGCCCGGGATCTCCGCCGTGGCGCGGGGATACGCGGTCGCGGGGAGCACGTTCATCTTTGCGATGGCGGTCATGTACTGGTCGCTGTGGCGCTCGGCGAGTTCGTGGACGCTCATGCCGAGGGCGTTCGCGCGGTCGATCAGCTTGTCGTCGATGTCCGTGAAATTGGTCACGTGGCGGACGCGAAAGCTCTCCTTGCCGTCCGCCTGCCACTCCAGGTAGCGCCGGAGCGCGTCGAACACGATCGCCGGCACCGCATGCCCGATGTGCGAGTCGGCATAGGGCGTGATGCCACAGACATACAGCCGCACTTCATCGCCAACCGGCCTGAGGGTCTTCTTTTGTCCGGAGAGTGTGTCGTGCAGCTGCATTGAGAGAGTGTATTGGATGCGCCGCGTTGGGTGGACCGTTGGCCCCGAGCCGCTACCCCCGCTGGAGTTCTGCCAGCACGGCCTTGAGATCGCCCTTCAGCATCGCCGGGATGGCGAGCCTGAGGCCCGGGAACACCCTGCTCTCGACGACTCCGCGTCGGTCTGGCTGCAAGCGCTCGTACGCGCCCTCGTTCAGCCAGAACCAGTCGATCGCGTCGTCATACACGCGCCAGACGATGTACTCCAGGACGCCGTGCGTTCGGTACGTCTCGAGCTTCTGGTGCAGGTCGATGGAGGCGCTGCTGAATGCCACCTCGCCTACTAACTCGGGCGGTCCTTCGAGGTACGGTCCGGCGCGCCGGTTGCGCGAGCTGGACAGCACCCGCATGTGCAGATCCGGCTGGACGACGTTCCTCTCGTCCAGGAGCACGGTCGCGTTCAGGCTTGGCCGCAAGTGGGGACGATCCACGACATGCTGACCGAGCCAACCGGCGAGCGCGGCCGACGCCTCTCCGTGGATGGCGTCGGGCCGCTCTCGAATGTAGACGATGCCTTCGACGAGCTCGGCTTTCATCGACGCTTCGGTCCGCTCGTAGGCCTCCATGAATTCCTGCGTGGACGAAAAGCTGGCCCCGTTCTCCAGTGGCACCAGACTGCGGGCAGCGGTTGTCATTTCGGTGAGTCTATCACTGCTGGCTCTTGCCTCCATGCCATCTGCTAATGCGTTTCCGTGTCGCCGGTGACTTCGAAGCCGAGGCGCTCGTACAGCTGCCGTGCCGGGTTCACCTTCAGCACCTGCAGCCGCACGCCCAGCCCGCGCTTCCCCGCGTCGCGCTGGATGTCGCGCAAGATGGCTGTGCCGATGCCCTGCCCCTGGAACCGGGGATGGAGTTCGATGTTCCCGACCCAGACATGGTCCTCGCGGTCCTCGACATCGAGGAAGCCGGCCATCTCGCCGTCGACCTCGATCACCTCGCGGCCGGGGAACCAGTGGTCACGCCAGAACCCACGCTGCTCGTCCTCGTCCCAGCTTCCCCACGTCTGGCCAACGTAGTCCCGCATCGCCGCCTCATGGATGGCGGAAAGAGGGTCGGAGTCGGCCTGGGCGACAGGGCGAAGTGAGTGAGTCATTAGCGCATGCGGTCGATAGTAGGGGTCGGCTGAGCCGACCCTGGGCTCACGCGAACCGCACGACCGGCGTGGTCCTGCCCCACAGCTCCTCCAACCGGTAGTAGGCGCGCTGATCGGGCGAGAAGATGTGGACGATGATGTCCCCGAAGTCGAGCAGCATCCAGCCGCTATCGGCGCTGCCTTCCTTGTGCCGGATGTCGTGCCCCTCCGGCTTCAGCTCTTTCTCCAGGTAGTCAGCGAGCGCGTTGAACTGCAGTGGCGACTGCGCGGTCGCAATGACAAAGTAGTCAGTGAAGGTCACGCTCTTCGAGATGTCGAGCAGCGCGATGTCCTCGGCCTGGCGGTCGGAAAGGACGTCGATGGCCTTGTTGGCCAGATCTTCAGAGTCCAGGTAGACGCTCCATCTTCCCCGTCTTCGGGGAGAAGGGAATCGTAGCACAGTGCCATCCCCGCGCGTCGTTGTCGGCATGTCCGGCGGAGTCGATAGCTCCGTCGCAGCCGCCCTGCTCGTCGAGCAGGGCTACGACGTCGTCGGCGTGACCATGCGGCTCTGGACGGAGGAGCGCCCGGACGAGCTGAAGGGCCACCAGCAGTGCTGCAGCGTCGAGGACGTCGACGATGCGCGCCGCGTCGCCGGCCAGCTCGGCATCCGCCACTACGTGATGAACTTTGAGGACGAGTTCCGCGCGAAGGTGGTCGACAACTTCGTGGCCGAGTACAGCGCTGGCCGCACCCCCAACCCCTGCGTGCGCTGCAACGAGCACATCAAGTACCGCGCCCTCCTCGACCGCCTGCCCGCGCTCGATGCGGACTACGTCGCGACCGGCCACTATGCGCGCGTCGTCCAGCCGGACCCCCGCCACGGCGGCCACCACCGCCTCCTGCGCGCGGTCGACGACTCGAAGGACCAGTCGTACGTCCTCTATATGCTCAGCCAGGAGCAGCTCCGCCACCTCGTGCTGCCGATCGGCTGGCTGACGAAGGCGCAGGTGCGCGACCACGCCCGTCGCCTCGGGCTCGACACGGCAGACAAGCCCGACAGCGTTGAGATCTGCTTCGTGCCCGGCAACGACTACCGTGCCTTCGTCGAGGAGCGCGCGGCGCTTGAGCCGGGCGAGATGCGGGACGAGACGGGCGCCACCATCGGTGAGCACCGCGGCATCGCCGCTTACACCGTCGGTCAGCGCAAGGGCCTGGGCGTGGCTGTGGGAGAGCCCCGCTACGTGACGGCGATCGACGCCGCGCTCAACATCGTCACGATCGGCCCCGAAGAGGACCTCTTCGCGGACACGGTCGACGTGGAGGAAGTGCGCTGGGTCGCGGGGGAGCCACCGGCGGAGGGGTCCGCGCTCGAGGCGAAGGCCCGCTACAAGGCGGAGCCCGCGCCCGCGGAGCTCGTCGCCAGCGAGGGTAGTCGCGCGAGGGTCCGCTTCGCCAGGCGCCAGCGCGCCCTCACCCCCGGCCAGGCAATCGCGTTTTACGACGGCGAGGTCGTGCTCGGCGGCGGGACGATCCAGAACGCCGTTCGATACGGGTAAAATTACCCGTTGGATGGGTGATTTTACCCACCGCGCGCCTGGCAGCCGAGCGTTTTCCCACCGTGGTCCAAGGAGCGGGGAGAGCTTACCCGGCCGCGACGCCTCGAAACAGCCACGAAACACACCCGTACTACTCTCGGTCCATGACCACGGCCACGCGCGTCACGGTCCGGCCTGCCGCTGCTGGCGATATCGAGGCGATCCAGCGCATCTATAACGATGCCATCCTCACTACGACCGCAACCTGGGACGAGGAGCCGTGGCCCTTGGAGCGCCGCCTCGCCTGGTGGCAGGACCACAACAACCCGCTCGAGCCGATCCTCGTCGCCGAGGTGGACGGCTCTGTCGCTGGATTTGCCTACCTGACGCGCATGAGCGCCAAGAGCGGTTGGCGCTTCACCCGCGAGAACACCATCTATATCGATGCCGATTGGCGCGGACGGGGTGTCGGCCGTGTGCTCCTGACCGGGCTCCTCGGCGAGGCGCGGCGCATCGGTGTGCACCTCGTCGTCGCCTCGATCACGGATGAGAACGAGGCCAGCATCAAGCTGCATGCGTCGCTCGGGTTCGAAACCGTGGGGACGCTGCGCGAGGCTGGCTACAAGGGTGGCCGCCGCCTCAACACCTGCTACATGCAACTCGTGCTCGAAGACGTTCGGCCCGAAGACTGGCCCTGAATCGAGACGATCGCGCCGATCGCGATGAGGCCGCCGGGGAGTTGTTCCCGGCGGCCCCACATCGCCCGGCGCTGCTATGCCGGTGGCTGCGTCATATGCGAGCGTGCGTATTCCTTGCCAGCATCCGCCAACCAAGGAGCAGGACGACCGCACCCAGGATGGCGATCAGGAAGCTTCCGATGTTGAAGCCGCTCACGCCGCCAAACCCGAGCGCCGAGCCGACCAGCCCGCCGATCATGGCGCCCACAATTCCGATCGCGATCGTGATCACGATGCCCAGGAATCCGCCGCCGCCAGGGTCATCCCCCGGAAAGAGGAGTTGCGCCAGTGCGCCCGCAATAAGTCCAAAAAGCAACCACGCAAGAATGCCCATGAGTCGTACCTCCGTTGTGCATTTCAGAAACTACGGTGTACTTCCACGCATGCGAATAACACGAACACGAACGACGATTGCAATCGCATTGAACGAGCTCCCTGTGGCTTCCCTCTCAGGGTTGTCCCCGATCTTTTTCATTTCCTCACGCAATCATCCTTACGTATCTGCAATGTGGCGGAACTCGTGGTACGGTTGAGCCGTGCCGAGTCCCCGGCCACGCCGGGGAACGGGGGAACCAACTGCCCGGGGCGAATCGCGTAAGCGTAGGCAACTCCCTGTGCCGAGCCCGTCAGCTAACCCCGTAGGCCGCCAGGGAGAAGCGGACTGTGCCCGCTTCTCTGGTTTCGGTAGCGGTGTGTGCGCACGTGTGCTTTCGTGCGTCTCGCGCGCATGCGTCCGCAGCTAACGGGGGTGGGGGTACATGGGAGAGGGACTCACGCTGACGCGCTCGTCCTACTACGGCGCGCGTTTCCTCGCGCAGGTTTCACAGAATCTGCTCTTCGCAGGGCTCTTCGTCGTTGCCGGCACCAGCGACCACGCCGGTATCGGCATGGGCAACCTCTTCGTCGCCATGCTCATCCCCGCCATCGCCTTCGGCATGGTCGGCGGTGTCGTGGCCGACCGGCTCGGGCCGGCGCGGGGCTACGCGGTCGGCTCGTTCCTCCGTTTCGCCTCCGTCTGCCTCGGCGTCGTGCTGGTCGACGGCGTCGTCAGCGTCTGGATCGTGGCCTTCATCTATTCGCTCGCCTCGCAGGTGTTTAGCCCGGCGGAGATGGCGATGGTCAAAGTCATCGACCCAAACAAGCCCGGGCGCACGCACTCGCTAATCGTTGCCCTGCAGACGGCCGGCCAGGGCGCCGGCATCCTCGTCCTCGCTCCCGCGCTGTACTTCCTCGGTGGCCCGACCGCCATCATCATTGGCTCGGCGGGCGGTTACGCCATCCTCACGGGCATCACCATCTTCCTGGCGGTCCGCTGCTCCGAAAAGCGGGCCACCACCTCCGCCCGCAAGCAGCTCGCCTTCCGCGAGACGTTCGCCTTCTTTGGCGCCGAGTCACGCGCTCGCGACGCGGTCGCCGTGCTCGCCCTCAAGGTGGTGGCTTCCCGCGCGATTATGGTCGCCATCCCCATCTACCTCGAACGCGACCTGCGCGTCGGCCAGGAGTGGATCGTGTACCTCCTCGGCGTCGGCGTTGTGGGCGCCGTCGCCGGCCTCGTCTGGGCCAGCCGCACGATGACCCTCGAGCGTGCCCCTTCCACCATGCGCCTGGCCGCCGCCGGGTTTGCCGTGGGTGCGTTCGCCCTCGCGGCCCTGGACTACACGCTCACGCTGGCCGCGGGCTACAGCGGGTTCCACCCCATCCAGGTGCTCGAAGCCCAGGTCAGCACGACCTACCTGGTCGCATTCCCCGTCGCCTTCCTGCTCGGCCTATGCGTCAGTGGCGCGATGGTGAGTGCCCGTGTCGCCCTCACGGAGACGGCGCCCGAGGGCATGCAGGCACGCGTCTTCGCCACCCAGCTCTGGCTCACTGAGACGCTTATCCTCCTGCCGCTGGCGCTGGCCGGCATCGGCACGGAGGTCGCCGGCGCCCGGCCCACCCTCGCGGTGGTCGCCGGCCTCGCGGTGCTCACACTCGGCGCGATGGAGTTTGGCCGCATCCGCGAGCGCCTCACGCCGAGGCCTGAGCCAGCCCTCGCCACCGTTCCAATCGATTAGTCCCGGGGCGAGTAGCTCCATAAAATTGCGAGTCCCACCCTGCACCCCGGCCCACGCTGGCCGATGATCTAGTCGTGGTCACCTTCTGGAACTGGTTTGTTCGCAACCCGGCGTTCTTCGCGGCCGCGGTTGCTTTCGCTGCGGGTGGATTGAGCATCGTCGAGTGGTCCCTCGCCCTCCCGGCCGGCGTGGCCGGCGTGGTGATTGGCGATGCGGGCTGGCACCTCTCGCGGCGGGCCACCGTCCGGAAGGCGCGACGTTCCGCCCAGGCGGTCGCCACCACCAGCACCGCCGAGGCCATCCGCCGCTTCACCGACTACAACCGCGTCGAGAGCGACGTCGCCTGATCTCTGCAAGAAGTTCGCAATAACTTCCCCGGTACTTGACATGTCCCTATAATGCCGTTGCCTCGGGCCACAGGGTGAGGAGGGGATACGTGCGTCGATTTGTGCCGGTAATGTTTGGACTGCTGGCGGGTGCTTGTTTGGTGCGGATACGCTTTCCGCGCGCGAAGGCCCACCGCCATTCGCCAGCCACATCGTCGTCTACCACGACGGCGTCGACGCCGGCCAGGCGACGAGCGACCTGGCGCGCAGCCTCGGCCTGCAGACCGAATCGGTGTACACCCACGCACTGAATGGCGCGGCCGTCGTCGTCCCAGCCGGAAGGCTCAACGCCCTGAAGCGAGATCCACGCGTCAAGCTCGTCGAGCCGAACTACACCGTGACCACCTTCGACCAGGGAGTTCCCACCGGCATCAACCGGGCGAACGCCGACACGAATGCCACGGCGAACATCGATGGCGTCGATGAACGGGTGAACGTCGACGTTGCCATCATCGACACCGGCATCGACCTCGACCACCCGGATCTGAACGTGATCGCCTCCGTCAACTGCGCGCGTTTCGGCGGCTGCGCCAGCGGTGGTAACGATGGCAATGGACATGGCACGCACGTCGCCGGCACCGTGGGCGCCTCCGACAACGGCACCGGCGTTGTGGGCATGGCTCCCGGCGCGCGCCTGCACGCAGTGCGCGTGCTGAACAACCAGGGCAGCGGGCAGATCTCCTGGATCATCGCAGGCATCGACTGGGTGACGGCCCGTTCGAGCACAATCGAAGTCGCGAACATGAGCCTCGGTTGCGAATGCACGAGCTCCGCCATGAACACAGCCATTGCGAACTCCGTCGCGAAGGGCGTGGTCTACGCCGTGGCGGCCGGCAACAACGCAAGGGACGCCGGCACCTTCAGCCCCTCGAACCATCCGGACGTGATCAGCGTCTCGGCCGTCGCCGACTTCAATGGCCTTCCGGGGGGCGGCTCCGCGGCAACGTGCCGGTCTGACGTGGACGACACCTTCGCTGACTTCAGCAACTTCGGCGCCAGCGTCGAGATCGCGGCGCCGGGTGTCTGCATCCTGTCGACGTGGCTGAACGGCGGCTACAACACGATCAGCGGCACAAGCATGGCCTCCCCCCATGTGGCCGGCGCCGCAGCCCTCCACATCGCGACGAACAGCAAGCCCACTAACAAGTCGGGCGCCGATGCCGTCCGGGCCGCGCTCATCGGGGCCGCCACGCCCCAGGGCCACGCCAACGGCTTCACGGGCGACCCCGACAACTTCTCCGAGCCCCTCCTCAACGTCGGCACGGAGGGCGGCGGTGGGGATCCGCCTCCACCCGATGAGAACCAGGAGCCCGTGGCTGATGCCGGACCAGACCAGGCTGTAGTCGCCGACGGCGGGGCGGCCACGGTGACCCTGGACGGCACAGGCTCGGAAGATGCTGACGGCACCATCGACAGCTACGCCTGGAGCGAAGACGGGTCGCAAATTGCCAGTGGAGAGACCCTGTCGCTCCTCCTCGCGGTCGGCCTCCACACCATAACGCTCACTGTCACCGACGATGACGGCGCCACTGATAGCGACACGGTGACGGTCACCGTGAACGAGCAGGCTGCGGTGACGGACATGTCGGCGACGCTCTCGGCCACCACCACCAACTCCGGTTCAAGCTGGACTGCGAGGGTCACCATCACGGTCCGTGACGGCAACGGCGCCGCGCTGGGCGCCGCCATAGTCACCGGGAGCTGGGGCAGCGGCTCGACGGTGGACTGCACCAGCAACTCAAGTGGCCAGTGCACGCTCCAGCTCACGCAGCACAAAAAGGTCGGGAGCGTGACCTTCCAGGTGACGAATGTGAGCCTGGCTGGCTACACCTACGACGACGCGGACCCATCGATCACGGTCTCCAAGCCGTAGCCAACGAATCACTCACGGCCCCTGCCGGGGGAGCGCATCACCGATGCGTGCCCCTGTTTCGAACGACGCTGCCACGAATGAGCCCTGGTCGTTCGCGTGGTAACGGTACTCCTTGCCGTCCGGGCCGGAGAGGATGGCGAGCGACCCATCCACCAACGCCTGCGAGCAGATGGCGCTCGGCTGATACACCCCAAGGCAGCCGTCCGGCCACGTCACCAGCCCGTACGAGACCATCCCAATCTCCTCGACCGCGACCTGGAGGCGCTGCGCGAGGTCCTCGCGGAGCAGCTGCTGCTGGACGCGGACGGCGGCGTTCGGCTCGAACGTGATCTCGCCATCCTCGAAATCTGTCGCGATAACCCCCACGAGGCCGACGTGGTAGCGATAGGTCTTGCTATCGCCCCCCAGGAGAAACACGACGGCGCCCTCGACAATCACCGAGTCGCACGCATCGACATCGACCGGCACGAAGCCCATGCAGCCGTCCGGGAACGAGCCGGGGAGGATAGCCGTGACCACGGCATCCCTGTCCTCGTCCGGCACGCGCAGGTCCAGGTCCTCGCGAGCGTAACCGGCCAGCTGCCGGT
This sequence comes from Dehalococcoidia bacterium, assembly GCA_040877955.1. Classification (GTDB taxonomy): domain Bacteria; phylum Chloroflexota; class Dehalococcoidia; order Tepidiformales; family Tepidiformaceae; genus JBBDMZ01. The sequence goes on along the minus strand of JBBDMZ010000020.1, from coordinate 25,878 downwards.
TGAGGTCGGGCGCGATCTCTGGCGGGACCTCCAGGCCGTCATCGACCTGCTTCGCCGGGTCGGCGTAGACGAACCGGTCGCCCCCGAAGTGGTAGCGATACTGCTGTCCGTTCGCCTCGTACATGGCGATGTAGCCGCCGATGAACTGCTCCGTGCAGGCCTGGTTCGGATCACGGACCCCGAGGCAGCCGTCGAAGCCGGCGGGACGGATGGAGACGAGGTCGATCTCGAGGGGACCGAGGTCGAGCCGCTCGGCGAGGTCGAGCCGGGCATCGTGCAGCGGGACGGAGCCACTCACCTGTTGCGGGTCGTCGGGCCGGCTGCTGCTTCCGCCATCGGGGTCATCCACGCAGGCTGCCATGATCGCCGCCAGGGGAAGGCACACAAGAAAAGGGAGCAGGATCTTGCGCATCGGAGTCCTTTCGTCCACCCACTCTTCTCGCATGTCCCCTCTGGGATCAAGACGAAACGCGCCATCCCCGTGTTCCCTTCCCGTAAAGCTACGGAACCTTTCCGTGCATCGCGGCGTTAGGTAGGTCACACAGGTGCGGGAGGGGAGAGATGTTCGATCTCGTGGGATGGCTCGTACTCGGCGGCGTGACATTGAGCGCGCTCGTCGTCGTGCTCGGGTTCGGCGTCGTAGCCGAGACCGATCCACCGCGGGGACGTCCGCGCAAGCCCGGCGACTAGCGGAAGCCTCGCACCCCGGGGCACCTGCTACGCTGGACTCATGGCTCTGCGACAGCCCAAGCCCGACTGGTTGAAGGTGCGCTTCCCCGCGGGCAACGGCTACGACCGCATCCGCGAGTTGATGCGCTCGAAGGAGCTGCACACCGTCTGTGAGGAAGCGCGCTGCCCGAACATCGGTGACTGCTGGAGCCGGGGCACTGCCACCTTCATGGTCCTCGGCGACACCTGCACGCGCTCCTGCGGCTTCTGCGCGGTGAAGACCGGCCGCCCGGCCACGTACGACACGGGCGAGCCGGCCCGCGTCGCCATCGCCGTGCGAGACATGGGCCTGCGCCACGCCGTCGTCACCAGCGTGAACCGCGACGAGCTGCCCGACGGAGGCGCCGCGATCTTTGCCGACACCATCCGCTGGATCCGGCGCCTCTCACCAGGGACGACGATCGAGGTGCTCATCCCGGACTTCAAGGGCAACCGTGACGCCCTCGCCACGGTGATGGCCGCCCAACCGGAGATCCTCAACCACAACACCGAGACCGTACCCCGCCTCTACCGCGAGGTGCGCCCCCAGGGGCTCTACCCCCAGTCCCTCGAGGTGCTGCGCATGGCAAAAGAGCTGGACCCCGCGGCCCTTACGAAGTCCGGCGTCATGGTCGGGCTGGGCGAGACCTTCGACGAGCTCGTGGAGGTCTTCGGCGACCTTGCCGCCCAGGGCGTGGACATCCTCACCGTTGGGCAATACCTGCGGCCCACGCCGCAGCACCTTCCCATCGACCGCTACTGGCACCCGGATGAATTCGCCGCCCTCAAACAGCAGGCGCTGGCGCTTGGCTTTCGCCACGTGGAGTCCGGCCCGCTGGTGCGCAGCTCGTACCACGCCGAGGAACAGGCCGGCCTCGCGAACGTTCTGGCCCCTCGCCGCGTCTACCCCATGGACGTGCCGCTTGACGTACACATCGTCGACGCGAAAGCGTAAAGTCCCCGTTGGGGGTGGGCCCCAGTCGAGGGAAGGGTGCGAAGCCGTGAGCGACGGCAGCTCCGACGACCGCGAGTACTTCCGCCAGGAGGCGCTGGGCGCGTTCGCCCACGAGATCCGCACGCCACTGACCTCGTTGCGGATGGTGGTCGAGCTCGCCCGCCGCGAGGGCGAGAACGACATGCTCGTCCTCGACGAAGAGCTCGCGAGCATGCTCCACCAATCGATCAGCGACCTCCAGCAACTGGCCGACGACCTCCAGGAACAGTCGCGCCTCGAGCGCGGCAGGGCGCCTCTCGGCTCTGGCCCATGTGAGCTCGCCGCGGCGGTCGAAGCGGCCCGGGAGATGCTGCGCCCGGCGGTCAATCTCCACGGTGACGCCCGCCCCGCCGTGGAAGGGCCCTGGGACGCGACCCGCCTCGTGAAGGCGATCGCCGGGTTCGCAGAGAGCGCCAACCGCATCGGCGACGGCAGTGGCGATGTCCGGCTCGAGTCCGACACCGGCCCGGACGGGGTCAGGCTGCGTTTTAGCAGCGGCTCGCCGGGGGGGAGCCCCAGGCCGATGGCCGCCGATGCCGGATTCGCCTTCTTCCGCGCGCGCCAGTACGTTCTCGCCGTGGGCGGACGCGTCGAGTGTCATCGTGGAGATCGCAGCGTCGTCATCAGCGTCACGTTGCCGCGAAACGAACTCCCCGCACAGGATACTGAGCAGTAATGCCAGCGATGCGCATCCTCCTGGCCGAAGACGAGAGCATGGTCGCCCGCCTCATCAGCCGCGTGCTCGGCGGCAACGGGGATGGCGTCGAGCTCGTCGCCTCGTGCCACGAGGCCATCAGGCGCCTCCAATCCGAACCCTTCGACCTCGTGCTCCTGGACATGCACCTCCGCGACGGTGATGGCTTTCGGGTGGTCGACGCCCTGGATTCGGCTCCCGAACCACACCCGCCCGTGGTCCTGATAACGGGAGAGCGGTTCGACGACGGCGATCCTCGCCCGGCTCGCGTCGCTGCCGTACTCACGAAGCCCTTCGACATCCAGCAACTGGAGAACGCGGTCGGCGCCTTCCGCCCGTCTGCATGAACCTGCAACGGGCGCGGTGATCCCGCTCGCGCCGCTGCTGCGCGGGTGGCGGTACGGTTGCAGCCGGGCCCTGCCGACGGGCCACGCCACCCGGGAGCATCGCCAGTGGCCAGGATCATCCTCTTCGCCCTCATCGCCTCCGCCGCTGTAGGCGCCCTCGCCGTCTTCCTCCGCCGCAGGTCCGCGCCCGTGCTCGACTACGAGATCTACCCACCGTTCGGGGACTTCGACTCGGACTTCGATGGACAGACCCCGCTCGACGAGGACGGCTTCCTCGCCCCGCGTGAGGACGCGTACCCGCACCTCGGCGCCCGCACCTACAACTAGGAACTGTGGCGGGCTGCATCGCGCGTTCACACGCAGCGTGTACGCTAGCCCGCCATGACCATCTACCTCATCCGCCATGGCCGCGCCTCCGCGGGCGTGGGCGACCTCGACCCCGGCCTCGATGACGTGGGCCGCCAGCAGGCACTGGGCGTCGCTGATGCGTTCCCTGAGCGCCCTATCGGCCGGCTGGTGGTGTCCCCGATGCGCCGCTGCCGCGAGACCGTCGCGCCACTGGCCGCAGCCCTGGAGCTCGAACCGGAAGTGAGGGACGAGATCTCCGAGGTGTTCGACCCGGCGATGGCCGCCGACCAACGCCGCACGATGATTGGCCCCTTCATGCAGGGAGCCTGGTCCACACAGCCGGAGGAGCTGCTGGCGTGGCGGCGCCGCTGCCTCGACGCCGTCCTCGACCTGGCGCTTCATGCGAGCGCCGCCAGCCGCGACCTCGTGATCGTCTCCCACTACATCGCCATCTGTGCCGTTATCGGTGAGGCCACTGACGACGACCGCGTCGTGCCCGTGCCCATAGCCAACGCCTCGATCACCAGCTTCGAGCTCGTCCACGGCTCCCTCCAACTGCTGGCTGCGGGCGACACCGCTCACCTGCCAGCCGAGCTCGTCACGGGCGTGAACACCGCCATGCTCGGCACGCGGCCCTGAGGTTGGTGCCGGAAGCGCAAGCGCACCCTGCCCACGGTTGATACGGCTGGCACACCTGCTGTCACACGATCCGTGACATGGATGCCGTCGCGGCGCCCCTCTATGACTCCGTGGTCATCGGCGGCGGGCCCGCCGGCCTCACGGCCGCGCTCCAATTGGCCCGCTTCAACCGTCGCGTCATGCTTTTCGACGCGGGCGGCGGGCGCGCCAGCTACCACCAGGTCAACCACAATTACCTCGGCTTCCCCGGCGGCCTCAAGGCGCGCGAACTGCTCGAGCTGGGACGCAAGCAGGTGCGCGAGTACCCGGTCGCCTTCTGTGACGAGCGTGTCGTCGCGTGCTCCCGCGGAGAGGGCGTCTTCCACGCGCAGACCGAGCGGGGCGCCGAATTCCGTGGCCGCACAATCGTGTTCGCCACCGGCGTGCGCGACGATTTCCCCCTCTTCCCGGAGTGGGAGCGCTATGTCGGCCGCTCGCTCTTCTGGTGCATCACCTGCGACGGGTATGCGACCCGCGGCAAACGCATCGTCGTCGCCGGGAATGATGCGGATGCCGGCGTGACCGCACTCCAGTTCCTCCAGTTCACGTCCAGCGTGACGATGCTCACAAACGACCCCGACTGCGATATCCCCTCGTCCGTGCGTACCGCCCTTGAGCAGCACGGCATCGAGCTCGTCGTCGACCGCATCACGCGCGTCTGGGGCGACGATGGCATCCTCGCCCAGCTCTCCCTCGAGAGTGGCCGCGACCTCGAGCTGGACTTCCTCTTCAGTCTCCAGGGTCAGCGCCCGAATAGTGAGCTCGCGCGGGCGGTGGGCGTGAAAATCAGCGCCCAAGGCTACATCCTGGCAGACCAGGACCAGCAGACGAACATCCCCGGCGCGTTCGCAGCAGGCGACGTCACGCGCGACCTCGCGCACCAGATCGCGACTGCCGTGCACGAAGGCAACACGGCCGCCCAGGCCGCGAACTACCACCTCTACGCGGAGTGGCAGAAGCACCAGACCTACGGGTAGCACGACGCGCTATACTCAACGTATGAGTGACATCCCTCCCGGCGGCCCCCCGCAGCACCGCAAGCTCGTGGAGCGCTGCCGCGCCGCCGCGGAAGCTGAGTCCGCGGATGCGCGTGCCCGGCAGTGGCGCGATGTTGACGTGGACACTCGCACGCGGGTCTTTGCGGGCCTGTTCGACATGGCCGTTCTGCTGTCGCGTGACCGTGTGGTGCCTTACAAGAAGCCCCCGCTCAACTATCCGCGCTTCTCAACGACCAGTTGACCTGTGACTGAGGAACCGCTCTTACCGCACCTCCAGATCATCGAGGTCATCGACTTACTCGAGGCCCACGAGATTCCCTACGCGTTGGGGGGTGCAATCACGCTCGTGTACTGGGCTGAGCCTCGTGGCACGACGGACATCGACATCAACATCTTTCTCCGTGCCTCGGAGGCCGTCCGCACGTTCGGACTCTTGAGCTTGCTGGGGATCGAGATTCCAGCGGGCGCTGCCGATGAGGCCAGGGCTCGAGATCAGGTGCGGTTGCCGTGGGGCGAGACGCCAGTCGATCTCTTTTTCTCGTTCGACCCATTCCACGATTCGTGCCTTAGCAGGCGCGTCCGTACCACGTTTCGAGGTCGCGACACGTGGGTCTTGAGCGCGGAGGACGCGGTGATCTTCAAGGTGGTGTTCAACCGTCGGAAGGACTGGCCTGACATCGAGATGATTCTCAAGACCCAGGGAAGCAGCTTCGACATGGAATACGCCGAGTCGTGGCTAACCCGGATGTTGGGGGCCGAGGACCGCGCTCTGCTCGCACTTCGCGAGCTCTGGGCCGAGGTATCGACCGGCGCGAACCCAACGGCCTAGCGCTCGCCCAGCACGCGCCGCGCCCGCCGCTCTTCCTCGTACCGTAGCCCGAACTTGCGCAGTGCCGCGTCCCGGATAATCGCCGCCGCCGTCGATGGGTCGTCCGTGAGGATGAGCCGGTCGATGTCCGCCTGGTCGATCGTCCCCTCGCTCAGCATTTTCTCGCGCATGAACTCCACCAGCGGCTCCCAGTACTCCGTGCCCATGAGCACGAGGGGGAAGTCCTTGATCTTGCTCGTCTGGATGAGCGTGACCGCCTCGAAGATCTCGTCCATCGTGCCCACGCCGCCCGGCATGCAGACGAACGCATAGGAGTACTTCACGAGCATCACCTTGCGCACGAAGAACTGCCGGAACACCACCATCCGGTCGAGGTACGCGTTCGGAGGCTCCTTCAGCCCCAGGTCGATGTTGCAGCCCACGGAGAGGCCGCCCACGTCCTTCGCGCCCCGGTTCGCCGCCTCCATGATGCCCGGGCCACCGCCCGTCATCACCGTGAATCCCGCCCGCGCGAGCTCCTGTCCCACCTGCCGCGCCAGTTCGTAGTAGCGATGGTCTTCCTTGAACCGCGACGACCCGAACACGGTCACGCACGGCCCCACGAAGTGCAGCGCCCGGAACCCGCGCACAAACTCCCAGGCGATGCGTATCGCGCTTACGAGCTCGTCCCAGCGCGACTGCGGGCCTGCCAGGAACCGGCGCTCCGCTGGCCGCGATGTCGTGCCCGCTTCGATCGTCTTGCCGGTCCCGGTGGCTCGTCCCCGTCGCTCACTCAGTGATGTCACACCTCCAGCTTACCGGAGGGGCGCTCCGATTCCGGGAAACGCTACGGTTCCTGAATGAACGCCGGCCGGTCGACACCGACGCCGCGAGCGCCCAGAATCCGGCGATGCCCGCACCCGTCATCATCGAAGCCGCTGTCAATGGCGGCACCCCGAAGCGGCGCAACCCGAACGTCCCCCGCGCTCCCGACGAGATCGCCGCGGACGGCCTCCGTTGCCTCGCGGCTGGCGCCGCCATCGTCCACAACCACAACGACGAGCCTGTCATCGGCGGCGCCAGCAGCGTCCATGACCCGGCCCCCTATGCCGATGCCTGGCGCGCCATCCTCGCCGAACGCCCGGACGCCATCCTCTACCCCACGATGGCGAGCGGCGGCCCGCGTACCACCTTCCATGAGCGCTACGGGCACATCGTCACCCTCGCGGAGCAGGGCATCCTCCGCATGGGGCTCGTCGACCCCGGTTCCGTGAACGTCGGCGGACTGGGCCCCGACGGGCTCCCCGCTGCGATCGACACGCCCTACATCAACTCACTCGCCGATGCCCGCCGCATGTTCGAGGTCTGCGACCGTTACGGCCTCGCGGCCAGCATCTCCATCTTCGAGCCGGGATTCCTGCGCGTGGTCCTCGCCTACCACGCGGCCGGCCGCCTGCCTCGCGGCTCGCTCGTGAAGCTCTACTTCGGCGGCGACTCCTCGCCATTCGGCCTGCCGCCGACGCTCCCCTCGCTCGAGGCCTACCTTGCGATGCTCGCACCCACCGGTCTGCCCTGGTCGGTCGCCGTGCTTGGCGGCGATGTCATCGCCTGCGGCCTCGCCCGCCTCGCCCTCGACCGTGGCGGCCACCTGCGCGTCGGCCTTGAGGACTACGCCGGGCCGCGCCAGCCGTCGAACGAGGAGCTCGTGCGCGAGGCGGTTGCCCTCTGCACCGATGCCGGCCGCCCGGCCGCGAACTGCACCGAGGCCTGGGCTATCCTCCAGGGCGAGCAAGTCTCCGCATAACGAATCTGTAGCCCATGCGACCCCGGCCGTCTAATGCGCCTTGCGGAACGTGGGCTCCCTCTTCCCGCGCGCGCCCTCGGATGGGACGGTGGCATCTGGAGCGATCACCAAGGAGGAGTACACATGGACCAGTTCAAGTGCCAGCAGTGCAGCCAGGAGTTCCAGTCGCAGGAGCAGCTCCAGCGCCACCAGCAGGAGCAGCACCAGCGCAGTCAGCCACCACAACAGCCACGGCAGCAGTAGCCCCCAATCCCGCAGTCAACGAAGGGCCATCCTTCCGCGGAAGGATGGCCCTTTCGTGTGCTCCAGCCCGATGCGTTAGGGCGCCTCGCAGACCTCCGACTCGTTGATCTGCGCGATGAGGTTCGCGACGTAGCCATCTAGGATGGCCGCAGTCACGGTCGGAATTGACTGCCCCGCGTTTCCGGATACGTAGTCACGAAGACCGTTGAGCTTGTCGAGCGCGGCTACGACATCCCCGTTCCCACAGAGCTTCTCCGCTGCCTGGGCGGCCTTCGACGAGAGGTGTAACGCAGCATTCGCGGAGAGGCCGGCCGCGTTGCCGACGAAAGCCTCCAGCCCCGGCAGGCTATCGCGACAGCCGTTGGCGTCCGCGTCGAAGCCGCCGTGAGCCGCTGCAGGACAGGCGTCCACGCCGTCCGCGACAGAGTCACCGTCGTCGTCCGGGTCACACGGGCCACCCGCGCCGTCCCCATCGAGGTCTGCCTGGTCCGCGTTCGGGGTCACCGGACAGTTGTCGGCACCGTCCGCCACCGAGTCACCATCGTCATCCGGGTCACACGCGTCGCCCACGCCCTCCCCATCGAGGTCTGCCTGATCAGCGTTCGGCTCCAGCGGGCAGTTGTCGGCTCCGTCCCGCAGGGAGTCCGCGTCGCTGTCGCGAACCAACGGGTGGGTGCCGGCCGCGATCTCAGCGCCGTCGCTGAGGCCGTCTGCATCTGTGTCCGGATTCGAAGGCTCGGTGTCGTACTGAAGGTGTTCCGCACCGTCGGACAGACCGTCGTCGTCGGAGTCCGGATCGTTGGGGAATGTGCCGGGGTGGAAGACCTCGCTGTCCGGTAGCCCGTCGCCGTCCGAGTCGGCGTTCGTCGGGCTGGCACCGAACCATATCTCCTGGCCGTCGATCAGCCCGTCGGCGTCGGTGTCTGGATTGTGAGGATCGCTGCCGTGGACCAGTACCTCGAGGTCATCGCGTAGCAAGTCCTCGTCACTGTCATCGAGATAGGGAAGCGTACGGTAGACGAACAGCTCGTCCGCGTCCGACAGAGTGTCGCCGTCGCTATCCGCCAGCGTGGGACTGGTGAAGTACAGGAAGACCTCATCCCCATCGAGCAGCCCATCGACGTCCGTATCGGGATCTCGGACATCAGAGTTGAAGAACACGAACTCGTCGAAGTCCATCAGCCCGTCATCGTCGCTGTCGGGATCGAGCAGATCCGACCCAATAAGCAGCTCGTGCCCGTCGATCGCGCCGTCCCCGTCGGTATCGGGGTTCAGCGGGTCGGCACCGAGAGTTATCTCGTCGTGGTCCAGCCGTTCGTCGAAGTCGGTGTCCCACCAGAACGGGTCCGTTCCGTAAGTCAGCACTTCCTCCCCGTCGCCGAGCTCATCGAAGTCGGTGCTGAAGAGCTGAGGTGCGGTGGAGTAGACGAAGAGTTCGTCCCAATCGCTGAGCCCGTCGTCGTCTGTATCCCCATCCAGGGGGTCCGTAACGAAGAAGAAGAATTCATCTCCGTCGGTAAGGCCATCGCCATCTGTATCCGCTGAGGCGGGGTTGGTGCCCAGGTCCACTGCCTCGAAGTACTCGGGGAGACCGTCTCCGTCCGTGTCTGGATTGTTCGGGTCGGTCCCCCAGATGGTGAGCTCGTCCTCGTCGCTGAGGCCGTCTTCGTCTGAATCAACGGGATCCGCTTGGACAATGGCGAGGGGCAAGAGCGCTGCCATCAGCGCGGCAAGGAACAATGTCGCGGCACGTCGTCCAATCACGGTCTTCAAGAAGGTCGCTCCCGGGGACCGGCCCAGGATTGCCGTGCTGCTCTCTCGGCGGCCCGCCCCACGGGTTGACGTTCGACCGCCCCCTGCCGGTACCGGAGCATCCGCCCTCAGTCAGTCACCAGCTTGGCACCCCGCCCGACACGCAAAGAAACGCCCCCGGCTCCAGCGGAACCGGGGGCGTTTCTTGATCGTTGCCTATGGCCTTAGGCCCAAGCCCGATGGCCTACCCTAGTAGTCCTCGGGGGGTGGCGGGGGCGCCATTGGGGGCTGCGGCAGCTCTGCCACCAGCGTCTCCGTTGTCAGCACCAGCGAACTGATGCTGACCGCGTTCTCGAGGGCCGTGCGGCTCACCTTCACCGGGTCGACGATGCCGAGCTCGAACATGTCGCCCCAGCGGTCCTTCTCCGCGTCCCAACCGTGGTTCACGTTCGTGAGCTCGTGGATGCGGTTCACGACCACCGAGCCTTCCAGGCCCGCGTTCTCGGCGATGACCCATGTGGGCTCATCAAGTGCGTCGATCAAGAGCTGGAGCCCCGCCTTCTCGTCGTCGCTCTTCGACTTCTTCTGGAGCTCGACGAGCGGCTTCTGCGCGCGGATGAAGGCCACGCCGCCGCCCGGCACGACGCCCTCGTCTACGGCCGCGCGGGTGGCGCTGAGGGCGTCCTCCACACGGGCTTTCTTCTCCTTCAGCTCGACTTCCGTGGCCGCGCCGACCTTGATCACGGCGACGCCACCGGCGAGCTTCGCCAGCCGCTCCTGCAGCTTCTCCCGGTCGAAGTCGCTCGTCGCATCGTCGATTTGTGCCTTGATCTGCTTGATGCGGGCCTGGATCGCCTCGTCGGTGCCCATGCCCTCGATGATCGTCGTGTCATCCTTGCTGGAGACCACGCGCCGTGCCCGGCCGAGGTCCGCCACGCCGGCGGTCTCCAGCTTGAGGCCGATGTCCTCCGTGACGAGGGTGCCGCCGGTGAGCATCGCGATGTCTTCGAGCATGGCCTTGCGCCGCTCGCCAAAGCCCGGGGCCTTCACCCCGAGGATGTTGATCGTCCCGCGCAGCTTGTTCACGACAAGCGTCGCCAGCGCTTCGCCGTCGATGTCGTCGGCGATGACCACGATGTCCTTGCTCACCTGCAGCGCCTTCTCGAGCACCGGGAGGATGTCCTGGATGGCCGAGATCTTCTGGTCGGTGATGAGGATGAGCGGGTTTTCGATGACCGCTTCCATGCGGTCTGTGTTCGTCACGAAATAGGGCGAGACGTAGCCGCGGTCCAGTTGAAGGCCGTCCACGAACTCCGTCTCGAACTTGATCCCGCGCGATTCCTCGACCGTGATGACGCCATCCTTGCCGACCTTCTCCATCACCTCGGCGATGAGCTCACCGATCTCATGGTCGTTGGCCGCGATGGAGGCGACGTGAGCGATCTGGTCCTTCGTGAGCACGGGACGCGCCTGCGAACGCAGGCTCTCGACCGCGACCTTGAGGCCGTTGTCGAGGGCGCGCTTCACGGCCATCGGGTTCAGGCCCGCAGCCGTCAGCCGCAGGCTTTCGCGCACCAGCGCCTGGGCGAGCACCGTCGCCGTGGTCGTGCCGTCGCCGGCGACATCGTTCGTCTTCGTGGCGACCTGCTTCGCGAGCTGGGCGCCCATGTTCTCGAACGGATTGTCCAGCTCGATCTCGCGGGCGACGGTGACGCCGTCCTTGGTGATGGTGGGGGCGCCGTACTTCTTGTCGAGCACGACATTCCGGCCGCGTGGGCCGAGGGTCACCTTCACCGCGTCGGCGAGGGCATCGACGCCATTTTTGAGGTGACGTCGCGCGGCCTCATCAAACAGCAGTTGCTTCGCAACCATGGGAAACCTTCCTTTGAACCGCAGAGACGCAGAGATCGCGGACGAAGCAATCGACTCGCTTCCCGCGGGCTCCGCGTCTCCGTGTCGACTGAGCTAGACGACGAGCTTGGCGAGGATGTCCTTCTCGTTCAGGACGATGTACTCCTCGTTGTCCAGCTTGATCTCCGTGCCCGTGTACTTCGCGTACAGCACGCGGTCGCCGACGGTGAGGTCGATCACGACGCGCTTGCCATTGTCGTCGAGGCGGCCTGGGCCAACAGCGACGACTTCGCCCTGCTGCGGCTTCTCCTTGACGGTGTCCGGGATGACGAGGCCGCTCAGGGTGACCTCTTCCTGCTTGAGGGGCGTGATGACAATGCGGTCAGCCAGGGGGACGAGCTTCGTCCGGGCCTTGGCAGCGGGCTTCGCGGGAGCCTTCGTGGCCATGTGTGAATCCTCCAGGGTCGGTGGTAATGGAATAGCATCGCAGATGTTAGCACTCGCCCGCCGAGAGTGCTAGAGGCAGTTGCCCGCTACTTTCGCCGCTGGTCCCGCACTACGACCGCATGACGACCGCTTAACGACCGCCAAACACGTCCGCACGATCTGCCTGGTGTCGCCTCGGGTGCGGCTCCGTTCCACGGCGACTGGTTTCCCCGAGCTCGGACCTTCGGGCGTCCCAGGCGCCACTCCGATGACCACACACGACTTCCGCGCCCCGCGACGAGTGGCAAGCAGGCGAACGCCGCTAGCTGTCGGAGGGGTCGTGGCCCGACTAAGGAACAGCAGCGATACTGGCCCGGCCGCCGCCAGCGACAGCGGCGCGAGGCAGGGCCCCCAGACGACCCGAGACCATGGAGTGCTGATCATGCGGAAGCTGATAGCGACGGTGTTCAACTACTCGCTCGACGGCCTTCTCGCCGACGAGGGCACCGAGTTTTGGAAGTTCTGCTTCGACCTGCCCGAAAACCGTGAGCCCGACGACCCGGCGCAACTCGACTTTCTCCAGAGCGCGTACGCGCACATCATGGGCCGCACCGCCTACGAGAGCATCGGGGGGGCCATGACAGCGTCCACCGACCATCCCTTCGCCCCTATCTTGAACGCCGGGCGCAAGGTCGTCTTCTCCCGGACCCTGAAGACGGCTGACTGGGCTAACACCACCATCGCCGCTGGTGACACGGGAGAGGAGATCGACCAGCTCAGGCTGGGCGGCGATGGCCACATCGTGGCCTGGGGTGGCGTTAGTCTCTGGCGGTCGCTCATGCAGCTCGACCTGATCGACGAACTCCACCTGAGCCTGTTCCCCTACGTTGCGGGCGAGGGCACGCGGCTGTTCGACGGTGTCCCCAACTCCTACCGGCTCGACCTGATCTCCAGCACCGCCTCCAGCAACGGGACCGTAGAGATGCAGTACCGGCGACACCGTTAACCCACCGGCGGCCAGTCCGCAAGGTGGCCCAACCCAAACCACCGGTGAGGACGGACCTCAAAGCCCACCACTCCGCGGGACGCTGCCAGGTCGCCTCCAGCAGGTCTGCATCATGATGCACGCATGCTATGCTTTGATGCATGCGCACGACGATCACTGTCGATGACGAGCTCCTACGGCAGGCGAAACGCGCCGCAGTGCAGAGCGGGCGCTCTCTAAGTGAAGTGGTGGGTGACGCGCTCCGCGAGATGTTCATGCGGAGACAGGCAACGCCACGCAAACGAATCCGGCTCACGACCGCAGGGCGGAACAGTAAGGTTCTGCCTGGCGTCGACTTCTCCGACAACGCCAGTGTCTGGGCAATCCTGACCGAGGCAGAGATAGAGCGCCTCTTCGGTCAGAACGAGAACTCCGGCGAGTGACCATACTTCTCGACGTCAACGTCCTGGTGTACGCCCATCGCGAAGATGCGGTCTTCCACGCGGCAGCAAAGGAGTGGTTGGAGCACCTGCTCGCATCGGACGAGAGCTACGCCATTTCTAGCGGAGTTCTCTCCTCGGTCCTGCGGATCGTCACGAATCGCAAGATGCACGCCGAGCCCAGCACGCTCGAGGAGGCGTTGGCGTTCTGCTCCGATGCAACGGGCGGAGTCGGGTACGTCGATCTGAATCCCGGCCCGCGACACTGGGACATCTTCGTGCGCCTGTGCCGGGCCGCAGACGCGCGCGGGGATCGCATACCCGACGCATACCTCGCTGCCCTGGCCATCGAACATGGTTGCGAGCTCGCCACATTTGATCGCGGGTTCGGCCGGTATCCGGGCTTGCGTTGGTCCGTCCCAAGGATCCCTTCAGGCGACTGACACACCTCCCTCCTCCAGCCCATCCTTCGCCCATTTGAAGTGCATGCGGCCGTGGTCCGCGTTCGCCGCCATGATCCCGCCCACCGTGCTGTCCGCCCACGGCGTGCCCGGGATGACCGACGAGATCTGCTCGTCGCTCAGTTCCGAGAGCAACTTCAACGTGTCCGAGCGCACCTCCAACCCGAGGCGCACGAGGTCATCCAGGCTCTTGCCCCGATGCTGATCCGCCCACGCCTCCGTCCACTTGTGGACGCCCGCCATGATCTCCTCGCGGCTCTGGGGCGCCCCGTCGCTTGTCACGCGCGCCTGCATTCCTGGCTCACCGGTGATATGGCGCCGGAACATCGCGTTCCAATTCTGTTCGATGAGCGTGGTGTGGATGAAATGGTCCGCGATGCTCCAGCTCTTCGACGGTTCATGCTCGGAGGGCGTCGCGTCCCGGTTCAGCAGGGCCGGATCCATGCCCGCCAGCGTCTCCAACAGCCACGCCCGGTCCCGGTTCAACTTGATCTCGATCTCGATGCGGTTCATGGCCTGCAGCCTACGCGAACGCGCGGCCCCTCGCTAACGCGTCGGGCTCCATGCTCCCCCTCTCCCGCGAAGTCGGGAGAGGGGGGTTGGGGGGTGAGGGCTACACCGCCGCCAGCGATTTCGGCGTGCTCCCCGCGAGCTTCTCGTCCACGATCAGCACCGTCCGCGCGACCTCGCCCGCCTTCATCGCGCGGAACGCCTCGTTCACGTCTTCCAGCTTGCCCGTGCGGCTCACCATCTCGTCGAGCCGCAGCCGGCCCTGCATGTAGAAGTCGATGTAACGCGGCATGTCCCGCCGGAAGCGGTTCGAGCCCATCGAGCTGCCCTGCAGCTTTTTCTCCGAGAGCAGCGACGGCCCGTCGATCTCGACCTTCTGCCCTACCGGGATCATGCCGATGACCGTCGCCGTTCCGCCCGCGGCAAGCGCCTCATAGGCCTGCTCGGCCGCCTTCTTCAGCCCGATCGCCTCGAAGGTGTACTCGGCACCGCCGCCGGTGATGTCCTTGATGGCCTCGACCGGGTCGTGGCTGGAGGCGTCGACGATGTGCGTGGCGCCAAGCTCCTTCGCCGTTGCAAGCTTCGACTCGACCGTGTCGACGGCGATGATCATGCGCGCCCCGCCGATGCGCGCCCCCTGGATGGCCGACAGGCCAACGCCGCCGCAGCCGAAGACCGCCACGGAGCTTCCCGGCTCGATCTTCGCTGTATTGAGCACGGCGCCGACGCCCGTGGTCACGCCGCAGCCGATGAGCGCCGCCTGCGCGAAGGGCATGTCGTGGCGCATCTTCACGACAGCGTTCTCGTGGACGAGCATCTTCTCGGCGTAGCTCCCGAGGTTCGCCATCTGCCCCACGGGGCTTCCGTTCCAGGTCAGCTTCGGCGGGTCTTCCCGCCGGCGGCGTAGCTCCGGGTTCCGGCAAAGGTTCGGCCGCCCCGTGAGGCACATGTCGCAATGCCCGCAGAACAGTGACAGGCAGCAGATGACGTGGTCGCCCGGCTTCACGTAGGTCACCTGCTCGCCGACGGCCTCGATCACGCCCGCGACCTCGTGCCCGAGGATGACGGGCGTGGGGATGGGGTAGAAGCCGTCCACGAAGTGGAGGTCGCTGTGGCAGACGCCCGTCGCGACCGTCTTCACGACCACTTCGTGCGCCATCGGCTTGTCGATCTCGATGTCTTCGATGGTCAGAGGCTGGTGGGCCTCGTGGAACACTGCGGCTTTCATGCGCGGATGCCTCCTCCAAGAGTGCGCGCAGTCTAGCCCCCTGTGCCGAGCCGCGCATCAATCCAAGCGCGAAGCGTCAGCGAGCGTGCGATGTAGCTGCACCTTCGCTTATCCGGAGTACCCACAAACCGTCCGAGGGTACGGCGGGCGTTAGCGCGCCGCCACCCGTACACTCACGCGATGGACCTGGACGAAGCGAAGGCCGAAGCCGCACGCCGCGGCATCGGCTCGATTGAGCGGCACATCTTCATCTGCATTGGCCCCGACTGCTGCACGCCCGAGGAGGGCGACGCTTCCTGGCAGCGCCTGAAGCGCCGCGCCGCCGAGCTCAACGGCAACCCCGACCGTGGCCGGCTCTACCGCACGAAGGTCGGCTGCCTGCGCATCTGCCACCAGGGCCCCACCGCCGTCGTCTACCCCGAGGGCACCTGGTACGCCCACATGACCCCCGAGAACCTCGACCGCGTCGTCGACTCCCACCTCGCGGGCGGCGTGCCGGTAGCGGAGCTGGTCATCGGCGAGAACCCGCTTCCCTAGAACTTACGTTCTGGCTCGGTTTGGACTATGCTTGGTGAGGATGGAATCGGAGATCTTCACCATTGGTCACTCAAACTTCGAGATCTCAAAACTGATCCAGTTGCTGCGTGCGAACGAGGTCGACACGATTGTCGACGTCCGTTCTCAACCGTTCTCAAGGCTCTATAGTCGGTTCAACCGCCGTGAACTTAGAGACAGCCTACGGTCCGGTGGCTTTCGGTACTCATTTATGGGCGACAGCCTTGGCGGACGACCGGAGGGCGGCGTGTACTACGACGTTGATGGCCATGTGAGTTACTCCAGATGGTCCCAGAGCGAGGCATTCCAAGACGGCCTCAGGCGACTGAGGGCTGCTGCAGCGCGATACAGGCTCGCTCTCCTATGCTCCGAGGAGGATCCGGCAGCATGCCATCGTCACCTGCTGATTGCTCGCGAGTTGACTTCACAGGGTTGGAGTCCGTCGAGTATCCTCCACATCCGCGGTGATGGCCGAGTCCTTGCTTCCGGCGAGGTGGGTCAACAGCCAAGCTTGTTAGGGGCGAGCGAGTGGAGATCGCCACAATCGGTTTTACACAAAGTTCGGCCGAGCACTTCTTCGGCCGTCTGAGGTCGGCCGGTATCCGTCGGTTGGTGGACGTACGGCGGCACAATGTGTCGCAGTTGGCTGGCTTCAGCAAGGGTCCTGACCTCAGGTACTTCCTCCAAGAGATCTGCGGCGCTGATTACGAGCACGATCTCCGCCTCGCGCCAACGGATGAGTTGCTCACGGCGTACCGTAAACGCTCAATCGACTGGGAGACGTACGGCGACCAGTTCGTCGAGCTAATGACCGAGCGCGGGATTCCGGGCTCGTTGCAGCGCGCAGAATTTGCTCAGAAGACGGCCTTGCTTTGCAGCGAGGCCGAACCATCGAGGTGCCACCGCCGCCTGGTCGCCGAGCTTCTTGCCCAAGCCTGGGATGCCGACATTCAGCACTTGTGATGCGAGGTGCCGCATGGACGTGGTTGTCACAGATTTAACGCGCATGCGCGGTGGGCACATCTGCATCGCGGGGATTGACTTGGCCACCGGAGACCGAGTCAGGCCAAAGCTTGCTGGAGTAGGCCTGCCCGACTCGGTTGCGGCGGTTAATGGAGGAACAGTGCGGACAGGTTCGCTTCTCCGGCTGGCCGACCCGTGGCTCGTGCCTTCCGCTCCGGAAATTGAGGACGTGATCGTTCCGGAACGCATGTTCGAGGAGCATCTACGACTATCGGCACCGGAGTTTGTCGACGTAATCCGTGGTACAACTGGAGACATCGAGCGTCAGATTGAGTCGCTGGAACGTCGAGGCCGGTCGTTGGTTGTTGCCGAAGGCATGGGGCACGGCTCCCTGGCGGTGATCAAAGCTCCCCGCCCACTCCGGGTTGCGCTCAACGATTTCGGCCGGATTCGAGCGACTTACGATGGCTTGGATTTGAGTGTGACCGACCTGCGGCTTTACGCCGGTGCGGCCGTGGACCCCGGCGCGGTAAGCAGGCTAGCCGGGCGGCTTCGCAGCGGTGAGGTCGTGCTGGCGGTAGGACTCACGCGGCCGTTCTCGCCAAATGAGGAACCACCAGTCCATTGGCTCCAGGTGAACGGGGTGCACCTCATGGATGACCCGTACTGGTAGCCGGGCTCTACCGCTACACGTCCAGGTTCTTCACCTGCGTGGCGTGCGCCTGGATGAACTTGCGCCGGTGCTGCACTTCATCGCCCATAAGCTGGTAGAAGATGATGTCCGCGGCCTCGGCCTCCTCCACGTGCACCTGCAGGAGCGTGCGGTTCTCCGGGTGCATCGTCGTGTCCCAGAGCTGCTCCGCATTCATCTCGCCCAGGCCCTTGAACCGCTGGACGTTCAGGTTCTGCTTCTTGCCCTTCTTGAACTCGTCCAGTTCGGCGTCGCTATAGAAGTAGGACGCCTGCTTGCCCACCTGCGTCTTGTAGAGCGGCGGCTGGGCGATGTACAGGTACCCACCAGCGATCAGCTCCGGCATGTTCCGGAAGAAGAACGTCAGGAGCAGCGTGCGAATGTGTGCGCCGTCCACGTCCGCGTCCGTCATGATGATGACCTTGTGGTAGCGCAGCTTCGTGACGTCGAACGTCTCGCGGATGCCCGTCCCGAGCGCCGAGATCATCAGCCGAATGGCCTCGTGGCCCAGCATCTTGTCCGGGCGCGCCTTCTCCACATTCAGGATCTTGCCGAAGAGCGGGAGGATGGCCTGCGTCCGCCGGTCTCGGCCCTGCTTCGCTGAACCGCCCGCACTGTCGCCCTCGACGATGAACAGCTCCGCTTCCTCCGGGTCCCGCGTCGAGCAGTCGGCCAGCTTGCCCGGCAGGTTCCCCGACTCCAGCGCGCTCTTGCGGTGCACGAGGTCGCGCGCCTTGCGGGCCGCCTCGCGCGCACGCTGAGCGGTCACGCACTTGTCGATGATCTTGCGCCCGTCGGTCGGGTGCTCCTCGAGGTGCTGCGTCAGCGCCTCGGCGAGCGCGCTCTGCACCTGGCCCGCGACCTCCGGGTTGCCGAGGCGCGCCTTCGTCTGGCCTTCGAACTGCGGTTCGGGCAGCTTCACAGACACGACTGCCACCAGTCCCTCGCGCACATCGTCACCGGAGAGCGTGGGCTCGTTGTCCTTGATCAGCTTGTTCTTCTTCGCGTAATCGTTCAGCACGCGTGTGAGCGCCGTGCGGAACCCGGTCAGGTGGCTGCCGCCGTCGATTGTGTTGATCCCGTTCGCGAACGTGAACACCGACTCGTTGAAGGAGTCATTGTACTGGATCGCGCACTCGATGATATTTCCCTCGATCTCGCGCTCCACGTAGATCGGATCCTGGTTGAGGGGGTCGCGGTCACGGTTCACGTGCCGCACGAAGCTCTTGATGCCGCCCTGGAAGTAGTAGTTGGTCTCGTGGCCGTCGCGTTCATCGAACAGCCGGAACCAGACGCTCTTCGTGAGGTACGCGTACTGGCGCAGCCGGTCCGCCTCGATGCGGAACTCGAAGTCCACGCTCTCGAAGATGGTCGTGTCAGGCTTGAACGAGATGACCGAGCCCGTCCGCGGCGGGCCGTCGTACTTCGACGCCGTCAATTCCGTGACCGGCACACCACGTTCGTACTTCTGCCGATAGACCTTGCCCTTGTGCTGCGCTCCCTGCGCGTTCGGGTCTGGATAGACCTCGACGATCATCTCCTCGGAGAGTGCGTTCACCACGCTCGCGCCCACCCCGTGAAGGCCGCCGGACACCTTGTAACCACCGCCGCCGAACTTGCCGCCGGCGTGGAGGACCGTCATCACCGTCTCGACCGCCGTCTTGCCTGTCTGCTTCTGGATGTCGACGGGGATGCCGCGTCCGTTGTCCGTCACTTCGACCCAGCCGTCGGCCCGGATTTTCACCTCGACGCGGTCGCAGAAGCCCGCCATCGCCTCGTCCACGCCGTTGTCGACGAGCTCTTTGACGAGATGGTGGAGACCGGACTTATCGGTCGTGCCGATGTACATGCCCGGGCGGCGGCGTACAGCCTCCAGCCCTTCGAGCACCTGGATATTCTCGGCGGTGTACGAACGTGGAGCAGCCTGTTGAGTTGTCATAAGTGGGTGCTATCAGCCTCGCACGCGCGGCCGTCGAAGGGAGATGCGGTAATCGCGCGCTTGCCTTAACAAATATAGCACGAAAGCACCCTAAACGCCATTCAGGAGGGGCTGGAATCGGCTTGCGCGAAGCCGCCAACACGCATCGCCTTCACAAATACCGGAGCCTGTAAAAGCAGCGCCTCAAGTATGTCTCGCGGGCTCATCGGTGGTCTGGAGTATGCAGATGACATCGCCCGTACCGCTGCTGCGGTCGCTTCTCCATGCCTATCCGAACTGGCAAAGGAACTCGTCGATGGAAAGCACCTCGATGCCGAGTGGCGCGAGGGCCGTTGGCGGAAAGTGGCGGAGGTTTTGCGTGACGATTTGGTGCGCCTCGGCAGCAATCGCAGCCGCGACAACGTGGCGATCGCCGCGTTCCACCTCGTTCGGGACTTGCAGTAGAACTCCCTCGTCCTACGCCACAGCCGCGTTCGGGAACGATAAGCGCAGCGAAGTCATCAGGTGAGCCAGTTGATCCGGGGTCGCGGGCCTGTTCCTCCGGATGGCTCGCTCAACTTCAGACAAGACTTCGTCCGTCCAGAGCGGCTGGAAGAGCTTCTGGTCCGCCAGTCGCAGCATCAGATCGCGAGCGACGGAGCCGTAGAGCACGTTCGCGTCCAGGACGGCCCTGGTCAATGTTCGTACAAGCCCATCTCTTCAGAGAGGCGGACAATCTCCCGAAGTGCCTCGCGCCTGACGGCCGACTGGCGCGCGTCGTAGGCCAGCAGCTCCGCCAGCGGCACCCGCCGGTGAGTGCCTACCAGCGTGAAGGGCAACGCGCCCTCTTCCAGCAGCTTGATCAGGTACGGCCGCGAGACGTTCAGCAGGTCGGCAGCCTGCTGTGTGGTCAGTTGCTGGCCCACGGTCTGGACGCTCACAGCGCGACCGGTCAGCAGGCCCGCGGCCGCCTCGCGGAGCACTTCCACCAGCGCCTCCGGAATCGGCACACACTCGCCGTCCGCCCCGACGATTCCCGGCCGCTCAGAGGCAAGCGCCTCCCTGATCCCCCTGAGCGCTTCCTCATCAGATGGCGCCGCCGACACTGGCTGCATACTCATGCGTCGAGTCTCGCAGCTAAACGCAATATTCGCAACGAGTCGCAATCGGAAATCGCCAGTCCCTACCTCGGGTCGATAGGCGTGACTATCCCGAGCCGCTCCTCGATCGCCTCCGCCGCGTCCAGGCAGAGATCCTCGCGGAAGCGCGCGCCGATGAGCTGCACCCCCTGCGGCAAGCCACTTTGCGCCCCTATGCCCGCGTTCACGACCGCCACCGGCAGCCCAAGCAGGTTCGCCGCCACGATCAGCCGGAAGCCGCGCAGGAGCTGCTGGATCTCGTCAGGCCCTTCGAGGTCGAACCCCACGGGGAACGCCTGCATCGTGGTCACCGGCCCGAGCGTCACCGGGTACTCCGCCGAGAACTGCGACCACTCACGCGCGAGGCCCTCACGGTCCGCGAGGCCGCGCACGTAGCCCATCGCGTCGAGCTTCGGCATCCCGCCCAGGCCGATTTCCAGGAAGCGATTGGCGTCCGCACCGCCGAGTTGCTGGAGGACCGGCACGAAGCCGGCCTCCACCTCGTAACGCACCAACCCGCCCCACATGTCCCGCGCCCAGGACACGTTCGGCGGGTCGATTTCGACGACCTCCCAGCCGGCATCGCGCAGGGCGTCCGCGGCCCGCCGCACGCCCGCGGCCACCTCCGCATCGACGCCCTCGCCCGCCGGGTCGATGGTGAGCGCCGCCCGCTTCGGCGCCTCCGGTCCGCGCAGGGGCGCCGGCACCCACCAGGAGTCGCGCGGGTCGGGACCGGACATGTTCTCGAAGGCGAGCCGCAGGTCGCGCGCATGGCGCGCCATCGGGCCCTGCACCGCGAACATCTGGAGGGTGATCGTCGCCTCCTCAGGCGCCAGCGCGGAGGCCTGCGCAATGCGCCCGAGCGTCGGCTTGAGCGCCGCCGTCCCGCAGCACTGCGATGGCCAGCGCAGCGACCCGCCGTAGTCGTTCCCCATGCCGAGCGGGGTCATGCCCGTGGCGAGCGCCGCCGCCTCGCCGCCACTGGAGCCGCCGGGCGTGCGGGAAGCATCCCACGGGTTCTTCGTGGCGCCCCGGAGGGCGTTGTCGCTGTGCCAGCGGAGGCCGAAGTCAGGGAGGTTCGTCCGGCCGATCGGGATCGCTCCGGCAGCTTTGATCTGCGCCATGTGCGGCGCGTCGATCTCCGGCACGGCCTGCTCCATCGCCACGATTCCCTGCGTGGTCGCCGACCCCGTAAGGTCGATGTTCTCCTTTACCGTCACGGGCACACCGTGGAGTGGCCCGACCTCCCCACCCGCCGCCAGCTCGCGGTCGGCCGCCTCCGCAGCCGCAAGGGCTGTGTCCGTCAACGTCACGGTGATCGCGTTGAGCGCCGGGTTCACGGCCGCGATGCGCGCCAGGTGCGCCTCCACCACTTCCCGGCTCGTGAGTTCCCTGGAGCGGATGAGCTGCGCGAGGTCGCTCGCGCCAATGCGCCAGAGTTCGGTTGCGGTTGTGCTCGTTGCCATGCTGCGAACCTCGGTTCTGAAGTCGGGAGGAGTCTACTCCGGACCGGCGGGACCCGCTCCGCGCGCTCGCACAATGTGAGATGCGCCGCTTGACATTTTGCCGTCCCGGCGCATGATCGCCGCCTCTCACACCGTGAGATCGGAGGACAATGTGGAACGACTCTCGGCAAACGGGGCGGAGCTTGAATACGAGACCAGGGGAAGCGGCGAACCTCTCGTGCTCATCCACGGCGCGATTTCCGCGGAGGCGTTCGACGCCCTGCTGGGCGAATCCGCCCTGGCCAGCCGCTACCAGGTCACTAACTACCATCGCCGCGGCTTCCTCGGCAGCTCCCGTCACAACGGCCCGTGCTCCATCGCAGAGCAGGCCGCGGACGCGCTCGCGGTCATCCGGCAGGTCGCCGGCGGACGTGGGCACGTCGCCGGGCACTCATACGGCGGTGCCATCCTGCTCCAGCTTGCGCTCGATGCTCCGGAGGCCGTCCACACGCTCGCACTCCTCGAGCCACCCCTCCCCGTGCCCAGCGCCGAGGCATTCATCGGAAGGCTCGCCGCCACTGCCGGCATCTACGCCGCCGGTGATGGCGAAGGAGCGATGGACGCGTTCCTCGACATTGTCCTTGGCCCAAGCGAGTACAAAGAGGCCTGCGCCCGACACCTCCCCGAAGGTTGGCACGAACGCGCGGTCGCAGACATCGACACCTTCTACCAGGTGGAGTTCCCTGCACTGGGCGAGTGGGCGTTCACCCGAGAACTGGCGCAGGGCGTCACCCAGCCGGTGCTCTCCGTGTATGGCGCCAATTCCGACCCGTTCTTCCGGGAGGGCGACACCCTTATCGGCGATTGGCTGCCCCAGGCAGAGACCTTTGTGCTCCCGGAGGCTTCGCACGGGCTGGAGTTCATGAACCCCCGCGGCATGGCGGAGGGGCTGGTGGCGTTCCTTGCGAAGCACCCCATGCGGGTGCCCGCGACTGCGTAGGCGCCCGCCGAACACCAACGACCTGCTCAGCTCTCGTTGAGACACCGGAGCACCGCGGTGGCCGCGTCGCGGGACAGTGGGTGCCGCGACTCGGGGTTGGGCCAGAACGCCGCGTGCGCCTGACCATCGACCTCACTTCGCAAATAGACGCCGCTGAGCCGGAGCCAATGCGCGTAGTAGCCGCGGGCGCCCGCGAATCCGCGTCCGGCGAAGAAGGAATCATCCCGACGGTCGGCGCGTACCTTCAGTGCCCGAGCCGCCGCCGCCAGCTCAGCTTCCTCGACACGCACGCCGTCGCCCGCCAAAAGGACGACGTTGGGAGTACTGGGCGGCAACTGGCGGAGCTTCGCGAGCAGGACGTTGGGCCACCGGCCGGGACCCGCCGTGGCGCCACGCTCGCCTGTTGTTGAGGTCTCGGGATCTGGTCCAGCGACTTGGTCGGCCTCTGCCGGCCCTGCGGGCTCAGGTGCGCTGGCTGCCGCACGGACTCTCGTGACTTCGACGTTGAAGCGCTGGTTGGCCCGAAACGTAACCGTGAGGTCCGGGCCACGCTTCCCGCTGCCATAGGCCTCAAATTCGACCACGAGGCGGCGATCAGCCAGGAGCAGAAGGGCGGTCAGCAGCTCCGCGCGTACGTCGCGACACGCCTCCGGGTCGGCCGCGGTTCGCAGCTTCTTGCGAATCTTGTCGCGATGGGCCTCTGCGAACGACCGAAAGCGCGCCGACGCCTCGACCCACTCGCGCAGCTCCGGCGCAAGCGCTGCCGCCGGCGATGATTCTGGCAGATCAAAGAGGGCCGCCATCAGCCGGTCGACGACCGTGCCGCCGCCTCGGGAGCCTCTGCGTTCGTATCCCACGTCGCGTCGAGTGTATTGAGTCGCAACCATTCCGAGCCATTCGTCCTGCCCAACGCATCGCACGGCCTGAGTACATGAACCCCCGCCGGTGCCACGGCCGAGGGCCACATGCCGCCGCGGGCGGCGCTACGCTGGCCCGCTCGACTGCCCGCGGGGCGTTGGCACGCTCGCCTCCCGCGGCCAGAGGCGGCCGCAGCTACCTGGGGTACTTCATCATCCGCCGCGCGATGCGCTCCGCCGCATCCCGGTCGCCCGGCTTCAGGTCGCCGTCGAGTACGAGGGCGCTGAGGCGCTCCTTGATCTCGCGGATCCACGGGCCTGGGGGCCGCTCGAACATCGCCACCAGGTCGTCGCCGGTGAGGGGACTCTCGGCTGCGAGCGCGGCGGCCTCCTCCGCCTCGACGCGTTCGCAGGCCGCCTCGAGTGCGTCGTGGTAGTCGTGGTCGTCGTAGGTGTGGCTGGCGTTGTCCGCCCGCTTGAGCGCCACCAGGTCGCGCCAGTGGCCCTCCGCCTTCTTCATGAACCGCCGCACGGAGCGTGCGTCGCCCGGCTCTGGCCGGTCCATGTGCCGGCGCACGAGCAGCAAGACATCCCGCGACTCGCGCTTGCCCAGCTTCAGCCGTTCCAGCAGCGAATCGGCGAGCTCGGCGCCCACCGATTCGTGCCGGTAGAAGCCCCACTCGCCGTTGGCCTTGCGATGACGCACCGCGGGCTTCCCCAGGTCGTGGAGGAGCGCCGCCCACCGGCGCATCCGCGGGTCATCGCCCGGCTCGATGGCCGCGACCGTCGCGACCGTGTGTGCCCACACGTCGTGGTGGTGGAACCGGTTCTGGTCGCAGCCAACCATCGCGGCCAGCTCTGGCAGCACGACGTCGAGTGCGCCCGTCTCGCGCAGCAGGTCGAGCCCCCGTGCCGGGTTGAGCCCAACCAGCAGCCGGTCCAGCTCGGCCGTGACGCGCTCTTGCGAGAGCGTGCTGAGCAGTGCCACCGTGCGGCCCATCGCTTCCTCGGTGTCCGGCTCCACGGCGAAGTCGAGCTGGCTGGCGAAGCGCATGCCCCGAAGGATGCGCAGCGGGTCTTCGCGGAAGCGCCGCTCGGGCTCGCCCACGGCGCGGATCACCCGTGCCGCGAGATCCTTCCCGCCACCGAACAGGTCCCGCTTCTCGCCCGTGAACGCATTCTCGGCGAGCGCGTTTACGGTGAAGTCGCGGCGCGCCAGGTCCTCCTCGATCGACTGCCCGAAGCGCACGTCCGGCCAGCGTGTGCCCGCCTCGTAGGAGTCGCCCCGGAAGGTCGTGATCTCGGTCCACCGCCCGCCCGCGTAGATGCCGATGGTGCCGAACTTCTTGCCGACCGTGGTCACGTTTGCACCCAACGCCCGGCCGACCGCCTCCACCTCGTCCGGCAACGCATCGGTCGCGTAGTCGTTGTCGACATCCGGACGCCCCAGCAGCCGGTCGCGCAGCGCGCCGCCCACGAGCCACAACTGGTGCCCGCGCTCGCCGAACCCCGCGATCAGTTCATCCCGCGTGATCGCCATACGAGGAGTGTAGGGGATGAGGGCTGCCGAACCTCGCGCGTGCGACTGGTGCCTTATCGCACGAGCCCTGGTGCAGATGTTCGTGGAGGAGGGCATCCTCCGGGAGACGCAGGCCGACAGCGCAACCGGAAGTTCGAATACGGCGCGTATTTGGGGTTGCTTGAGGAAGTCACGCCGGGTTAGGGAAGCCGCTTCGGCCCGTTATTTCAAAAAACGGCACTTTCGTGAAATAAGGACGGCGGAGTAACTCCCTTATCGCACTACGCTGCAATAACGCTCACGGCGACGAGCACGCCGCGCAGAAGCAGCCGTTCGGGCCGAGCTCGCGCCCCGATCGCGCGGAAGGCGGAGAAGACACTCGCACCGGGGCCGCTGACGTGGGTGGTTCCGAGGGCTCCGCTCCGTCGACACGGAGGTCGACGGCTACCGCTCCGCGAAGAAGTGTCCGTGCTTTCGACGCTCACTCATAAGCACATGCTCGCACTGAAAGGGGCG
>JBBDMZ010000019.1:0-125107 GCA_040877955.1 Dehalococcoidia bacterium | reverse complement strand
TCACCACTTCAGCTTGACGGACGACGAAGGATGTCCTGACGGTCGCGCTGGGACTCGTTGGGCGCCTTTAGAGGATGGGGAGGTACTCGCGGAGCTCGAAGTCGGTGATGTGGCGGCGGTAGCGGTCCCACTCGATGCGCTTGTTGGTGATGAGGCTCTCGTGGACGTGGTCTCCGAGCGCGCGGCGGAGGAACTCTGACTTCTCCGCCACCTCGATCGCTTCGATGAGGCTGCCGGGGAGCATGGCAATGCCCCGCCGCGCGAGGTCAGCCGCGGGGATCTCGAAGACGTTCTCCTCGACGGGCGCCATGAGCGGAATCTCGCGTTCGATACCATCGAGCCCGGCCGCGAGCATGACCGCGAAGGCGAGGTAGGGATTGCAGGCGGAATCGGGCGAGCGGTACTCGATGCGGGTGTGGATCTCCTTGCCCGGCTTGTAGTCCGGGATGCGGATGAGGTCGCTGCGGTTGCGCCGCGCCCAGGTGAGGTAGACCGGCGCTTCGAAGCCCGGTAGGAGGCGCTTGTAGCTGTTCACCCACTGGTTCGTGACGAGGGTGATCTCGCGGCCATGGTCCAGCAAGCCGGCGATGTAGCCGCGGGCGATGGCACTCAGGTGGTATGGGTCTGCCTCGTCGAAGAAGGCGTTGCGCTCGCCCTTGAACAGTGACTGGTGGACGTGCATGCCGCTGCCGTTCTCGTCCTTCATGGGCTTGGGCATGAAGCTCGCGTAGACACCGTTCGACGCGGCAATCTCCTTCACCACCAGCCGGTAGGTCATGGCGTTGTCGGCCATGGTGAGGGCGTCGGTGTAGCGGAGGGCGATCTCGTGCTGGCTGGGGGCGACTTCATGATGGCTGTACTCGACCTCGATGCCCATCGCCTCGAGCGTGAGCACCGTCTCGCGCCGGAGGTCGCTGGCGGCGTCGGCAATCTGGTCGAAGTAGCCGCCTCGGTCCAGAGGCTCGACGCCGTTCGAGTCTTTGAAGTAGAAGTATTCGAGCTCGGGGCTCACGTAGAACGTGTAGCCGAGCTCGGCGGAGCGCTTGAGCTGCTGCTTGAGCACGAAGCGGGGGTCGCCCTCGAAGGGCTGGCCGTTGGGCCGGTAGATGTCGCAGAACATGCGCGCCACGCCCGACTCGCGCGGGCGCCAGGGCACGAGCTGGAAGGTCGCTGGATCGGGGATGGCGAGCATGTCGGACTCGTCGATGCGGGCGAAGCCTTCGATCGAGGAGCCGTCGAAGCCCATGCCGTCCTCGAAGGCCTTCTCCAGCTCCTCGACGGTGATGGCGAACGACTTCAGGGCGCCGACGATGTCGGTGAACCAGAGGCGGATGAACTTAACGTCATGCTCCTTGCAGGCGGAGATGACGTAGTCAGCGGAATCGGTCATCAGGTGCTCCCGGGACAGGATACGCCGCGCGTGTTACGGGCGTGTTGCCCCGGGGAAGGAGAATCGGGTTAGTCGTCTTTAGGGAAGTATCCGCTCTCAGGGAGGTCCTCGGCCGGGATCTCGACGACATCGCCGTCCTTCCAGACGACAATCGGATAGCCGAGCGCCTTCTTGCGGCGGATCTCTTCGGCGACGCCTGCTCGCATTGCGTTTGTGCACGCTTCCGTGTCACGGACAAGCCGGGCGATGTCGGGCTTAACTGGTGCGGCCATGCTTGGCGTCCTCCTGGATGCGCTCCCAGACCCCCTGATCATACACGATCGGGACATCGACTCTCTCGCCCTCGGCCACAACGTACAACGGCTCTTCGCGGGAGTTGTCGTAGACCTTCCATTCATCCGCGATCGGGCGGTACAAGGTGAAGAAGTTCGAGATACCGCCGTAGAACCGTCGCTCCACCACGTCCGGCGGAACGAAGTGCCCGCCTTCGGACACACGGCGTGCGACGCGATTGACGCTGAACTTCGGAGCGGGCACCCACAGGTAGAAGAGCGACAACTCATAACCTTGCTGCCGCCTCAGGCCCGCGATCCAGGGGGCGAAGCTGCGGCTGGCGAGCGTGGTCTCGAAGGCGAAGTCCTCGTTGCGGGAGGCGAGGTCGCGCAGGCGTCCGAGCATGATGCGGCCGGCCTGGATCGAGACGCTCTCCGGGTCGAACGCCGAAAGGCCGCGGGCGATCACGTCGGCGTTGACGAAGTGCTCGATGCCGAGGAGTCCGTGCAGCAGCGCGGGTGCGGCGGTCGACTTTCCCGCTCCGTTGGGACCGGCGATGACGATGACGTGCGGCATCGGCGCCTGAATCGTACTCGAACCCCGCTATCCCTGCCCGTGGACTCGCGCTGGCGACCTCGCTAGGCTTCCGGGAGACGCGAGGAAACGGGGAATGACCACGGTCGACCACGAGCCCCAGCGCGACGCAGCGAGCGATGAGGACGTGCGCGTCCTGGCGGCGCTGCGCGCGGGAGACGAGACGGCGTTCATGCTGCTGGTGGAGCAGTACCAGGGCCAGCTCATCCGTGTGGCCATGATGTACGTTTCCACGCGCGACGTGGCGGAAGAGGTCGTCCAGGAGACGTGGCTGGGCGTGCTCAAGGGCCTCGACCGTTTCGAGGGGCGCTCGTCGCTCAAGACGTGGATGTTTCGCATCCTCACGAACATCGCCAAGACGCGCGGCGTGCGCGAGTCAAGGACGATCCCATTCTCCGCGCTGGTGGCGGACGAGGCCGGCGGCGAGGATCTCGCCGTCGACCCGTCGCGGTTCCAGGCGTCCGGGGAATCCGAGGGGGCGTGGCTGCTGCCGCCGGCCCACTGGGACGAGTTGCCGGAGTCGGCGCTTTCGTCGTCGGAGACACTCGAGATGGTGCGCGGCGCCATCGACCAACTGCCACCGGCCCAACGACAGGTCATTCAGCTGCGGGACATCGACGGATGGTCCGCCGAGGAGGTGTGTAATGTTCTCGAACTTACAGAGACGAATCAGCGAGTTCTTCTCCACCGTGCGCGGTCGAAGGTCCGGCGCGCGATCGAGCGCTACCTCGATGGCTGACACGACGATCGCTGAGCAAGACACACTTCCCGGGCTGGCCTGTCGAGAGATGGTGGAGCTCATCACGAACTACCTCGAGGGACGCCTCCCCGCGGAAGATCACGTCCGCTTCGAGCAGCACCTGGCCGTGTGCCCGCATTGCACCGCCTACCTCGAGCAGATGCGCATGACGATCGCCTCGGCGGGACGGATCAGCGCGGACGACCTCAGCGACGCGCGCAAGGAGGAGCTCCTCTCCCTGTTCCGGGACTGGCGCAAGGCTTCGTAGGCCATAGGGTGGTACGCCATAGGCCATAGGCCTTAGGCCGTGGCCTGGAGGGGGCGGAGGAGTGCGCGGGCAGGCGCGCCATCGGAGCCCGGGATGAGGAGCGGGAGGCAGGCGAGCTCGTAGTCGCCGGGCTGGACCGCGCGCAGGTCGAGGCCTTCGAGGATGACGACGCCGGCTGCGAGCAGCGCGATGTGCGTGGGCGCCGGGTCGGCTCTCGGGGCGATCGAGAGGTAGTCGATGCCCACCAGCCGCACTCCCCTCTGGAGAAGCGAGTGGGCGGCACCCTCGGTGAGACCGATGAAATCGGGGGAGAAGTCATCCAGCGCCCAGAGCCGAGAGTTCGCCGTCTTAAAGATGACGCGGACGAGCTTTCCGGGGAGCCGGAGCCGGTCGAGCGCCGCCGCATCGATGTCCGCCGTCACATCGGTCGCGTCCACCACCGTCACCGGGCCGAGCAGCGCATCGAGCGGGATGGCCTCGGCGCCGGGCGCGCGTTCGATGAAGTGCAACGGCGCGTCGATGTGGGTCCCGCTGTGAACGCCGAAGTCTAGGCGGCTGATGTTGCAGATGGCGCCGCTCGCCATCTCCGACAGGCGCTCGATGCGGACGGGCGGGTCGCCCTCATAGGAGATCATCCCGGGGCGAATGGGGACGCTGATGTCGATCCAGTCGGGCATCCGCCCATCATGCGGGATGGCGGGGAAAGTGCGGGAGGATCCTGATGCCGCGGCGGTGAGGGGACGAAGGAGTATGTAGCCGAACTCCCCGAGGTGCACGCATGGCCGCTCTCTTCGCCCAGTTGATCGCCACCATCACCGGCAGCGCCCACAAGCCGAGCGTGAAGCGGCGCCTCGACCGCTTCCAGCGCTAACGCGCGCCGGGCGCCATCCCGGCGATCCCCATCAGCTCATCTGCAAGGGCCCGGCCCAGTCCCGCGGCGGTTTCGAGCGGGCCGGCCATCTTCGAGCGTGTGATGCGCCCGCCGGGAGCGAGCAGGCCGTGAAGCTTGAGCGTGGTCCCGAACTCCTCGGCGTAGGCGGCCGAGGGGAAGCTGCAGCCGGCGTCGATACGCGCGAGAAAAGAGCGCTCGGCTGTGACGACGCGGCGCAACGCGGGGTCATCGATCGCGCGGACTAGCTCGAGGGTGGCTGCGTCGGCGGAGCGGCACTCCACGGCCAGCACCCCCTGCGCAGGCGCGGGGAGCACGTCGTACAGCCCGAAGACCTCTGAGGCGCGCTCCTCGATCCCGAGGCGCCTCAACCCCGCGAGCGCCAGCACCGCGGCGTCGTATTCGCCCGCGTCCACCTTAGCGATGCGTGTGTCCACGTTGCCGCGAATCGGCCGGATATCGAGGTCGGGACGGATCTCCCGGACCTGGGACTCGCGCCGGGGCGAACTGGTGCCCACCACCGCGCCCTTGCGCAGGCGGTCGAGCGGCACGTGGTCTTTGCTCACGAGCGCATCGCGGGGATCCTCGCGCACGGGGACGGCAGCGATGGTGAGCCCCTCGGGGCGTTTCGTGGGGAGGTCCTTGAAGCTGTGCACCGCGACGTCGACCTCGCCTCGCTGGAGCGCCTCCTGGATAGCGGTGGTGAACCAGCCGACACCCTCGGCGAGCGCGGTGGTCTGGTCTTTGTCGCCGGCCGTCGCGATGGTGACGAGCTCGACCTCGAGGCCCGGGTGCCGGTCGCGGAGGAGCTGCGCCGTCAGCTCGGACTGGGCGAGCGCGAGGCGGCTCCCCCGGGTGCCGAGTCTGAGGACATTCATTCCAGGCTCCCGACCGGGGCGGCGATACGGAGCGCCTCGTTCGCGGCGGCGACCGTCGCGTCGATCTCGGCCTCGGTGTGGGCGGCAGAGACGAACCATGTCTCGAACTGCGAGGGCGGGAGCATGATGCCCCGCTCGAGCATGGCGGCGTGGAAACGGCCGAACATCCTGGTGTCGCTTTCGCGGGCTTCGGTGTAGTCGCGTGGGCGATCGGCGCGGAAGAAGAGCGTGATCATGGAGCCGACGCGGGTTATCGATGCGGGCGCCTCGGTGCGGCGGATGGCGGTGCGCAGGCCGTTCTCGAGGTGGCGGGCCAGCTCGTCGATGCGGCGGTAGACCTTGCCGTCCTGGAGGGCGTCGAGCATGGCGATGCCGGCCGCCATCACGAGCGGGTTCCCGCTGAGCGTGCCTGCCTGGTAGACGGGGCCCTCCGGGGCAATCAGCTTCATCAGGTCCGCCCGCCCGCCGAATGCACCCACCGGCAGCCCGCCGCCCACGATCTTGCCGAGGCAGATGATGTCGGCGCCGGGGAGCAGGTCGCAGAGGCCGTAGCGCAGGCGGAAGCCGGTGATGACCTCGTCGGCGATGAGGAGCGCACCGTGGGAGGCGGGCACCGTCTGCAGGGCCGCGAGGAAGTCGGGCGCTGGCTCGACGAGGCC
This sequence comes from Dehalococcoidia bacterium, assembly GCA_040877955.1. GTDB lineage: Bacteria > Chloroflexota > Dehalococcoidia > Tepidiformales > Tepidiformaceae > JBBDMZ01. Next base: position 119,417 of record JBBDMZ010000019.1, on the reverse strand, counting down.
CATGTTCCCGGCGACCGACTCGACGATGACCGCGGCCGTGTCGCCGGGGTGCTCGGCGAACCATTGCTTGAGGGCCGTCGCGTCGTTGTAGGGGAGGACCGCCGTGAGCCCGGCGATGGCCTCGGGGACGCCGGCACTGTCGCTCAGGCCAAGGGTGGCGACGCCGCTCCCCGCTTTCACGAGCAGCCCATCGCTGTGCCCGTGGTAGCAGCCGTCGAACTTCACGATGATGTCGCGGCCGGTGGCGGCGCGGGCGAGTCGGATGGCGGTCATCGTCGCTTCAGTGCCAGAGTTCACGAAGCGGAGGCGCTCCACCTTCGTGGCCTGCTGGACACGCAGGCCGAGGTCGACCTCGGCGCGGGTGAGGGCGCCGAAGGCGGTGCCGTTGGCCGCCGCTCGCTGCACAGCCTCGACGATTGCGGGGTTGGCGTGGCCGAGGATGAGCGGGCCGAAGGCGGCGATGTAGTCGATGAAGCGGTTGCCCTCACCGTCGTAGACGTGGGCGCCCTCGCCGCGAGCGAGCGGTATCGGGTTGCCGCCCACCGAGCGGAAGGAGCGGACCGGGCTGTTCACCCCGCCCGGGAAGAGTTGCAGGGCGGCGCCCCGGACCACGGCGTTATCCATCGCTAGAGACCGTATCCCCATATCGCAGTTGAAGGTACGCCTCGCGCACCTCGTTGCCTGGCTCATCGAAGGCGGCCCACGCGATCTCCTGGTCGACGGGCGCGGGCTCGGGGCGCTCTCGCTCCCAGATCGCGGCCTCGCGGCAGAGTGAGACGAAGACACTGCACGGCTCCGGGCAGGGCACATCGCCGTTCATCACGCAGTCCTCGGACGTCACCGCCCAGGGATCGAGCTTGTACTGAGTGAGGTCACCCTCTGCCCACAACGGCGCGCGATCGCACATGTGGTCGCAGAGCGCCCAGCGCGCGGCCTCGCGGCCATCGTGGCTCAGATCCTTCGCGTTCCCGTAGCGGCCCGTCTGGCGGTTCAGCACGTCGTCCAAGCTCACGATGCGCAGCTCCCGGTCCTCCCACTGCAGCCAGTGCAGCGGCCCCAGCGGGTAGAGGTCGTCGAGGATCTTCTCCGCTTGCTGGCGCTCGTTGAAGCGCGCGTACCAGCCGGTCGGCGCAGTGAGGGCCCCGGAGAGCGGGCGGTAGCGGCCGAGATCGTCGTAGCGGCAACGGTCGGCCACCTCGTCGAGCCCGATCTCCTCGCCCTGGATGGGTTCGCCGTTGTGGGCGAGGGGATGAAGGATGAGTCCCTGCCGATCGCGGTGGACACGGAACTGCCAGAAGGGCATGCCCCAGTCCACGCCCATGCCGTCGATGTGGAGGTCGTACCACGGTGGTTCGAGCTTGCCGGCGCCGTTGGTCGCGGGCCGCTCCCGCGCGCCGGCCAGCTCGAGGATGACATCGACCACGCTGGGGTGGGTCCCCACGGCACCGGCGTAGCGGAGGCGCCTGCCATCGCGGCGAGTCTCCGGGCCGTCCAGGGCAAGGTCCTCGGGGATGGTCTCGCCCACGTGCCAGCCATCGGCGACGAACAGCGGGACGATGACCACGGTCTCGGCGTCCGTGAGCGCGAAGATGTCGCGCATGTTCGGCTGCTGGTCGAGGAAGACCGTGATGACCTCGCGGAAGCCGCCGAGGACGCGCGCGTTCGCCGCCTGAGCGTAGACGTTGCGCTCCGAGTCGGGGTTGCGGGGGGTGCCATGACCGAGGACGGCGAGCGTGTCGCCGGGCTCGCCACCCGCCTCGCGCGCGCGCTGAAGGATGACCCTGGCCAGCGCCGGGTGCGAGCCGATGGGCGGGGTGAGCCGCACGGTCTTGCCGCGGATCTCCGTGACTTCGCCGGTGAGGCCCATCTCGCGGGGGATGACTTCGTTCGTGAAGTACCCCGCGGAGATGAAGACGGGCACGACCGTGATGTCAGTCGACTGGAATGGGTCGAGGGCGCGCGAGAGGTTCGGCTCCTCCTTCCAGAAGCCCATGCGCACCTCGTCGAAGAGACCGAGCTTGCGGATGGCGGCGGCATGCTGCCGCACCGGCGCGCTCGACTCGGCGTTGAGGTGGGACCCGTGGCCGACGAGGAGGAGTCCGCGGCTCACGGGTCACCTTCGGGGGCCTCGCCGGAAAGGGGTGCCTCGCCGTGTTCCGGAGCCCCGAGGGTGCGGCGCACCATTGCCTCGTACACGTCGCGGGTCATCTCCTCGCGCGGCTCCTCTCCGAGGCGGGCCATGCGTTCCATGCGTGCGAAGTAGGCCACGCGCCCCCACCCTCGGCCGAGGGCCTCGGCGATGCGGGTTCGAATCTCTTTCGCAAGCCGGGGAGAAGCGCCACCGGTGGAGACGGCTACCTGCACATCGCCTTCGCGCAGGATCGCGGGGGTGAAGAAGGTGCTCTCGCCCTGGCGGTCGGCGACGAGCACCGGCAGGCCGCGGCGCCGCGCGGCTTCACCGATGGCGCGGTTGGCCTCGCGCGAGTTGGTGCAGGCGAGGACGAGGGAATGGCCCTCCAGGTCATCCTCCCGCCACTCCCGTTCGATGACTCGGACGTGCGGCGCCAGGCGGATCGACTCGACGACGGTGGGCGCGACCACGGTCATCTCGAACTCAGCCTCGGCCAGCGTGCGGACCTTGCGGGCCGCGATTTCGCCGCCACCAATGACGAGGGCGCGGCCAAAGTCGGGCTGGAGGTCGAGCATCAGTCCCATGTCAGTTCCTCCAACACGGCTTCAACGAGGGCGTCGATGGATGGCTCGGCGGCCTCGCGATCCAGGCGCCCGAAGCACTCGCGCACGGCCCTCGAGGACTCGGGGCCGATGCTCACGAGCTTCGTCGATTCGGGCAGCGAGCGCTCGCCGAGGGCGGAACGCAGGTTGCGGGCGGCTGATCCGCTCGCGAACGTGACGGCGTCGGCTTCGAGCACATCGCGCAGGCGCTCGGCGTCGAGGGGCTCGTGAACGTTCTCGTAGACAGCGACCTGCTCGACGAGCCCGCCGCGCTTGCGCAGCGCGTTTGCCAGGCGGTCATCGGTCAGGTCCGACACGGGCAGGAGAATGCGTGCGCCGGACACGCCGTCGATCTCCGCGGCGAGCGTCTCGCCCGTGCCGCGTGACGGGACGAAGTCGGCGATGACGCCGCGCGAGGCGAGGGCGCCCGCGGTGGCCGTGCCGATGGCGGCGATTTTCGTCGTCTCCAGCGAACGGGTGTCGCGGCCAGAGTCGCGCAGGATACCGAAGAAGGCATCGACGCCGTTCGCGCTCGTGAACACGATCCAGTCCCAGCGGGACGAGACGCGCTCATCCCGCGTGAGGTCGTCCGCGCGCGGGCGGACGGCGATGACGGGCGCTTCGACCACGAGCGCGCCGAGCGCCTCGAGACGCGTGGCGAGGTCGCTAGCCTGGGCGCGAGCACGGGTAACGACCACCCGCGTTCCCGCGAGGGGGCCGGGTTCAAACCAGGCGAGCTCGTCAGCGAGGGCGGCGACGCCACCAACCACTACCACCGACGGGGCACCGATGCCCGCGACCTTCGCGGCGCGGGCCACCGTCGCCACGGTGGCGCGGAGCACCTGCTGGTCGGCGCGGGTGCCCCAGCGGACAACGGCCACGGGGGTCGAGCGATCGCGTCCTGCGGCTGCCAGGCGGGACATGATGGCGTCGAGGTTGGACATTCCCATGAGTATGACGAGCGTGTCCACGCGGGCTGCCGCGTTCCAGTCGATGGCGCCATCGTAGTCGTCCGCCACCTCGCTCCCGGTGATCGCCATGAACGACGCAGCCATGCCGCGATGCGTGACCGGGATGCCCGCGTAGGCGGGCGCGGCGATGGCTGAGCTGATACCGGGAATGACCGTGAACGCGATCCCGGCGCGCCTGAGCGCGAGTGCTTCCTCGCCGCCGCGTCCAAAGACGAACGGGTCGCCGCCCTTCAGCCGCACGACGCGCTTCCCTTCGAGGGCAAGGGCGACGAGCTCGGCTTCGATCTGCTCTTGAGAGAGCGCGTGGGCGCCCGCACGCTTGCCCACGTAGCGCAGCTCGGCGGACGCGGGCGCGTGCCGCAGCGTGGCGGGCGAGGCAAGGGCGTCGTAGAGCACGACGTCCGCCTTGGAGAGGGCGTCCGCCGCCGCGAGCGTGAGGAGGCCGGGGTCGCCGGGGCCGGCGCCCACGAGCCAGACGTGTCCCCTGTGGTGATCAGTCATCGCGTGGGGCAGGGCTGGCTGCTGCCAGCCCCTACTCTCATTGGTGTGTTGTGGCCGGTGGAGGACGCGATCACGGCCGATTCTCCGACGGGCGGGTCAGCAGAGCTGGTTCACGATTTCGCCGATCTCAGCGCGGGCGCAGGTGAACATCGGCGTGTCGCGCTGGGTGTACAGGCTGGCCTCGGTGTAGCGCAGCCGGCCCACGAGGTCAACGAACTCCTGTGGGTAGTCGGAATCGAACGAGACCACGAACTCCTGGTCGTCGATGCCGTAGCTGTAGCTCGTGTTGATGCGCACGCCCTTGAAGGCCGTGGCGGCGTTGATGTGCTCGTCCATCATCCCCTGACGGGCGTGGGGCGAGAGGTTGTACCACGGCCGCGTCTTCACGAACGGGTAGATGAAGAGGTACTTGCCCGTGCCCGGCAGCAGCTCCAGCCCGTGACCTGAGCCCTCGATGCGGTTGACGTATTGCGATCGCTTCTGCATGGCCACGAAGTTGTAGGGCTGCGCCAGGTACGCGCCGAGCGCGCTGCGGTTGATGTCCGCCTGCATCGCCTGGAAGCAGAGGGGGTCGTTCGAGATGCGCCAGAGCATGAAGTCGCAGTCGCCGCGCAGTCCGACGAGCGAATACGTGCGCAGGATGGTGTCCTGGCGGTTGCCCCAGTCGTCGACGAGGCGGGCGAACTCGGACTTGGCGTGCTCGCGTTCCTCGCGAGGCAGGCGTCGAATCGCCGGGTCGAGCTTGAAGAAGGCGTAGTTCACGAACTGGCGGTTCGCGCGGTCGGCCTCCTTCCCGGTCACCTGGCCGCTGGGGTCGAGGTCGACGGTGGGGCCGCGGCGGGCGGGAGGCCCGCTGGGCGCTTCGCCCTGGGCGTCTGGGCGTGCATGTTCGTCAGCCACTTGCGACGGCCTCCAGTCCGAAGTTGTTCGCGTGGAGCGACTGCACCCGGGCATGCTCCGCGTCGGTCAGCTCGCCGTCGGCCGCGGCGGCGAACTCTTCGAGCCCGGCCTCGTCGTAGATGTTCGGGAGCGCTGATGCGACGGAGGGCTCCTTGAGGATGAACTGGATGGCCGCCTGGCCGATGGTGCGGCCCTGCGTGAGGAAGTCGAGGTGCTCGGTCTTCTTGAGGCCGTCCTCCAGCCAGAGCCGGCGCTTTTCACTCGTGGTCACGCGCCAGTTGCGGTGGTCGCCGGGGGCGAACTCGGTGTCGCGCTGGACGGAGCCATCGAGCAGGCCGGAGGCGTGTGGGATGCGCACCAGCACGGACACGTCAGCCTCCCGAGCAACCGGGAAGACCGGCTGGCCGAGTTGCTGCTCGATGAGGTTGTAGATGATCTGGGGGTTCGCGCCGTGCAGGCGGATGGCCGCGATCGACTCGTCGCCCTGGCGGGGGTTGATGGCCGGGCCGAGGGCGACACCGATTCCGCGGATGAGCCCCTCATTCCGGGCGCTTTCGAGCTCGCGCCAGAGGGCCTCGTTGCGGATGGCGTCGAGGCGCGGGTTGTGGAGCTGGTAGAGGTCAATGTGGTCGGTGCCCAGGCGTTCGAGCGAGGCTTCGAGCGCACGCCGCATGTAGCCAGGGCTCCAGTCGTGCGGGCGCTCCTGCTGCCCGGCGCTCTCGGGGTAGGTGACGATGTCGTAACCGAACTTGGTGGCGATGACGATCTTGTCGCGCACGTCGCCGAGGGCTTCGCGCACGATCGTCTCGCCGTTGCCGGCGTTGTAGGTGTCCCCCGTGTCGAAGAACGTGATGCCGAGGTCGTAGGCGCGGCGGAGCAGACGGATGCCCTCGTCGCGCGTCTTCACGCCCCACCAGTCGGTGGCAACGGTCCACACGCCGAACCCGACGGTGGAGACGGACAGCCCGGCCGGCTTGAGCTCGCGGTATCGCATCAGCTAGTCCTCCCGCATGTGCTCGGGGTCGAGGCCGTTCTCCGCGCACCAGCGCTGGTAGGCGAACGGGCTGATCTCCGAGGGCTTGATTTCGCTGCGGCCACCCCAGAACACGTTCGTGTAGCTCACGGGGATCCCCGCTTCCTCGAGGTGGCGATCGATGTGGGCCTTGTGTTCGAGCACGAGCTGGCGGTCGGTGCCGTGAGCCACGGCCATCACGTTCACGTTCGCGAACTCGGGGCCGCCTTCGCGCCAGTAGGCGTGCGTGAGGATGTGGTGGCGCCCGACCTCGCGGCCCGCCTCAATCTCGCGGCCCTCGGGCACCGCCCAGTGGAACAGGGCGTTGTAGCGCGTGACGCGCTCGCCCGTTGCCAGCTCCTTGACGTGCTCGAGGAAGGTGGAGAAGCGGCCAATGACCCCGCGCTCGTTCAGTGAGCGAGCGACCGCGAGGAACTCAGCGATTGGGATGCCGGCTCCCTCCGAGCGGCGCGCCCAGATGTCGCTAACGACCTCTTCGGGCTCGAGCTCGCGCTTCAGGGCCTCGAGGACGCGCCACTCAGCGTCCGTGAGGGATACGAGCTCGGTGTTGAGGACCGCGCCCGGCTCCTCCGAGCGGCTGCCCGGAGTCATGTCGCGCCGGCGGACGTGGCCCACACCGAGGGCGAACAGCCGCTTCGCGGGCATGATGCGGAACCCGCCCGCGCCCACCCGTCCGGCGAGCACGCGAGCGTGCCGGTCGAGCGAGTACCCCTGGGGCACCTTCAGGGTCGTCCACAAGCGGTAGGCCGACCCGGGCGTATCCGCATCGGTTGAGCGGATGACCACGTGGCCGGAGAAGGGGTCGCGCTGGAACATCTCGTCGAAGGCGGACTGGAGGTTCTCCTGCGGCACCTGCCAGGCGATGAGCGCGCCCTTCGCCAGGTTCGTGGAGAGGAGCGTCTGGCGGATACGCCGTACGACGCCCGCTTCGAGCATCGCGCGCAGCCGTTCGAGCACGACATCCGCCGGGAGGCTGCAATCGGCGGCGATGGCGTCGAAGGGGCGGTCGTGGAAGCCCTGTACCCGGTCTTCGGAGACCGCGAGGATACGGCTGTTCAGCTCGTCGTGGATGGAGACGGGGATGGCGGTCGACGTCACGAAATCTCCTCTGGTGCGAAGAGGGCGGCCACCTGCTCGCCGAAGCTGTCGTCGGTATCGCGCAGGCGGCGCGAGGGCTCGTGGAACACCCGATTGATGAGCGAGCGCGTGATCAGCTCAATGGTCTCTGAAGCGATCTCCGGGTGGAGGCGGCGGATGCGCGCGGACTCGGTCTGCCGCAGGCCCTCCACGTGCTCCCGGAGCTGGCCGACCGTGCGGCTGCCCGGACCGAGGATGGGCTGGAGGCGGGCGTCGAGGAGGTCGTGCAGCTCGCTCCGGAGGTCGGAGCGGCAGGGGTCGATCGCAGGCCCGGCCGTCGGCATGAGGTCCGCGATCGTCACCACCGGCACCGCCGCGGGGCCATGGATGTTCCGGGGCGTGCCGAGGTCGATGATCAGGCGGCTGACCCGCGGGAGGTGCTCGTCCGGCGAAAGCCGGGGCGCGCCCTCACCGAGGCACGCGACAAGCACATCCGGCGCCGGGAGAGACTCGAGATCGGAGATCTGCGCCCACGTAGTACCCGGGCGGACATCGGGTGGCGGGGTGCGGCCGGCGAGGGTGACCTGCGAGAAGCCGAGCTCGTGGGCTCTGGCGACGACACGCCGCCCAAGGATGCCGGTGCCGAGGACGGCGAGCGACCCGGAGGCAGGGACTCCCGCGTGCGCGAGCGCCCGGTCGAGGAGCTGGCCCGTATCAGCCGAGAGGCGGCGGCGCTTGCGGAGCTGCCGGGCGGCGCCAATCGCAGTCGACCCAATGCGGTGCATGTCTCCACGCGGCGCCTGGGACCAGGCGTCCCGCACCTGGCCGAGCACCTGGTCCTCGCCGAGCACGACCGAATGCAGGCCGGCCGCTACCTCCGCGAGGTGTTGCGCGGCGGCGAGGCCGCGGCGGTGGATGGGCGCGGCGCACCCACAGGGAGCGTGCTGATAGACCTCGAGGCGCTGGCAGGTGACGATCGCCACCGCCCCCGGCTCATGCCGGGCGAGCGTGGGCGCAAGCTCGGGGACATCATCGGCAAAGGCCGTGTCCCAAGCGCAGCACGAAAAACTGTTCAAATCTACCAAATGCGCGTTTCTCTGTGAGGATAGACCGATCTTTGACCGGTTTGGGCATCTTCGCAAGCGTGCGCCAGATTCGCAATCCCGTTCGGGCAAGAATCGCCACCGCCACAGAATTTTCTATCGCGGGGTGCCGTGCGCGCGATGAGAGGCGTCACAGAGCAAGCGGGCGCGGGAGTTTCGGAGTACCCGCGCGGTCTGAATGCTCCCCGCGCGCCGCTCGAGAGACGCGCCTATACTGCCCCAACCATGACCAAGACCCTCCCCGCCGGCATCAACTACGAGGGCGTCTCGCGGTTCTTCGCTGAGCACGTCCCGGGCGGCGATGTGCCGCTCGAGTTCGACTTCATCAGCGGCGGCCGCTCCAACCTGACCTACCTGGTCCAAAGCGGCGACACGAAGTGGGTACTGCGGCGCCCTCCGCTCGGCCACGTGCTGCCGACTGCGCACGACATGGCGCGCGAGTACAAAGTGCTTGCGGGCGTGGCGAAGGCGGGCTTCCCGGCGCCGGTGCCGATCGCCCTGTGCGAGGACACGTCCGTCAACGACTACCCGTTCTATGTGATGGACTACCGCGAGGGCGAAATCATCGTTGACCGGATCCCCGAGGGGTACGCGACGAAGCCCGAGGACCGCCGGGCGATGAGCATCGTCCTCATCGACACACTGGCGCAGCTGCACGCCATCGACTACGACGCCGTGGGCCTCGGCGACTTCGGCCGGCCCGAGGGCTACCTCGAGCGCCAGGTGCGGCGCTGGTCCGAGCAGTGGGCGCGCTCCGAGACCCGGCCCCTGCCCGAAATCCACGAGGTCATTCGCCGCCTCAACAACAGCATCCCCACCCACTCCGATTCGACCATCGTCCACGGCGACTACCGGCTGGGGAACATGATGCTCGCCTTCGACGACCCGGGTCACGTCAACGCCGTGCTCGACTGGGAGATGTCCACGTTGGGTGACCCCCTCACGGATCTCGGGTACACGCTCCTCTACTGGACGGAGCCCAACGACCCGCCCGAGAGCATCGCGGGCAGCCTCGTGACGCAGCGGGAAGGCTTCATGACGCGCGACGAGCTCATCGCGGAGTACTCGAAGCGGAGCGGCCGGAGCGTGGAGTTCGTGGACTTTTACCTGGTGCTGGCCGCCTACAAGCTGGCGGTCATCGTTGAGGGCATCTGGGCGCGCCACCTCAAGGGCCAGACCGTCGGCGAGGGCTACGACAACATGGGCGAACGCGCCGGGCACCTCGTGCGCAGGGCACTGGCCGTCGCGGACGCGTCGGGAGACTCGCGGCTTCGTGGCGGGTAGGCCCTCACCCCCCGGCCCCCTCTCCCGACTTCGCGGGAGAGGGGGAGTCACGTCGCTTTGCTCGGACGACCACGCCAGTGAGCACGCGCCCGCTCCCTGGCAGTCGCGGCTCTGATTCGCAGCGTTGATGGAGGGCCTGTAGGCTAGCGCGTCATGGCGAAGCTGACCTTTCCTGACGGGTTTCTGTGGGGCGCGGCGACGGCGGCGTACCAGATTGAGGGTGCGCACCGCGAGGATGACCGGGGCGTGTCCATCTGGGACACGTTCTCGCACCAACCGGGCAAGATCCGGGACGGCAGCACGGGAGACGTGGCGGTGGACCACTACCACCGCTGGCGCGAGGACGTCGACCTGATGGCGTCGCTGGGGCTGCAGAGCTATCGCTTCTCGATTTCGTGGTCGCGGGTGTTGCCGTTCGGGACGAGCGCGGTGAACGAGAAGGGCTTGCGGTTCTACGACCAGCTCATCGACGCGCTGCTGGAAAAAGGCATCGAGCCGATGGTCACGCTCTACCACTGGGACCTGCCGCAGGCGCTCCAAGACCTCGGCGGCTGGGCGAACCGCGAGGTGGTGGACTGGTTCGCGGAGTACGCGGAGCTGGTGTTCCGGCAGTATGGCGACCGCGTGAAGAAGTGGTGCACCCATAACGAGCCGCTGATCTGGACGATGCACGGGCACCGCTACGGGACGATGGCCCCTGGCATCCGCAGTGCCGCCATCACCAGCCGCGCCATCCACCACGGGATGCTCTCGCATGGGCGGGCAGTCCAGGTGTTCCGCGAGGTGGGGAAGGGCGGCGAGATCGGGCTCACGAACGCGGACACGCACTTCGAGCCAGCCGACGCTTCCCCCGAGACCGCGGAGGCAGTGGAGCGCGCTCTCGACTTCGAGACGAGGCTCTACCACGACCCGGTGTACGGGCGCGGGTACCCCGAGGCGGTGCTCGCCTACTACAAGGGGCGGGATGCCGCCTTGCCCGTCGAGCCGGGCGACATGGACGTCATCGCGACGCCCACGGACTTCATGGGGGTGCAGCTCTACACCCGGCGCGTGGTCGCGCCCGATCCCGGAGGGCCGGTGGGCTTCCAGGGCGTCGCGCCCACACTCCCGCTGCTGGGCATGGGCTATGAGCAGGCGCCGCATGCGCTCGGCGACTTCGTCCGATGGGTGACGAAGGAGTACGACCGGCCGAAGCTCTACATCACCGAGAACGGCGTAAACGACGACACGGAGATCGCGAACGGCGTCATCGATGACCAGCTTCGCATCGACCTGCTCCGCGGGTTCCTCGCCGGGCTGCACGGAGCCATGGAGGACGGCGCGGACGTACACGGCTACTACCAGTGGTCGCTCCTGGACAACTTCGAGTGGGCGCACGGCTTCAGCCGCCGCTTCGGAATGGTGTACACCGACTACGAGACGCTGGCGCGGGTGCCGAAGCAAAGCGCGGCGTGGTACTCCGGGGTGATGCGGGAGAATGCAGTCGAGGTGTAGCGCCGTCCCCGGGGACCTCGGGTGACTGCACCATCGCACGCTTGCTGACGCGCGCGCTTGGATGCCCGTCAGCGATGGGCGGCAGCGCGCGCCCGGCGGATCTGGTCGGCGTGGTCGTGGGCGTGGGCGGCGTAGATTTCGAGCCAGGTTTCCACGCCGTAGGAGCCGCTCTCGGTGTGGGTGCCCGTGCGCGCCCACTGCTCGTCGGTGAGGTGCTCGAGGATGCTCACGGTGGTCTCGCGGGCGGCTTTGAGCGCGGCGAGGGAGGGCTCGATGGGCCGGCGGTCGTAGCAGAGGACGCGCGCGAACAGCTCCTCGTCGTAGCCATGAATCGTCGGGTTGTCCTCGGCGATGAGGCGCCGCAGGCGGATGGCAGAGGTCATCTCGGAGTCGGCGAGGTGGTGAGCGACCATGCGGGCAGTCCACCCGTCCGGCGAGGGGGCGTCCAGCTCCGCCTCGGTGATGCCGGCGAGGGCGTCGGTTACCGCCTCGTGGCCCTGGCGGTAGCGGTCGATGAACTGGAGGCGGATCGTGGTGTCCATTTGGGGGCTCCCTTCGGCATGAGGGTGAAACGAGACCCTACCAGCGGCACACACCCGCCGGGAAGCTCCAATGGTGAGCGCTCGGGACGACATCCGTGGGGCGTCGGGCGAGTGGTTCGGGGACGGCCCGCCCGCTCCTTGCCAGTCGCGGCTCTGCTAGCCCGCGGCCGCGGCGGCGACCGGGGGATCCCAGCCGGGGACGTAGGGGCGCCAGTCGTGCTGGGCGCCGAGGTACTGGAAGAAGGCGTGGTAGACGGACACGCGCGGCGCGTGAGGATAGAGACCGAGGGGCATGCGCGCCTCCTGGGGCGTGCGGCCGGCCTTGCGGTGGTTGCAGGCCTTGCACGCGCTCACGAGGTTCTCCCACGTGTGCTCGCCGCCGCGGTGACGCGGGACCACGTGGTCGAGCGTCAGGTCATGGGTCGCGCGGCCGCAGTACACGCAGGCCCAGCCGTCCCGCGAGAAGATCTCCTTGCGGGTCAGGCGCACGCGCGGGCGGGGCCGCTTGATCATGTGGAAGAGCCGGATGACCGAGGGGAGCCGAAACACCGAGTTGGCGGAATGGAAGACGGCGTGGGCCGATTCCAGCACCTCCGCTTTCCCACGGAGCACCAGCACGAGGGCGCGCCGGGCATTGCACACATTCAGCGGCTCGTAATTCTGGTTGAGCACGAGGACGGGTACGCCAGTGTCCACCCACGTTCTCCTGTGTTGTACAGAAGCGTAACAAATGAGCGATCAGCGTCGCAATTCGAACCGCCAAGAGCGCTAAGAGGCGATGTCAGACTGTCGCGTGACTGCGTCCGGTTTGCTATGGAAAGTCCAACCAGAGCCCGGGTTCGCCGCCCCACGTGAGCGGTCCGTGCTCGCGGTCACGGACCTCGAGGTCCACCTTGACGATGCGGAGTGCGAGAAAGAGGGCTTGCAGTGCGTCCGCGCCAAAGATTTCGCGAACCCTTGGCTCTTCCTGGCCGAGCTGGATAGCGTAGGGACACGCCCAGGCGTTTCCCGGACGGGAATCGGGGACAGGCCTGCCAAGGGTGAGGGTGAGAGTCCGTCCGGCGCCGTCGCGATACTCCCGCTGGGCAACCACATCGATCTCGCTGAACTCCATGCCGGTCTCAGACAGCCTGCGGCGTGTGCCTGGCCCAGAGGCGGAGGGTTTCGCGGAGGTTGGTGAGGGTGGACTCGTCGAGCTGGGCGTCGTTGAGGACGCAGTCCTGGAGGTGGCGGTCGAGGATGAGGACGCCGGCCTGTTCGAGGCTGGCGCGGATGGCGAGGAGTTGGGTGAGCACGTCCTCGCAGCAGCGGCACTCTTCGAGCATCTTCCGGAGGCCGCGCACCTGCCCTTCGACGCGCGACAGGCGGTCGAGCAGCTTCTTATTCTCAGCGTCGTCCATTCTCGCCTCCTGCGCTTGACGCCAGTATACCCCCGGGGGTATCCTTGTGACAAGGAATGAGCGGCAAAGCATCGCCCGCAATATCACGAGTTCCCGGCCCGGACGGCCGGACCGGAGGAGAACAAAACATGTCAACAACACGCGAAGTCACAGACACCACCTGGGAAGCCGACGTTCTCAAGAACGACCTGCCCACGCTGGTGGACTTCTGGGCGCCGTGGTGTGGGCCGTGCCGGATGGTGGCGCCGATCGTCGAAGAGTTGAGTGAGGAGTACTCCGGCAAGGTGAACTTCTTCAAGATGAACACAGACGAGAACCCGTCCGTGCCCTCGAAGCACGGCATCCGCAGCATTCCCACGCTGATGATCTTCAAGGACGGCGAGCTCAAGGACACAGTCGTCGGGTTCCGGCCCAAGAGCGAGCTGAAGAAGCGGCTCGAGGCCGCGCTCTCCTGACGCTGAGGCACATGGCAAGAACGACGACGGCCGGGCACTGCCCCGGCCGTTTCGCTCCCGAGGAAGGGGGCATGAAATGAAGGAATATGACATCGCGATCGTCGGCGGTGGAGGCACCGGCCTCACGGCCGCGATCTATGCTGCCCGCTCCGCCCGCAAGACGGTCGTCTTCGAAGGGCGCGTCATTGGCGGCCAGATTGCCACCACCGACATCGTCGAGAACTACCCGGGCTTCCCCACCGGCGTAAACGGCTTCGAGCTGGCCCAGTCGTTCCTGCAGCAGGCGGAACGGTTCGGAGCGGAGGTCGTCTACGAGCGCGCCGAGAGCCTCAGCAGGCGGAATGATGGGACGTTCCTGGTCGTCGCGGCCGGCGAGGAGTACGTCGCGAAGGCGGTGATCGTCACGGCGGGCGCGGAATACAACAAGCTCGGCGTGCCCGGCGAAGAGGAACTCACGGGCCGGGGGGTGAGCTACTGCGCCACCTGCGACGCCGCCTTCTTCCAGGGGGAGGAGGTCGCGATCGTTGGGGGCGGGGACGCGGCCATGGACGAGGGCATCTTCGTCACGCGGTACGCGAGCAAGGTGCACGTCATCCATCGCCGGGACGAGCTGCGCGCCAGCGCCATCCTCCAGGAACGTGCTTTCGCGAACCCCAAGATGAACTTCACCTGGGACACGGTTGTCGACGAGATCCGGGGTGACGCACAGGTGCGGGAGCTTGCATTGAGGAACGTGAAGACGGGCGAAACGAGCACGTTGCCGGTGGGGGCGATCTTCATCTTCATCGGGCAGACGCCGAACAGCCACATCCTCAAGGGGTTGGTCGACCTGGACGCGGGCGGGCACGCGCTCGTCGACCTGCAGATGCGCACCGCGGTGCCGGGCCTGTTCGTCGCTGGAGACGTGCGGACGCAGGCGGCGCGGCAGCTCGTCAGCGCCGCCGGCGATGGGGCGACTGCTGCGATCTCGGCCGAGCACTACCTCGCGGAACGTTACGGAGCCCCGGCCGAGATTCGGCGGGACTAATGAGGTCAGTCGTCGTAGTGCTTGCTACAGGAGGCGACTTCCTTCCTCCCGTCGGGAAGGCGCGTGAACACAATCCGCAGGGAGCGGCTCGCCGATGCGGACCATGACCCCGCCCAGTCCCCTTGAAGCGCATGGACCCGCAACGAGGGATGCCGCTCATTGGCATCGAGCAACTCTAGTGCCCTCAGGACTGCGGCCCGATCCGCGGCTGTGAGCTTTCGATCAGCGAACGACTGGAGGAACTCCGTCGTGAACGAGAGCGACTTCAGTTCACTCACGGATCACAGGGCGCCAGTGCTCGCAGGTCGGCTTCGGTCGCTCGATGGACTCGCCCCGCTTTGATGTCGGCCAATCCGCGGTCGATGCTGGCGCGAACGTCGGGGTCGTCGTAAAGCCAGGAGTCGTCATCGTGGTCGATGGGACGCAGGAGCAGGATCTCCTGCTCGGCGTCGACTTCAAGAGTGAGGTCGGTTTCGCCTTCGACTCCCAGCGCGCGAAGCGCCTCCGACGGTATCGTCAGCCGTCCTTCGCCGTCGATTCGGACTACAGCCATGAGGGTATTGTACCGGATGCCGCCGGATTGGGGACCGCCGTGTGTGCGACATCTCGCCACTCTGCACGGGCCCCGAATCGACAATCGGCGATCCACAATCGACAATCCTCCCATGCCGCTCTATGAGTTCCTCTGCCCGAAGTGCGGGTCGCAGCAAGAAGTGTTCACGCGAAGCTTCACGGCCGATGTCCAGACGCCGAAGTGCCCGGATGCGGGCCGCCAGGAGGGCCACGAGATGCGCCGCATCGTGAGCAAGTTTGCTCAACACAAGACGGTCGTGGACCAGCTCGCCGAGGCCGAGGCGAAGTGGGGCAAGGAAGTGGACGCCGCGATGGGCCCGGAGCCGGACGTCGGCCGGATGGCGAAGCGCTACGAGCGCCTGGCGGCCGACCTGCCGGAGTAACCCCCGGGGGCACAGCCAGTCTCGCCCGAATCCGGTGCCTCTGATACGATCCTTGTCTGCGCTTGGCGGGCGTAGCGTAGTGGTTAACGCGTCTGGTTGTGGCCCAGAAGATCGCGGGTTCGAACCCCGCCGCTCGCCCCAATTTCCCCCAACTCAGTCCAACCGGCCGATGACGAGCGAGGCTGTCCCGAGCAGGAACAGGAAGCTCATCGCGTCCGTCGCCATCGTGACAAAGATGCTGGACGCGAGGGCCGGGTCTGCCCCAAGGGCACGCAGCGCCAGCGGCACCAACTGGCCCACCAGGGTCGCTACAACGCTCGCCAGGGTCATCGACACCAGCAGGATGCCGGCGAGTGTCTCGTTCCCGGTGACGACTAACCCGATGGTGGCGAGCAGGAGCCCAACGACGATGCCGTTCGCCAGGCCGATGAGCATCTCCCGGGCGAGCACCCGTTGGGCGTTGCCCCGGATCTCCCCAAGGGCGAGCGCGCGCACCACGATGGTGGATGTCTGGTACCCGGTGACGCCACTCTGGTTCGCGACCACGGGCATGAATGCCGCCAGCACCACCGCCTTCTCCACGGTGCTATGGAAGAGGCCGACGACGATGGCGCCGGCGAACGCTGCGAACACGTTCACGAGCAGCCACGGCAGGCGCAAGCGGATCGACCTCCTGAATGGCGCGCCAAGCGCCTCCTCTTCGTCGAGGCCGGCCATGCGGTACATGTCCTCGGTCGCTTCTTCCTGCAGCACGTCGATCAGGTCCTCCGCCGCCATCACGCCTTCGAGGCGGCCCTCGTCGTCCACTACGGGGACGGCGAGCAGGTTGTAGCGCTGGAGTGTGCGGGCCGCTTCCTCCTGGTCTGTTTGCGTGTTTACGGCGTGGATGTCCCGCTGGGTAATCTCGCCGAGCGTGGTGCGTGGAGCGGAGACGAGCAGGTCCCGGATGCTGACGGTTCCCTGGAGCCGCTTCTCGTTGTCCACGATGTAGAGGTAGTACGCCCGGTCAGCCGGCGGACGGAGCACGCGAAGGTAATCGATGGCCTGCTGGACGGTGATGCCCTCGTTCAGGGCGACGAAGCCCCGGCTCATGAGGCCGCCCGCCGACTCCTCCCGGAACTGCATCAGGTCGGCAACTTCCTCGCGGTCGAGGGCAGCGAGGGTCTCCTCACGTTCGTCCGGTTCGAGCTGCTGGATGACATCGACGGCGACGTTGTCGTCCACTTCCTCGAGGACTGCGGGAAGGTCTTCCACGCCAACGCTGCGGATGAGCTCGCGGAGCTCGTCGTCTTCGACGAAGCCGAACATCTCGCCCACGATGTCGGTCGGGAGGCGGTCGAGAAGCTCGCGGCGCTCCGACTCCTCGAGGTCGAGCGAGAGGTCTACGAGGTCGGCGGGGTGGAGGGAGGCGACGAGCGCGACGACTTTGCCCCATTCGCCGGCGCGGATGAGGCTCTTGGCGTCTGCAAGGAGCTCAACAGCCGATTCGTCTGCCACCGGCGGGCCGTCCTTCCGGGATGAGGGGCGCGCCCGGGAGCGCCAACCGGAACGTACTTCGCTGCGCCGCCATGGGCAACGGATTTTGTTAACACCGCGGTTGCGAGAGTTGGGGGATGCCCTTGCGGAGGGCGGGCGTATACTCCGCCCTGCGCCCCCGATTCTGGCTCAAAGGGAGGAATCTCTCCATGCGTCGTCGACCACTTCTGTTCGTCTTGGTCGGGGTCATCGCCGTGCTCGTGGCGGTGCCCGTGGCATCAGCAGCAATCAACCGAGGCTCGGGGGCGCCAACGGAGTCCCGGGTCTCATCACTCGTCGCCCTCGGGAGTGGCTTCACCTACCAGGGGCGCCTCACGGACGCGAGCGCGCCCGCAAACGGCGCCTACGACCTGCGGTTCATCCTGTTCGACGCCGACTCCGGTGGTGCACAGGTGGGCGCCACTGTGGAAAAAGCAGACGTGGCCGTGCAGAGCGGCCTCTTCACCACCGAGCTCGACTTCGGCGCCCCATCGTTCGACGGTAACGCGCGCTGGCTGGAGATCGCGATCCGGCCGGGGAATCAGACGGGCACCTACACCGTGCTCTCGCCGCGTCAGCCCATCACGCCCGTGCCGTACGCCCTGTACGCGAAGACGGCCGGCCTGGCCCTGCCGTTCCTCGGGACAGGCACGTCCGCCGCGGACACCGGACTCATCAACATCACGCAGAGCGGCGCCGGTGCGGCCATCCGAGGCACCGCCAACCTCGGGGGTGTGGGCGGCAACCTTTCTGGATCCACCGGACTGGTCGTTGCCGGGACGACATTCGCGATCAACGCCACGGGCAACGTGCAGGTGGACGGGGAGATCACGAAGGACTTCGGCACCAACCAGTTCGCGAATGCCGGCCCCATCGCCTATGCGACCATCGCCAACGATGGCGACGTCGAGAGCGGCACGGCCAACGTGACTAGCGCCTGGGTGGAGGCCGAAGACCGCTATGAGATCACGATCGCGGGCGAGGACGCCACCGCGACCGGCTACGTCGTGAATGTCACGCCACAGGCCAAGGTCGTTGCGCTCTGGGGAGCCGAGGACGACGTTTTCTTCGTCCAGCTCATCCCCTCGGAAGAGGACGCGGACTTCCCGGTGCAGGGCGCGTTCTCGATCGTGGTGTACCAACCATGAGGACGCTGAACGTCCGGCTGGTGGGCCTGGCAGCAGCGGCCGCCGGGGCGTTGGCCACCGTCGCGATCGTCGGTGGGCAGGCCGCGAGCGGCTGGGACCTCTCGTGGAACGCGATTACGGGAGGGGGCGGGAAGAGCGGCGGAGGCTCCTACCAACTGCAAGGCGCCGTCATCCCCATCGACGGGCGCTCGCAGGGCGGGAGCTACGTTGTCACGGGCGGATTCTTCGCGGGCGACTCCGTCGAGTTCAACGGTTTCGTCCCGGCCATCGCCAGGGACGGCATCAACTAGCGCCGATCCTGCCGTCACAGAGCGAGGCCCTCGCCGCATGTCGCGGTGAGGGCCTCTTTCGTTGTTGCCCACGTTTTGGTGGCGCCTCAGGACTCTGCCCGGGGTTGCTCCTCTTCGCCAGGCCCTGGGCTTGCATCCGCGGCCACCTCGGCTTCGCCATTCCCCGGGTCCTCGTGCTCGACGAGCCCCCACACGCCCTGGAGGGCCGCGATGAGGTCTGCTGCCTCCTGCGAGGTGATCCGCCCCTGCTCCAGGAGCTGCAGCACACGGAGCTCCTCCGCCTCGCGGCGGCGGGGTTGCGGCGCGGTGCGCGCGCCGCGTTGGGGCTTGGCCTGCACGGGTGGAGACTGCGGCGCCGAGTCGTCCCCCGGCTGGCGAGCCTTCACGCTCACCTCGCCCACGCCCGTATTGATTTTCAGGCTCGTCGCGGCGCCTTCTGGCGCGCTGGGGTATTCGATGCGAGTCTTGCCCATGCCACTGGAGGCCTTGATGTAGACCTCGCCGCCCGCGGGCAGACGGATCTCGGCCCGGCCGATTCCGGCGTCGATTTTGTACTCGCCTTCCGCCAGGCGGGAGATATCCACGAGCACGTCGCCGGTGCCGGTATCGCAATCGGCCAGTCCGGAGTGCCCGTGAATGGCGAGCTTGCCGGCACCCACGTTGGCGCGTAAATGGCCGCTCGTCTGAGCGGTCGTGATTGTCCCCGCACCTACGTCGAGGCGGAGAGAGTCGGTCTCGATTTCGCGGATGTGGGCCTCGCCGTAGCCAAGGTCAAGCCGCAGTTGTTCGATCCGGGGCGCCAGGCGGACGAGCGTGGTCGCGCCTTGCTTGCGACGGAAGAGCCAGCCGGTCGAGAGCTTGATCTCGATGACGAGGCGGTCGCCATCGCGGTTCACTTCCAGCCGCGGAGCGGACTTGTTCCCGGAGCTGACCACGCCAGGCGTCTCACCTTCGCGGCAAGGGCGGATGGTCACGCGGCCCGCCGTCTGATCCACGACCACAGTAGCGACGCCTTCGAGCGAGAAGTCTTGCTCAGACCGAGCGCCCTCGGCGGACTCGGGGGTCCAGTTGGGCAGCGGCGGGAGGTTCGGCGCGGCTGGAGCACCCCAATGCGAACCGGGGCCGTGAGTTCGCTCGGCGCGCACGCGATGGCGCTCCTCCCGAGACCGCTCGCGTCCCTCCTGCCGGAGGCGCCGCTCCATCTCCTTCGCTTCGTGGCGGAGGCGGGTCGCGTCGTCCCGGGCGCGGCGGGCTTCTTCGCGCGCCTTCTCCAGCTCATCACGCCAGTCAGCCATCGCGGCCACCCAGCGTGCGGAGTTGTTCAGCAGCCTCGCCCGCGGAGAGGCGTCCAGCGGCGAGGTCGTCCAGCACGCGCTGGCGGCGTTCGGCCTCGCGCGGATCCTCCCCGGCTTCGAATCCGAGCGAGATGAGGACCTCGTTCAGGCGGGCGACGACGGTTGGGTACGAGATCCCGAGCTCCTCCTCCACATCCTTGATCTTTCCTCGCGAACGAAGGAAGACCTCCACAAACGCCAACTGGTCACGGCTGAGCTTCGCCAGCAGGCCGACATCGAAACGTCCTTCCACCACCACCCCGCAGGAGGGACACTCAAGGCGCCGCACCTCCATGGCGGAGTCACAGCTCGGGCAAGCACCAACAAGTCGCGCCATTGATCCCTCCCTACCGCACCGGGACGCGCGGCAGAACTTCGACCTGCTGCGGGCGGCGCGCCCAGCGCTCGATGCGCCCGGCGGCCCTCGCGGTCAGGCGGGCCAGGCCCGCGATCGCGACAAGCATGCCCGAAGGCTCGCCCATGCGGTATCGCTGGCCGTCTGTGTAGTACTTGCTGGTGTCGATGTACAGGTAGTCAATCTGATGGATGCCCATGACTTTTCTCCCCTGGCGCGGCGGCTTCTGCGCGGGCCGCGTCGTGTTCTGATGCCATACTCGGACATGTACAGGCGAAAGTCAATACGTAACTTAAGATTCTTAATGTTAGGATTGAACTGGCTCCCAGACAGTGCCAAGCGGGGAGCGGGCACCGATGCATGGCGGTCGCAAGCGCGGAGGCGCCGCCGTTATCCGCGCGCGAGTGACCCGCGGGTAGCGTGGAGGTCAGCCCATAGGAGGAACATCACATGGACACGCTCAACAACATGATTCACACGCTCCGGAACGAAGAAGGGCACGCGGCCGCCTGGGGCGGCAGCAGCCTCATCGTCATCGTCCTCGTCGTCCTGCTGCTCATCTGGATCCTCTAGGAGGAACCGGGCGCCAAAACGGGAAGCGCCGGTCCTACGGGCCGGCGTTCTTCGTGCGTGCCCCGCTCGTTGCCTTAGAGCTCGGCGCTGGAGGAGACCTCACGCCGCCGAAGATAGAAGACGTCCGCCGGGCTGAGGCGCAGGTAGGCCATCGCCCCCAGTCCCCCGGCCGCGATGGTGGCGATGATGAGGACGTGCGTCCCGAGGGCATAGGCGGTGGACTCCGCGGGCCCGATGCCGGCCGCCCCGAGCACGCCCACGGCCGTCAGCTCGTAGAGCCCGAGGTTCGCGGGCAGCAGTGTGATCGAACTGGCCACGTTCACCGCGACCATCACGAGCACGAAGGCCGTCATTCCCGCCTCCAGGCCGAAGGCCTCGCCCCACGCCACGAACGCTGCCGCCTCGAGCAGCCAGGCGCCCAGCGCCCAGGCCGTGACCGTCAACCCTGAGCGGGCTTCTCCGAGCGGACGGAGTCCGTCAAGCGCATGTGGGATGAACTCCGCGACCTGGCGGCGAAAGCGCGGCGGGACAAGGCGGAGCAACGGCGCGCGCTCGACCTCCGGGCCTGGCTTCGAGCGCGCCGCCGCGACGGTCGCCATCACCAGTGCAGCGAACAGGACCAATGCCACAAGCACCCAGAGGTTGAGGTCGTTGGTGCGCCCCTGGATCACGAGCACGGCCGCCACCAAGACCACGAAGCTGACGCCATCGAGCAGCCGCTCCGTGAAGAGCGAGGCGACGATCCCTGGCCGTGCCAGCCCCGTCCGTTGGGCCAGCACCTGCACGCGCAGCACGTCCCCCGCGCGCAGCGGGATGAGGTTGTTCGTGGCCATGGATACCCAGAAGACGGCGAAGGCGTCGCGCAACCGGACGTGACCGACGCCGCCGAGGAGTTGTTGCCACTTCCTGGCGTGGACCAGCTTCGAGGCAACGAGCAAGCCGACGCCGGCCGCCGCGTAGCCGGGGGAGATCGATGTGACCACGTCCCGCGCCTGGGAAAGGTCGACGCGCCACGCGATAAGCGCGGCCATCGCCACCAGGAGCGCTGCCTGGAGCCAGAGCCGTCGCGAGTGGAGAAGAACCTGCACGGGCCGCGCCTTGGCGTTGGCATGCGCGGCCCGTGGCCGCAGGGTTCCACTCTACCCATCGGCGGCCCCGGGCGGCAGTGGCGGCTAGTTAGGGGTTGAGCACACTGACGTTGGTATACTGCGCGCATGACTGCGAAAGAGTTGCTTCGGGAACGGATCGAGGAACTGAGCGAAGACGAAGCTCGCGACTGGCTTGGACTGTTCGATGAGACGTTTCCTCGGGAGCCACTTGTTCTGACTCCTGAGCAGGAAGCCATGATCGAGCGAAGCCTTGCCGACTCGGAAGCCGGTCGAGTTGTTCCTCAGGACGAGGTGCGCCGCAGGCTGGGTATCAATCGTTGACCGTCTTCTGGACCGAGGACGGCGTCGAGTGCCTCGTCCAGATCGCCGAGTACCTTCAGCGATACTCCGAGCATGCGGCGAGCCGCATGCTTATCGCGTTCGTCGAGCGCGTTGAGCTCGTCGATCAGATGCCCTATCAGGGCCGCATGGTTCCAAAGTACCGGACGAGGAGCGTTCGCGAGGTAATCGTACGCGACTACCACGTCTGGTACCGGGTGGTAGGCTCCGGAATCCACGTTATCGGTGTCTTCCACGGGAGGCGCGATCTCGGCTAACGCGCCTCCGCCAGCGCGAGGTTGATGAGCGCGCGCACGGAGTAGCCGCTGGCGCCCTTCGAGACCCAGCCCTTTTCGGCGGACATCATGTCGACGCCCGCGATGTCGAGGTGCACCCAGGGCGTGTCGCCAGCGAAGGGCTCCAGGAACTTGGCCCCGGCGATGGTGCCCGCGCCCTTCTTGGTGGTGTTCATCTGGTCTGCCACGTCGCTTTTGATGTACTCGTCGTACTCCTTGAACATCGGCAGCCGCCAGGTCTTTTCGCCAGACGCCGCGGCCGCGGCCTCCACCTTCTTCGCCAGTTCGTCGTTGTTCGTCATGACCCCGTAGGCGACGTCGCCGAGGGCGTGAGTGACCGCGCCCGTGAGGGTGGCCACGTCCACGAGCTGGCGCGCGCCGAGCTCCTTCGCGTAGCAGAGCGCATCTGCCAGCACCAGGCGGCCCTCGGCGTCGGTGTTGATGATTTCTATCGTGCGGCCGTTCATGGCGGTGACGACGTCGCCCGGCTTGGTAGCGCTGCCGCCGGGCATGTTTTCCGTACAGGCGGCCACGGCGACAACGTCGATCTTCAGCCCGAGCTTCGCGATGGCGTGGACGGCGGTGAGGACCGAGGCGGCGCCGGTCATGTCTGCCTTCATGGCCTCCATGTTGGCAGCCGGCTTGATGCTGATGCCGCCCGTATCAAAGGTGATGCCCTTGCCCACGAGGGCGAAGTCGAACCCCTCGCCGCCTCTGCCCTTGTACGCGAGGGCGAGCATCTTCGGCGGCTGGGCGCTGCCCTTCGCCACGGAGAGCAGCGAGCCCATGCCCTTGCGTTCCATGTCCTCGCGGTCGAGGACGGTGAGCTCGAGCCCGGCTTCGGCGGCGAGCTCCTCCGCCTTGTGCTGGATATCGGTGGGCGTGAGGTGGTTCGAAGGCTCGTTCGCCATGTCGCGAGCGCGGTTGGTGGCATCGCCGAGGATGACCCCGCGCTGAGTCGCGGCGCCGAGCACGTCCACCCTCGCGGCATCGTGCTCGACGATGGTGAGCGACTCGATCTCCCGCTCGTCGTCGCCGCCGTTCTCCTTCTTCGACTTGTGGCGGGTGAAGCGGTAAGCCCCGAGGGTGGCGCCCTCAGCGATCGCCTGCGCGCAGGCAGCGGGATCCAGTCCGCCGATGCCCGCGCCGTGGCAGAGCGTGGCGACCGTCTTGATGCCGGGCTTGCGCAGGAAGCGCGCGAGGTTCGCGCCCAGGTTGCGGACGGCGTCGATGTCGAACTCGGCCTGTTTGCCGAGGCCCGCGACGACAACGCGTGGGGCTGCGATCTTGCCGAGCGTGTGGATCATGGTGAGCTCGCCGCTCTTGCCGCGGATGTCGCCCTGGCGAATGAGCTGCGAGATGGCTCCCTGGAGGGCCGAATCGAGGGCGCCAGTGCCGCCACCGGGGGCGGTCACGCCTTCAAAGAGGTTGACGACGAGCACGTCCGCCCCGGACGTTGCGATGTCCCCCGGCTCGACACGAATCTCCACGCGCGTTGTTCCTTCCCCGGTAGGCTTGCTAAGGTTCGCCCGAAGAGTCTCACGCGCGGCGCGTCCCCGGGCAAGGGAGGGGCTGGGGATGTGGGCCGCGGATCGCGGGAGGACAGGCAGCCGATGGCCGTCCAGACTGCCCCCCAGTGGCGCGCCCGGGTGGGACGCGCATGGGCGCTCGCCGATCGCGCGGGCGTGCAGGAGATCGTCCTCGTCGTGGGCGCGTTCCTCATTTACTTCTACATTCGCGGGCTGGTCGTTGGGCGCGCAGACGAGGCGATCGAGCGCGCCATCGACCTCATCCAGTTCGAACGGGACCTCGGTTTCTATTGGGAGCTCGAGATGCAGTCCTGGATACTGGGCCACCAGTGGGCGATTAGGACGATGAATTGGGTGTACTTCTACGGGCACATGCCCCTCGTCGTCATCTTCGCGTTCTGGCTGTACATCTGGCACCGGCGAGCGTACAGGCTCTCACGCAACGCCTTCCTCGCCTCGGGGGCGATCGGGGTGGTGATGTATGCGCTCTGGCCGGTGGCGCCGCCCCGGCTCATCCCGGATGCCGGGTTCATCGACACCATGGCCGTCTATGACCGGGTGGGCTACAACGCGCAGGAGACCGAGGGATTCGTGAACCCCTATGCGGCGCTCCCCAGCCTCCACTTCGGATGGTCGCTGCTGCTGGGGCTGGTGGTTTTCCAGGTGACGCGGTTCCCGGCGCTTAAGGTGCTGGCAGTAGTCTGGCCCATCGCGATGTTTTTTGCGATCGTGATGACGGGCAACCACTTCATCATCGATGCGATTGCGGGCGCGCTGGTGTCGTTCGCCGGGTTTGGGATAGCACTCAGCCTGGAGCGGTTGTGGCCAGTCATGATGGCGACGCTTCGAGAGCGCTGGGCGGCGCTGCGCGGAGCGCCCGGGTGAGACTGCCGCCGCCGTTCTTCAAGGCCGCGCACTATCTCTACCTCGCGAAGTGGCGGTTGACGCGGCCAATTACGGCGGGCGTGCGCGTGATGGTGCTCAAGGGCGACCAGGTGCTGCTCATCCGGCATACCTACCAGCCGGGCTGGTTCATGCCCGGCGGCGGCCTGAAGCGGAATGAGACGCTCGAAGAGGCTGCGCGCCGCGAGCTGCGCGAAGAGACGGGCCTCACCGTGGACCGGCTGGAGGTGGCAGGCGTGTTCACCGGCGTGTTCGAAGGCAAGACGGATCACGTGGTGCTTTTCCGCTCCGAAACGGATTCACAGCCGGCGTCGAACTCGCCGGAGGTGGCTGAGTGCCGTTGGTTTCCCGTCAGCGCGTTGCCCGACGGAGTCGGTCGGGGGAGCCGCCAGCGAATCCTGGAGCTCTCCCGGCCGGGCGCGCCCGTCGTCGCGGGCCGGTGGTGAGTCATGAATCTCGTGGTCATCTTCGGCCCGCCCGCGGTGGGGAAGGCGACTGTCGGCAAGCACCTCGCGGACATGACCGGCTACCGGCTGCTGCACAACAACATGGCGCTCGACCTTGTGGCGCAGTTCTTCCCGCGAGGCACTCCGGGGTTCGAGCTGTATCCGTCCTTCAACACACAGATCATCGAGGCGGCGGCCACACACGGCGACCCGGACATCATCTTCACGGTCGCCTGGGCGCTCGACCAGCCAGCCGACTGGGAGCTGATGAAGCGGCGGACGGATGCCGTGGAGTCGAGAGGCGGCCAGGTGTTCTACGTCGAGCTGGCCGCGAGCCTGGGAGAACGGATCAGGCGGAATGCCTTGCCGGACCGCGTGGCCGCGAAACCGCGGCAGGCGCGCGAGCTCACGGACGAGATCATGAAGGAACTGGATGCATACCGGCTCAACTCCGGCGGGGAGTTTCCGTTGCGGCCGTACTTGTACGTGAATACCGAGCATGTTCCAGCGGACCAGATCGCATCGCAGGCGGTCCGAGCGTGGGGGCTTTCGCGGCACGATTGAGGTGCAAGCAACGTCGCACGCTCGCTGACGCCTCGCGCTCGGACGGGCGTCCCTTGTGCGTCACGCCGCTCGGCTGCGGAGCATCGAGAGGATGGTCTGCTGGAAGCGGATCCGGTGCGTGTCGTCCCGGATTTCGGCGGCAATGCGCTCACACAGGGAGGAGACAGCGTCGCGCGGGAGGGTAGCGCGGGTGAAGCCCATCCCCTCCACGGCGTCATCGACGATGACCTCGGCCAGCGGGCCCATGGCATCGGCGACGGCCCCGATGAGCGCCTGGAAGAATTGCGGACCGGCGAGTTGCCGCTGAGCCGGCTCCCTGGCTGGCGCGGCGGACTGGACAATCTCCAACTCGAAGAGACCGGCGTTCTTCAGGCGCACGAGGTGGCGCACCATCTCGGGCTCTTCGAATCCGAGCTCGAACGCGAGGTTAGCGATGCTCGTGCGGCCGTCCATGCGCGCGAGGATGCGCCAGTCGCCCGCTTCCACGGTGATCGCGTCCATGGGCAGCTCGCGCACCAGCCGCGGGATGGCATCCGTGGAAGGGATCACCCGGCGGATGGCCTCCCGCTCGCTGGCGGCCTTTGCGCTCTCGGCCATGAGCACGTCCAGCGGCTTCTCGATCGTGCGGTCGATGGAGGTGATGCCCGGTTCGAACATGAAGGTGCCGTTCGGCCACGTGAGCAGCCGCCCGAAGGCGGAATCGCCCATCGTGCCGTCGCTCTCGGCGTGCACGATGTCACCGCGATCCACGAAGACATCGCCCACGTCGAGGCCCGAAGTAAGGCGGAGGCGGCCCGTCTGCGCCCCGGCGCCCAGCATGCGGAGAAGGTCTGCGAGCGGGATCTGCGCGAGGCTCCCTGAAAGTCCTTCTGCCATTGGTCTCCCCTTTCGCCCGCACCCCGCGCGGGCTCAGCGTTTAGTGGCCGTTGGCCTCGATTGCGCGCCAGGCGGTGCGCACGGCCGCATCCGCGGCAGACCGGTTGACGAGCTCGTGGCGCTCCACGCGGTGGCGCTGCAGGCGCTTCTGCACAGTGCCGTCTTGCCGCCAGCCCGTCAGCACAATGTCCGCGTTCATACGCACGAACGACATGTCGACATCCGCAGTGCAGACCACGAGGAGGATACCGTCGTCCAGGTCCACGGCGAGCAGGCGCCAGTTGCTGTAAGTGAAGTCCAGGCGCGACCCGGCACGCCCCGAGGCTTCGAGCGCGGCCACGATGCGGCCGACTTCGCGGCCCATCGCGCTCATGGTCACAGTGGCGAGCACGGCGGGGCTGGAGCTGACAATCACGTCCCCGCGGTTGTCGCAGATGAACGCCCCACCCACGTGGGGGATCGCCGAAAGCTGAGTCAGCCCCTGTTCCATCGATGTGCTCCCCTCAGGCCACGAACTCTTGCAGCTCGTCGAGCAGGTTGAAACGGTCGATGACGGGCGCGTGCCGCACCCCGAGGGCCTCCAGGCGCGCGCGGACGCGCGCTTCGAGGTCTGTCCGCTTGAGCTGGAAGGCGAGCTTGGAGATGCTGTCGCTCAGGCAGTCGCCCAGGGCCTTGCTGAAGTCGTGCGGCAGCTCGCCGTCGAACTCGATGTGGCCGGCGGCGTATTCGAACTCCGCGGCGAATGGGTCGAGGAAGGGATACGTGATAGCGCGCGCGACCAGCACTTCCTTGAAGGCGAGCAGGAAGCGCCCGCGCTTCGCCAGGCCGTCGACCACCTCCTCCACGGACGCGAGCACGTCCTGCCAGAAGGCAAGCACCTCCTCACGACGGCCCTCAGCCGCGCTGGGCATCGCCTCCACCGCAGCTTCGGGCGAAGCGCTGGCGGTCACCTCCGCTGCGACATCGCGGCCGCCCTCGGCGTAGACGCTGAACGTGCCGTCGCTCGTGGCAACGTCGCGCATGATGCCGTCGAGAGCGGCAGGGCCTGTGAGCGTCTCTCCATCGGCCGCATACACAATCTGCACGGGCTCGCCGCCAGAGAGGTAGATGAAGCCCTTGTCGCCGCTACCCACTTCCACCTCGATGTAGCCGGTGAGGCCGTCGTCGCGCAGCTTGGCGACGAGACGGTCGAGGCTCGTGAAGGCGCTGGTGAGGTCACGGAAGAGCGGACGGCTATCAGTCAGCCGGTGGAGGAGCAGCACCATGTCCGGGCTGGACGCGTAAACGTTGATGGTGCCGTTCTTGTCGGCGGCACGCTCGGCGACGCTGCGGGCGGCCACCTTGCCGGTGCCGCGCCCATCTTCCTGTTCCACCCAGGCATTCACGACTTCGCCTTCAGACATGAAGAGGACGCCGTTGTAGCCCGGGTGCAGCACCTCCACGAAGCCGGTGTGCCGGCGCGCTCCGAGGTCGCCGAGCAGCGACTCGAACGACGTGAACGAGGTGCTGAGGGCGGCGTGAACGGTGGAATCCTTGGGGAACATCATGGGGTTATCCTCCCTGCCGGCCCGCGGCGGCCGGCCCGAATCGACTGATTACTGGCGACGCGGATTGCACCGCGGTGGCGAGCCCTCCCGGGCGGACAGAGAGGATCAGGCACGCACGATCCAGCGACATCACGAGCGCTTCTCCCTTCGGGCCGGAGATGGCCAGCCGCTCGAACTGGCTCTCCGAGACGAGCTTGCCCATCCCCCGCAGGTCGTCGGCGGAGACCACTTCCGCCGCGCGCTCGCAGATGAAGGCCGCGCGCGGGGCGGCCGCGCGGGTAGCGGGGGAGCCGCGCGAGGCGAGGAGTGCCCCGCCCGGCGCGGCCAGCGTGGCCCCGGCGATGGCGTCCTGGTTCGCGAGGAACCCGACGACCCGCTCGGCCGCGTCCGCGTCCAATGCCTGGTGCCCGTTGCCGTTCGTCTCCACCCGATTCCTCCGAAGCGTGCTCAGGCCGCGCGCCGCTGGCGCAGCCGTTCGATGGCGGACCGCAGGCTGGCCTGCATGCGCCGAAGCGACTCAGCGAGCTGCCCAACCTCGTTCGTGCCGTGCACGTCGATATCGACATCGAGCTCGCCGAGGCTGATGCGGTCCGCGACCTCGGCCAGGTGGCTCACCGGCCGTGTGATCGAACGCGACACCCAGAAGGCGAGCACGAGGGCGGCTGCGATCCCCACGACGGCGACGCCACCCACGACTTGCATCTCGCGCATGGCCGCGGCGCTGCGGTCATCGAACTCGGAATTCATTTCGTTCGCGGCCACCGTTACCAGGTCGTTCGAGGCGGTGACGGCGCCCGTGCCCAGTACGTAGAAGGACTCCGCGCGGGCGGTCTCGAGGATGTTCGCATTCACGAAGTTGTCATCCACGAAGCCGGCAAAGGTGAGGAAGGACTGTTCCTGCTTCTCCATGAGGGGAGCGAGCTTTCCGGCAAGGGCGGGGTCGGCCTCCATGGCCAGGCCAAGCTGGAACTTCAGGTCGGCGGCGTAGACGCCCGCGGTGATGACGTACTCTGCCATCGCATCGCGTTCCGCCCCGGTCGGCGGCTCGCCACTGCGTTCGAGAGACGAGAGGTTGCTCAGCGCGCGGGCCTGAGCCACCTGCTCGCCCATGTTGAGCGTGGTGAACAGCGCCTGGATGACACTGCGGCTCGCCAGGTCGCCGTCGGTGAACAGCTCGGTGCGCGTCGCGGCCGTGAGGAGCACGGGGACCGCGTGTTCGCTGATGAAGGTGGTGTGTGCCCCGAAACTCTCCACCGCGCTCTTGCGCTCCGTGGACTTGAAGGCGTTCCAATCCACCTCGAGGCGCACCACTTCGTCCCTCACGCCCGCGGCTCCCGCCAGGTCGCGCAGCTCGGTGAGGTTCGCGTCGATCGCTGCGGCGGTCCCGTCCAGCGATCCCCTGGAGGCGGTGTTGCCGCGCAGCACGCGCATCTCGTGGTCGCGGTGGAGCTGGAAGTCACGGACCAGCTCCAGTCCCTTGGTCTCGAACTCGACGCCCGCGCGGGCCTTTTCGGCCCGGTCGACGCTGTCCTGGAGTGAGATGAATTGCGTGCCCATGAGCACGACGATCGGTAGGGCGAGCACGCCAACAAGCACCCAGAGTTTGGTGCTGATGCTCACGTTGTCCATTCGCATGGGCCTGAACCGCTTGAAACGCATGGCGTCCCCTCCTCAGTCGCTGCTGCCATCGGCGCTCTTTACCGGGCTTCCTTCTGCATATATCGGCATGGTGATCCGGGTAGAAATATGGTGACCCCGGGGAACCGAAACGCATTTGGCACCACCTCCGCCACGGCCCGTCCACCAATCGGGCCGATGACGGCCCGGGATTCCCGGCCACGCGGCCAGGACGGCCTCGCGGGCATCGTGTTGCGCCGGTTGGCGGGAGCCTCTAGGATTGTTGACAGAGTTACTCGACTTTATCAGGAGGATGGTTCGGGGCGACGAGGACACGGTTCCTCGGTCCTCAGCCGCCATAC
This sequence comes from Dehalococcoidia bacterium, assembly GCA_040877955.1. Taxonomy (GTDB): domain Bacteria; phylum Chloroflexota; class Dehalococcoidia; order Tepidiformales; family Tepidiformaceae; genus JBBDMZ01. Next base: position 89,159 of record JBBDMZ010000019.1, on the reverse strand, counting down.
CAGGGATGCGTGTCTCCACCCGCAGCGACTATGGGCTCCGTGCCCTCATCGAACTTGCCGGCCACTTCGGCCAGGGGCCGCTGCAGTCCTCCGAGATCGCGCTCCGGAGGCACGTGCCCGAGCAATACCTCGACCAGCTCCTGACGGCCTTGCGGAAAGCCGGGTTCATCCGGTCGGTCCGCGGGCCCTCCGGGGGACACGAGCTCGTGCGGCCCCCGGAGAGCATCTGTGTCCGGGAAGTCATCGAAGCGCTCGAGGGGAGTCTTTCGCCCGTGACCTGGCTGGACGATCCCGCGGAACAGACCGACCATCCCCACCAGTGTGGCCAGCGGGAGATCTGGGAGCGCGTGCGCGATACCACGGCGGAGATCCTCTCCTCGTACTCCGTCGCCGACCTGCTCGAGCGCGAGCCCCAGGCAGCCACGGGGAGGTACGTGATATGACGCAGACCAGCCTCCGCCCGCTCATCGCGGACTCCGCACTCGATCTCATTGGGCATACGCCGCTCGTCCGTCTGAACAAGGTCGCTCCGGCGGGCACGACGATCCTCGGCAAGGCCGAGAACCTGAATCCCGCTGGCAGCGTGAAAGATCGCATCGCCCTCTCCATGATCGAGGACGCGGAACAGCGTGGCGTGCTCAAGCCTGGCGCCACGATCGTGGAGCCCACCTCAGGGAACACGGGCATCGGCCTCGCGCTCGTGGCGGCCGTGAAGGGCTACCGGCTCATCCTGACCATGCCCGAGGACATGTCGCTGGAGCGCAGGCGCTTGCTCGAGCGGTACGGCGCCGAGCTCATCCTCACCCCCGCTATCGAGGGGATGACCGGCGCCGTCTTCGCTGCTCAGCAACTGTTGGAGAAGCACGCGGACTACTTCATGCCTCAGCAGTTCGAGAACGAGGCGAATCCCGCGGTGCACTACCGCACGACGGGTCCCGAGATCTTCGAGGCGACGGGCGGCGCCATCGACGCCTTCGTCGCGGGGGTAGGCACGGGCGGCACGATCACGGGCGTCGGGCGATACCTGAAGGAGAAGGTCGGCGAGCGGGTGCTTGTCGTCGCCGTGGAGCCGTCGCGGTCACCCGTGCTGAGCGGCGGGCGCGCGGGCATGCACGGAATCCAGGGCATTGGCGCGAGCTTCGTGCCCGGCATCCTTGACCGCAACATCTACAGCGAAATCATGCGCATCGAGGACAAGGATGCCATCGCGATGACGAAACGACTGGCGCGAGAAGAGGGCCTGCTGCTCGGCATCTCGGCGGGCGCGAACGTATTGGCCTCAGCAAAAGTGGCGGAACGGCTGGGACAGGGAAAGACCGTGGTGACCATGCTCTGCGACACAGGCGAGCGCTATCTCTCGGTGAACATGTAACGTCGATCGATGAGATCGAGCAGGACGCGGACTGAAGGAGGACGCTGATGTCGGTGAAAGTCTATATCCCAACGCCGTTTCGCCACCTGGTGGGCAACCGGGCGAACGTGCGTGCGAAGGGGCAAACGGTACACGAGGTCCTCAGCGACCTCGATTCCCAGTTCCCCGGTTTCCGCGCCCAGTTGCTGGACCCCCAGGGGGAGCTCGCGCAGCACATCAACGTGTACGTGAACCAGGTGGAGATCAACAACCTCCAGGGCGAATCCACGCCCTTGAAGAGCGGCGACGAGCTGGCCGTCATCCCGGCCCTCGCAGGCGGCGCCGGCACGGCCATGACGCCCGAGATGGTGGAGCGCTACAGCCGCCACATCATCATGCCCCAGGTCGGGAGCGTCGGTCAGCGCAAGATCATTGAGTCCAGCGCGCTCATTATCGGCGCGGGCGGGCTTGGTTCGCCGGTGGCGCTCTACCTCGCGCTCGCGGGCATGGGCAAGATCGGGATCATCGACTTCGACGTGGTGGACCGCTCGAACCTGCAGCGCCAGATCCTCCATCAGACCGACGATATCGGGAAGCCCAAGGTCCAGTCCGCGAAGGAGACGCTCCTCGCGCACAACCCGAACGTGGACGTCGTCCTGCACGAGGTGCCGCTCACCAGCGACAACGCATTCGAGATCTTCGAGCAGTACGACTACATCATTAACGGCGCCGACAACTTCGCCACGCGGTACCTCGCGAATGACGCCGCATACCTGCTAAAGAAACCGTTGATCGACGGCTCGATCCTCATGTTCGACGGCCAGGCGACGACCTACATCCCGGGCAAGGGCTGCTACCGCTGCCTCTACCCCGCGCCACCGCCGCCCGGCCTCGTGCCGAGCTGCGCCGAGGCGGGCGTGCTGGGCGCGATGTGCGCCACCATCGGCTCCATCCAGGCGACCGAGGTGCTCAAGCTCGTGCTCGATGTGGGAGAGCCACTGGTGAACCGCCTGCTGTTGTACGACGCCCTCGCGCTCGAGTTCCGCATCGTGAAGGTGCGCCGCGACCCCGAGTGCCCCCTGTGTGGGGACAACCCCACGATCAGTGAGCTAATCGACTACGAGGTCTTCTGCGGCGCGCCCTTCCCGCACGCCGAGGAAGTGCCCGCCTAGCGGCACCGACGACCAGCGCGAGCATCAGCGAGCGTTCGATACCCACCAGCACCAAGCACTAAGGACTGCACTTCATGACCTCTACCACCACCCCCGTCGTCCAGGTACGCGTGACCGCCGTGCTGCAGAAACACACCGGCGGCCAGAAGGCCGTCGAGGCCAGCGGCACGAACGTGCGCGAAGTGCTCGACGATGTCGAGACGCGGTATCCGGGCTTCAAGGCCCAGATGTATGGGGCCGACGGCAAGCTCCATCGCTTCGTGAACGTCTACCTGAACGACGAGGACATCCGCTACACGGGCGGCGTCGACACCGCCCTCAAGCCCGGCGACGTGCTCGACATTCTCCCGGCACTGGCGGGTGGGGCCTAGCCACGTCGACGCATTGGAGGTCCGAGGTGCTCGTCACGCGCTGGGAATATGCCGTATTGCTGCCCGCCGAGGGGAACCACAACACGACAACAATCTGGTTCACTCATGACCAGAGACCTGACTTCTTGACCGCCCTTCAGGCAGTTTCGATCAAGGACTACGACCAGAAAGCTAGCCGACCGCGGGTCGTTGTTTGGAAGCGAGGCATCGCGGGCGATGCGCTTCGCGTCTTGGGTGACTGGGGCTGGGAGATGACCGGCATGCACGGAGGGCCGGGAAGAGAGGAGTGGTTCTTCAAGCGACCTGTCCAGGCCTTCGGCGACTACTCTAAGGTCGGCGCGGTGGAGGAGGTTTAGTGGCGCTCTACAGCTCCATCATCGACCTTATCGGCAACACGCCGACGGTTGAGCTGCGTTCCTTCGCGCCGCGGCCAGAGGTCCACATCTACGCGAAGCTCGAGGGCCAGAATCCCACGGGCTCCGTCAAGGACCGCATCGCGAAATACATGATCGAGGCGGCTGAGAAAGCCGGGAAGCTCAAGCCCGGCGACACCATCCTCGAGCCGACCTCGGGCAATACGGGCATCGGCCTGGCGATGATCGGTAAGGTGAAGGGCTACCACGTCATCTGCGTGATGCCGGAGTCCGTGAGCGAGGAGCGCACGCAGCTCCTCGAGGCCTTCGGCGCGGAGATCATCTACACGCCGGGAGACCTGGGCTCGAATGGCTCCATCGCGCGCGCGAAGGAGATCGTGGCCGAGAACCCGGGCAAGTACTACTTCCCCTACCAGTACGGGAACGAGGCCAACCCCCGCGCCCACTACGAGACCACCGGCCCCGAGATCCTCCGCGACCTGCCTCAGACGACGGTGTTCGTCGCAGGCCTCGGCACGGGGGGCACGCTCACGGGCGTGGGGCGCTACCTCAAGGACCACAAGCCGGGCACGAAGGTGATCGCGGCTGCGCCCCACCCCGGCGACCTCGTCCAGGGCCTGCGCGCGCTCGAGGACGGCTTTATCCCCGAGATCTTCGATGAGACGGTGTTGGACGGGAAAATCGTCGTCGACTCCGGCTCCAGCTTCCAGGCGGCGAAGGACCTGACCCAGAAGGAGGGCCTGTTCGTGGGCATCAGCTGCGGCGCCGTCGTGCGCGCGGCCGTGAAGGCGGCTGATCGGCTGGAGGGCGAGCAACACATCGTCTGCCTGATGGCCGACGGCGGCTGGAAGTACCTCTCCTCCCACCTCTGGACCACCGACTGGGCGGACCAGCCCAAGGACGTGGAGACGAAGATCTGGTGGTGAGGCCCGGTCGGGTACACTGTAAGCGTGACTGCGAAGGAAGAGCTCAAAGAGGTGATCGAAGAGCTAACCGAGGAACAAGCCAGCCAGTGGCTTGAACGAGTGCGCAGCGGGTCAAGCGGACTTCGCATGGGATCGCTGTACCGGCTTCCGCCAGAGCAGCGCGCGGCGGCGCTCCAGCAGTTCTTCGACTCTTGGCGGAACGAGGACGCGTACCTGACCGACGAGGAGTGGGAGGAATTCACCCACGACTTCGACGCCCAGCGACCTCATCGTCCGCTCTTCACGTGACTCGACTCGTCCTCCTGGACAGCACCCCGGTCGGCATGCTCGTGCACACACGCGAGCAGGTTCGTACGCCAGTCGAGAGGTGGATCGGTGAGCTAGCTTCGTCGAGCGTGGTCGTGCTTCCAGAGATCATCCTCTACGAGGTTCGTCGCGAGCTGCTCCGCCTTGACGCTGCCGGAAGCCTCAGGCTTCTGGACGCTTTGCCCTCGCAATTCCTCTACGCGCCGGTCACCACCAGCATCCTCCTCGGAGCCAGCGAGCTATGGGCGCAGAGCAGGCGCCGGGGTCGGCCAACGTCTGGTACACGGGACCTCGACATCGACGTCATTCTCGCCGCGACAGCTCAGGACATCGTCGCGGACTCCAACGACCAGGCCGTTGTCGCAACGCGCAACATCCGCCACCTCTCACAGTTCGTCGATGCCCGCCTCTGGGACTCCATTGCCCCGTAGCTACTCCCCGCCCGCCGGCGCCTGGCGGAGCGAGTAGATCGCGCGCCCTTTGGCGCAGAGGCGCCCATCTCCCGCGAACACTTCGACCTCCGCAACCGCGAGCTGGCGACCCTTCCGCAAGACAGTCGCTTCCGCGGTGATCCGCTCACCCAGCGCCGGCCTCAGGTACGTGATGTTGAGGTCAGCCGTGCCCGACGGCCGGTCCGTCGGGCCGAACATCGGAAAGAGCGCCTCCAGCGTGGCCATGTCGACCATCGCCGAGAGGAGCCCGCCGTGGACGCTGCCGCCCACGCCTCCCAGGGTCAGGTTGCCAGTGCGCATCACGATGCGCGCGAACCCGGGCCGCACCTCGTCCAGCGTGATCCCCAGCATCTTGTGCAGGGGGAACTCGTCGAAGTCGCGCCGGTCCGCGCGTCTCCTTGCGTCCGGGTACTCGGTCTCCGTCACCACGCGGCGCCGGATGGCCGGGTCGCACCTGCGGGAGCGCTCGCGTAGTCCTGGAAGGGGCCATCGCGCCAGTCGAGGGCGGCCTTCAGGCCCTTCTCCCGGGCGATGCGCCCAAACTCGGCGCCGCCCGGGCGGACGCGGCTCAGCTCCTGGATGTCGCCGCCCACCTGGAGTGACGTTCGCAACCCCATGATCTCGTAAACCCTGTTCACCTGCCGCTTGGTCATTTGCAGCATCGCCGGGTCCACGTTGGCAATGCGTTCCGCGAATGCCTCCGTCACCTCCGCGAGCTGCTCCACTGGCACCGCCCGGTTCGCCCAGCCTAGTTCCACTGCTTCCTTGCCGGTGACGCTGTCGCCGGTGTAGAGCAGCTCGCGGGCCTTCTTCTGATGCATATGCCACGGGTGATAAACGATGTCGACGCTCGTCATCGCCCGGACCGGCGGGTAGCCGATGATCGCGTCCTCGGCCACGAACATGAGGTCGCACATGGTCGCGAGCTCGGTGCCTCCGGCGAGGCAGTAGCCGTGGACCTGGGAGATGACCGGCTTGGTCAGCTCCCAGATCTGCCAATAGCCGCTGAGCAGATGCTGGGGCCACTGGCCCTGCCCGGGATGAATCGGGCCGACGTTTGGCAGGCCGCTGCGCCGCTCCACGTAGTCACGGTCGTCCTGAGTCTTGCTGATGCCCGACAGGTCGTACCCGGCGCTGAACGCCCGGCCGGAGCCGCGGATGATGATGACGCGGACCTCTGGATCCAACTCGAAGTCCTTGAGTGCGTCGAAAAGCTCGGCCCGCAGATTGTGCGCGAGCGCGTTCATCTTCTCCGGCCGGTTGAGCTGGATGATGGCGTGGCGGTCCTTCTTGAACGTGACGATGTCGAAGTACTCGGTCATGGGCGCGATTCTGGCGCGCGGCGCGGGCCTTGTCGAACCGGTGATAGAATGCGGGACATGCAGCTGAACCTCACCGCCGAGGAAGAGGCCTTCATCGACGAGAAACTCGCCGAGGGCTACGAATCACGTGAGAGCGTCATCGCTGCGGCGCTGGCGCTCATGCGCGAGAGCGAGCGAGAGTATGCTGCCTGGCTGCGTGAACAGGTTGAGGTCGGCCTCCGACAGATCGAGGTCGGCGATGTGCTCGAGTTCGAGTCCGACGAAGCCCTACTCGACTACATCGAGAGCCGAGGTCGCGAGAGATTGGCCCAGAGCCGGCGCGAAGCATCTTGAAGCCACTGCGCTGGACATCAGCCGCCGCTCGGGACCTGGAGGACATCTGGGTCTGGATCGCGGCCGGAAGCCCTGCATCGGCGCGACGCGTGGCGCGCGAGATCATCGCCGCCAGCCGGATGCTCGCGGCGATGCCCGGGCTGGGCCACGTCCATGAGCACTTGCCTTCACATCTGCGCGTCTATCGCGTGCGGGACTGGCTTATCGTGCATTATGAGACGGAGAACATCCTGGAACTCGTGAGGATCATCTCCGGTAGAAGGGACCTTCGGCTACTTACGTTCGAACCGCCCCGCGAGTCGTGACTCACGCCACGCGCGCCAGCGTCTTGCGGTCCATCTCCAGGAAGAGCGTGCTGACCGGGACAGCGAGCCCGGGCACGGACGGGCTGGTCATGCGCTCGGCCCCGAGGAGCGTGCGCCGTCCACTCTTGTCATATGCGTCCACGCAGTGGCGCTCGATGTCGATGACCCAGACCGCGCCTGTCCCTCCGGCGAGGTAGGCCCCCACCCGTCCCCGGGTGAAGAGGCGGTTGCGACGAGGCGGCAACACGTCCACGACCAGCTCCGGCGGGCTCTTCGGCCAGTCTCCCCGGAGCTGTGGCCTCACGCGATAGAACACGAGGTCAGGGATTGGGGAGCACGCCTCCCAGCCGGGGCCGCCGTCCATGAGGATGCGCGCCTCGACGCCTGCGAACCCGAACTCATCGAGCGTGGCGCCCAGCTTCGAGACCAGGGCGAGGTGCTCCGGGTTCAGCGGTGACTTCTGGTAGATCTCTCCGTCGAACAGTTCCAGCCGGTGAGAGTCGCGGTTGGGGTGATCGAGGAACTCGGCGAGTGACTTACGTTGCGTGGCCATCACCTTCAAGAACGGCAACAGCCTCCCCTGGGGGAGGCTGTTGAAGTGGTAACTGCGTTTCTGCCTAGAAAATGTTGGGGTTCTTGCTCTCGCCCTGCTGCGGCTGCGTGGGAGCCTGCGGGGCGGCCGGCGGCGGCGTGTACTGCTGCGCCTGCTGAACCTGAGGCGGAGCAGGCGGCTTCTCGTCCTCGTCCTTGACCGCCCGGCGGAACTCCTTGATCGACGAACCCAACTCGCGTCCAAGCCCACTCACCTTCCCGACTCCGAAGAGGAGAAGGATGATCGCGCCGATAATCAAAAGCTCTGGTGCACCTAGCGAGCCGAACATATCCCTACCCATGGCCCAAACCGGGCCGCTTCTATGCTACAGGATACCGCGTTGGGGCCGCGTTGCCATTTACCCGCGCTTTGCGCTGCCGTCAGCGCGCTTTTCGGAGCCATCGCACACCGCCTGGTGCGGGCTCCCGCTAGGGGATGGCAGCGGTTGCAAGGATCCACAGCGGCTGGCCCGCCGAAACGTTCGTGATGGTGTTCAGGAACGACGGGCCGATGCCGGGCCGGAAGTATCGCTGCCAGCGCGTACCATCCCAGTAGTAGACGGCCGTGTAGTCATCGCCGAGTTGGGCGAGCGCACGCGCGGGCGCCCCGGAGGACCCGCCATATGTCACCAGGTTCCACCCTGGTCCCATCGGCGCGAAGGGGAGCGTGCTGCCACCACCGCCGCCGGGCGGCCCGCTCGAGCCGGCAGGCACGACGAGAACGGTCCCGGTGAAGCCCGTTATCGCCGACATGTACGGGAACGTGCCGACCACCGTAAAGGCATGCGACCAGGACTTCCCGCCGAAGATGAATCCGCTGTGGAACGCGCCTGGAGCGGCCACCGTCGATCCTGCCGACCTCGGGCCAGCCGTGGTGTTGGTCCACGTCACCGTCGTGCCCACCTCCACAGTCATCGACTGCGGCTCGAAGCCGCTGTCGGTGATGCGGACCGTGTTGGCGATCGGCGTGGGCTTGGGCGTTGGTGACTTGGTCGGCGTTTTAGTCGGTGTCGCGGCAGCCCCCGGTCCGCCCGCACCACTCGTCGGAGACGGCGTGATGCCAGGCGCGAGGGTCGGAGTCTTGGTTGGGGTCGTGCCCGGCGGCAACGTCGGCGTTGGCGTCTTGGTGGCTATTGGCGTGTTCGTAGGCCCACCACCCGGGCCGCCCGTCACTATGACGGTGCCGGTAATCCCGGTGGTGTTCGAGCGGTAGTCGAAGGTTCCTGCTCCGTTGAAGGTGTGGGACCAGCTCTCGCCCTGGTACAGGAAGGGATAGAAAAAGGCTCCCGGCGTGATGGAGTGAATCGTCTGCACACTCGGAGAGTTGTTGGTCCAAGTAACGGTCGCACCCACGGATACGGTGATGGTCTCGGGATCGAAGCCCTCGGCCGTGATGTTCACCGTGCCCGGTGCTCCGCCGCCGCCCGTGGTTGCTGTCGGGGGCGGGCTGGTCGGCGTGCTTCCGCCTCCGGAGCCGCTCACCACTACCGTACCGGTGACGCCCGTGGTATTTGACTTGTAGTCGAACGTCCCGGCCGCGTTGAACGTGTGGGACCAGCTCTCGCCCTGGTAGAGGAACGGATAGAAGAATGCTCCAGGGGTAATGGAGTGGATCGTTTGGACGTTGGGGCTGTTGTTCGTCCACGTGACCGTGCTGCCCGGACTGACTGTGATGGACTGGGGATCGAAGCCGGCCGCCGTGATGTTGACCGTGGCGTCAGAGGCGCGAACTGCCTCCGGTCCCTGCACCCGGGTGAGCCCGAGGAGCAGCACACCGGCAAGCAACAGCACTCCGCTGACTACGGACGATATGCGCACTCTCACAGTTAGAGATTCGGCGCTGATGCCCCGCGCATCACCTCGCCAGCGCGATATGCCCTGCTAGCCGATGCGCTCGACGAAGACGTCCATGACGCCGCCGCAGATCTTGTCTTCGCCGTCCGTGGGCTCGGTGAGATCTACCGTGACGATGCGGGCGCGGCCATCCTGGATGACCTCCATGGCTTCCTGCCAGACTTCGGCCTCGCCGCAGCCGCCACCGATCGTGCCAAAGAACGTGCCGTCGGTGCGCACGACCATCTTCGCGCCTGTCTTGCGGGGGGTGGAGCCGCGCGTGCGCGCGACCGTCGCGAGCACGACTGGTTCGCCGTTCTCAACGGCTTCATGGATGGCCTTGAAGATCTCGTCCTGCATGTCGAGGTGATCGTCGCAAACCCTTGCCGGGGTTGCAACAACCCGGCTGGGGCTCGCAGCTCCGCATTATCGGCAGATTGGCCCCCTGCAGAGAACAAATCCATCAAATTCTGTGGCATGACTGCATCGTGGGGCTCGGGGGCAATGACACGCTCGACGGCTCCGGGGGCAGCGACGTGCTCCTCGGCGGTGCCGGAAACGACACGCTCCTCGGAAGTGGTGGCGCCGACCGCCTCTACGGTGAGGCGGACGACGACACGCTGGACGGCGGTGGCGCGAACGACCTCTGCAACGGTGGTCCGGGCACGGACACGGGAGCGAGCTGCGAGACGAGCAGCGGCATCCCCTGAACCGAAGGCTCACTTCCAGCGGGGGTAGCTCCCGAAGACCTTCACGTCCTGGGTGAGGTCCCCGATCGCCTGGAGCACGCCGCGGGCGCCGGGGTCGTCCTGGTGGCCCTCGAAGTCGATGAGAAACACGTACTCGCCGAAGACTTCGCGCGTGGGCCGGCTCTCGATCTTCGTGCAGTTCATCCCGCGGTCCGCGAAGAGATTCAGCACGCCGGCGAGGGATCCGGGCTGATCAACGGCGAACGTGAATGCGAGCGACGTGCGGTCCCGCCCGGTGGGCGACGTTTTCTCCCGGCCGAGGACGAGGAATCGCGTGGCGTTGTTGGCGTTGTCCTGGATGGCGCGCGCGAGCACCTCGGCTCCGGCCAGTTCGGCGGCGCGCAGCGTCCCGATCGCGGCCGCATCACCCTCGCCCCGGCGAAGGGCAAGGTCCACGGCTTCGGCCGTGGAGAGCGCGGCTTCATGCTGGGCCTTCGGGAAGCAGCGTTCGAGGAATTTGCGGCACTGGCCGAACGTCTGGGGGTGGGAGTAGATCACCCGGATCTGATCCGCCCGCGTGCCCGTGCGCGCCACAAGGTTGTGCTCGATCGGGAGCACCAGTTCGTTCTGGATCTGAAGCTCGGTGTCGTGGATGAGGATGTCGAGCGTTTCCGCGACCGAGCCGCTGAGGGAATTCTCGATCGCGACCACCCCGGCGTCAGCCATGCCCGATTCGACGGCGGCGGCGACGGCTGCATGCGAGGGGAAGGGCACGTGCTCGGCCCCGGGATCGAAGCGGAGGGCAGCCTCTTCTCCGAAGGTGCCAGGTGGCCCCAGGTACGCCAGGCGCCTGGCGGTCACGTGTCCAATCCGTGGGTGGAACCGATGAGCGCTTCCTTGAGTGCCCCCAGGCTTTCCGCCCGCGTGACGAGCACGAGCGCGTCCCCCGCGTGCAGACGCGTGTCGCCACTGGGAATCCGGGGCACGCCCCCGGGATCGACGATGAGTGAGATGAGGGACTCGGGCGGGAGCAGCACCTCGCGTACGGAGCGCCCGATCGCGGGCGAGGTCTCCGGCAGCTTCATCTCCACCAGGTCGAGGCCGCTGTGAAGCTGCAGCAGCGGGATGACCGGCGCGGAGGGTAGCTCCTGTTCGATCTGCGCGAGGACGGCCTGTGTCGCGGAGATGGTGGTCTCGATGCCGCGCTTCTTGAAGAGGAGCTCGTTCTTCGGGTTGTTGATGCGAGCGATGGTGCGGGGCACGCCGCGGCGGCGCGCGATCTCGCAGATCACGAGGTTGTCCTCGTCGTCGCCGGTGACGGCCGCCACCAGTTCCGCGCGTGCCACTCCCGCCGAGTCGAGGATCGTCGCCTCGCAAGCATCGCCTGCCACCACAATGTCTCCGAGCTCCTCCGCGATAGCGGACGCCCGCGCCGCGTCGCGCTCGATGATGAGGACCTCGTTGTTGCCCTGGAGCAGTTCGAGCGCGAGGTGGTAACCCACCTTCCCGCCGCCGCCGATGATGATGTACACCTAGCCCTCCCCTCGCTCGCCGCCCAGTAGCATCTCGACCATGACCTTCGATCCCACGCTTGTGGGACTAAACGTCTCCAGCCCGAGGTTGCGGAAGATCTCTTCGCGGACGGGATCGTAGATACGGCAGAGCACCCGGGGCACGTGGTAGATCTCGCGGGCGAGCTGGCTGGCGAAGTAGTTACGATTATCGCCCTGGGTGACCGCCATGAAGGCATCCATCGAGGCGATCCCGGCCCGCTCGAGGGCCGTGCCATCCATGCCGTTGCCGATCGCCCGCGTCCCCTTGAACGTCTCCGGGAGGCGCCGGAACGAGGCCGGGTTGATGTCGAGCACGGTGACACTGTGCCCGCCGCGATCGAGGATGGTCGCGATCTGCGCCCCCAGCCGGCCAGAGCCCATGATCAACACGTTCATGCAGACCTACTCCCGCTGCCTGGCGCCGGTTGCGCCGTCCACACGCTGGCGGACGACCCAGACCTGGCACGATGCATTCTTCAAAACATAGTCGGTTGTCCGTCCGATCTGAAACGAGCCAATGATGCGCTTGTACCCGACTCCAAGGATGATCGCGTCGACTGCCCGGTCCCGGGCTTCATCCACGATGGCCTGCCCGGCGTCGCGCGCCTGGAGCAGGGATGCCTCCGTGTGGCAACCGGAGTGCGAGGCGACATCCCCGGCCTTGCGCAGGATCTGCTCGCCGCGGCGCGCTTCCGTCTCCATGCCCGCATTGAGGGGGAGGGAGCGGAGCACCTCGATCACATGGACGGTGTAGATACGAGCCTTGCGCTGTTTCGCCAGCCCGCACGCGATCCCGACCGCTTCGAGGCTGGCAGGAGAGTCAGTGACAGGGACGAGGTAGGACGGCTGTTGGGCCATGGCCGGCGGTTTTCTCAGCTCAGAATCTGAAGCGAATTGGTGAACAGCATTGCACTAGTGGTCGTCCTGTGCGAACCACAGGCGGATGGCGCCGTTGAGGATGAGGACAACGCCGATGGCGGTGCCGATGCTCCACTCCCGCACGTCTACGGTCGTCACCATGTCCCAATGCTCGGTCTGGGTGAGCACGAAGAAAACGAGCGCCAGGCCGAGGATGATGGAGATGACGGAGAGGACGTAGTTGAGGGTACGCATGTGTTGAGTGGCAGGCGGGGATACCGGCTGCCACTCGATGCTACGCCGGGCGGGATCAAGGGGAAACACGAACCCTCCACCATGCACGCTTGCTTACGTACTCAACGTGCCCGGAGCGCGGACCCGGCGGACCACCAGCATCACAGCCAGCACGATGCCCGCGGGCAGCGCGAGGAAGATCGCGGCCACGGCGACGACGGCAACGCCCACGAGGACGTAGCCCGATGCCTCGGTGAACCATGCCCACGCGTCCACGAATGCGTCGATCACAGGCTTCGGGCCGTCGCTCCCGCCGTTGGCGGCGAGGGGTGGCACGGGCGTGAGGGTGACGTCGATGGTTGCGAGGTCGGCCAGGTCGTCCAGCGCGTTCAGGCGGCCCTGGATCTGCTCGATCTGACCACGCACGCCGTCGAGGCGGTCCTGGACGATGAGGATGTCCGTGATCGTGGCCGCCTGCCCGAGGAGCGCCAGGTACTGCTGCTCCGTGCGCTCCAGGTTGCGTTGGCGGCTCTGGAGGTCGGTGTACTCCTCCGTTACCTCGCTGGACTTCGAGCTCTCAGACTTCACGCTCCCGCCCGTGAGGGACCGGAGGCCCGCGAGCGTGTCCTGGTACCGGTCCGCGGGCACGCGCAGGGTGAGCAGCGCCGTCCGCGCCTGCGGGTCGTCGGCGTTGGTGAAGCTCGAGCCTTCGACGTAGCCGCCCGCGCCGGTCGCCAAACGGGTGACATCGCTGAAGGCGTTCGAGATGTTCTCCACGGAGAGTGTCATTTGTGCCGAGAAGATGATCTTGCGGTCGAGGATGTTCGAGGCCGGCGGATTCGGGCCGGACTCCCCAGGCACGCCGCCGGCGGCGGGCACGCCCACCGCCTGGTCCGCGCTGCTCGCCCCGCTATCGTTGTCGTCATCGCCCATGTCGTCGTCGCCGCAAGCGATGCCAGCGAGCAACACGCCCACCGCCACGCCAATCGCTGCCAGGCGAGTCCACTGCCAGTTCCGTTCCATCTGTCCCCTCCCTCACGTGCTCGCGCACGGTTGGTACTAGACGAACGTCGCTGCACCGCCGGCGGTTGCATCAGGCCAGGTAAAGACGCGCGTGACGGGGCCGCTGCGAGGGGTGGGCGGGCCAGTGAGTCAGCCGCAACCCCCATGGTCGCCGCGCAACAAGTCTGATAGACTTACTATCAGGAAAGCTGCCTCGTTGGTGGGTTGTGAGCGTCAACCTCGCCCTGCTAGGCTGGTTTGAAGGCATGGCCAAAGACTTCTATAGCGTGCTCGGCGTGAAGCGGGACGCCCCGGAGAAAGAAATCCGGAGCGCCTACCGCAAGCTCGCGCGCAAATACCACCCTGACGTCACCCCGAACGACAAAGCCGCCGAGACCCGCTTCAAGGAGGCCACCGCCGCCTTCGAGGTGCTCTCCGACGCCGACAAGCGCAAGAAGTACGACAAGTACGGCGACCGCTGGGAGTACGCGGACCAGATCGAGGAGGCCCAGAAGAGGGGGCCGTCGCCCGCTGGTTGGGCACGCCAGGGCGGCGGGAGTCAGTCCTTCTCGTTCGAAAATGGCGACTTCGGCTCCATCTTCGACGGCCTCTTCCGCCGCGAGCGGGGCGGCCCACGTGGCACTCCTGCGCGGCGCCGAGGCCAGGATATCGAGACGCCCGTTGAGGTGAGCCTCGACGAAGCGTTCCACGGCACCACGCGGACGGTGAACCTGCAGTCGCAGGAGCCATGTCCGACATGCGGCGGCACGGGCGAGGTGGCGGGCGCCATCTGCCACACCTGCGACGGCATGGGCCAGGTGCTCCGCCCGCGCCGGCTCGAAGTGAAGGTGCCCGCGGGCGTGAAGACAGGCTCCCGCGTGCGCATGGCCGGCGAAGGCCGCCCGGGCATGAACGGCGGAGCGAACGGCGACCTCTACCTGGTGGTGACCGTCCTGCCCCATCCGCGCTTCGAGCGCAAGAGCGACGACCTCTACGTGGACATCGACGTCCCCTATCTCGACGCCATCCTGGGCGGCGAGGTGGAGGTGCAGACACTCACGGGCAAGGTCGCGCTCCGCATCCCCGAGACGACGCAAAACGGACGCCAGATTCGACTGGGCGGGAAGGGCATGCCCGTCCTCGGATCGGCGGACCGGCGGGGCGACCTCTATGCCCGGGTGCGCGTGACCATGCCCGAGCACCTCACGGACGACGAGCGCAAGCACATCGAAGAGCTCCGGGCGCTGCGTGAAGGCGTCCGCGCCGGGGCGGACAAAGGGAGGGCGTGACACACATGGCACGGCCTGACAACACGAATCCAGTCACCGGACCGGAAGGCATGTCGGACGACGACCCGATCTACGTCATCTCGATTGCCGCGCGGCTCGTGGGCATGCACCAGCAGACGCTGCGCTACTATGAGAGGGCGGGATTCCTCGAGCCCAAGCGGACGCCGGGAAACATCCGCATGTACTCGAACCGGGACATTCACCGCATCCGCACGGCCCAGCGCCTCATCGACGAGCTCGGCGTGAACCTCGCCGGCGTCGACATCATCTTCCGCATGTCCGAACAACTGCGCCAAATGCAGTCCGAGCTCGAAGCAACGCGCGCGGAGCTGGCGAAGCTCCGGTCGACGCGCCTTCCAGCGCCGTATACCGGCACCAGCACTTAGGGCTGAGCACTGAGCACTTCAACGAGCACCGGGGTCCCTACCCCAGAGTCACAGGAGACACAAACACATGATGCGACAAGACAGGTTCACCGAGCAGGCCCAACAGGTGCTCGCCGCCTCCCAGGAGATCGTGCGCCAGCAGCGCAACAGCCAGTGGGGCGTACCTCACGTGCTGGCCGCCCTCGTGGGCCTGCAGGGCGGGCTCGCCGAGCAGGTACTGCAGAAGCTGAGCGTAGACATGAATCGCCTGCGCGAGCGCGTGGGCCAGGTGTTGCAGGCCCAGCCACGGCTCCAGCACGACGTGGTGCAGGTGTACACGACCCCCGAGGTCGTGCGCATGCTCGAGGTCGCGAACGCGGAGGCCGAGCGGCTGAAGGACGACTACGTCGGCGTCGAGCACCTGCTCATCGCCATCGCGGACAACGAGGAAAGCGGCGCCACCCGCCTGCTCGCGGAGTTCAACGTCAGCAAGGAGGCCATCTACCGCGCCCTCCAGGACATCCGCGGCAAGTCGCGCGTCACCAGTCCCACGGCTGAGTCGCGCTACCAGAGCCTCGAGAAGTACTCGACCGACCTCACCGAGCTCGCCCGCGAGGGCAAGCTCGACCCCGTGATCGGGCGGGACGTCGAGGTCCGCCGGGTGATGCAGATCCTGAACCGGCGGACGAAGAACAACCCCGTCATCATCGGTGAGGCGGGCGTGGGCAAGACGGCGATCGTCGAGGGCCTCGCACAGCGCATCGTCGCCGGAGATGTGCCCGAGAACCTGAAGGACAAGCAACTGCGTGCCCTGGATATGGGCGCACTCGTCGCCGGCTCCAAGTTCAGGGGCGAGTTCGAGGAGCGCCTGAAGGCCGTAATGGAGGAGGTCAAGCAGTCCGGCGGGGAGATCCTCCTCTTCATCGACGAGCTGCACACCGTCATGGGTGCAGGCGGTGCGGACGGTGCTATCGACGCCAGTAACCTCATGAAGCCCGCCCTTTCACGCGGCGAGCTGCACGCCATCGGCGCCACCACGCTGGATGAATACCGCACCCGCATCGAACGCGACCCCGCGCTCGAGCGGCGCTTCTCGCCCGTCTATGTCGACGAGCCGAGCGTGGAGGACACGATCGCGATCTTGAAGGGGCTCCGCCCCAAGTACGAGGCGCACCACAAGGTGGAGATCACGGACGAGGCAATCGACGCGGCGGCGCACCTGTCCGAGCGCTACCTCACTGAGCGGCGCCTGCCGGACAAGGCCATTGACCTCATCGACGAGGCAGCCTCCAAGCACGTCATCGACGCTCAGGCGCTCCCGGACGACCTTCGGGAGATCCACGAGCGGCTTGACCGCCTGACGATGGAGTCGGAAGCAGCGATCGAGAAGCAGGACTACGAAGCCGCGGCCACGTTGAAGGCGCAACTGCTGCAGCTCCAGGAGGAGTACACCTCGAAGCGCGAAGCCTGGGCACAAGAGCACAACATCGACCTGCGCGTAACCGAGGACGACATCGCCTCGCTTGTGGGGATGATGACCGGTATCCCGGTCTCCCGGCTCGAGGAAACGGAGAGCGAGAAGCTGCTCAAGATGGAGGACTACCTCCACGAGCGCGTCATCGGCCAGGACCGCGCGATTGTCGCCGTCAGTGACGCCATCCGGCGGGCACGTGCGGGCCTCAAGGACCCCACGCGGCCGATCGGTTCCTTCATCTTCCTGGGGCCCACGGGCGTGGGGAAGACGGAGCTCGCGAAGACGCTCGCCGAGTACATGTTCGACGACGAGGACGCGATGATCCGGCTCGACATGTCCGAGTTCCAGGAGCGCCATACGGTGAGCCGCCTGATCGGCTCGCCTCCCGGCTACGTGGGCTACGACGAGGGCGGCGGGCTCACGGAGGCGGTCCGCCGGCGGCCATACCGCGTCATTCTTTTCGACGAGATCGAGAAGGCGCACCCGGACGTGTTCAACACGCTCCTCGCTATCCTCGACGACGGGCGCCTCACCGATGGCCACGGCCGCACGGTCGACTTCCGCAACACGGTGATCGTCATGACCTCGAACCTCGGCACGGGCGCCCAGGAGCGGGCCACGCTTGGCTTCACCAAGCGCACGGACGGCGCCGGCGAAGGGGATCACGACAAGCTGAAGGAGTCGGTGGAACGGGCGTTGCGCGAGCACTTCCGTCCCGAGTTCCTGAACCGCATCGACGAGATCATCATCTTCGAGCCGCTCACCCGGCCCGAGCTGGAGAAGATCGTCGACCTGCTCGCCGAGGAAGTGCGCGAGCGACTGGAGGAACGCAAAGTGGACTTCGAGCTGACCGAGGCCGCGAAGAACGAGGTCGTGCGTGAAGGCTACGACCCACAGTTCGGGGCGCGGCCCCTGCGCCGGACGGTGCAACGCCGCATCGAGAACGAGCTCGCCCGCCGCATCCTTGCCGGCGAGGTGAAGGAAAACCAATGCGTCGTGGTCGACTTCCAGGACAGCGAGTTCACCTTCAACGCCCGCGAGTGCGACACCTTCGCCGAACCAGAGGAGAAGCGGGAGCCCGTCGGCGCGACGGCGTAGCGCAGCTCTCACACCAGGAGGCCCGGCACTGTGCCGGGCCTCCCGCTACCTGGACGGTCGTCCGAACTCCCTGAAGTCCTACTTGAACTCGAGTGTGTACGCCCCGGTGTCTGCCGCGCTGGCACCTCCGATCGAGAAGTACTGCGTGCCCGCGGAGATAAAGAGCGTTACCCCGTCCGGACCGGTCGGGCTGGAGATGACCTGGTATGGGATGAGAGAGGGACCGCACCAGCCGTAGAAGCGGCAATCCGGGCCGAGCAGCGTGAGTTGGACGTCCGCGTCAGATGGATCGAAGTTGAAGACAACTGTCACGCCCGACGGGCCGTCGATGCCGGGCTGCACTTCGACCTTGACGAGGTCCCAGTCCCCCGGGCAAATGATGCCGGCCGTGGGCGTTCGCAACGGCATCTCGATGAAGGTAGAGTCGTCGGCATCGTCACGCGAGTCGTCCTGGCAGGCGCCGCCAGCCTCGAAGCTGTCAAACGGGTCCACACAACCCGCGTCTCCCTCGGCGCCGAAGTCGATCAGCCCGTCGCTGTCGTCATCGATTCCGTTGTCGCACTGGTTTCCGCGGTACTCGCTCTCGTCCGCTGGGCTCAGGCATCCGAAGTCTCCTGTGTCAACCAGCCCATCGCCGTCGTTGTCGGCCCCGTCATTGCACTGCGTTATCGGAGCCTCGGACGTGTCCTCCCAGGAGCTGCACCCGCTGTCGTCCGGGAAATCCTTCAGTCCGTCCTTGTCATTGTCGGCTCCGTCGATGCAGGCCGGCGCTGCGCCGCATTCGGCTCTGACATCAAACGGTTGGAGTGCGGCCTTGACCCGAAACTCGTCCATACAGGTCATTCCCGCGCCTTCGGCAGCGCCCGGGATTCCCTGTGGGCCTTGTAGCCCCGGTTCCCCTGCAGGGCCCCGTTCCCCTTGAGCACCTTCGGGGCCGGCCTGGTTCCAGGCGAGCTCTGTCTCGTCGCCGCGGCAGCTGTGGCCAATCTCCGGAGAACGTAGCAAACCCGTCTTGTTCGAGACGCACGTCGTGATCGCACCGGTCTCGGGATCGAAGGCCGCCCGAGCGATGCCCCACCCGGCCACCACCAGGAAGGTCAGAGCCGAGGCTAGGACGGCGGCGGAGAGCGGCGAACGGAGCAGTCGAGGCAAGGTGATGTTTCTCCCGTCACGAGGTATGCAGAGCCGCGACCGGTGGTCTCGGCTCCGCTGTCGTTTGTTAATGGTGAATAATGGCCAAATGGTTTATTGCTCCTCAGTCCCGGTTGCCCGGCACGGGAACGTTATCGGGCGTGTCGAAGCCGTTCGGGTGCGCCGGGTGCGCCTCTTCGACGTTGCAGAACGACGCTCCCGGGGCGAGCCCGTCGATGGTGAAGTGGAAGCCCGGGCCGGGACCACCGGGCGTGATGGCGCCGCCGTTGCCACCCACGATCGCCCCCACTTGGCCCGCGGGTGGCCAGGTTAGCTCGTTGGGCGGAAATATCCCGCCCAGGCCGGTCACGTAGTCCCCGACGATGTGCTGGCCGTGGACTTCGATTCCGCTGCCCAGGGCACCTTCGCAGGTGCCGTGCGCTTGCACGGACGTCCCGGCCGGTCCGATGGCCGAAGCTCCCAGGAGAGCGACGGCCGCTGCCGCGAACATTCTGGTCTTCATCCAAATCTCCTTCAATCGCAGGTTCCCGGTGATGACGCCGGGCGAGCACAAGGTAGGCGTGTGTGACCCGCGTCCGCGTCCCGAGGAGTAGGGATTAACGGCGTGCTGCCGGTGGGCATGCGCCGCCCGGGTAACAAGACCTTGTTATCGCCGGTCCGGGGAGGCGGAAAAGTCAGCCGACCAGGGAGTGGCGGGCCGCGTAGAGCACGGCCTCAGCACGGTTCGCTGAGCCGGTCTTCGCAAGGATGTTGCTGACGTGGCGGTCCGCCGTGTTCTTGCTGATCACCAGCTCCTTCGCGATCTCGGCGTTGGTCCTCCCCCGCGCTACGAGGCGGAGGACCTCGACCTCACGGTCGCTGAGGGTCGGGTGGAGCGGCATCTCCTTGGGCGCGTCCGAAAGGAACTCGCGGACAGCGCCGCGGTAGGTGCGGTAGTCGAAGTACGGACAGACCGCGGCCGCGGCGTCGTATACGACCAGCCTGGCGCCAGGGATCCCGGCCGCCACTCGACGAACCGAGTCCACAGGAACGAGCGGAGTCCGCCCCGGCCCTTCCCGGGAGATGACAAGCGCAGGCCCGGAAAGCAGGCCCAGCTCGGCGCGGACATCAAACGTGTTCTGCGCCTCAAGATACAGGAGGCCGACGTCGGGCGATTGTGTCTCTCGGATGGCCTTCGTCGAGGCCTCCTGGGCATCGAGCGGTCCCTTCGGATAGAGCAGCTGGGCGAAGCACCTGGTCGCAATGCCCCAGTCCGCGCGAATGAAGGCCGACCAGACCGCGATGTGTTCCCTCGCGATAGAGCGTGGCACTGAGGCCCAAGGGTTATACAGAATGAGGCGGTCGACGCGGGCGGGGTAGCGAGCGCCGAAGGCGATACCTGCCGAGCACTGGTCGTTGAAGCACCAGAGGTCGATGGAAGGGAGCTCGAGGTGGTCGACCAACGCGAGCAGGTCCTCCACCTGTCGATCGAGAGAGACATCGGTGACTTCGCGGCTCGACACACCCACCCCGCGCAGGTCGTAGGTGATAGTGCGGCTGCCGGGCGGGAGGTCAGCCCAGAAGTCCCGGCCGATGATGCGCCGCCGATCCGTCTCCGGACTCATCCACGACATGGGTGTGATGACAAGCGGCTTGCCGCTGCCGAACGTGGAGTAGCCCAGACGGGTGCCATCGCTGCTGGTGCAGAACCGGACGCCGTCGGGCATGTCTTCGAATACTCCAGGGCTGAGTGCCGGGCTTATGCGATGCGGCCGTCGCAACCCGTTCCGATCATATGTTAAGCGTCAACCGCAGCCGAGCGCCCGCGCCTCAGGACCGCCCGAACTCAGCCCGGGCTCGATCGAGGTCGTCCGGGGTGCCCACGTCGAACCAGGGCCCGATGACCGGGACGGCGCGCACGTCCGCCCCGCCCTCCACAAGTGCCGCGACCGCCTGGGGCAGCTCGTATTCGCCTCTTAGGGATGGCTCGAGGCGGGCGATCTCGGGCCAGATGGCCGGGCCGAGGACGCCGAAGCCGGCGTTGTTCCAGTTCGTTGTAGACGTGCCTGGCGCGGGCTTCTCGACGATGCGCGTGACGCGCGCGGGCTCGTCGCGGTCGAGGGCCGCGGGGTCGTCAACGTAGACGGCGGCGCCGGAGGCGGGGTCATCCGAGGAATTCACGGCGAGCAGATGGTCGGCGAAGCGGGCCGCCCGGAGCAGGCGTGCGTAGTTCTCGGGCTGCACCAGGATGTCGCCCCAGCCGATGAAGAACTTGTCGTCTCCGCAGAAGTCTCGGGCAAGGGCGAGCGCTCGCGCGGTACCCTCGATGCGCTCCTGGCGCACGTAGTGGAGCCGCAGCCCGGCGTGCTCGCCGTTCCCGAGCTCCGCCTCGAGCAGCGCGGCGAAGTGGCCCGTGACGATCGTGACCTCCTCGATCCTGGCCGCCAGGAGCCCGTCGAGGATGTGGGCGATGATTGGCCGCCCGCCCACTTCGAGCAGGGGCTTGGGGTAGTTCGCGGTGATCGCGCCAAGGCGCGTTCCCCGTCCCGCCGCCAGCAGCACGGCCTTCGTGACGGTCACAGCACCTCGTACCCCGCGGACGCGTGCACCTCAAAGGCGGGGCCTCCGGCCGCGGCCGTCGCCGCTTCGATTACGCGGTTGACGTCACCCGGCGCACAGGCGGCGAGGGCGTAACCGCCGAACCCGGCGCCCGTAAGCCGAGCGCCGAGCGCGCCCGCCTTGCGCATGGCCGCGCAGACACGGTCGAGGGCGGGGGTGCTGCAGCGCATGTCCTGTCGCAGACTCTCGTGGGACTCGTTCAGCAACTTCCCGAAGGCGGCGAGGTCACCCGCCGCTAGCGCCGCCTCGGCGGCATCGACCCTCTCGGCCTCGCTCAGGATGTGACGTGCGACCCGGCGTACCGGCAACTGCGTGCGCGTGTCCAGAGTGGTGTGGCTGAGCTGCACGATGCGCGCGATGTCGACATCCACGCCGTGAGCGACCGTGTGGGCGTCGACCTTCTCCGGCAGGTCGTCGACGAGGACGTCGACCACGTCGATGTCCGCCACCTGGCCGAGCGTGTAGGGGACATCGAGGTCCACGCCCACCTGGTCCGCAAGCAGGACGGCGGCGAGCCGCGCCCCCAGGCCGCGCTCGTTGTAGCCGTCCCGGGCGGCGCCGCCCTTGGGCGCCTCTTCGCCCGAGTAGGCCACGACGAACGCGAGGCCATCCGGAATGCGGACCTGCCGGCGCGCAGCCGGCCGAAAGTCGACGCGGAGCGCGTGTCCCGCGTCAGCGAAGGCGATGACCTGCTGGTCCATCCCACCCGTCTCCGCGCCGACATGCCGCTCAGCCAGCGTGGCACGGCGCACGAGTTCCTCGCGGTCGAGTCCTGCGCCCCAGGCGGCGTTCAGCGCCGCGACCAGCCCGACGGTCAGCGCGGAGGAGGACGAGAGCCCGCCCGACGCCGGGAGGTCACCAGTGACCCGCACTTCGGCGCCCCGGCCGAGCGCTATGTCCTCCAGCTCGCGCAACACACCCGCGACGTACCGCAGCCAGCCCGCCTGCGAGCGGTACTCGCCCCGGTCGAGCCGGCCGGCTTCCGGGAACAGCTCGGAGCCAGCGGTGAGCGCGTTCGAGTCATCCGCGGTCGCGGTCACGGTGAGCGACCGGTCGATGGCGATGGGCAGCACCGGGAGCTGCGCGTAGTCGGTGTGCTCGCCGATGAGGTTGACGCGCCCGGGAGCGCGCACGGTCGCTGTGGGTGAGGGCATGCACCGATTCTCCGGCCCGGCGCCTCCTGCTGGCTACCTCGCGCGGCCCGCGTCGCGGTCTTCTTCCAGGTGACGGAGGGCGAGGTCCACGCCGCCGAGGCGGCGCTCGTGGCCTTCCGCGCGGGCGTTGCCGCGATGGGAGGACATCACCAGGTAATCGGCGAAGGCCGCGTCGACGGAGTGGGTGTAGCCCATGAGGTCCTGGGCGCGGTTCGTGGCGACCTTGCCCTGGCGCAGAATCCAGGGCGAGCCCTCAGCCACGCGCCGGGCGTAGCGCATGGTCTCTTCCTCGAGCTCGGCCGCGGGGTAGACGCGGTTGACGAAGCCGAGGTCCTTCGCTTCCCCGGCGGGCATGAAGCGGTTCTCGAACAGGAACTCCTTCGCCTTCTTCGGCCCGATGTCGTAGGGCACGGAGTAGTACTCGAGCAGCGCAGGCAGGAAGAGCGCGTCCTCGGCCGCGAACACGAGGTCCATGGCCGCGGCGATCATCCAGCCCCCGTAGATGCAGAACCCCTCGACCATGGCGATGGTGGGGATGTCGACGTTTCGCCATTTGATTGTGAGGTCGTAGTTGTAGTGGCGGAAATTGTCGTACCAGGCGAGGCCGGTGCCAGTCGCTGGGACGCCGTGCTCTTCGCGCCACGCCACCTGCTCGGGGGTACCCAGGTCGTGCCCGGAGGAGAAGTTGCCACCCGCCCCGCGCACCACCGCCACGCGTACCTCCGGGTCCGCGGCGGCCTTCTCGAGCGCCGCGTCCAGGTCGTCGAGGAGCGGGTAGCTCTGCGCGTTGCGGTACCGCGGCCGGTTGAGGGTGATCAGCGCGACCCGGTCCTGCGCCTCGTAGATGACGTTCTGGAATTCCATGCCGCGTGCCCCCGAGGAGTGTGCGCGTACTCTAACGCAGCCGGGCTCGCCGGCGAGCGTGCTAAGCTGACGATATGGCACAGGCGCCTTCACCGATCGTAGAAAAGAGCGTCCCGCCGCTTGAGACGGGCGACATGCTGACTCGCGAGGAGTTCGAGCGGCGCTGGGACCTCCACCCGGAAATCAAGAAGGCGGAGCTCATCAATGGCATGGTCTTCCTCGAAGTGAGCGTGAGCCCCCGGCACGGACGCTCCCATGGGCACATCAGCGGCTGGCTCGCCACGTACTCGGCGAACCACCCAGAGGCGGAATTCCACGCGGACACGACCGTCCGCCTCGGAGACAACGACGTTCAGCCGGACGCGCTACTCCGATTCGTGATCGGTGGACGTTCCCGCTGGGCCGATGACGCGATCGAAGGCCCGCCTGAGCTTGCGGTCGAAGTCGCCGTGAGCTCGGTCGCGAAGGACATGCACATTAAGAAGGACGCGTACCGGCGGGCGGGCGTCCTGGAGTACCTCGTGTGGCAGGTGTGGGACCGACGGGTCGACTGGTGGGAGCTGCGGGACGGCCAGTACGTCAGCATTGAACCCGACGCGGACGGTGTCATCGAAAGCCTTGTCTTCCCGGGGCTGCGCCTGCACGTTCCCAAGCTGCTCGAAGGCGACCTCGCCGGGGTCCTCGCGGAGTTGCAGCCGCGCGCCTGAGCCGCGCCTGTGGCATCGTTCCCGCGATGCCTTCCACCCGATTCAAAGCAGTCCTCTTCGACGTCGGCGGACCAATCGATCTCGAGATCGAACACGAACGGCTCGTCGACGTCCACATCCGCGAAGCACTGGCGGAACTTGGATGCACTCCGGGCGACGAGGAGTACGCGGCCGCCGGCCGCTGGGCAGTCGAGACCTTCGCACCCAGCACCTACGCGGCGATGATCTGGCGATTGGCCGACGGCGACGTCGACCTCGCCACCGCGGTGCACGCGCGGATGTCGTCGCGCTCCGTGGAGCGGTCGGAGACCCGCGGCGGCGTTGAGTTGCGCCCGGGGATCGACCGCGCCATCAATCGCATCTCCGCCTCGGGCCTGAAGCTCGGGCTTGCCGCGAACCAGCCCGCCCGCATCATCGCCGACCTCGACCGGCACGGTATCGGCCGTTTCTTCGGCCATCGCGAAGTCTCGGGTGTTCATGGCTACCACAAGCCGGACGTCCGCCTCTTCCTCCGGGCCTGCGAGGATCTCTCGGTCGAGCCGGAGGAGTGCATCATGGTGGGCGACCGCATCGACAACGACATCGTCCCGGCGAACCTGCTTGGGATGGCGACCGTCCTCTTCCGCACCGGCCGCCACATCGCCCAGCAGCCCCGCTCGTGGACCGAGATCCCGGACGTCGCGGTGCGGGACGTAGACGCCTTGATCGCGGCCCTCGATGACCTCATCAGGCCCCGTCAGAGCCGCGACTGACAAGGAGCGGGCGCGCTGTCCCACAATAGTCGCCGGGAGCACAGCAGCATGTCCGAACCCGTCGTCACACCATGGCCCCACGACGAACCGCCGACCGCGGCGGCTCTCGAAGCTGTGCTCCGCGGCGAGGGGCTGAGCCCCGAATGGTGGCAGAACTCCCCGCACGACCGCTACACCACCCACCGGCACACCTACCACAAGGTGCTGTTCTGCCTTTCAGGCTCGATCACGTTCTTGCTGCCCGCGACCGACGAGCGGTTCGACCTCACGCCCGGCGACCGCCTGGACATTCCTCCCAGGACGGACCACTCAGCACTCGTCGGGCCGCGCGGCGTGCGTTGCGTGGAGTCGCCGCGCTGGGAATAGCTGTCGATAGGCTTGTGAGCTATTGCTCACCCGCGTTCGGCGGCTGCGATGCTCTCCCTGTTCTCATGACTGGCGAGACCCTGTGAGGCGGTCGGGATGCCATTCGGGCACGCGCCCAACCACCGACAGGCGACGGCTGGGTGACTGAACCCGTCTCCCGCGTCAACCGCCTCCTGCTACACTTTTCACAGACGGTGGCGAACAGCCGCCGTCTTTTCCACCCCTTCAATCCCGAGGACACCGCCATGGCCGCACCGGCTCGCAAGCAGCTACCCCCCGCCTACGAGCCGGCGACCGTCGAGGGCGCGGTCTACGACATGTGGGGGCGGGGCGACTACTTCAAGCCGCGCATCGATCCGGAGCAGGAGCCCTACTGCATCATCATGCCGCCGCCGAACGTCACCGGTGAGCTCCACCTTGGGCATGGCCTGGAAGACGCGATCACGGACGCGCTCGTGCGCTGGCACCGCATGCAGGGCGAGCCTGTTCTCTGGGTCCCCGGCGAGGACCACGCCGGCATCGCCACCCAGAACGTGATCGAGCGCGAGCTGGAGAAAGAGGGGCTCACCCGCCAGGACCTCGGCCGGGACGTTTTCGTCGAGCGCACCTGGATGTGGGTCCGCAAGTACCGCAGCCGCATCGCCGACCAGCACAAGAAGCTCGGCGCCAGCGCCGACTGGTCGCGCGACGTCTTCACCCTCGACGACCACATCGTGAGGGCCGTGCGCAAGACGTTCGTCGACCTCTACAACGAGGGGCTCATCTACCGCGGCCTGCGCATGATCAACTGGTGCCCCCGCTGCGAGACCGCCCTCAGCGACCTCGAGGTCGACTACGAGGAGCAGGACACGAAGCTCTGGTTCGTGCGCTACCCCATGGTCGGCGAGGGTGGCATGCCCCTGCCGGACTACGTGTTGGTCGCGACCACCCGCCCTGAGACGATGGTGGCCGACACGGGTGTGGCCGTGAACCCCGAGGACGAGCGCTACGAGGACAAGATCGGGCGCATGCTCTTGCTCCCCATCATCGGACGCGAGATCCCGGTGGTCGCCGACGACGCCGTGAAGCCGGAGTTCGGCACCGGAGCCGTGAAGGTCACGCCCGGGCACGACCCGAACGACTGGGAGATCGGCCAGCGCCACGACCTGCCGGTCATCGTCGCGATGGACCGCCAGGCGCGCATGAACGACGAGGCCGGCCCCTACGCCGGGATGACCGACCTCGAAGCGCGCGCCGCCATCCTCCGCGACCTGGAGGACGAGGGCTTTCTCGACCACGAGGAGCCGTACCGCCACAGCGTGGGCGTTTGCAGCCGCTGCAAGACCGTGCTGCAGCCCATCCCCAGCGAGCAGTGGTGGCTGGACGTGAACAAGCCGCACTCCGGCGGGGTCTCGCTCTCGAAAGCTGCCGCTGACGCTGTCCTTCAGGGAAGGATCACGATCGTCCCCCAGCGCTTCGAGAAGGACTACCTCCGCTGGATGGACAACATCCGCGACTGGTGCATCTCGCGGCAGCTCTGGTGGGGCCACCAGATCCCCGTCTGGTACTGCGAGAACCGGCACACCGTCGTGCAAACGACGGACCCCGCGTCCTGCCCCGAGTGCGGCGGCAGCTTGCGCCAGGAAGAGGATGTGCTCGACACCTGGTTCAGCTCCGGGCTCGCGCCCCACGCGGACCTCGGCTGGCCCGACGACACGGAGGACCTGCGTTATTTCTACCCCACCAGCGACATGCAGATGGGCTACGACATCATGTTCTTCTGGTGCGCGCGGATGGTGCTTCTCGGCCTCTACAACATGCGCGATCGCGGCCCCGAGAACTCGGTGCCCTTCCGCACGGTGCTCTTCCACGGCCTCATCCGCGACGCCGAAGGCCAGAAGATGACGAAGTCCCGCGGCAACGTGGTCGATCCTCTTGAGGTCGCGAGCAAGTACGGTGCGGACGCGTTCCGCCTCGCAGTGCTCACCGGCGCCGGGATGGGCGCCGACCAAAAGTACAGCGACGAGCGTCTGGCGGCCGCGCGCAATTTCGCGAACAAGCTCTGGAACACGGCCCGCTTCGTGCTCATGAAGGTGGGCGAGGGGAGGGTGCGCCGTCCGCACCATGCCGACCAGCAGTCATTCGCGATCGAGGACCGCTGGATCCTCGCCCGCCTCGAGCAGGTGACTGCGGACGTGGATTCGATGCTGCGCGCCTACCAGCTCGCCGAGGCCGCGCGCACGGTCGAAGACTTCCTCTGGGGCGAGGTCTGCGACTGGTACATCGAGTTCGCGAAGGTGCGCCTGAACGAGGGCGACGAGCGCCCGAAGCAGGTGCTCGTACACGTGCTCGACCACGGCCTCCGCCTGCTCCACCCCTTCATGCCCTTCGTGACCGAGGAGCTCTGGCAGGCGCTCAAGGACCACATCGACGACGACATGGCGGCGGCGCTGATCGTCGCCTGGTTCCCGAAGAGCGGCGCCAACTGGGCCGACGCCGGCGCCATTGCCGGGATGGAGCACGTGATCGAGGTGAACCGCGCCATCCGCAATCTGCGCACGGAGAAGAAGCTGCCCGCGGGCGAGCGGCCGGCCGTCTACCTGCGCGCCGCCGACTACGCCGGCGCATTGGAGGAGACAGGTGCGGCCACCAACTTCACCTCGCGCGTCTCCGTGAGTGTCCTGTCCGCGAATGCTGAGTTGCCCCCCGGCGACTACGCCTTCCAACGCGTCGCGGACACCGAGGTCGCGGTCGCCCTCCCCCAGGTCGATGCCAGTGCCGAGCGCGCCCGGCTCGGGAAGGAGCTCGCGGAGGCTGAGGCCCACGCCGGCCGCCTGGAGGCGCAGCTCGCGAACGAGACCTTCCGGTCGAAGGCCCCCGCAAACGTCATCGCCGGCATGGAGAACACCCTCTCGGAGACGAAATCGAGGATCGCCGGCCTCCGGGAGCGCATCGCCACGCTCTAGGAGTCGCGGCCTCCGTGGCCGCTGCGCTCGCGTGCCAGCGTGCTCGCACGAATTCCTGCTCGGACCGCTCGGCGTCCAGCACCATCGCACCCGTCGCTAACGCTCCGGGCTCCATGGTGCGCCTCGTTGCAAGTGGGTACCGGTCGCCCCTCCCGGCCCTTATCAGAGCGTGAACACGGTGTGCCACTCACGCTCGACCTCGCGATACCCCGCCTTGCGGAGCTCGCGGAGGAGGCTCTCTCCATGTGCCGCGCCGTACACGAGGGCGAAATCGGGCACGTTCGCCTCCCAAACGACTCGAACGGCCTGCTCGCTGCGCCAGTCATTGAGCACGCGATAGAGCGCGCGGGTAGTGGGCAGCCAGGAGATGAGGTTGAAGATCGCCGTCACGCTGGCCGCGAGGAGCCCCCATTGCAGCGCCAGCACGATTGCCCGTCCCGCGCGCTCGTCGCCACCCTGTGCCCGCCCGACGATTTCGCGTAGTGCCTTCATCGCGGCCTCCTGGCGCCATAGCCCCACGCGCTCCTGGCGCAGCTTCGCGGCCAGCTCGCAGCAGGTGACGTCCGCGCTCACCCACGATTCCCGCGGGGCGAGCGCCTTGCCCTGGTATTCCAGCAGTCCCAGCCCCGCGATGCCCGCGTACACCTCACGGAGGTCGCGCAGGAAGCGATGATGGGAGTCGCGCCAGTGCTCGGGCGCCTCGTCGACGGCGCGCACCGCCTCGAAGAACACGTTCGGATGCCCGTCGAGCGTGAGCGCCAGCTCCTCGAAGTAGCGTGCCTCGCCGAGGTGCGCCGTCAGCACGAGCACCCCGCGCCTGCCGTCGCGTCGCTCCAGCCGGATCACCGGCGTCTGCAGCGAGACCTTCCGGCCAACGCGCTGGCGGCGAAGGGTATCCATGGGCATATGGTGCGACACGCGGCGTTGGAGACGGATATCGGCGGTCCGCTGTGGCTATCAGTCTTCGGGAGCGTCGGACTGACAAACGAACGGCTGTACGGAGCTCAGACGAGGTGGAACGCCTCGGGGCCTGTGCTTATGCGGCTGCGCGACCGCAAGCGTCGCTCCGCTCCGCTTGCTCGGACAGGATCGGGCGCATTGGTCGCTGTACTTCCAGCGGCCACGGAGGGCCGCGGCTACGTCCGCGTGAGTGGCTACGTGCCCGCCGGCCCCACGAAGGTGATCGGCATGCCGAGCGACCCCAGGCCGAGCGTCTGCTGCAGCTCGTCTGTCTTCCAGGCCATGACGTTGCCGCCGACCATGTCCCGGAAGATGCGCTCCAGTGGACGGTTGCGAACGTACGCGTGCGCGCCGCAGACCTTCATCGCGCCCTGTGAGACCTCTTCGCTCATGCGACGCAGGTGGTACACGGTGCGCACGAGGTGCCGGGTGAACTCGGGCACGCTCTCGAAGGGCGTGTCGAGCCGCCGGACGCAGTCGTAGAGCATGATGCGGCCACTTTCGAGCCAGTGCTCCATGTTGCCTATGCCCATCTGCGCCCACGCCTGGTCGCTGCGATAGCCCGGCTGGTTGCCAAGCGCGCCCCCAGCGCCAGCGAGGTACCCGTGGCGTTGCTTGACGTAATCGAGCGTGAAGTCGAATGCCGCCTGCGCCAGCCCCAGCCAGATCGCGGTGATGCCGAGCGCGCCGCGAGCGCGTTGCTGGGACATCACGGTGCTCGCCTGGCCCTGCGCTTCCATGATCGCGCGCAGCATCGCCTGGGGGATGACCATCGCCTCGCTCTTGGGGATGCGCACGTCCTCCGCTACCACGTCGTGGCTGGCGGTGCCGCGCAGGCCCATCGCGTCCCAGTTGTACATGAGCTTGAGGCCGGGGGTGCCGAGCTGAGGAATCGTCACGGCGAGGTCGGGGTCATTGCCTTCGCCCCGGTCCACCGTGCCGCCGAGGAGGGTGTACTTCGCACCCTCCGACATGGAGGCGAAGCCGGCCTTCCCGTTGAACACGAGGTCGTCGCCGTCATCGATTGCCTTGAAGCCGGCCTGCCGGTTGTCCAAACCCCCGGAGGGCACTGATCCGGGGCCGCAGATGAGCGCGCCGTTGCGGCCCATGTCCTCGAGTACCGTGTTGCGGTGCGGGAAGGGCGGAAAGATGGCGAGGAAGCCCGCGACGATGATGTGCATGTTCAGCGCCACCGCGGTGGAGCCATCGCCGTAGGCGACCTCCTCCATGATGCGCATCTGTGTCCCGGCGGTCACGTCCAGCCCGCCGAACTCGGCCGGCAGAGCCATGCCCGTCACGCCGAGCGCGCGTAGCTCCTCGACGTTCTCCTTCGGGAACCTTCCCTCCCGGTCTATGGCGGTCGCCCGCTCGACGAACTTCGTGCGCGACAACTCGCGCACAGCCTGGATCAGTTCCTGCTCGTTCATTCGTTCCCCCGAACTGTTTCTTTCACCGCGGAGACGCGGAGAACGCAGAGATTGCTGTTTGAGATCTCTGTGCGCTCTGTGTCTTGGTGTCTAAGAGGACGTTGCGAGCCCCGACAGCCTCGGCAAAAGGATGCCGAGCGCCTGTTCGAGCTCGTCGATGGCTCTGGTCGTGTGGTCGACTTTGATGGTGTGCATGCCGAGCGCTTTCGCTCCCTTCAGGTTCGACCCGAGGTCGTCGAGGAACACGGCTTCCGGTGGCTCGACGCCGAGGCGCTCGCACGCGAGGCGGTAGATGCGCGGGTCCGGCTTGCGCATGCCCTCGATGGCCGACTCCACCACGACGTCGAAGAGGCTCGGAAGATCGACGCCGGACGTGCGGCGCTGGGCGGGCTCCTCACGCGCGACGTTGTTCGTGATGGCGCCGAGCTTCACCCGTCCGCGCAGGTGCTTCACCACCGCAACGACCTCCGGGCGCTCACCGAAGCCCTGGAAGAACCACTCCATGAAGGGCACTCCCCGCGCCGCCGTCCCACACGGCGTCACGTGGGCGTCGAACTCGAGGGCGAACTCCTCGCGGCTCAGCTCACTCCGCTCGAACCGCGACCACGGCCCGTCATCCGGCCCGAAGATCGCGTAACGCACGTCATCCGGGATGGCCTGCTCCCGGCAGAACTCCATGATCCGCGTCACCGGCGAATGCGTGAGCACCCCCCCAATATCGAAGATGGCCGCCCGGTAGCCGGTCATGTAGCCGCCTCCGACGATCCCGCCCTCACCCCCGACCCCTCTCCCGCTGCGGCGGGCGAGGGGGGTGAAGCCCTTACCGTGATCGCGCGCACCCGGATCGACGCTCCCCCTCTCCCGCGAAGTCGGGAGAGGGGGCTGGGGGGTGAGGGCCTCAAGCGTTCACACCCAGCTCGTTGCGGATGAGCTCGCAGACCTCGAACGTCGGCCCCTCCGCCTGCAGGGTCGACTGCATCTTGTTGATGGTGACCGCGATGCTGAGGCCGACCTCCGGGTCAGCGAAGGCGATGGAGCCGCCCGCGCCGGGGTGGCCGAACGCGGTCTCGCG
Organism: Dehalococcoidia bacterium; assembly: GCA_040877955.1. GTDB lineage: Bacteria > Chloroflexota > Dehalococcoidia > Tepidiformales > Tepidiformaceae > JBBDMZ01. The sequence continues at coordinate 57,264 of JBBDMZ010000019.1, read as the reverse complement.
CGGGCCTTGGGCGCCGTGCACGCCCATCGTCTTGCCGCCGTTGAAGAAGCCGATGCTCTTGCGCATGGGCATCATGATCACACGGTCGGGCGTCTCGACCTGGATGGCGCTCATCTTCGCGATGCGCTCGGGCGAGACCAGCCGCGTGCCGTCGACCTCGCCACCGTTCGCGAGCGCGGCGTACATCTTCGCGAGGGCGCGGGCGCTGAAGTGTCCGTTCGCGGAGGGGATGCAGGCCTGCCGCACGTCCATGTCGTTGTAGTTCCAGCCGAGCGTCGGCGGCATGGCCTTGAAGAAGTCGTGGTCCTGCGGAATCTGGGCGAACGGGCTGGACGCGGCCTGCTCCGCCGTCGGCGGGGGCGCCGTCTGCAGCGACGCGAGCCGGTCCTCGACGCCGTCGGGGATGCCGATGTACATCTGGCCGCTGATGCCGAGAGGCTTCGCGATGTCGTTCTCGACCACGTCCTGGATGTGGCGGCCGCTGGCGAACTGGATGATGCCGCCCGCGATCCAGCCGTACGTGACGGCGTGGTAGCCGGTCGCCGTGCCCGGCTCCCAGGCGGGCACGCCGTTCGCGACGTAGCGCAGGCCCTCCTCCCAGTTCAGGAGCTTGCGCCCCTCCACCGGGTCGGAGGGCATCGTGTGCAGGCCGGACTGGTGGCTCATCGCCTGCGCGACCGTGATCTTGTCCTTCCCGTTGGCGCCGAACTCGGGCCAGTACTGCGCGACGGGTGCGTCGTAATCGATGATGCCGCGGTCGGCGAGGATGTGGAGGGCGGTGGCGGCGACGCCCTTGGTGGTGGAGAAGCTGGAGAAGAGGGTGTCGGGCTGGACGGGGCGCGGGTCCTGCGGCCCCATGTCGCCGGCCCAGGTGTCGACGATCACCTCGCCGTTGCGGTAGGCGGTCACCTGCGAGCCGAGCTGGGTGCCGCGGGCGATCTGGTCGAGCAGGAGGTCGTGGACCTTCGAGGTCAGGGCAGTCTCAGTGGTGGTCATTGGTACTTAGCTCCAAGCGAAGTACCGGGAGTGTACCCGATCGGGGTTCGTATCGGGCAAGTCGCCAGGTGGTCGTTCACCATGCCGACGGACTGCATGAAGGCGTAGCAGATGGTGCTGCCCACGAAGGTGAAGCCGCGCTTCTTGAGGGCCTTGGACATGGCGTCCGACTCCGGCGTGGTCGCGGGCACCTCGGCGAAGGTCACGGGCGCCGGTCCTTCCGCGGAAGGACGCGCGAAGCCCCAGATGTAGGCGTCGAAGGTGCCGAACTCCTCGCGTGCGGCCAGGAAGGCGCGAGCGTTTTTGACCGCGGCCTCCACCTTCAGCCGGTTGCGCACGATGCCCGCGTCAGCCATCAACCGTGCAATGTCATCCGGCCCGTACGCCGCAATCCGCTCCGCGTCCCAGCCGTCGAACGCGCGCCGGAAGTTCTCGCGCTTCGCCAGGATCGTCGACCACGACAGGCCCGCCTGGAAGCCTTCGAGCATGAGCCGCTCGAAGAGGTCGCGGTCGTCGTGGCAGGGCACGCCCCACTCAGTGTCGTGGTAGGCGGCATCGAGCGGCCCCACTATCCCCCAGCAGACGGCGACACGGTCCGAAGCGGCGGGAGCGGGCATGGAGGGAGGGTAGCAGGTGGCTGGTGACAGCCTTCCGTCAGGAGTCCAAAGTCGAAGGTCCAAGGCCCAAAGAGCGAGCCTCTCCTTGGACTTTCGACTTTGGTCGTTGGACGCAGGTGCGCTGCGCAGTCCGCCAGCGTCGGCCTTCCCCGGAAGGACTCCGCTCGCTCGGGCGGAAGGGGCGAGCTGGTCGCTGTACTCCAGCGGCCACAGAGGGCCGCGGCTACGGGCGGGTGGGAGGGCGAATTTGTCGCTGTACTCCAGCGGCCACGGAGGGCCGCGACTCCGTCACATCTTCCCGTAGTCGACCGTTAACCAGCGCTCGGGCTTCATGCGGACGAGCCACTGGCCGTCGAGCGCCGCCTCCCCCGCCGTTCCGCCGAGGTAGCTGTCGCCCTCGGCGGTCCCGAGGTAACGGTGCGCGATGTCACGGATGTGCCGTTGGAAGTCGGGCCGGCCGAGCGTTACCGGCCCTTCGACGCTCACGTACTTGTAGGGTGGCGCCTCCGTCTGGGCACAGAGGCTGATGCGCGAGCCCTCCGCGAGAAGCCGGCCTTTCCGCGACTCCTTGTCGATGACGAACACGACCTCGCCGTCCTCGTAGGCGTACCAGAGGGGCGCGGTGAGCGGCCCCCGGCCAGGGTCTTCAATGCTGACGACGCCGACGTGGACGCCGGCCAGGAACGCCTCTCGCTCTTCGCGGCTCATGGCAAGGGACATGGGGGGTGACCTCCGGGGGAGTCCAAAGTCCAGGGTCGAAAGTCCAAAAGCGTGGATGGTGGGCCTTTGGACCTTCGACTTTGGGCCTTCGACTATGATTGCCTGCACGTGACCAGCCCGCCACAACCCACACGACTGCCCTGGGACCTCGAATTCACCGCGGACGCGCCGGAGCTCGCCGTTTCCTGGCGGTACGATGCCCCGCGCGCCTGGCTGCACGTGACGGTGCGCAACGAAGGCGCCGAGACGCTGCGCCCCGCGGAGGTCCAACTGGCGGCTGAGCTCGAGCTCGCCGCCGCCGACGGCTGGGCATGGCTCCACGGCCGCTACATGCAGATGGATGCCCTCGTCCGACGCTTCGGGACGCCTCCCGACGAGGGGTACGACGGGCGGTACGTGCGCGCGAGCGACGAGGCGCGCACCTACATCTCGCGCGAGGTGGCGGTGCTCACGCTGCCCTCGGAGACGACGCCGTCGCTGCTTATCGGCTCGCTGCGCATGGACCGCTTCTTCTTCGACGTGGAGCTCGAAGTCGACGCGGAGGAGGAGTACGTCGAGCAGGTGCGTCTCACCTGGGACCTGCGTGGCGCCGAGATCGCCCCGGGTGAAGAGATTGAGCTGCCGCCGGTGCTGCTCCTCGATGGCCGCGACCCCCAGGCCCTGATCGAACGCTACGCGGACGAGGCGGCGCGCGAGATGGAGGCGCGCGTGCCGGACCACGTGCCCACCGGGTGGTGCAGCTGGTACTACTTCTATGGAAGCGTCTCCGAGGCCGATGTCCTCGCGAACCTGGCGGCAATGCGAGAGGAGAACCACCCGGCGGAATACGTCCAGGTCGACGACGGCTACCAGTCCCACACGGGCGACTGGCTCGTCCCCAACGGCAAGTTCCCCTCCGGCATGAAGGCGCTCGCCGACCGTATCCGCGAGGCCGGCTATCGGCCGGGGCTCTGGCTCGCGCCGTTCGTGCTGAACGAGGATTCCCAGGGCCTGCGCGACCGGCCCGAGATGGCCCTTAAGACCCACGACGGCGAAGTGGTGTTCGTGCAGACGTGGCTCGGGCGCTGCGCCGTGCTCGACTGCACGCACCCGGCATCCGAGGCGTGGCTGCGGGAGGTGTTCGGCACCGTCGTGCGCGACTGGGGCTACGAGTACCTCAAGCTCGACGCGCTTTCGTACGCGGCGCGCCCCGGCGACGAGGTCCGCTACCACACGCCCGGCACGACCGCCCCGGCCAACCTCCGCCGAGGCCTCGAGATCATCCGCGAGGCCGCCGGCGACGAGACGTTCATCCTCGGCTGCACCTGCCACTTCGGCCCGGCCGTGGGTGTCGTGGATGCCATGCGTGTCGGCCCCGACGTGAAGGAACTCTGGGCCGACGGCGCGAACCCCTCGGTGAGACACGCCATGCAGCTCACCCTCCAGCGCAACTGGATGCATAACCGCTGGTGGGTGAACGACCCGGATTGCCTCCTCGTACGCGACACGGACACTGCGCTCAATCTCGCCGAGACGCGCTTCCTCGCGACGGGCATCGCCCTCAGCGGGGGCATGGTGGTCGCGAGCGATGACTTGCCGAAGCTGCCGGACAAACGGCTCGCGATGGCGATGGCGCTCATCCCTCCGCCGGGAGTGGCCGCTCGGCCGCTCGACCCCGGGGACGGGCCCGTGCCCTCGACCTGGCGCGTGGATCTCGGTGATGGCCGCTTCCTCGCCGGCATCCTGAACTGGGACGACATCCCACGCTGGGTGGTGGTGAACGAACTGCTTCAAGCGGGGGAGATCGCATTCGACGTCTGGAACGGGAAGCTCCTCGGCAAGGGCGACGTCCTCCTCGCACCGCACGAGGGGGCGCTCTGGCAGGTCACAGCCCCTGGCTCCACTCCGCGCGTCGTGGGGGATACGGGCCACCTGAACTACACGCGGCTCTACCAGCGGCCCGTGAGCGGCCGCATCCAGGTCCGCAACGACGACGCCCGTCCGCGCACGATCGCGATCGAGGTCCGCGGGCGCGCATTCGAGGTCGATCTCCCGCCCGGCGTGGCGCGCTGGTTCGACTGATATACTCTTCCCGTGCTTCGCCTCAAGATCGAAACCGAGCAAGAAACCGATGGCCGCTGGATCGCGGATATTCCCCAGCTACCGGGCGTCCTGGTCTACGGCGTGACACAAGCGGAAGCGATTGACGCCGCTAGGGCACTCGCGCTCCGCGTGATTGCCGACCGCATAGAACACGGCGAGACGGCCTAGAGTCGTGCGCACCTGTCCACGCTGTGGCACGAAGTTCCCCATCGGGCAGATCTGCCCGGCGTGCTACGAGGTGCCGCCGCCGCGTGGCTCACGCAACGGGGGCGTGGGCTAAAGTGGCGCCATGGGATTCAAAGACCTCGACGAAGCCGGGATTCACTCTGTCCTCTCCGCCGAGCGCGTCATCCGCGTCGCCTTCGACGACGGCAGCGAGAGTTTCATCGTGCCAATGTTCTACCTCTGGCACGAAGGCGCGCTCTACGGTCTGACTACGCCCGGCCGCAAATCACGCATGGGCGAAGCCGACCCGAGGGTGGGCTTCCAGATCGACACCAGCGCGCAGACGGGCGAGTTTGAGTGGCAGAGCGTATCCGGCCAGGGGACCTGGGAGATCGTCTCCTCCGAGGCCGACATGGCGTTCGTACCGCTCTTGCAGGCGCGCCTCGCAGACTCACCGCCATGGGCCGTTCAGTTGCTCATGCAGCGGTTCCAGGACCTCGGGCGCCTCGCGTGGCGCATCCGGCCAACGTCGATGAGCGGCCGAGCTCACTCCCCCTGATCGGGGATGCTCGGCTCCTGCCCGGTTGCGGCGGGCTCGCCTGCTTTGGTGCGCCGCCGCGCCCACCAGGCTCGCAGGCGAGGGAAGCCGCTCTCGGTCCAGCTCGGGCGCTCACGGTCGAAATGGCCGCCGATGGCCGCCCGGTACGGTCCCGAGACGCGTGAGGCGTAGGCGCCGAATCCCTCTTCTCCCAAGGGCTTCCAATCCTCGCGGTATGGCACAACGAGGTGGTCGCGGCTCACGTTCCGCGCGGACGTGAGGAACGCGAAGCCGACGCCACTCGAAACCTCCAGCAGCGAGCGCCCCTCCATGCGGGCGGTTCGCTGCAGGCCGGTGAAGAGCGCCGCCAGCTCCTTCGTGGAGGGCAGGCTGCCCGCATCCTTCTGCAACTCGCCGACTGAGCGCCGCAGCTCCTTCAGCTCGAGCGGCGGCATGTCGATCAGGTTGGCGGACGTGCCGGTCGCTCCCTCGAGCGCGCCAAGAAGGTCGCTCACCGACCCAAAGTGCGTGCCCTCGGCGAGGACGCCTGCTTTCGCGAGCTCGTCTTCAAGCGCCTTCAGGTACACCTTCGAGCCATGGAGCACGTCGCTCGCTGCTGCCAGCAGCCACAGCGGTGAGAACCCGAAGGCGGCGATCGAGCCGAACTCGACGGCGTTCCCGACGCCCTTCTTCACCGCAACGCGGCCGGCCGTCGGTTGCGCTTCGTCGCCGGGCAGGGGCTTCGCTTCGACTCTGCCCACAAGTTCAATCGCGATGCGAAGCAGGTTCTTCGCGGTCACCTCGTAGAGCCGCGAGCGTCGCACGAGCCGCGGCAGCAGGAGTTGGGCGGTCTCATGGACGCCGCCGAACACGACCGCCGAGAGCGACCGGAGCAGCCGCTCCGGCAGAGACGCGAAGAACCACCCTCGTCCCCGAGCTGTCTCACTCACCCCCTGATCGTAGCCTACTTTCGCCGCTCCCCCCTGGTCTTCGGCTCTACACGGCCAGCCAGTACATCGTGCCGGCGCGCATCACCTTGCTGAGTCGGCCCATCTCAAACAGGTACTCGAGGTGCGCGAGCGTCTCCCCTACGGCGGCGCGCTGCATCCAGGGGTCGAAGTCGGCGAGCTTCCCGGTCGCCCAGACCACGCGCCCGGCGACATCCCAGGCGGTCGAGCCACCGGCGTCCACGCATCGCACCATCTCGTCCAGGCGCTCGTCGTGGTGCCGCTCGATCTCGATGACCCGCTTCTTCAGGTCCGAGATCTCGAACTCGTGCGCGGGCAGCACGTATTTCACGTCCAGGTCCTCGAGCTTCTTGAGCGAACGCATGTAGTCCCCCAGCGGGCTCCCGTGGATCTGGGAGTGCATGGAGACGTTCGGCGTGATCGTCGGGAGGATGTGGTCCCCCGTAAGCAGCACCTTGTGGTTCGGCTCGTAGAGGCAGATGTGCCCCGGCGAGTGGCCCGGCGTCCAGATGATCTCGAAGTCGAACTGGCCGGCCTTGAACGTCTCGCCGCCCTTCACCTCGGTGTCCGGAGGCACGGCCGCCACCTTGTCGATCATGCCCATCGACCCCATCGACATCTGGGGCGATTCCGACTGAGGGACGCCGTGGCTGACCATGTAGCGGTTCATCTCGTCCGTCAGGCTTTTGGGCGCGAGGTAACGGGAGGTGATCACCTCGGCGTCCTTCTCATGGATGACGACTTCGCAGTCGCTGAGGCGCTTCAGGCGCCCGGCCATCCCGTAGTGGTCCGGGTGGACGTGGGTGATGACGAGCTTCGTGATGCCGTTGGGGTGGGAGCCGTGCTCCTTCATCCCCTCTTCAAGCGCCTGGTAGGCGGTGTCGGTGTTCCAGCCGCAGTCGACGAGCACGGTATCGTCGCCATCCTTGATCAGGTACGGGAGCACATACGGGAGGCCCTTGGTCACGCGCGGGTGCTCCTGGAGCTGCACGCGCATCGCCTTCGCGTCTTCGATGCTGAACTGGGGGAAGGGTGTGAGGAGCTGGTAGATGCCGTCTAGGATTCGCACGGGCCGATACTACCGGCTTTGGTTAGCGCGAGGCAAAACACCGGGGGTGCGCGACTTGCTATCGTCCCCTGATGGAGGATCTGCCAGTCTCGGTTGAGAGCGAGGCGCTGGCCCGGTTAGAACGCCACGCTGCCGAACTGGGGATCCCGGTACACGTGTTGGCCGCACAGGTACTCGCCAACGAAGCAGCGCGCCTGGGCGCGTGGCCTCAACCGTGGCCGAAGTCAGTTGGGGCCTTCTCCAGCGGCCGTGCCGACACTTCCCGGCCCGCCTCGGAGCCGCCCAGCTGCGATGGCTCCCGATACGATCCATGGGGCGGCTCCCGCGGATGAAACCGCCACCGGCCTGGTATCACGTGTGATATCATGGGCCGGTGAAGCGACTGATCTTCTCTCTGCCGGACGAACTCTTCCTCGCGATCCAGCGGCTCGCCCAGCAGGAAGGCAAGCCAATGGCCGCCATTCTTCGCGATGCCGCGGAGGAGAAGGTTTGCCGCGCACGGCCGAGACCGAGGAGTTTCGGGATGGGAGCGTCGGGGCGATCCGATATCTCACGCCGGATTGGTGACGAGCAATTCGTACCCGATCCCTTCCGATGATCGTTGATAGCGGGCCATTGTTCGCGGCGCTCGACCGAACAGACGCCGAGCACGCCCCGTGCCTTCGGTTGTTCACTGAATCCTCGGAGCCGCTGCTGGTGCCGGCTCCGGTGGTGGTCGAAGTCGACTACTGGATACGGAAGCACCTGCGCGCCGAGGTGGAGGATGCATTCCTGGCAGATCTCGAGGTTGGCGCTCTCTCGGTAGTGGACGTGCTGCCGCAGGACTATCCGCGCATCCGGGAGCTCTGTAGGACGTACTACGACTCCGACCTCGGCTTTGTCGATGCATCGATCCTCACCATCGCTGAGCGGCTCAATGTCACCCGAATCGCCACGCTCGACCACCGCCACTTCCGCATGATGCGACCGCGCCATGTCGATGCGCTCACCCTCCTGCCGGAATGACCGTCAACGCAGGTTGCGCGCGACCTTCTCCGGCTTGATGAACAGCTGAATGGCCCAGCTCACGATGCTGATGATGATCGCGCCCAGAATCGCGTCCCACCAGAAATCGACCACCTGGAAGTGAAGGTCGTCGAATTGACCGGCGATCCAGTCCGTCAGCCAGAGCATGATCGCGTTCAGTACGATGAGGAACAGCCCGAACGTCACGATCGTGATGGGGAGCGACAGGAAGAAGAGGATCGGCTTGATGATGACGTTGAGCAGGCCAAGGATGAGGGCCACGATCACGGTGCTCTCCCAGCCCTCCAGCTCGATGCCGTCCACCATCTCGGCGGCCACCCAGACGGCGACAGCGAGAATCGCCCATCTCACCAGGAACGCGATCAATTGCTCACCTCGAGATGGTCGCTGCAAACGCCCCAGGACGACCTGGCTGTAACGCATGAAGTACCGCCTGCACCCGCAGGCGGTACTCTACGTGATTGGCGTCGCGATGGCGCAGGACTTCGCCTAGCCGCCGCCTCCGACCGATACGCCGGCCGGGGCCTGGCTCGGCGCCATCGCCGGGATCTCCTCTGGCTTCAGCCCGCGCTCGGTAGATGGGACGGCTGCCGCGGCCGGGACCTCGGCGTGGCGCTTCTTCCCACAGAACGGGCATGCCAGCCAGGCATGCGCGAGCGGCTTCTCGCAGCTCTCACATGGTGTTTTCAGCTCAATCAAGCACGACGGGCAGACGAGGTACTCCTCCCGCACGCGCCGGTTGCAGCCCGCGCAGTTGAGCACGTCGTCCAGCTCCTGCAGCAAGGCCTCTTCCTCCAGCGCGGCCGCGTACTGCTGGGTGAGCGTGAGCCGTGGCCGCATCAGCAGGTAGAGCCAGAGCCCGGGCACGAAGAAGAACGTCACCAGCCCGACTGTCGCCAGTTGGAACGTCGTGCTCCGTGACCGCCGCCGTGCATCGCGGTAAGCCCAGAAGATGAGTGTCAGCCAGAGCGCACCCAGGTACACGAGGAGCACTCCAGCGATGAGCGTCGCCGTGGCCTCCCATGAACCGCCAATCCATCCGATCAGAAACATCGCTTCCTCCTCAGTGTTCGCCGTCGCCACCCTTGGTGGTTACAAAATCAGAATCAGGAGAAGGAGGATGAGCAGGGCAAGGAGAATTCCACCGCCGATGTACATGTCGCGCTTCCTTTCGGCCCCATCCGCGCTGGGAGCACGTCTGTTATGTGGAAGCTACGGCTGCACCGCTCGCGAGTGCGGCAGGTGGAGGGCGGGTCGCGTTACGTCTTGCTCGCAACCCGCGAGATGGCTTACCGGTGGACGCCCGCCGCCAGTCGCGAGCGCAGGGCGTCGCGCAACTCCTCGGGCCGGCGGATGGCGCTGTACTCGGCCAGTTCCTGGACCGTGCACTTGAGCGCGATCATGGTCCACGGATCGAGGCGGATGCCGAACTCCTCCAGCACCTCGAGTACCTCGGCGTGCTCGTCCACGAGGTCGCCGATCAGGCTGGAGGTCTGCACATCGGGGTATTTGCCGTTGCGTTTCATCCTGCCGCGAACACTGCTTCCTCGGGGATCTTGCCCCAGTCTGGCTGCCAGTCGGGGATGCGCAGCCCAAACTCAACGAGCCGGCTCCCGAGCTCGGCGGCAAAGGCTTCCCGCACCTCCTGGTTGTCTCGCACCTTAAGTCCCAGCTCGCGGTAGATCTTGTTCTTCGGCGAATTCGCCCGCCCGAAGATGTTCATCGTGCGCGGGAACCACGTGTCGATGGCCGCCTGCATCTGGGGCCTGGTCGCGGGGTCGGCGGCTAGCCGCTTCATCCAGTTGTCACCGTGGGCGATATGGAACATCTCCTCCTTGAAGATGCCCTCCATCACGCGCGCCCACGGACGGTAGCTAGACATGAGCACGTCTTCGAGCTGATGGCCCGCACCGCGGTCCATGCAGACGTTGAAGGCGATGAAGTCGTACCAGTCGTTGATGCGGTAGTAGAAGATGTTGACCCGCTTGTCGTCGCCCGCCCGTGCGGTCCCGAGGTCGTCCTCGTCCACGCGCAAGGTGAAGTCGAACAACTTGATGCGTGTGTCAGAGTCCTCGCCGAGGTGCTCCAGCAGCTTGTAGCAGACACGCGCGTGCCGGAACTCGTCCTTCACCATCATCGAGGTGGCGAGGTACTCCTCGATCGTCGGCGACATCTGGATGCAGGGAACGTACCCGAGCGCGCCCGCAAGCTCCGAGTCAGCCTCTTGCGTGAGCAGGTTGATGAGGTGCTCGCGGTACTCATCGCTCGGGATAGCGTCCGGGTCCGTGATCTCGCCGGCCGAGTACTTCGACGTCCCGGCACGCTCGCCGAAGCGCTTGATCGTGCCGCTTCCCTCCGCGTCCTCCACCTCCTCGGCGAGGCGAACCACCATTTTTTCGTCCTGGTCCTGGTGAAAGAGCTGCTTGCCTTTGAGCTCGTCGTTCTCGCTCATCTCCAGCCTCCTCGCGGCTAACGGCCGCTGAATGTTGGCGATTGCTTCTTCAGGAACGCGTCGACCGCGCCCTTGTGGTCCTCGGTTGCTCCGGCCTCCGCCTGTGCCTCCGCCTCGACCGCGAGGAGGGCTGCGAAATCGCTGGTCTGTGCGGCCTCTACCAGGTCCTTCGTCTTCCGGTAGGCGAGTGTCGGGCCGGCCGCGAGCTTCTTCGCAATCGTGAACGCGGCCTCCATGAGTTCCGCCGCCGGCACCACGCGGTTCACCAGGCCCATCGCGAGCGCCGCCTCCGCGCCGAGCGGCTCGGAGAGCAGCATCAACTCCAGTGCGCGCCCTTCCCCCACGAGCCGCGGCAGCGTGTACGCCATCCCGCAGTCGGGCACGAGGCCGATGTTCGTGAACGCCGTGACAAAGCGCGCATTGTCCGCGGCGATGCGGAGGTCGCATGCAAGCGCGAGACTCATGCCCGCTCCCGCCGCCACTCCGTTCACCGCCGCGACCACGGGCAGTGCCTTCGCCGTGAGCTCGCGGACCACAGGGTAGAAGTTGTCGTTCAGCAGCGAGACGAAGTCCGGCGAACCGCCGTTCTCGTAGAGGTGCTGGATGCTCGCGAGGTCCTGGCCGGCGGAAAACCCGCGCCCGGCGCCGGTGAGCAGGATTGAGCGCTCCGATCCGTCCGTCGCGCGTCGCAGTGCCGCTGCCAGCTCCCCGAGCATCTCCGGCGTGAAGGCGTTTAGCACCTCCGGCCGGTTCAGCGTGATAACCGCCACGCCTTCGCGCGCTTCGTAGAGGATGGGCGACTCTGCCACCGGTCACCTCGCAGCGATGCTACCCCGCCATCTTACGCTCGCCCGCGAGGCCCGCGCGTTTCAGGACTGCGAACGGGTGACGGTCCCAGCGGCGCCGTCCACCGTGACGACCTCGCCCGTGGTGAGCTTGCGCGAAGCGTCCTTCGCGCCGACCACACAGGGGATCCCGTACTCCCGCGCTGCGATTGCGGGATGCGAGAGGGGCGAGCCTGAGTCCGTCACCACGGCGGCGGCAATTGCGAAGAGGGGCGTCCACGGGGGCGATGTCATGGCGCACACCAGCACCTCACCCTGCTCGAACGAGTCGGCCTCATCGAGACCCGTGAGCACACGCACCGGCGCGGTGACCACCCCGCGGCTGGCCGGTACCCCCCGAAGTACCGGACCCGACGACTCAGTCGGGAGCGGAAAGGGCTGCGGACCGGGTGGCACCGGAGCACCGATGTGATGTGGAGGTCGCTTCGTCTTCCAGTGCTCCCACTCCCGCCGGCGCTGCGCCACCAGCGCGCGAAAGTCCGAACCGGCCCCGCTGGTGCCCCGGTCGACTTCCGCGGGAAGCAGGAAGAACACGTCTCCAGGCGTATCGAGGAGGTCGCGTTGTGCCAGCAGGGCGCCCTTGTTGAGGAGGGCGTGCCTCAGGCTGCCGACTGCTGTGAGCTGCCACAGAGCCCGTCCTTCCCGGACTCCCACGTATCCGTCGAACGCGTTCACGAGGTCACGGAACTGCCGCAGCTTCTCGGGTTGTGCCTGCAGCGCGACTGCAATGCGCGCGACCGCTTCCCTGCTCCGACGTTCGCCGACCTCCCCGGCGGTGGCTGCAGGCGACGGCGCATGGATTGCCTGTTGAATCAGGCCGAGCACGCGGTGAGGTTCTTCGCCCACCGTGCAGTACGCCGGGTCCCAGGTCTCGGACCGCCAGCGGTACGTGTCCACATAGGTCTCGAACGAACGGCGGAATGGATGGTTCACCGGGAGACCGGCGACGGCCTGCGCCCCCTCCCGGCCGGCCGCCGAGACGATCGCCATCAGGGCCGCATCGGAGCGGGCCATCTGGCCCATCTCCCAGATGGCCTGGTCGCTGGCGATGGTGGCGTTGGCGCCGCCCTGCGTGACTTCCTGGGCGAGCAGAGCGCCCTCGGGGCCTATCACTTCTGCGAGCATGCCCGTGAGGCGCATGAGCACGGGCTGCATCACGGTTGGCCCCGCTACCTGGGTGACCTGGAAGGCGTAGTCGAACAGGTACGCGGCTTCTTCGACAGGCGACTCCGCCGGCAGGCCTCGCAGGCGCTCGCACGCGTCGCGGACGCGCGGCAAGGCGTGGGCCTCCCAAACCTTGCAGGGGCCGCTATAGCGAGCGGCAAGTGCCTGTGCCCGGGCGAAGAGCTCGCCCAGTTCGGGAGGCGGCAATGGGCTCATGCGGATGTATTGGAACCCGTTGGCGGTAATCCATTCGCGGAACATGTGCGGAGGCAGCACGTCCGCCTCGGCGTACGCTTGGTCACCGCCCGGCTTGCGGCCGTGGTCGATGGCGGCGGCCAGCGGTTGGAGCGGCACGGGGTGATGGTCTTCGTTCCAGCGCCAGGCGTGGTTGGGCGCGTCGTCGCTGGGCCAGTCGACCGGAAACTCGGTGCCGTCCTCGCAGTGGTAGGTGCGCCGATCGCTCGCGGGAGCGGTCATCGTAGCCTCCGTGCTCCTCGTCCTGGGAGCCAATTGTGAGGCGTGATCCTACTCCGTTCCCCAGGGGGGCGAGGTTGGCCTGCGTCACACTTCCGCGGCCGGGAAGATCACCCGCCCGTCCGCGTGCCCGTGATTCAGCGCGACGACGATGGCGGAGGCGGCAAGGTCCGCGATTGACTGCCCGCTCTCCGCCAGCTTCATACGCGCGTAGGCAAGGCGCTCGTCGCGTCCCTCGATCAACGGCCGCTCCGTGCCGGCGAACAACCGCAGCAAGAGCGCTTCTTCGAACTCCCGGTTCATCTTCTCCTCCTCGACGTATGTCTCCCAGAACAGCGGGCCGGGATCGGACTTCCCGGAGCCCCGGCCCTGCGCCGTGTCCTCGTGCCCGACCTCTCCCGGCCAGCCGACGTTGTCCGCACCGACGAACGGGATGCGGCCGAGCCGGAAGCCGTACCGCGCCGAGAGCTCCGCCGCCAGCTCCCTGCACAGGTCGATGTCTCGCTTGTCGAATGGCGTGTCGCGCGTGGCCTGCCCGACCTCGACCGAGATGGCCCGGAAGTCGTGGATGCCGGCCGAGAATCGTGGCACCAGCTCCTCCGGCAGCGCCCGGCATACGCGCCCGCCGCCGATGACGTAGTGCGCCATCGCGCCATACCAGGGCGCGCCGGACGCTGCCCGGACCGCGTTGTTGGGCGATCGGAACCAGTTCAGCGTGCTGCCGTACTCCTGCGCCGCGGTCCGGCCGGCGATACCACTCCGCGTCGCATGCCAGATGATGCCAGTCACGTCCACGCGGCCGCTCTGCCACTTCCACGCGTGTGGCTCCACGTTGGGCCAGATGTCGTCGTCGATGCGCATGCCCGCACGAGACGGCACGCCACGCCTCAGCTCCAATGAGTGCGTGTCATCGTGAAGCAGCGCGATTCACCGTGCGCGAGCGGTCGTGTTCGTTTCTATCACCATGAAGGGGTCTTGCGAGGGCTGCAGTGCGCCTCCCTCGTCTTCGATCGTGAACGCCACCGCGCCGTAGTCATCGAGCGTGCCCTCCGCGGCGCGCAACCAGACTCCGGAAGCGTCCTCGAACACTTCGCCCGGCTCGGGGCTTCCGCCGCGGATGTACCACGCCTGGTAACGCTTCCCTGCCGTGAGCGACGGCGCGTTCGACATCATCACGAAGGCATCGGCCGAGCCGGGCACGGTGAGTAGCGTGGCGCGTGCGTCGCCAGCCTGCGCGCGCGCGCTGCGCAATGTTCCATCGGCGGCGGCATTCACCACCACCTGCTGGCGGGCGAGCTCGTCCTCGAGGGCGGAGTCGTCGTCGCCACCGAGCAGCCAGCCGCCGATGCCGCCGAGGGCGAGCAGGAGAACGCCCGCCGCGGCCGCTGCCCCAAACATGGGCCACCGTGGACGAATCACGCGGTCCCGGAGGGGAAGGCGCTGCGGTTCGGAGGCGATGCGGTCCATGACCGCCGCCCTGGTGGCCGGCGAAGGCTCGCGGTCCTCGGCCGCGAAGGGCAGTAGCTGCGCCACTCGCATGAGCTCGTGATGCTCCGACCGGCAGGAGGCACAGCCCGCGAGGTGCGCTCGCAGTGCAGCGGCGTCGCGCTCATCCAGCACCCCGAGCGCCAGCTCGGGCAGGAGATCGACCGGGTGCTCGTCATGCTCAGTCAACGGCGATCACCCCCTTCTCCTGCAAGATGCCCCCGAGCTTCAGGAGGCCCAACCGCAGGCGGCTCCGGACTGTCGGGGCGGGCACGCTGAGGACGTGTCCCACTTCCTGGCTCGTAAGCCCGTGGAAGTACACGAGCTCGATCGCGCTCCGCTGCTCGCTCGGAAGCGACTGCAGTGCACCACGCACCTGGTCTCCCAGGATCTTCTGTTCGGCCGCCTCATCCGTGCGGTCTGCAGATGGCCGTTCCAGGGCGCCCTCCAGCGTCGGCAGCTCCGGGACGCGCCGGCGGCGGCGCCGAAGCTCGTCCAGGCATAGATTGCGCGTGATCGAGAGCACCCAGCTCCCGACTCCGGCGCGCGAGCGATCATACTGCCCCGCGCTGCGCCACACCCGCACGAACGTTTCCTGCACGGCCTCCTCGGCGTCCTGCTCTCCTCCGAGGATGCGCAGCGAGAACGCAAAGCATTGCCGGTGGTAGCGGTCATAGAGCGACTCCAGCGCGGTTTCCCGCCCCATGGCGACGGCGGCCACGATCTCGGCATCTTCCGCGAGGCGGTAATCGCTCACTGTTCAAGTTGTACGCCGGTTGGGCCGAAGGTGATCACACCCTGTCTGGGCGGATTCCTGCTCGCGGGGTACGATGCCGCTTCCATGACGCTCACCGCCGCCCTCCCCCGCTCGGACGCCGTCCAGGCCTGGCTCCGGGGCGTCCCGCGCTTTGAAGCAGCGTCCGTGCGTTCCATTACCGCTGCGGACGGCGGCGTCTCGAATATTACGTGTTGTGTTGAGCTGGAGGGTGCCCCCTTCGCGGCGATCGCCCTGCGCCTGCAACGTACGCGCGGCATCTTCGAGCCCTACGACGTGCTCCGCGAAGGCCAAGTCATCCGCTGCCTGAACGCCTCGGACCTCCCCGTGCCGCGATTCATCGCATCCGAGCCGGACGTTGCGGCGCTGGGCGCCCCATTCATCGCCATGGAGTGGATCGACGCCCCGCACATGGGCCTCGCCGGCCCCGAAGGCGACTTCGGCGCGTTCACGCTGGCGGTCGCGGCCGTCCATAGCGTCGACTGGCGGGCGCTCGGGCTGGGCGAGGTTCTCGGCGTCCCCGCATCGGCCGCCGTAGGCATCCGTGGCGAGCTCAACGCCGTGGCGGCGCGCATGCCTGCCTTCGGCTGCGATACGGACTCGCTCCTCTGCCGTGCCCTCGAGGCGCTTCTCTCGAACGTCCCCAGAGACGGGGCGATCGGGCTCTGCCAGGGTGACATCAACATCTTCAACTACCTCTTCCGCCGCGGCGAAGTGGTCGGCATCGTCGACTGGGAGCAGGCGCGCATCAGCGACCCGCGCTCCGACATCGGCCAGCTCCTCGCGCTCTCACATCTGAAGGGCGCGCCCTGGGGTCCCGCCGAAGCCATGCCCTTTGCGCAGATGTATGGCGCCGCCGCCGGCCGCCAGCTCACGAACATGAGCTACTTCCGCGCCCTCTGGCTGTTCGAGCTGGGCGTCATCTACCACGGCTGGATGGCCTTCAACGACTCCGAACCATGGTTCTCCTGGAGCCAGATCGAGAAGATGCTGACCGCGGCACTCGACGAGATTGGGTGAAGCGGGCACGGACCAGGGAGGCGCCTATGACGCTCCAGTCGTAGTTGGTCACTCGTCGAGGGAACTCCAGAACGATCGCTCGAAGTCGTCCGGGCGGCCCTCCACGTTCTCCGGGTCGAACACCCAGCGGGCGGGGTTGGCCCGGATGTAACGCTCGATGCGTTCGAGGTCGGCGGGGTTGCGGACGATGTGTTCGTGGTAGTTCCGCTGCCAGAGCTCGGCCTGCCCTTCGACTTGCCGAATCGTGTTCACGCGCCCCGTTGCGGCGGCCTTGAACCCACGGACCAGTGCGCCCAGCGACCTCGAGACAAGCTTGCGGCCGATGCGGTCCTCCAGGGCTGCTGCCAGCCCCTACTCTCGCCCGGCATCGTCACGATGCCGTGGAGGTGGTTCGGCATGATCACGAACTCTCCCAGTTCGACTCCCGGCCGAACTTCCGGCCCTCTCAGCCACTCTGCGAGAACAGCCTTCCCGAGAATGTTCAATTCGACCGTCGCGTTCACCACGTCGCCGAACCAGCAGAACCGGCAGTCGGTCACGATCGTGACAAAGTACGTGCACCGCCAGGCATAATCATGGTCTGTGCGCCTGACCGATTGGCGGTGGCGTCGCGCCGAGAAGTTGAAGTCGTACCCCACCACCCGATTCTAACGATCCGTCAGAGCGCAACGACGAACATCGAGAGTAGGGGCTGGCAGCAGCCAGCCCTGCCCACGTGTCGCGGCTATCACTTGGGCCGACCCTCGCCCAGAGCCGGTACCTACCGTTCCTGCATCTCCTCGAAGCCCTCGTCGCCCTCGGCCTCCCGCAACTCTCGTTCCTGGGCCTCTCGCTCCTCGCGTTCCTCTCGCTCCTCGGACGTCTCCACGATGAGCTTGCCGGAGATGTCGACCTCGAAGGCGGCCTCGAGGGGGCTGCCGACGACGGCGTAGCTCGTCCCGCCGATGTAGGTCAGGGGGCTGAAGTCGGGGCTTTCGAGCAACCAGTTGCCCGCATAGGCCTCGTCCAGCGCCTGCACGCGCAACACCTCGCCGACGAAGAGCGTGTGGTCGCCGACCGCGATCACGTCGCGCAGGCCGCACTCGATCCACGCCAGTCCGCCCTCGAGCAGGGGAGCCTCGATGCGCTGGCCGCCGAACGTCTCCATGCCACTCGACTCGATCTTGTTGTTGTTCAGCCCGCCCTGGCTGCCGAGGAAGGCTGCCTGCTTGAGCAACCGCGGTCCCGCGACGTTGATGGCGAACTCCTCGCTGAAGCGGATCATGTCCGCCGTGTGGCGGTGCGGGTGGATGACGCAGCCCACGAGCGGCGGCGCCATCGAGAGCGGCGTGGTCCAGGCGATGGGGGCGGCGTTCGCCATCCCTCGCCAGACGGTCGTCACAATCGCAAGCGGCCCGCAGTTCAACATCCGGCGGGCGTCGGTCACATCGCACATTCGGCGCATGAAGGCATTAGGCATGAGGCAACGGGCATCAGGCAACAGGCAGCAAGGCAAGAGGCATCTGGCAACAGGCCTGGGCGGCAGCGGCACACAGAAAAGGAGCCGACCTTGCGGCCGGCCCCTCCTGATGCCTCGTGCCTGACGCCTCTTGCCTAGTGGCGTCCGTTGGTGCCGGCGCGGCGCCAGCGCAGGTAGTTCCAGTAGGCGATCAACTCGGGAAGATCTTCGGGGTGCTTCTCCAGCTCCGTGATTAGGGCGGCGATGTCGCTGTCCTTCACGTAGAGCATGTCTCCCTCTTCGCCGAGGAAGTAGTGCAGCGGGCGGTTGAGGATGCGGGCGACGCTCAACATCATGTCGATGCCCACAGACCGCTGGCCCGCCTCGTAGAGGCTAATCGCGCTTTGTGTCGTCGAAAGCTGGTCGGCGAGTTGGCCCTGGCTCAGGCCGGCATCGCGACGGGCCGACTTTATGCGGGCGCCCAGGCCCGCCGAGACCGGGTTCTTCTCTAGAGTCACTCTTGGCATTGCTGTCGTTGGCTCCTTGGTTGTGGCGGCTCCCACGGTCGGTGTCATCCGATTGTGAAATAACCTACGAAGGCGAATGCTTTCGGTCAAACGAAATACCGTCTGACCTTTCCCCATCGGACACGCCGCGTTCAGTATCCGCGCTCGGCGTTCACCAGTTGTTGCAACGGCTCGTCGCGCACCCAGCGCTGGAGATTCGCGAGGAAGATCTCAGCCGCCCGGTGGCCATAGCCCTTCACCGCGCCACTGATGTGAGGCGTGATGATCACGTTCTCCAGGCCCCAGAGCTCGCTCTCCGGCGGCAACGGTTCCGGGTCGGTCACGTCGAGCGCCGCCGCGCCGATGGCGCCGTCCTTGAGCGCCTTGATGAGCGCCTCCTGGTCGATCACCGAGCCGCGCGCGATGTTGATGATTGCGCTCGTGGGCTTCATCTTTCCGAGCTCGGTGGCGCCGATCATGTGACGCGTCTCCGGCGTCAGCGGCACGCACAGCACGAGGAAGTCGCTCTCCGTCAACAACCGGTCGAGCTGCGAGTAGGGAAGGACCTCGTCGCAGTACTCGTCCCTCGTCACGCCCTCGACCGTCCGCCTTGTGGCGAGCACGCGCATGCGAAAGGCGCTCGCTAGCCGCGCTGTCTCCCGGCCGATTGCGCCCATGCCGACGATCCCGCAGGTCTGGCCCGTGAGGTCGCCGGTGAACCCCCAGTCCCAGGAGCGGTTGGCCTGCGCCCGCACGGACTTATGGATGTCCTTCGTGAGCATGAGCATCATGCACATGACGTACTCGGCGATGGGGATGGCCGCGAGCCCGCTCGCGTTGGTCACGGCGAACCCACGGCTCAGCATGCCCTCCGCCGCCAGCCGCTCGACGCCTGCGTTGATCACCTGGAACCACTTCAGGTTCGGGGCTGCCTCCAGGAACTCGTTCGCCACGGTATTGTGCCCAAAGAGGATGTCGGCCCCCGCGAGCTCACCCTTGATGCGTGCCACGTCTTCCGCCCCCAGGCCTTTGTCGTCCGGCCGGAAGCGCATGGTCTGCACGAGGTCGGGGATCTGGACCGTGCGGATGCGCGGATCGACGGCCTCGATCGCCGCAATCACATCGGGCGCAACCTTGAATCCCACGGCGACGGTTATGGTTTCGGGCACGGGTTCCTCCTTCAGCGGCCAACCGCCAGCCGTGCCGCGAGCAGTTCGGGCAGGCCCGCCTCACGCATCCGCCGCTGGGTCGCGGCGATATCGTAGGGCACCTTCAGGAATTGCACGCTGAGCGCCTCCAGGTCGAGCAAGGCGTAGCCGACGCGCGGGTCCAGATCGCGGGGCTGCCCGGCGCCGCCCGGGTTCACGACGGACGGCCCTTCCCCCAGGGGACAGATCTCGTCCTCCTCGGGCGTGCGGGAGAGGAGCCGCTTCCCATCGAGCGACGCGATCAACTGGTGATGCGTATGCCCCACGACGCTGAACGGCGTCCGCTGCAGCTTCAGGTGCGCCTCCGCCGCCTCCCGCGTCGACATGTACTCCCAGAGCGGCTGGCGCAGCGTCCCGTGCACGATCGTGAACTCACCCTCCTGCCGGACCTCCGGCAGCCCGGCGAGGTACGTCCGCGTCCCCTCCGATGTGTGGTCCTGGGTCCAGCGCACGGCCGCCGCGGCGAGTTCGTTGAACTGCTCGAGCGGGAGACGGCCGAGGGTCGCGGCGTCATGGTTGCCCATGACGCAGAGCGCGCCTTCCTCGCCCAGCCGCTCGACGACCGCATTGGGGTCGGGGCCGTAGCCGACGACATCGCCCGCCACCCAGAGGGCGTCGTAGCCGCCGGCGGCGGCGTGCTCGAGGATCGCCTCCAGCGCCGTCCTGTTCGCATGGATGTCGGAAAGCAGCGCGACCCGCACGGCCGCAGCCTATCACGTCGCGTATGGCGTAACGGGCACCCTGCCTATACTTGCCTCGATGGCCGAAGAGCACGACTACGAACTGGCGACGAAGGGCGAGGAGGAGACCCGGGGCGTGGGCGAGCGCCTCGGCCGTGTCCTGAAGAAAGGCGATATCGTCCTCCTCAGCGGCGACCTGGGCACGGGAAAGACCTGCCTCACGCAGGGCATCGGCCGGGGGATGGACTGCGCCGGCCCCGTGAACAGCCCCTCGTTCGTGCTGATGAACGAGTACAACGGCCGCGAGACTCTCTATCACGTTGACCTCTATCGCATGGAGGATGTGGAAGAGCTCGACGACCTCGGCCTCTGGGATTACGCGGAGCGCGGCGTGCTGGTGATCGAATGGCCCGAGCGTGGCGCCGAGCTCATCCCCGGCGACGGCCTCGTCATCGAACTGCGCTATGGTGACATCGATCGCGAGCGGCGCTTGCGCTTCCTCCCACGCGGGCCGCGCGGCGAAGAGCTGCTCCGCTCGGTCCAGGCTGCGTGAACCCGGTGCCCGGGCACCCGGCCTCCGGGCACACCGTCCTCTGCATCGACACCGCCTCTCCCGCCTTCGCTCTCGCGCTGGCCGTGGATGGCCGTGCGGTGCGTTCGCTGCAGCGGGACTCCAACCAGGACCACTCTCGCCTGCTCCTTGGCGCCATCGACGAGACGACTGGTGGCGATCGCGTGCTGGATGGCATCGTCGTGGTCCGGGGGCCGGGCAGCTACGCGGGCCTGCGCGTGGGCATCGCGACGGCCGAAGGGCTGGCACTCGCGAGGCGCGTGCCGCTGGCGGGAGTGGGCACGCTCGAGGCGGTCGCGCATGCCGCCGGGCAAGGTGCCGGGACAGCCATCCATCCCGCGGGCCGTGCCGAGTGGGCCGTCCAGTCATTTGCGGACGGGAGGCTTACGGGGACGCACACGGCCGTGCCCGAGCCCGCTCTCACCGGCATCCTCTTCGGCGAGGGCGCGGGAGCATTCGGAGGCACGGACGTCTCCCCGGAGGCGCGCTGCCGTGCGGCGCTCGAGATCGGGCTGTCGCTCCTCGCCGACGGCTCGCACGGCGGTGTTGACGCGATCTACCTCCGCGAACCCCATATCACCCGGCCCACGCGGCCGAAGTCTCGCACCCGGCGCGGCTAGCCCGGGCTCCGAACATGCAACTGGAGGACATCCATGGCAGAACGTGAACGAACCCTGGTCCTGGCCAAGCCCGACGCGATGCAGCGCGGGCTCGCAGGCGAGATTGTCCGCCGCCTCGAGCAGAGGGGCCTCAAGATCGTGGGCATGAAGCTCATGCGCATCGACGAGGCGCTCGCGAAGCGGCACTACGCCGAGCACGAAGGCAAGCCCTTTTTCGCAAGCCTCGTTGAGTACATCACCAGCGCACCCGTGCTCGCCATGGTGTTCGATGGCCCCAGCGCCATCCAGGCCGTCCGCGGCACGGTCGGTTCCACGAATCCGGCGGAAGCGACCCCCGGCAGCATCCGCGGAGACTTCGCCCTCGAACGTGGCAAGAACCTCGTTCACGCGAGTGACAGCGTCGAGAGCGGACAGCGCGAGACCGCTCTCTTCTTCAAGCCCGAAGAGATCCTCGGCTGGGAGCGCGACAGCGACCCCTGGATCCACGAGTAGCACCTCCCCGGCGGGGGCGATCCGTTACTCGTACGACAGCCATGCGTAAGCCGCCTTAGCGCATTTGCTGCCCTCCGCTGCCTACCTTCGGAGGAACACCTCGTTCCCCGGAGGCAACCATGAAGAAGCTGCGACTGCTGCTCGTGCCCGCCGTGCTCCTGTTCGGCATGGGCCTTGCAGCCTGCGACGACGACGACGACGACGGCACGCTCGAGAGCGAGGTCGAAGGCGGCCGAGAGACCGCCAGCGGTGACGTCGATGACGCCAGCGAGGGCCTTGCCGAAGAGTTCGACGACGCTGCTGAGAATGTCGAAGAGGGCAGCAACGAGCGCGCAGACGATCTCCTCGCCCGCTGCGATGACATCGCCGACACCGTTCCCGACGACGTCGCGGATGAAGCGGCGGACCTCTGCGAGCAGGCGGCCGACGCCATCCGCAACCTTGATGGAGACAACCTCCGGCGCATTGCGGAAGAGTTGCGCGACCTCGTCGAGTGAGCCCGTGTAAGCCGCGCGTCAGTGAGCAACGCGCGCTGTAGCTCGTTTGCGGCACCTCCCTGCTTACCGTCGAAAGCAGATGCGTTTTCACGCGGGAGGTTCTGATGAAGCTTCGCCTACTGCTCGCACCGGCTGTGCTCGCCTTCGGGCTTGGGCTCGCAGCGTGCGATGACAACGACGACAACGACACCGACGCCACCATCGACGACGTGCGCGGGGAGATCGAAGACGCGGCCGATTCGATCCGCGATGCATCGAACGATCTCGCCGACAACATCGACGAGCAGCTCGATGACACCGACCTGTCCGAGATCGACGACAACGTCCGCGACGAGTGGAACGACAACTGCAGCCAGCTCAGCGAGAGCGCTGAAGACGAGGACCTGGGCAACGAACTGACCGACGTTTGCGGGGACCTGCGCGAGGGCCTGGCGAACAACGATGACGAAAGCGTCGACGCGGCCCGTGATCGCTTGCGCGAGCTCGCAGACGATGCCGAGGACGAAATCGACGATGCCGGCGACGACGCGGACGACGATCAGAGGTAAATCGCGAGGCCGCTGCGCGACTCGCGCGGGATCTTGCCGCGCAGGCGCTTGCCCAGCTTCGTGAGCACAAACCACGTCTCGCCGTCGTCCGGCTGGAACCGCGGGTCGACGACCCCCTTGGAGGCGAGGTCGCCGAGGGAGAGGAGGAACGCCCCACGGTCGAGCCCGTTCGTCGCCAACACTTCTTCGTGGAGCTTGCCCTCCGGCGCGGCCTTGTAGCGAAGGAGGAAGTGGATGATCACGAGTTGCGCCGGCTCGAGGTCCACCCGGACCCGTTCGCGCGCAAAGGGCCACCAGCGCGCCATTACGCACCGCCGGGGTCACGGGTCACCACAAACAGCGCCTCGGACGCCACGCAAGTCGCGCCGTCTACGCTTCCCGTGCCTCTCACCCGCATCTTGCGCCCCTCGCGCTCGGCGATCTCGGCCTCGAACCGCACCGTCTCGCCGACCGGCACGGGCGAGAGGAAGCGCACCGTCAGCTCGGCGGTGACGACGCGCGGCAGCGAGAACGTCTGGAACAGCCCAAAGAGCTCGTCGAAGGTGGCGGCAAGCACCCCTCCGTGCACCCAACCGGGGTGCCCCTCGTGCTCCGGGCCGTATGTGACCAGCGCCTCCGCGCGGTCGCCCGTGTCCGCCATCTGCGGCCGCGCCTCCACCATCCCCGGCAGGCCCGTGACGGACATCACTCCCCGCGTCGCGAATCCCCAGAAGACGCTCTCGGGCGGGAGCTTCTCGATCCGCGCCGCGTATTCCTCGGCGATGTCCGCCCACGCATTCAGTTCCTCCAGCGTTCCTTCGTGGGCCACGAACACATCGAGCACACGGGCCACCGCACCTCGCAGGCGCTCGCGCACTTCGGCCTCGGCGTTCGCCGCCTCGGCGTTCACCGCTCACCACCGGCGGCGCCCTCCGCCATCGCGCGCATCCGCTCGAAGTCGACGGAGATGAAGACCGCTTCCGCCTCCGCGCAGAGCGTCTCGCCATCCCAGAGCGTGCCGGTCGTGAAGATCTTGCGGCCATCGACCCGGTCGAGCTGGCCTTCGAAGCGGACCTCGCGATAGAGCGGTGTTGGCCGCCGGTACTTCACGGTGAGCGTCCCCGTCATCCCCGGATTGCCGGAGGCGGACTGCACCATCCCCAGCACTTCGTCGAACGAGGCGGCCACCCACCCCCCGTGGACGTGCCCGGGCGGCCCTTCGTACGCCACCCCGAACGAGACCGTCGCAATCGCGCGCGCGCCGTCCATCGTCACAGCGAGGGGCGGAGCCGTGGGGTTCGCGAGGCCGAAGATGGGGCTGTTGTCGAAAAATGCGCGCGTGTCACCGGCGTTCGAGCTCTCCGCGAAGCCCCAGAGGGCACGGTGACGGGGACCGGCCTCCAGGCGTTCCGCGAATCGTTCCGCCGCCTCCGTCGCCGACTCGATCTCGTCCTGCGGCGCTTCCGTCTCCATCATCGCGGCGTTGATGCGCCGGATGGCGGCCGCGAGCCGGTGCAGGGCCGCGCGCTGGCCCTCCGGCGGCACGTCCTGGGGCAACCAGCGGGAGTGGCCACGGGTCTTGTCGTCCATACCCCGAATGTAAGCCCCAGCGGCCAGTGGACGCACTACTTTGCGAGCCAGTCGCCCCCGTCGCCGGGCTTGAGCGCGCGCCAGGTCCCGTCTTTGGGCTCATACTGCTCGCGCTCGTAGGACACCTGGTTGTCGCCACTGAGGATCAGCAGGTACGCCGCCTCGCCAATGCCCTCCACGTGGCCGTGCGCATGGACGTCCTGCGGTGGTACGAGCGTGACCGACTCGCCTACGCCGACGTGCCGCTCCTCAGCGAGCCTCAGCGTCGCGTGGCCATCGGCCGACTTCTTCGCCACTTCGTAGAGCCGGTGCGTCTCGACCCCCGCGAGCGGCGCGATCGCCACCCACACTTTGTGCGAATGGACGGCGCCCATCTCCCCGCTCAAGCGGTGCACGATCATGAGGCGTGGCCCGCGATCGGGGATGTGGATGGGCTTGCCGCCGCTCTTGTCGCGCACGCGGTCAATATGGTGCGCGAAGTACTCCTGGTCCTTCGCCACCTCGGTAAGGAGTCCCGCGATGGCGGGCATGTCAGGGGCGGGGCTGGCCGCGAGTGGCTCCAGCCGCTCGAAGAGCGTGCGAATGGGGGAGTCGAGTGTGGCGAGCGTCATGAGGCGCCTCCTTTTGAGGCATCGTACTCCGCTCCGCAATGGGATGGCGCAGCCGTCTACAGGCCGCGCAACTCCACGGGCCGCCCGGTCCACGGGACGATCTCCCCAACCCGGAGCGAGCCTGCGATCGACGCCTGAACCTCGTCCGCGTCGCCGGGCGCGACCATCAGGACCATGCCGATGCCCATGTTGAAGACCTCGTACATCTCCTCGGGGGAGACCTCGCCGCGCTGCTGGATGAGCTGGAACACCGGGAGTACCGGCCAGCTCCGTGTGTCGAAGCGCGCGGTCACGCCCTCGGGCAGGATGCGTGGCACGTTCTCGACGTAGCCGCCGCCGGTGATGTGGGCCATCCCGTGGACGCGGTCGACGATGGGGAGAATCTCACGGTGATAGGGCACGTGGGTGGCCAGCAGGGCCTCACCGACGGTCTGGCCGCTCAGCACCACCGGGCGCTCCTCCAGGCGGCGCCGCGTCTCGTCCTCGGGCTCGCCGTCGCAGATGCCGAGCACCTTGCGCGCGAGCGAGAAGCCGTTGGTGTGCAGCCCCGCGCTCGGGATGCCGATGAGCACGTCGCCCGCGGCGATCTTCGAGCCGTCGATGATGCGGTCACGCTCGACCACGCCCACGATGAACCCCGCGAGGTCGAAGTCGCCGGGCGCGTACACGTCGGGCATGTCCGCCGTCTCGCCGCCGAGCAGCGCGCAGCCCGCATCGGCACAGGCGCGCGCGACTCCCTCCACGAGCGTCGTCTTCTGGTCGTTGGTGAGCCCGTTCCCCGCGATGTAGTCGAGGAAGAAGATGGGCTCGGCACCGCAGGCGAGCACGTCGTTCACGCTGTGCCCGAGGATGTCCGCGCCGCAGAGGTCGAGACGATTTGCAGCGAGCTGCACCTTCACCTTCGTGCCGATGCCGTCCGCGCTGGCGGCGAGCACCGGGTCCCGGTACTTCTCGCCGAGGCGGAACAGCCCGCTGAACGGCCCGGCGTCGCTCAGCACCTCAGGGCGGCGCGCCTGCGCCAGGATGCCCGGCAACCCCTTCGCGAACGCGCTCCGTGCCGCGATGTCCACGCCCGCGGCGGCGTATTGTTTCTGCTCGCTGCTCACGCATCCAGCGTAACGGGCGGGCTGCGTCCGGTCGCGTGAGAGCGCGTAGAATCCGCCCCCGCAGGAGGTGCACATGACCACGATCAATACCGCGAAGGGCACGGTGGACACCAGTCAGCTCGGGTTCACGCTCATGCACGAGCACGTGTTCACACGCTCGCCTGGCGTGTTCGAGGCGTGGCCTCACCTCTGGGACGCGAAGGCCCAGGTCCAGCGAGCGGTCGACACGTTCCGCGACCTGAAATCCGCCGGAGTCGACACCATCGTCGACCTGACCACCGTGGACCTCGGGCGCGACGTGCCGGCGGTGGCCGAGGTCGCGCAGCAGGTGGACCTGAACATCGTCATGGCCACCGGCGTTTGGCGGAACCCGCCGCGCTACTTCGACCGACGCAACATCGACCCCATCGCCGACCTTTTCGTGCGCGACATCGAGGAGGGCATGCAGGGGACGAGCGTGCGCGCGGGCATCATCAAGATGGCGACGGAGCCGGAGGTCGACGACCTGAACGAGCGGATGTTGCGGGCCGGGGCACGCGCCCACCGCCGCACGGGCGTGCCCATCAGCACCCATCACTACGTCCCCACCGAGTGTGGCCTTCGCCAGCAAGACGTGTTCGAGAGCGAGGGCGTGGACCTGAGCCGCGTCGTCATCGGCCACTCGGGCGACACGGCCGACATCGAGTACCTGGAGAAGATCATCGGCCGGGGCAGCTACATCGGGATGGACCGCTTCGGGACAGGCATGCTGCTGACGACTGAGCAGCGCGTCGAGACCGTCGCCGAGCTCTGCCGCCGGGGCCACGCGGACCGCATGGTGCTCTCGCACGACACGAACGTGTGGATGGACACGATCCCACCCGAGCTGCGCAAAGAGCGCATGCCCGACTGGCACTTCCGGCACATCAGCGACGACATCCTACCCGCCCTCCGCGCGAAGGGCGTCACCGAGGAGCAGATCCAGCAGATGATGGTCGTGAACCCGCGGGCCATCTTCGAACGACAAGGCGGATATTAGGACTGAGGACTGAGGACTGAGGACTGAGGACTGAGGACTGAGCTACCATGCTCTCCCTCAGGAGGTGACACATGGCATCGAAGGGCGCAGACCTGGCAACCCGGTTCGAAGCGGCGAACGCGGACTTTGTCCGCAAGTTGGAGGGCTTGAGCCCCGAGCAGTGGTCGAAGCCGTGCGCCGAAACGGGCTGGACCGCGGGCGTCACAGCCCACCACGTGGCCGAGGACCACGCCGTGCTGGCCCAGCTCATCGGCGGCGTGGCGTCCGGGGCGAGCATGCCCCCGATCACGGCTCAGGCGCTCGACACCATGAACGCCGAGCACGCTCAGCGCGCCGCAAACGTCACGCGCGACGAGACCCTGCAGCTCGCGCGCACAAACGGCGCACAGGCCGCTCAGATGCTCCGGGGCCTCAGCGACGAACAGCTCCAGAACACCATCACGTTCGCGACTCCCGCGGGCGACCAAACCATGACCGCCGAGGCCGTCGCCCAGAACGTCCTCATCGGTCACATCGGCATGCACCTGCCGATGATCGAGAGCGCGGTCTCGTAGCTGTCATGCGGACGCTGTGGACGGCGCCCGTCCGGGTCGTTGACTCCATCTTGCGGAGGCTGGGCATCTTGCGGCCGCGCCTCCCGGAACGACTCGACTACCCCGACGCCCGCCGCGGCGAGGCGCGACCCCGAGAGATAGACCCCCGGGGCCTTGGTGGCCCTCCGGCAATGGGACCTCCCGGATAGGACCCAAGGCACCGACAACCACTGAGGACTGCGACATGTACAAGATGATCTTCGGCGCCAAGCGCAAGCCCGGCATGTCTCGCGAGGACTTCGCGCGCTACTGGACGACCACCCACGCCAACCTGGCGCGGAGCGTCCCGGGCATCGCCCGCTACGTCATCAACATCGCGCCCGACCTCTCCGGTTCCGGGTTCGAGCCGGCCTACGACGGGTTCGCGGAGACCTGGTTCGCGACCCCCGAGGACATGCGCGCATCCGCCCGCTCGCCGCAGATCAAGGTGGTGCTCGAGGACGAGAAGAACCTGTTCGATGTCTCGACGCGGTTCAGCGTGATCGTGCAGGAGAACCTGATGATCGATGCGGGCGTGTGGGTCCGCTCGTGAGCGGCCATTCCTACGGTCAAGCGAGCAGGCGTTCGCGAGGGTCGTGACGCTCCCTGACGGTCGCGGCTGTGCCGGTGCCGAGGCGCTTCAGCGGGATCGTGCAGGAGCACATCATGATCGAAGGCACGTCCTGATCTGACCTGCGCGGCTGGCTGCCTGCGAAAATCGCACCGCTCCCTTGCGGTCGCGGCTCCGACGGTGCGCTGCCCTATTCCCCGACGAGGCGTTCGATTTCCTCGCGGGTGAGTACCTGCAGGCCCTGGCCCTCGTCGATGATTGCGCCGAGGCCGACGAGGCACTCGGTGAACATCTCGCGCGTCTTGAGCTCCAGGTCTTGCATGCTCAGGTCGGTCATCGCGCGGAGAATCGTCTGACCTTTCTTCACGTGCGTGCGCTCGTCGGCGCGGATGAAATCGGCGATGTGCGCGACCAGCGAGTCGTCCCGCTCACGGGCACGGTCAATCAGTCCGCCAATGGTCTTCATGATCCCGACCTCGCCGAAGAGGTTGATCTGGGCCATCGAATACTCGGGCTCGATGTCGCCCCGGCAGAGCGAGGGCGCAAGGCGATTGGGCAGCTCCCACGGGTCGTAGCCGGCGGCGGCAAGGGCGCGGTGCCCGATCTCCGTATGCCGCGACTCGTCCCAGGTGATGCGCGCGAGGTTGTACTCGGCGTCGAAGTCCGTGAAGCGGATGTCCCAGATGAGCGTGCCGAAGGCCTCGATCGCGTCCACCTCGTCCCGCTGCGTCCGCAAGAATGCGAGGCGGAACGATTCGTACGTGCTCGGCGTGAAGCGGGGCGTGCCGTCCGCTTTGTCGTAGTCGCCGGTGTTGTCGAACACGATGAAGCGGCCGTCCCGCGCCGGATAGGTGGCCCGCTCGTACGTGCCGGTGTGGCGGCGGAGCTCCGCCGGCTCCACAGTGCGCGGATCGGCGCCGCTCACGCCGCCGATGCTGCCAAGCACGCGCTGCAGGTGCCAGCGCCAGCCCGCCAGCCTCGTCTCCTCGATGCCTCCTTCGATGTACGCCGCGACCGCGCCGTCGGCCCACGCCAGCATCGGCTCGTAGTCCACGAGGATTCGCTGCAGGGCCCGGATGGGGGCGCGTCCGTGACCGGGTCGGTGAGGTCGATGTGGTGGCGGTACGCCGTCGAGAGCGCCTGGCCCAGCACCTGGTGGGCGCCCACGAGCAGCTCCGGCGTGTCCTCCGCCAGCAGCAGTTCGTCGAAGGGGCCGTCGATCTCGGTGTCGCGGAAGGCGTCGACCTTCGCGAGCGTCAACTCCTGCTCGCTCAACCGTTCGCGGAGCGTCCTCGCCGCGTCCGCGTGGTAGAAGATGTGCCGCCCCGTCTCGATCGAGACCTCGAACTCGGGGATGGCGAGCGTCCACGAGCCGAGGGCCTGGGCGAGGCGGCGCTCGAAGTAGAAGTAGCGCAGCAGCCGCGCCCGGTTCTCGTCCACTGTGAACCTGCCGCCGAGCTGGCGCGGGTCGCGGGGGAACCGGTACGGGTGCGCGCGCTGGCGTTCGACCGCGGCCGCCCGCTCCTCCGGCCGTGAGACTGCGTGGAACGTGGCCCGCCCGTTGCCGGGGGCGGCTCCGTTATCGCTCATGGTCATACTCCTTGCGCGGATTCTACACCGGGAGCGGAGGCCTCGATCCTGAGTCCTTAGTCCTGTTGGACGGATCCGGGGCGAGACGTACGATCCGGTCGTGAACGAACCGCCATCCCGCAAGCAAGCCGCGCGGACCCACAGCCGCCCCCGTGGGCGCCGGCACGAGCCCCGGCCCGAGCCGTGGGAGCAGATCTGGCTGGGAGACGGCGAGGGCCAGGCGGCCATCGTCGCGGGCGCGCTCGAGGCGAAGGGCATCCGTACGCACGTGAACGGCTACCAGCCAATGCCCCAGGCCTACCCCACCGCATGGGCGCGGAGCAACTGGGCCATCCACGTCCCGGCGAGCCAGGCCGCCGCCGCCCGCGACCACCTGCGGGACTCGGGCGAGAACGCGAACCTCATCGAGGCAGGCGCGGGCTTCAGACGGGAGCAGGTGTTCGTGCTCAAGCTCGCCGGCGCGGGCCTGCTCGCCCTGGTCATCGTGTCCAGCATCGGCGTGCTCTTCTCCGGCTGGAGCCTCTGAACGCCGATCGGTCCCGGCCATCGCCACCGGCCTCGCCTTTGTAGCCGGGCTGTCGAGTCGCTGGCTGACAGCGGACGGCCAACGGCCCCGCCGGAGGCTATCCGGAACCTCACCCTGCTCTCGCCCATCGCCAATCAGCGTGTTACGTTCACTGGCACCCCTGAGGTAGATATGGGTGAACTCGGCTCGCTGCTGACCCGCGCGCGCGAAGCTCGCGGTCTCACAATCGAAGACGCTGAACGCGACACACGCATTTCCCGGCGGTACCTCCAGGCTCTCGAGGGGGAGCACTTCGAGGTCATCCCCGCGCCGGTCTATGCCCGCGGATTCCTGCGCTCGTATTCGCAGTACCTGGGGCTCGACCCGCGCGAAACCCTCGCCCTCTTCCCGCGGGACGAGGAGCCCTCCCCCTACTACGCGACTGGCGATGGCACCATGCCGCAGCAAGGCGGCCAGCAGCGGCAGTCCCAGCAGCCGGCGACAGTGGGGGCAGGACGGCCGAGCTGGCGCCGCCCGTCGCAACAGCACCAACAGCAGCAACAGCAGCAACAGCCACGGCAACAGGCCGCACCACCGCGCCCGGCGCCACGCCCCCAACAACGGCCGACGGACCCTGCCTGGGAGCCTATGATCGGCGTGGACATCGGCATTCCCGCGCCGGCGCGCCGCCTGAAGACAGACCCGGCGGCGCAGGCACGTTCCATGACCGTGCTCATCGTCGCCGTGGCCGCGATTGCGGCCGTCATCCTGCTCGCCCTCGCCATCTCGCGGCTGGGAGACGACAACGGTGGCGCGCTGGGCACCCTCGCCACCAACACGGCCACGACCACCGTCACGGGCGCCGGCGGCGAGACCACAACGCCCGGCAGCTCAGAGGTGACGCCCGGTGTCATGCCCAGTGTCGTTGGCCTGACCGAGGCGGCGGCCCGCGCCGCGATCATCGCGGCCGGCTTCTCCGACACCGCGATCAGCGTGACGCGGCAATCGAACGCGGCCGCGAAGGGCACCGTGTTCGACCAGCAGCCCATCGCCGGCGCCGAGATCGTGACCGGCGACCAGGCCATCATCGCGGTGAGCGAGGGGCCGTAATGGCCGTCCCGAAGACCTACCACCTCGTCACCCTCGGCTGCCCCAAGAACGACGTCGACAGCGAGCACCTGGAGCGAATCCTCACCGGCGGCGAGCTCCTCCCCGTCCTCCAGCCGGGCGACGCCGACGCCATCATCGTGAACACCTGCGGCTTCATCGAGCAGAGCCAGGAGCAGTCGATGGAGGCCGTCCGGGCCCTCGCCGGGGGCAAACGCGACGGCCAGACCCTCATCGTCGCCGGGTGCATGACCCAGCTCTACGGCACCCAGGTCGCGAGCGAAATCCCTGAGGTCGACCACATCTTTGGCGTGGGCAAGTGGGGCGATGTGGCCAGGCTCCTCAGCGTCGACGTGGAGGCGGTCTACGACATCCCCGAGAACGCGAAGGTCACCGGCCCCAGCGCCTACCTCAAGATCAGCGATGGCTGCGACGCGCCCTGCACGTTCTGCGTCATCCCGAAGATCAAGGGCGGGCTGCGATCGGCGCCGGCCGGCTTCCTCGTGAAAGAAGCGCAACGTCTCGTGGCGGCGGGCGCGAAAGAGCTCGTGCTCGTCGGCCAGGACACAACCGCCTGGGGCGAGGACATGGGCCTGCCGGTAGCCAGCGGCCTCCCCGGACTCCTGCGCATGTTGAGCGAGACCGTCGGTCCGGACGTGTGGCTGCGGCTGATGTACGCCTACCCCAGTCGTGTCTCGCCCGAGCTCATCGCCACGATGGCGGAGCTGCCGAACATGGCCCACTACCTGGACGTGCCCCTGCAGCACGGCTCTGAGGCCACCCTTCGACGCATGAAGCGGCCCAGCAACGTCGCGAAGGTCCACGGCTTCGTCGAGGAGCTGCGCGCGGCAATGCCGGACGTCGTCCTGCGCACGTCGTTCATCGCCGGCTTCCCCGGTGAGACCGAGGCTGAATTCCAGGAACTGCTGGACTTCGCCGGCGCCATCCGCTTCGACCACGCGGGCTGCTTCACCTATTCGCGCCAGCAGTGGACCGGCGCCTTCGAGATGGCGGGCCAGGTGCCGGACGAGGTGAAGCACGAGCGCCGCGACCGCTTCATGCGCCAGCAGCGCAAGATTGCGTCGAAGCAGGCCAGGCGCTTCGTCGGACGCGAGTTGGACATGCTCGTCGAGGGCACGGGCGAGGACGAGGATGGCGACCCCGTGATCGCCGGGCGCACCTACCGCGAAGCGCCAGAGGTGGACGGCCTCGTCTTCGCCACCGGCAACGCCGACCCCGGCTCGAAGGTGCGCGTCCGCATCACCTCTGCGGCGGACTACGACCTCTTCGGCAAGCTCATCGCGTAACCTCGACCGCCGGGTAGCTGCGGCCGCCTCTGGCCGCGGGAGGCTGCCAAGAATCGGCACGGAGCCGCGCGCGTAAGCAAGCGGTCAGGCAGCTCCCGCGCGCCGCTGCAGCCGGACCGGCCCTATGTCGTCCCCGGAACCTCGCTGGGCTCAACCGATTCGGCTTCCAAGGCCCCGTTCCCCAGGCCCGTCACCGAGGCGACGGAGACCGCCGGCAGCGGCGTCACCTCCACCCTCGTCGCCGCGGTCTCCGGCTCGCAAAGCCTGTTGTACGCCGCAAGCACCCGTGCGAAGCGCTGCGACACCGTCTCGTCCCGCAGCAGCTGCTCGTTGGTCGCGCCGCCCGCCGTGGACATCGCCTCGCCCGCCAGGTAGCCCAACTGCCGGAGCGATTCGAACTGGGGCTGGTCGTATTGCAGGTCCGGAGTCGGGTAGTTCGGGAACC
The DNA here is from genome assembly GCA_040877955.1 of Dehalococcoidia bacterium. Classification (GTDB taxonomy): domain Bacteria; phylum Chloroflexota; class Dehalococcoidia; order Tepidiformales; family Tepidiformaceae; genus JBBDMZ01. The sequence goes on along the minus strand of JBBDMZ010000019.1, from coordinate 23,907 downwards.
CCTTGTTGGTCGACCGCACGTAGTTGAGGATGTCCGCCGGCAGCGTGCTCTCCACCATCCCGCTCTTGATCACGATGAGGATGCCCGTGTCGCCGTCCCCGATGTGCCCGTGGCCGTCTGCGTGGGGATAGCGGATGACGCCGGCGGCGAAGTAGCTGCCCACGAAGTCCGGCACCTTCGCATCACGCATCAAGGGGGCCAGCGAGGCGAACTCGACCTCGACGCCGAAATCCACGCGCGCCAGCCGCAGCGCCCCGCCGAGCTTTCCGAACTTGAGCGGCATCTCCTTCGTGCCCTCGATGTCCGCCGCGACGGCGACGATGTACTTGCACCGCCGCCGCAGCAGCTCGTACAGGCCCAGCCCCTCGAAGTGCTCGCCGTCCGAGAGGTACACGTGGCCGTCGTCGTGCTGTGCGAGGCCGAGCATCTCCTTCCAGTACAGGGCGAGGGGGCGCGAGTTGAGGAAGCTGCGGACGAGCCCGCGGCCGGACCGCCGTGGGTTCTCCAGCCATTGGCCCAGCCGCACGTTGAAGAGCGTGAGCACAACGCTCAGTGTCCGGTTCGTGCCGAAACCCAACCCGGGCGACACAGCCGCGCCCGAGATGGCCGCCGCCCCAGCCAGCGACATCCGGTCCGCGGGGCGGTAGCGGTCCGTTGGCAACCAGCGCGTGAGCGCCGACCCGGAGGTCAGGGGGCCCAGCACGAACGACTCGCATGTGCGGTCGGGCATGCGCGGGTCACGCGTCCCCGGGATGTTGAGGGTGGTGCAGATGAGCGGGTACGGCGCCGTGAGCTTGCGCCCGTCCATCGAGCGCAAGGACGAGAGCTGCAGGTCGGGCCGGGTCCAGACGCGGAACCACTGGCGCAACCGAGTCCCGCCCTTGCTGTCGGCTTTCGCCGGCTTCGCGCCGATGATCCAGCTCTGCTCGATGAGCCCGGCATAGAGCCGATGGGGCGCGAGCCAGTTCAGGGCGCGGAAGCCCCAGCCGCCGAACACTCCGAACAGCACGAAGAGTGTCGCGCTGACGAGCCCGATCGCTGTGATCCAGCCGGTCTCCTCGTGGGTCCAAAGCCACCACAGCCCCCAGGAGCACAACCCGATCGTGATCCCCAGCACCAGGTAGCCCCCGATCAGCAGCGCCAGCTTCGGGATGAGCGACCGCACGCGCCCTGTGGCGGCGTCTCCCATGCCCGATACCAGCCGCTGGATGGAGGCAAAGGTGATCGCCAGCCCGCCCACCTGCAGCACCGCGATGGACGTCCGCGCTTCCTGCGTGAAGTCGGAGTCATAGGCCGTGTGCTCGATCAGCCAGACGAGGAACACGACGCCCAAGATCGCCGTGATGGCCCCCGCGAGTAGCGCGAAGTAGCTCGCAGTGCGCTGCGATGTCGCGCTCCACCGCTCCTGCGAGGACGGCCTGTCCGCGGCCGACCTCAGGGCTTCGAAGCCGAGCACGGCCACCGCCGCGATGCCAAACAGGATCAGTGGCGAGAGCGCCGCGACGGTCCGCGCGGCGTCGCTGAACGACGTCCGGTCCGAGGGCGTGCTCACCACGGCCAGCACCACCAACACGGCGACGACCACCGACGCGAGCACGACGATGCGCCCCAACCACAGCCAGAACGAACGCCACCACGAGGGCGAGAACACCGTCACCGCCCAGGCAACCGCCGCGACGACCAGCGGCGAAATCACGAGGCCGCGCTGTGACTCCGCGCTCAGGTCCTCGAACCACTCGCGGAACGCCATCGCCCCGATGGCGGCGAGCGCCATCGGCGGCACGAGGAGCAGCACCCACAACAGCACCATCGACACGGCCACTTGCCCGACCATCCGCCACGTGTAGCCATCGAAGAGGCCGATCCATCTCCCGAGGAAACGGGCGTGCTCTCGCACGTAGCGGGTGGCGGGGCTCTCGATGCCATGCACGCCGTGGCCCGTGGAGGTCGCGGTCCCACCGCTGGCGTCGGCTGGGCGCGGGAATGCGAACGGGAACGTCTGGGCCGTCATGCCGAAGCGGCCCGGGTCCTTGTAAGGCAGGTCCTCAGCCATCAGGGACTGAAGCGACGTGCCGAGGTAGCCTCCGCCGGAGACCGTGGCCATGTAGTCCACGTCCTCGAGGAAGTCGTTGCGCGCCATCGCCTGGGTCACGCCAAGGCTGAACACCGCGGCCCGCATCCCGCCGCCACCCAGCCCGAGCCCCACCAGCTCGTTGCGCACGTCCGGCCGCTCGGGATAAGGCAACGGCTTGCGCTTGTTCTTGCTCGCCTCGCGTCGCGGGCCGACCCAGCGCGTCGTTTCGACCGAGAACGCGCGCTCGAACGGCGGGTTCAGGAGCGTGAAGCGTTCGTCCCAGAAGCACGCGCGCGGCGAATGCTCGCCGCGCCACCGGCGGGCTCGCTCAGGCGGCCGCCACTCGTAGGCTTCCTGCAGGGCGCTCCCCAGCGCGTCGTACGCTGGCTCGGTGAGGACGATGCGCCCGCCGCTGCTGCCCCGCGGGAAGAGGTAGCCTCGCACCTTCGACTCGCGCTCCAGGAAGATGCCGCATGCCGTCTGCAAGCGTGGGGACGCGATCTCCACACCGAGCGCGTGCTGCTGCAAGGTGACCGCGGCGTGGAGGGCATCACCCGATCGCTGGAACGTCGCCGTCCACTCGAGCTCGGTGTCGAAGTCCAGGCGCTCGACCTCGCCGCCGCAGTCGAGCACGACCGTGAAGAACAGCGTGGCGTGCGCATCGCGGATATCCTCGGCGACGCGCCTGGCCTCCGGGGCGGTCCCTTCGAGAAGCCTCGCCGGGTCATGCAGCCGTACGATGAGGACGGTCTTCGGCTGGGGGTCGGAAGTGGCCATGGCGAACCGCTCCTCCACGAGCCGGAATTCTACCACTCATGCCAACCCGCAATGCATATGTCTGCGCCCTTCAAAATCCTCCCGCGCTCTCCGACCTGGCTCGCAAACGGGGATGCCCGGGTAGTTGCGGCCGCCTCTGGCCGCGGAGGGCTTGCGACGCCAGTGTTCCCCCGGGGGAGACCAGCGGCCAACGAAGCGTCGCCGCGAGACCAGGTCGCGACCTTGACAGGTCTCCCCGCGGACACGAACCGCACCCAGGAGACGCAGCTCGCCCTCTCGACCGGCAGCCGCGACGAGGTCGACCAGATGCTGAAGAAGGCGCTCGCTGCCGGCGCCACCGAGCCCAAGCCCGCGCAGGACATGGATGGCTTCATGTACAGCCGCGGCTTCGACGACCTCGACGGCCACCACTGGGACTACGTCTGGATGAACCCGTCGGCGGTGCAGCAGTAGCGGGGTATCGGACACTCCGACACTCCGACACTCCGACACTCGGGACTATCCCACGGCCGGCGGCACCACCGCCTCACCCTCGCGGATAATGCTGAGCCGGGCGAGGCCCGATGGTGCGATTCGACCTGTATCCGCGAGTATACTCGGCGCATGCGACGGAAACCTGGGACGATCCTCCCCATCGAGCAGGAACTGCTCGGGGCAGCGATTAATCTCTCTTCGCGAGGGGCGACGGAGTTCCACGGATTCCTCATCGCCCACGAGATGCGCGACCGAAGAGGTGCGCGCGATCTCATCGCTTACGGCAACCTCTACCGGATTCTGGAACGGATGGAGAAGGCAGGGCTCCTCGAGAGCCGCTGGGAGGATCCGTCCCACGCTGCCGAGGAGAAGCGGCCGCGCCGTCGGCTCTACCACCTCACGTCCCTTGGCCACACCGCGGTGACGGGACCGCTTGCGGTGATGACTCCCAAAAGAGGCCTGGCGGGAGCAGGATGAGCAGCATGGAGATGATCCGCCGATTGAACGCCTTCTGGATCCGTCTCTACACCGCCGGCCTGACCGATGCGCAGAAGACGAGCCGTCGCGACGAGGTCAGCAGCGACGTCCACGAGCAGATCGCCTTCTTCCGGGGCATCGGGCAAAGCGAGGCCGTGATCAATCGCGGCGTCGCGTCGCGGACCGTCCGCGGAATCCTCGCCGATGTGCTCTGGCGGCTCGACGCGGGGCGGGAAGGCGAAGTAGTGGTGCGGCACGGCGGCAACCCACCGCTTCCCTGGTTCACGATGCTCTTCGTCGGCGCAGTCATCGTCGGGGGCGGTGTTTCGTCGGTGCAGGTCGAATGGATGGGTGATACCCGTGTGAGCCTAGCGATCCTGAGCGCGTTCGGCGCGGGCCTGCTCTGGCTTGGCCTCTACCTCGTCTCACACCGTTTCCTCGGACCGATACTGATCGCAGCGGGAACGGTCATCGTCGCCTGGTGCCTCTGGTGGACGCTGCTGGCTCCCGTCGTGGCGGTGTGCGTTGGAGTGTCGGGGCTCCGGCGGGCCCAGCGCATAGAGGCTCTCCTGGAAAGCCGTTGACAAAGTACATGTACATGTAAATACTTCGGCTAGCTCATCTGGAGTGTCTCGAATGACAAACGATCGGACCATCTCCATCACCGGCGTCGTATTCGCAATCGCGACGTTCACAGGGCTAGTGCTCCTCCTCCGGGGCGTCGCCGCGGGCGATACCAACAACGAGGAGGCCGCGCGCTGGCTGAACGACAGCGGCCACCGGGCACAGATGCTGATAGGCGCATACCTCATGTGTGCCGGAGGCATCGCTTTCCTCGTGTTCTCCGCTGCATTGGTCCGGCGGCTTCGGAGCGGCGGCGCACCCGGCCTCACCGTCGACACCGCGCAGGCGGCAGGCGTCGCATTCGCCGCCCTGACCTTGGTCGCAGCAATCGGGATGGCGTCGGGAGCCTACGCTGTCGCGAGTAACGTCGAGCCGAAGCCGGTCGACCCTGGCGCGGTCCGGATCAGCAGCGTCGGGTTCGCGATCTGGGCGATACCGTCGGCATTCGCAGCCGCCGCGTTCGTCTCGTCGGTTTCCGTTGGGGCGCTTGCGAGCGGGTGCCTGCCGCGCTGGCTCGGGCTCATCGGCCTGCTTGTCGCGCTGTTGATGTTGTTCGGGATCCTGTTCCTGCCGTCGCTCGCGGTGTTGGTCTGGGCTGTGCTGGTCGCATTGGTAACGCTCGTGCGGCGTCAAGGCATGTTCGGCCTGCAGCCCACCCAAGCGCCCGCCTGACGTCCCGTAAACCCGACAACTTCGTTTCCGGGAAACCGCAACTCCAATCGGCATCCGTCCCTCGATCTTGTTCTGCATGGGGTGATTCTCGTGGGGAAGCCTTACTACGCCCGCATCGCGCTCCTGGGCATCGCCGTCTATCTCTTCATCGAAGCCGTCATCCTCGTAGTGACGCTGGTCTACGAGCCGTCTGAGGCTTGGTATCCGTTCCTGGTAGGTGGCCTGGCGCTCGCCGGCGGCGCAACCATTTACTTCGTCCACCCGTGGGGACTGCTGGTGGGGCTCATGGGCGGGCTCTTCGGCATCCTCTTTTCGATGGACAGTATCGGCGAGAACCTTTCGTCGCCTGACTCGTTCCTTGACTTTGCTTACAGGCCGGTCTTCTGGCTGGCCGGCACCATCCTGGTATTGACGGGCTCGATCGGCGGGCTCGTCCAGCACTTCCGCGGCTACACCGGGGCGAGCGGGCCTGGCGTTGTGACGAAGGCGGCCATTGGCCTGCTTGGCGTCGTTGCGGGGCTCTCGCTCTACTCTGCGATCCTCACGGTTGCGGGCATCGACCATGTTTCGCGGGCCGATAAGGAAGGAGCCACAATGCTGACGGCCAGCGTGTGGCGTTTCGACCGGGAGGTCCTCGCGGCGGCTTCGGGTGGCACGACGAAGATCGTCGTGAAGAATAACGATCTCAACCTCCACACCTTCACCGTGGACAGCCTGGACATTGACGTGAAGGTTGGACCGCGCGGGGAGCGGCTCGTCCTGCTCGACTCTCCCAGAGCAGGCGCCTACGAGTTCCGTTGTCGGATCACGGGCCACGAGCGAATGCGGGGTACTCTGCGGGTGGAATGAACCGGCGCGAGATACCCTTACCCTACGCCGGGGGGGACGACGACTTCGCCTTCGCGGATGATGCTGGCGGCGGGTTTGACGCTGACTTCGAGCAGCTCGGCGATGTCGTAGGCGCGGATGCTGCGCGTCTCTTCGTCCGGTTGCACGGCGGGGATGCCGTCCTCGAACATCTGGATGCAGAAGGGGCAGGCGGTGGCGACGATGCTCGCGCCCGTGTTCGCCGCCTCGGCGGCGCGCAGGTGGTTGACGCGCGTGCCCGTCTCTTCCTGCCACATGTTCCCGCCGCCGGCGCCGCAGCACATGCCCTTCTCGCGATTGCGGGGCATCTCGATGAGGTTGGCCCCCGGAATGCTCTCGAGCACGCTGCGCGGGGCGTCGTAGATGCCGTTGCCGCGCCCGAGGTAGCACGAGTCGTGGTAGGTGATCGTCGCGCCGTTCATCTCCTCTCCGCCTGGGGTGAGGCCCTTCGGCTTGAGGTCGCCCCGCGCCAGTAGCATCTGCAGAAACTCGGCGTGGTGCGTGACCTCGTACTTGCCGCCGAAGTCCGGGTACTCGTTCTTGAACGTGTTGAAGCAGTGCGGGCAGGCGGTGATCACGCGCCGCACTTCGAGCTCATTGAACGCCGCCGCGTTCGTCTCGGCGAGGGTCGCGTACAGGAACTCGTTGCCGAGGCGCCGCGCGGGGTCGCCGGTGCAGGTCTCAGACTGGCCGAGCACGCCGAAGCTCACGTTCGCCTCTATCAGCAGCTTGACCACCGACTGCGTGATGGGCACGTTGCGCTCCACCAGCGCGCCCGAGCAGCCCACCCAGTACAGGTACTCCTGCGATCCATCGAAGATGGGCACCTCGATGCCGTGCTCGGCGAGCTGCTCGATCCAGGTCTCGCGCGTGAGCTGCGTACCGCGCCAGGGGTGGCCGCGCTGCTCGATGTTCTGGAGAGCCGCCTGCGCCGTCGGCGGCACGCTCGCCTTCTCCATCACGAGGTAGCGGCGCATGTCCACGATCGTGGGCACGTGCTCGATCATCACCGGGCACTCCTGCACGCACGCCATACACGTCCGGCAGGCCCACAGCGACTCGTCCTTGATGTACCCGCCCACGAGCTCGTTCTCGAGCTTCTCCGCAGGGTCCTTGCCCGCGATCAGGAGCGGGCCCGCGTGGTTCATGTACAGCTTGAGATCCTGGATGATCGCCATGGGCGACAGCGGCTGGCCGGCGGTCCAGGCGGGACACGCCTGGGTGCAGCGCCCGCAGCGGACGCAGGTGTCCGCATCGAAGAGCTGCTTCCAGGTGAAATCCTGCAGCTTGCTCGCGCCGAGCGAGCCGCCCTCCTCCATGATCTTCTCGAAGTCGCCCATGGGGGCGAGGTACGCGGGCCCGGCGCCGGGCCGCTTCAGGAACGCGTTCATGGGCGCGAAGACGATGTGCCGGAACTTCGTGAACGCCATCAGCGTGAGCAGGCCAAACGCGCTCACGACATGGATCCACCACCAGCCCTGGTGGAGGTCGAGCATGCCCGCTTCGCTCACGCCCATCCCGTCCAACGCTTTCGCGAACACCCACCCGCCGGGCGACCAGTACGACCAGTTCTCGTGCCCAGCGGGTATCTCGTCGCCGCCAATGCGCAGTCCCTCGATGAGAAGCCCGGTGAAAAGGACGAATCCGAGCGCGCCGACGATGACCGCGTCCTCGGCGTGGCGGCGGTCCCACTCGATCTTGGCGGGCGGGCGGACATAGCGCCGGTAGACCGCCATGCCGATGCCGATGAGGCCGATGACCCCGAACAGGTCGCCCACGAGGCTGTAGCCGAGGTAGACCGGCCCCTGCAGGAAGAGGTGTGGGTCGTCGCTCCCCCAGAAGAGGGGCGCGTAGTCATCGATGGCGAGGAGGAGGGTGACGATGAAGAGGACGATGAAGCTGGAATAAATGCACCAGTGCATGACGCCAGCGAAGCGGTCGTTCTTCACGCGGCTGGTCCCCGCGCCCATGGTGAGCATGTTGGTGAGGCGCGCGCCCACGTCCGAGAAAACGCCCTGGGGCTTGCCGATGCGCCAGATGCGCAGCCGCTGCACGAACGCGCCGATGATGATCGCCATCGAGGCCGCGAAGATGAAGTACATGATCGCGGGCTGGTCGACGTTGAAGAAGATGTCGCGCTGCGCATCGTCCGCCGTCCGCGCCGTCTCGAAGGAGGCGATCGCCCCGATCACCGCCGCCGGGATGAGGATGCCGCCCGTGCTCGACCGCAGCCGCGTCGTCAGGCGGGGTGCAGCAGGTCGTGTCGGCTCGGTGGGCGAGGCTTGCGTCATGACGCGAGTCTACCCGAGCACTTCCGGACGCGCGATTCCGACCGGCTGCCGGGTCAACCCGCCGCTGGCGTACACTGCACAGCGCCATGCCCGACCTGCCCCTCTCGTCCTACACCGTGCTCGACCTGACGATCGCCCGGGCCGGACCCACCGCCGTCCGCCTCCTCGCGGACTGGGGCGCTAATGTCATCAAGGTCGAGGCGCCAGGCCAACGCCCGACGTTCGCGTAGACTGCCGATGTGCATCAACGTGAGCTCTGGCGACGTCTCGCGCAGCGTCCGCGGAATGTCCGATTCGCGGAAATCGATCAGCTTCTTCGACTCTCCGGCTGGAGTTTGAACCATGTTCGCGGCAGTCACCACGTGTACCGTTCGCCAGCAGGCGACCACCTGTCGATCCCACGTCATGGGCCTCCGGTGAAAGTGGCCTATGTACGGATCGTTCTCGATCGCACGAAGATAGAGGACGAGGATGAGGATGAGGGCAAGGAGAGTCCTGCATGAACGCTGAGCAGCGCGAGGAAGAGGTCCGGCGGCGGCTGCGCCTCCCCTATCACCGCGTCATCCATGGCGACCCGGACGAGGGGTACCTCGGTGAAGTGCCAGAGCTGCCCGGCTGTATGACCGCGGGAGACACCCCCGCAGAGGCGCTGGCGAACCTCGACGAAGCGATGGCCGCCTGGATTGAGTCGTGTCTGCTTAGTGGCGACCCGATCCCAGGTCCCGCACGCTCGCTTGCTCCGGTCGCGTAGACTCTGGGCGCCATGCCCGACCTGCCCCTTTCGCCGTACACGGTGCTCGACCTGACCATCGCCCGCGCCGGGCCGACGGCGGTGCGGTTGCTCGCGGACTGGGGCGCGAACGTCATCAAGGTCGAGGCGCCGCCCGCGAGCGACACCGTGCGCGGGGCCCTCACGGGGGCGCGGCACGGGCCGGACGAGCAGAACCTCCACCGCAACAAGCGCGGCCTCGCCCTCGACCTCAAGCACCCGGAGGGCCACGCCGTTTTCCTCGAGCTGGTGAAGCACGCCGACATCGTCGTCGAGAACTTCCGGGCGGACGTGAAGCACCGCCTCGGCGTCGACTACGAGTCGCTGAAGGCGGTGAACCCCGGCATCATCCTCGGCAGCATCTCCGGCTTCGGCCAGGACGGCCCCTACCGCGACCGCCCCGGCGTGGACCAGATCATCCAGGGCATGAGCGGGCTGATGTCGGTCACGGGCGAGCCTGGCGCGGGGCCGATGCGCGTGGGCGTCGCCATCTCGGACACCTCCGCGGGCATGTTCCTGGGGCAGGGCATCCTCCTCGCGCTGCTCCACCGCGAGCGCACGGGCGAGGGGCAGTGGGTCCACACCTCTCTCCTGGAAGCGATGCTCAACAAGCTCGACTTCCAGGGCGCGCGCTACACCATGCGCGGCGACGTCCCCGGCCAGGAGGGCAACCACCACCCGACGAACTCACCGATGGGCACCTTCGAGTCGGCGGACGGGCTCGTGAACATCGCCGCCAGCAGCCCGCGAATGTGGTCGGGCTTCTGCCAGGCGCTCGACGCACACCACCTCTTCGAGCACCCCGACTACCAGCACGCCCGCGACCGCATCGCCAACAAGGAGCAACTCAAGGCCGACATCAACGAGATCACGCGGCGCTTCACCACCGCCGACCTCATCGAGCGCCTCAACGCCGCCGGCGTACCCTGCGGCCCCATCAATACTATTGGTGACGCCTTCGAGGACGAGCAGGTGAAGCATCTGCGGATGACCCGCCCGGCTATGCATCCAGAGCTAGGGGAACTGCATCTCCTCCGCTCCCCGATCAATCTCCCAACCTTCCAACCGCCCGACGCGTTCCTGCGTCCGGCGCCTGACAACGGCCAGCACACCGACGAAGTGCTGCGCGAGTTCGGGTACGATGACGCCACTATCGAGCGGCTGCGCGCCGCGGGAGCCATCGCATGACGACCCCTCTTACGTTAGCCACCCGGAAGATCGTCGCCGAAGTCGACGACGGCATCGGCTGGGTCACCTTCAACCAGCCCGAGAAGCGCAACGCCATGAGCATGGAGATGTGGCAGGGCCTCGGCGACGCCCTCGAGGCGTACCAGTCCGACAACGCCGTGCGTGTAGTGGTGATGAAGGGCGCGGGCGGGCGCGCCTTCGTCTCAGGCGCCGACATCTCTGAGTTCGACCAGCACCGCGGCTCGGCGGACCAGAAGGCGACCTACGGCGCCGCCACCGCGCACGGCAACCGCTGGCTGCGCAAGCTCGACAAGCCGCTCATCGCCATGATCCAGGGCTACTGCATCGGCGGCGGACTCGCCACTGCCCTGGCGGCGGATGTACGTATCGCCACACCAGAGTCGGTCTTCGGCATCCCCGCCGCGAAGCTAGGCCTCGGCTACGACTACGGTGGCCTCGCGACCCTCGCCCGCCTCGTGGGGCCATCGACGGCCAAAGACATTCTGTTCAGCGCACGCTTCCTCGACGCGGACGAAGCGCTCCGGGTCGGCATCATCAACCGCGTCGTGCCCGCCGTGCAGCTCGAACAGGAGGTGCGGGCCTACGCCGCCCTCATCGCCGCCAACGCCCCCATGACCGTCCGCGCCGCCAAGGCGGCCATCCAGGAGTGGGAACGGGAGCCTTCCGAGCGCAACCTCGCCCGCGTCGAAACCCTCGTCAACGCCTGCTTCGACAGCGCCGACTACGCCGAGGGCCGCCGCGCCTTCGCCGAAAAGCGCAAGCCGCGGTTCGAGGGACGGTAACGCCGGACGACTAACGTCGCCGGCACCAAACGGGCGACGACGACGCGTCAGTCCCAGCGCGAAGCGTCAGCGAGCGTACGATTCTGCCACTGCGCGCACGGTCCCGCGCCGCACCACCAAGGGTCGGCACAGCCGACCCCCACTATCGCGATGCACTACCACCCGACGGATAGTAGGGGCCGGCTGCGCCAGCCCTGTCGCCTGGTCACGCGACATTAATGTAGCGACGCGCGCCCACGGAGGGGCGCCAGCTACCGGACGCGCGGCGGACCCGAGCGCACCCGCGCCAGCAGCGCCGGCACCGACTCCGCCGTGCGCGGCAGCTCCCACATCGACTCGTTGTACCAGGTGGCGCCCGCCTCCACCCACGGCTCCAGCACCGCCCGCTGCTGAGCCGGGGCGTCCGCGGGCGTCACACCCTCGCACACGTAGTCGAACTCCCCCTCTCCCCCTGGGAGAGGGGGCCGGGGGGTGAGGGCCCGGTGCTCCTCGATCCACTTGCGCGCCTCCGGCAGCGACTTCGCGTCGCCCTGGTGGATGAGCCCGTCATACTTCAACACGCGCCGCATCGACTTCATCCGCGGCCATACGCCGACCATCCAGATCGGGATGCGCGGCTGCTGAACCGGGGGCGGCGGTGGGGTGAATTCCGTCGGGCTCACCTTGTAGTGCAGGCCCTCATATCCGAATGGCTGCCCCCTCCAGAGCCCTGTCAGGATGTCGAGCCCCTCGTCTGTCAGCTCCGCCCGCTTGCGGATGTCCGTCTCCTCGCCGAAGTCCGCATACCCAGTGTCGGGCGCCCCCAGCCCCACGCCGAGGATGACGCGCCCGTTGGAGAGGTTATCGACCGTGGTGGTCTTCCCCGCGAGGTCCCACGGGCGCATGCGCGCGATGGGCGTGAGCATCGTGCCCAGCCGGATCCGCTCCGTCACCATGGAGACGGCCGCGAGGCTCGCCCACGCATCAATCCCCCATACGGCCTCCCACACGAAGAACCCATCCCAGCCCGCGGCCTCCACCTCTTTGGCGACCTCGACCGTCAGCTTTGGGTCGCCGAACGGCATCACGAATCCATACTTCATGCACATCTCCTTCGCCGGGTTACCCCGGCGACGCAAGAGGAAACAGTATGGCCGAATCGCGACATCGGTTGTCGCGATCACGCGATGGATGAGGGCAACGCGGGTTGGGGCCGCGGGTGAGAAGGGGATGGACGCAAAGAGACAAAGAATCTCTTGGGTTCGTGGTGCGAGTCAGCGATTGGATTGCATGGCGGGAACACGCTCCCCCTCTCCCGCGAAGTCGGGAGAGGGGGCCGGGGGGTGAGGGCCCTCGCGCACGAACGGCCCCAGCACAGTGAATGCCTTCACCAACTCGCCGGCGACAACGTGGGCGAACTCCGTATCCAGGCGTTCGAAGCGAAGGACGCGGTGGAGGCGGCGCCATGAGGCCGTCCATTCCTCCAGCTCCCACTCGTCGCCGAGGGCGGCCATGTACTCAGGCCCACGGCGCGCGAGCTCGGTCACCCAGGCATCGTTGCTGCCGGGTGGGCCTTCGAAGTGGAGGCCGAGCTCGACCTGCTGGCGGCCGGGGCTCGGGTTCACTTCGAAGTGCACGTTGGGATCGCCGTAGTGGAACTGCAAGACGGTCCACATCACCTTCCGTTCAGGCGGTGCGAGCTCGGCCGGGAGCGCGCGCATCGCGACCTCCTCGGCGTAGAACACCCACTCGCGTGTCTTCATGGTGCCGTCCCGGGTGGGCATCTTCGCAGTGTAGCGGGACAGCTCACCTGCGCGCAGTTCCGCCACAGGGCTTGTGCCCGCAATCATCGATCCGCGATTGTGGAGAGCATGGACCGTGATCGACGCCTTCGGCGCGCAAAGATCGTCGCCACGCTCGGCCCCGCCTCGCTCCGCCCGGAGACGGTCGCGGCCATGGTGCGGGCGGGCATGGATGTCGCGCGCCTCAACACGAGCCACGGCACGATTGAGGAGCACGTGCGCGCCGTGGCACTCGTGCGCGAGGTCTCCGCCGCGGAGGGCAAGCCAGTGGCCGTGCTCATGGACCTCGGTGGGCCGAAGCTGCGCACGGGCCCTACGGACGGCGGTGCGATCGACATCGAGACGGGCAGCGAAGTCCACGTCGCGTATGAGCACGCACCAAGCACGCCGCAGCGCATCACGGTCGAGTATCCGCGGCTCACCGAGGACGTGTTGGCGGGCCACCGCGTCCTCCTCGACGACGGCAACATCGAGCTCGAAGTGGAGCGGGCCAGCGCGGACGGGCTTCGCTGCCGCGTGATCCACGGCGGGCCGCTTGGCCCCAATAAGGGCGTCGCCTTCCCCGGCTCCAACCTCACGTTGCCCGCCCTCACCGACCGCGACCGCGAGGCCATCGATGCGGGGGTCGCGGCGAACGTCGACTTCTTCGCCCTGAGCTTCGTCCGCAGCGTGGAGGACATCGCCGCCGCCCGTGACATCATCCAGTCACGGGGGTCCGATATCCCCATCATCGCGAAGATCGAGCGACGGCAGGCCGTGGAGAACCTGGACGCAATCCTCGCCGAGGCCGACGGCGCGATGGTTGCCCGCGGCGACCTCGGCGTCGAGCTTGCGCCGGAAGACGTGCCCGTGGAGCAGCGGCGTATCATCGCCTCCGCCGCGAAGAACATGATTCCTGTCATCACCGCGACCCAGATGCTCGAATCAATGGTCGATTCGCCGCGGCCCACGCGTGCCGAGAGCTCCGACGTGGCCAACGCCGTCTGGGACCTCTCCGACGCGCTCATGCTGAGCGGGGAGACTGCCATCGGGCAGTACCCCGTGGAGGCGGTCGCCATGATGGACCGTATCATCCGCCGCGCGGAGGAAGCTTCCACGCCCGACTCCGAACCCTTCGTCACCACGGACACGGACGACCACTCCTACGTGGTGGCGCTGGCCGCCCGGCGCATCGTCGAGCGCGACCAGAACATGCGGGGCGTGGTCTGCTTCACGCAGAGCGGCTACACAGCCTTCCTGCTGAGCAAGGTGCACCCGAACGCGCCGATCTTCGCCGTCACCCCGAACGAGCAGGTCTACCGGCGGCTCTCGCTCGCGCGCTCCGTCGTGCCCCTCTTCGGGCCGCTCGTCAATTCGTCCGAGAAGATGCTGCAGATGGTTGACTCGCTGCTGCTCGAAGGGCGGCACATCGCCGAAGGCGAGGAGGTGGTGGTAGTCGCCAGCCTGCCCGTGCACGCAGCCGGCACCACGAACTTCCTGAAGCTCCACCGCGTCGGCGAAACGCTTGCCTGATCAGGCGGCCTGCACGCCCGGGCGCGGCTCCTCGCGGCGGCGCAGGGGCTTGGCCTCTTCCACATCGCGCAGTACGTCGGTCGCGTAGAGCGCCTCGAGGTCGTACTGCATCATGCGTGCGCTCACCGGCACGTCGTACATGTTCCGGCCGTCGCTCACGGGCACACTGCCCGGCACCATGCGCAGGTAGAGCCACGCTTGCTCGGCGCTGCACTCGTTCAGCATCACGCAGAACTGCGCGTCCTGCAGATGCGCGATGAAGTCCGCATTCCGGGTGATGCGTCGCAGCGTGTCCGCCAACGCGACAGAAGAGCGCTCCCCGAACGCGTTTCCGCGGCGCTCACGGATGTCCGTGAGCGTATCCATCGAGACGAGGACGAGCGTGAAGGGCGTGTGCGTCGCGCGAGCGCGTGGCATCTCGCGCCGCAGCTCCGCGAGCAGGTAGTTCCGGTTGGGCAGGTTGTGCGTTTCGCTCAGATAGGAGGAGCGATGCATCTTGCTCATCACGCGGTGCCAATTGCGCTGGCCCATCCACCGCACCAGGAAGAGCTGCGCATTCACTGCCACGCAGAGGAGGAGGAACGCTGCCAGCACAATCCCGTTCATCGCGCTGGGCGACGAGACGAAGCCTCCCACCTGGAACGCAATCACGGCCGTCCACAGCACGAGGCTGAGCATCGGGACGAGGCGGCGGCGAGGCGCCTCGGGCGCCGCCTTCTCGCGGTCGGACGGAGATGACATGGTGTCCATCACTCCTGTTACTTAGTATCGGCAGCCGCGAGCGGTCTCTTCAGGCCGCATCACCCTCCGAATCCGTCGCTTCCGCAGCCATCTCCACCTGCCGCGAGTACCAGCGCGGCGCCCGGGCCGTCACGTGCTGGAGGAACGCGCGGGCTTTCGCTTCCAGCGTGTCGATGCCGCCGGAGACTCGCGCGATCACCCCGTCCGGGGAGGCGAAGAGAATGAGCTGAGGACCTGCCCGCTCGACACCAGCTCCACGAAACCCAGTCCACGGCGCGCCATACCAGCATGGGTATCGGACGAAGCAAGACACGTGTGTAGGGGCAATCGCGCCACGCCCGGGTGCCCTACGATGAACCGGTGAAGCGTGCACCGGAGCTGATACCGCTTTCCTGGGACCACCACCACGGCCTCGTCCTCGCGCGGCGAATCCGGGAGGAGGTGGATGGCCCGCCGGAGTCCGTCAGCGCCCTGTACAGCGACCTCCTCGCCTTCTGGTCCGCCGGCCTGTTGCCGCACTTCCGCGTGGAGGGTGAGTGCCTGCTCGCACGCCTCCTCCGCCACGTTGGGGAGGGCGCGCCGGAGGTCCAGCGCGTGCTCGACGACCACCTCGGCCTCGCGGGGCTCGTCGCGACCATGCGCGACACCACCGACGATGAGGTCCGCCGGGAGGCCCTCCGCCAGTTCGGTACGCGCTTGCACGACCACATCCGCTGGGAGGAAGACGTCCTCTTCCAGCGGACACAGGAGCTCCTCGATGCCGGCGAGATGGCTGCGCTCGGCGAGGACATCCGCGCCTATGTGCCAGCACTGATCCCCGCGCCCGGCGGGGGAACGGCCGCACGGCCGACGGCTATCCCTTCGTGAGCTGGGCGCGGCCATCGACGGCCGTCCTGTCTCCCATCGCGCCGCGATTGCTGGCCGGGTTCTACGGGACCGGTCAGGCCTGGCTGACCTCCCGGCGAGCCTCCGGCTTCGCGTCGATCACGCGGGTGCCCGACAGTCGGTCCCACAGCGATCTCCGCTCCGGGTCCCATAGCAAGGGAGCGTAGGGGAGGAGCGCGATGGCCACCACGGGGATGACTCTCGGAAGAATCCAGCCATAATTCAGGCTGTCGAGACCGTGAGGAGCCATCGACAGAAGCAGCACTCCGCCCGCCATACTGCCTGCTGCAGTTGCGGCCACGACGCCTGCTGCGCGGATGTGATAGCGCAAGATCCCCGGAGTCTCACCCTCCGCAGCTACGATCCTGAGCGACATGATCGCCATTCCGGGCGTTCGAATGGCACGCGACCAGATCAATGCGAGCGCAACGGTGACGGCGAGGAGCTCCGCCAGGACATCCCAGGGCCAGACGGAATTATCCAACCCCCCAAGCGGGGTGAGCACCAGTAATAGCGCCATCAACACGAATCCCTGTGCCTGCGCGAATAGCGCGCCATCGATTGTCAGCGCCGCCAAGCGAGCCCAGGGCGAAGCGAGGGCCGGTCGAGCCTCAGCATGTGAGAGCGTCATCTGTTGGTACATTCGGCAGCCGGCGCTACGCCGTTCATCGCGGACGCGTGCAAAGACGGGTACCCTAAATTCCACCCTCACCATTTGTGCGGAGTCCGTAGCCATGTCCATGCTTTCGTCCCACGACCCCGAAGTCGCAGCCATCATCGCCGACGAGGAGACCCGCCAGGTCGAGACGCTCGAGATGATCGCAAGCGAGAATTACGCCTCCGCCGCCGTCCTCGAAGCCACCGGCTCGGTATTCACAAACAAGTACGCAGAGGGCTACCCGGGCAAGCGCTACTACGCCGGCAACGTCCACTCCGACCGGGTCGAGAACCTGGCGATCGAGCGTGCGAAAAAGCTGTTCGGCGTCGAGCACGCGAACGTGCAGTCCACCAGTGGTGCGGAGGCGAACATGGCCGCCTATTTCGCCATCTGCCAGCCCGGCGACACCATCATGGGCCTCAACCTCGACCAGGGCGGCCACCTCACCCACGGCTCGCCCGTCAACTTCTCCGGCCGCCTCTATAACTTCGTGCCCTACAACGTGGACCGCGAGTCCGAGGTCATCGACATGGCCACGGTCCGCGACCTGGCGATGCAGTCGAAGCCCAAGGTCATTGTCGCCGGCTACACTGCCTACCCCCGCAAGATCGACTTCGCGGCCTTCGGCGAGGTGGCGAAGGCCAGCGGGGCGTTGCTCATGGTCGACATGTCGCACATCGCCGGGCTCATCGCCGCGGGCGTCCACGCATCGCCCACTCCGCATGCGGGCATCATCACAACCACCACGCACAAGTCGCTGCGCGGCCCCCGCGGAGCCATGATCCTCTGCAAGGTCGAGCACGCCGATGCCATCGACAAGGCCGTATTCCCCGGCACCCAGGGCGGCCCTCATCTGCATTCCATCGCGGGCAAAGCCGTCGCCTTTGGCGAGGCGCTCAAGCCCGAGTTCAAGGACTACTCACGCAAGATCGTGGAGAACGCCGCCGCCCTCGCGGACGCGCTCATCGCCGGTGGCCTGCGGCTCGTCTCCGGCGGGACGGATAACCACCTCATCCTCGGCGACTGCAACTCGGTCGGGATCAGCGGCCTGAAGGCCCAGAACGCGCTCCAGGGCGCAGGGATCATCACCAACAAGAACACCATCCCCTACGACACACGCTCGCCCTTCATCGCAAGCGGCCTCCGGCTCGGCACGCCCGCACTCACCTCGCGCGGCATGGGCCCGGATGAGATGCGCAAAGTCGCCACCTGGATGATGCGCGTGCTCAAGGACCCGGACGGCGACGGCGTACGCGAGAAGGTCCGTGCCGAAGTGGCGGAATTCGCCCGCGCCTACCCCGTGCCCGGCATCACGGACGCGCGGATCGCCGTGGGGTAGGGGTTACCCCTCGGGAGGACCTTCCACCTGCAATCGCAAAGCCCCGAAGATCTCGCCCAGGTCGAGGCGAAAGCCGGACAACACAGGGGACGCGCTGATGACGTCCGGAGGCCGGTACGTCCCGGGAGGTTCGTCCAACCGGTAGACGGTGACCGTCTCGTCGTCCGGATCCACGAACCAGATGAGCCGGACGCCCGTCTCCAGAAAGAAGCTGATCCTGTCCAGCACCCGACCGGGGCGATCGTCGGGGGACAGTACCTCGATTGCGAAGTCGGGCGTCATTTCGAAGGCCCGCCGCCATGCGTCCGAACCGAGTGGCAGGCGGCTCCCGAGGGTGACGTTGATGTCAGGTAGGAATACTCGATCGTCATCACGATTCACGTGCCGAGCTTCGGTGAAAACGACTGCTTCCTTCGATTCGTTCAAGTAGCGCTCGAGGCGGCTCACTACCTTGGCGACTACAAATGCGTGCATGGGGCTGGGAGCCACTTTCTGAATCACCTCTCCGCGAATGAACTCAGACGGCGGCTCGGTCTCCGGCAGCTCCAGGAACTCATCGAGTGTCAGCGTCCGCGTGGTCATGGCGCCATTGTACAGCCTGCCCTGCCCTGACTCCGGTTGGAACGAGCCCTGCTACGATGGTGGCATGGCTGCCCCCGGACCTTCCTTGAAGCTGACCGCCGACCCACTCCCGCTCAAGCGGTGGGCGGATGGATCGATCCGTATCGTGGGCACCAGAATGCGGCTGAACGTTGTGATCACCGCCTATAAGCAGGGACGGTCACCCGAGCAGCTCACGAAGTCCTTCCCCGCCCTCTCTCTTCCGACCGCGTACGCGGTGATCGCCTACTACCTTGCGAATCGCGAGGCCGTCGATGGCTGGCTGGAGCAACTCGACCAGGAAACGGAGGAGTGGGTCGGGCAATACGAGAAGCGCTGGCCGAGCGACGAAGCCAGGGCGCGGATCAAGGCGCGTTGGGCGGACATGCGTGCATCGGATCCTCACTGACCAGGACTTCGATGAGGACATTTTGCACGGCCTGGCGCGTATCGTTGAGCTGGACTGGCTTCCTGCCCGGGCTTTTGGGCAAGAAGAGGCCGTGGACGAGGTCATCGTGGAGCTCGCACTTCGTGAGAGTCGTGTCCTGCTCACACACGATGCGCGGACCCTCTACCCGCTCATATACCGTCTCCGTGCAGAAGGCAGGCCCATCCCGCGGGTAGCCGTGGTGCCTCAATCGTTGAGGCTGCGCGTAGCCATCGAGCAACTCCAGATCCTGCTCCTGGCTGCCACGGAGGCGGATTGGGAACGCAACCCGTTCCGCCTGCCGCTCTGATCCACGCTGGGAGTTTGCCGGTGGGGGCCTGAGGGCGGCCCCCACCCCACCAACCGGGCTCTGGAAGTGTCAGGCGAGGAGAAGGGGGTACGGAGGTTCGGCTGGCGCCGGCGGCAGATCCGCCACCGGGACATCACGCCACGCGAACCGCTCAATAAGCGTCCCCCGGAAGAACGTCTCGATGCTAAACCCGAGATCGCCCTGCTCACACAGCGACGTGCAATAGGTCATCTTCAGGGTCCACGAGCTGGACTTCCGCCAGTCATAGGGCACACCGCAGCGTGCGCACGTGCTCAGCGCGTGTACCTCGTGCAGGGCAGACGATCCCATGTGCGGCACTCCTTGTGCGGCCACCAACAGGGAGAACGCACAAACCGGTAATCGGGTTAACGTTTCTCCGTCCGTTACGTCGATTTAACATTCAAGGCGCGCGAAAAGAGCCCCGGACGGGGCTCTCTCCAATGCTCAGCGGCTTTCCGCGCCTAGTAGCGGGTGCCCTCCGGGGGAGTGGCCATCCACTCCCGCATCGCCTGCTGGCCTGGCCGGTCGACGTGCACCTTGTCGTCGACGGTCTTCACCCATTGCGTAGGGATCCAGTGGTGCTGGCCACTCTGGTCCTTGGTGAGCTTGATCGTGTCGCCCTCCACCCGGTCGACCTCGCCGAACTGCTGGTTGTTCGAGCAAACGACGGGCATGTGCTCACGGATCTTCGTTGCGTCCATAAGGCGCCTCCCTTTCGGAGAGATGCCTCCACCGTCACACGCCCCCGGTGAGCGACGATCCTTCCGTTCGGTGTGCACGCTTACGGAACCGTGACGATGCCAGTGCGGCACTGTCGCCGGCGCCGTTACTTCCGATTCGCCAGCGCTTCGAGCGCCGGGCCTGTCACGCGGTACACCGTCCAGTCGTCCATCGGGACCGCGCCGAGAGCCTTGTAGAACGCGATCGATGGCTCGTTCCAATCCAGCACGGACCACTCGAACCGCTTGCAGCCGCGTTCCAGCGCAATCCGTGCCAGCTCCACGAGCAGCGCCTTCCCGAACCCCGCTCCCCGGTGCTCCGGCCGCACGAACAGGTCTTCGAGGTAGATGCCTGGGCTCCCTTCCCATGTGCTGAAGTTGTGGAAGAAAAGCGCGAAACCCACCACCTGCGCCGCATCCGTCTCCGCGAGGATCACCTCCGCGAACGGCCGCGAGCCGAAGAGATGCTGCCGGAACGCCTCCCGATCGAGCTTCACCGCTTCCGGCTCCCGCTCGTACTCGGCGAGGCCGTGGATGAGCGCGATGATGGTGTCGAGGTCGGCCTCGTCGGCCGCGCGCAGTGGCATGTCGCCGCTAGTCTACGCCTCGACGAGCTCCACTTTGGAGACGCATGCCCCGTCCCGCGCGATGCGCGTCACCAGGTGCCGCCCCGAGAAGCCCGCCGTTTCGAGTGCGGCCTGCATAGCCGCCGCCACGGGCCGCGCGCCATCCGGAGGGCAGATGGCGGCAATCGAGCTCCCCGCCCCGCTCAGCCAGGCCGCGTGGGCGCCTGCACCCTTCGCCGCCGCGAAGATCTCGAACATGGGCGGGAAGATCGCCGCCCGCTGCGGCTGGTGGACGCGGTCCTGCGTCGCCTCATCCAGCAGGTCGAACCGGTTCGCTCCCATCGCGGCCACGAACAGCGCCGCCCGCCCGATGTTGTGAACCACGTCCGGCTTGCTGTAGCTCTCCGGGAGCACCTTGCGCGCGTCCTTGGTCGACATCGAGTGGTCCGGGATGAGGATCGCCATCGCCGCCTCCGGTGGGTAGCGGCACGGCACGCGCACGTAGCGGTCCCGGCTCTGCACGCAGACCTGCATCCCGCCGAAGAGCGCTGGGCAGGCATTGTCGCCGTGGCCCTCCAGGTCGCTGGCGAGCGTGAGCACGTCCTCCTCGGACATGGGCTTGCCCTCGAATTCGTTCGCCGCCAGCACGCCCGCCACGCGAGCCACGGCGCTGGCGCCCAGTCCTCGCCCCAGCGGGATGGCCACGCCGTACGTCGCTCGGATGCCAGGCGGCGGCGTCCGCCCCATACGCTGGTACGCCTGCCGCACGGCGGTGAGCACCATCTTCTCGCCCACGTCCTCGGTCGGGATCTGTTCGGCCCCGGAGAACGTCACGGTGATCTGAGCGAACAGGTCCAGCGCGAGGCCGAGGCAGTCAAAGCCGGCGCCGAGATTCGCCGACGTGGCCGGCACGCGAAGGGTGATGGCGGTGGGATCCATGGCTCGAAGCACGAATCATAGGCCCGTGCGCGCGCAAAGGGCAGCAGCGGCCGCGCGCCCGCGTGTACGGCCGCGCCCCACGGAACAGGGCGGGTCACAAACTGGTATCGATTCCACCTCATGCTCCGCGCGGGGGGGGGAAGATGGGGAGGACGACGCGGGCGCCTTCGGCAGCGAGGAGCATTGGCATGACCCAGGGACAGGTGCAGCAGCGCACCGAGGGCGAAGGCAAGGAACGCACCCACACCCATCCGGACGCGCTCCACACGCATGACCACTACCACGTCACGCACCACCATGGAGGCACTCTCGGCGAGTTCCAGCACCGCGCCTACTGGCACACCCACGACCACAACCACAACCTCCTCACGCACAGCCATGACTACGACGTGAGCGACGAAGAGCGCGGTCACGACAAAGAGGCACACATCCACGACCACTCGTCGCCGGCCGACTCGCCCGGGTAGCGCGACGACCGCGCCCGCCCCGACCGCAAGGGAGGTCCACACGCTGTCCTTCCGACGGTTGCCCCGGAGGCAACATCCACGGTCCGCGACTACGGTCGCGGGCCTTCTTTTTTGTCCGAGGAGGACGAGCAATCACGATCATTGTTGACTAACTCGGTCAACATTTGTGGGGCCTTGCCAAAGGTGATAACCTACTGGCCCCGTAACCGATCCGCCACAGCCACACAACCTCTGGGAGGATACCGAATGACCAGTACCCCGGCCTCGGGCATCGCGGAGCGCGGCTATGCCAAGCCAGATGTCCTCGTCACCACCGACTGGGTCCAGGACCACCTGAACGACCCCAACATCCGCATCGTCGAATCGAACGAAGACCAGCTCCTCTATCCCTCTGGCCACATCCCCGGGGCCGTCCAGGTCGACTGGGCGACCGACCTCAACGACCAGGTCCGCCGCGACTACATCGACCGCGCCGCGTTCGAGAAGCTCATGTCTCACATCGGCGCCACCAAGGACACGACTGTCGTCTTCTACGGCGACAAGAACAACTGGTGGGCAACGTACGCGTTCTGGGTGTTCCAGCTCTTCGGCCACACGAACGCGAAGGTCATGGATGGCGGCCGGCTGAAGTGGGAGAAGGAGAGCAAGCCCCTCACCCGCGACGTTCCCAGCTACCCGGCCACCCAGTACACCGCCCCCAACCGCGATGACTCCCGCATCCGCATCTTCCGCGACGAAGTGCGCAAGCACGCCGAGGCCGGCAAGCCGCTGGTGGATGTGCGCAGCCCCGCGGAGTACTCCGGCGAGCGCACACACATGCCCGAGTACCCCCAGGAGGGCGTCCTTCGCGGCGGCCACGTCCCGGGCGCCAAGAACGTCCCTTGGGCGCGCGCCGCCAACCCCGACGACGGCACCTTCAAGCCCGCCGATGAGCTCCGCGCCATCTACGAAGGCGAGATTGGCCTCAAGTCCGGCGACGACGTCGTCGCCTACTGCCGCATCGGCGAGCGCAGCAGCCACACCTGGTTCGTGCTCACCTACCTGCTCGGTTACCCGAAGGTCCGCAACTACGACGGCTCCTGGACCGAGTGGGGCAACTCCGTCGGCCTGCCCGTCGAAAAGTAGCACGACGGACCAGTCCCAGCGCGAGCATCAGCGAGCGTGCGAATCTGCACGTCACCGAAATCGTCCACCCCACGCAAAAGCCCCTCTCCCTCTGGGAGAGGGGTTGGGGTGAGGGCGCGCATTAGCAAGCGGTCATCTCCGAACGGCGAACCGCTCCGCAAACCACAACGAGAAGGCGCCTCACATGAGGCGCCCTTCAGCGTGTCGACAGCAGCGGGATCAGGTGTTGTCCGCGAGCTCGAACGTGCTCTCCATCATCCGGGTGAACATCGTGAACGCCGGGTCGATGTCCAGCTCCGGCATGATCAT
This sequence comes from Dehalococcoidia bacterium, assembly GCA_040877955.1. Lineage (GTDB taxonomy): Bacteria > Chloroflexota > Dehalococcoidia > Tepidiformales > Tepidiformaceae > JBBDMZ01. The sequence continues at coordinate 492 of JBBDMZ010000019.1, read as the reverse complement.
CTTGCGCAGGCGCGTGCCCCAGTAGAAGTCCACTGCGACCTGCGCGAGCGCTACGGTGTCGACTGACTTGCGGACCTGGCCGGCCCGCTGAGCAGCCTCGAGCCGCTGCGAGATCTTCTGCACGATGCCGTCCAGGTTCTCCCGGGCCGATTCGAGCGCAAGGCTATCGCCGTCGCGCACCGCCGTGAGCAGGTGCTCGATGTGCATGATCGTGTGCTGCTGCTCGGCGGGGTCGGCAATCGAGCCGAAGGTGTGCTTGCTCAGCTCAAGGAATTCCCCCAGCGGGTCGGGATGGTCCACGGGGGGGTCCATCCAGCGCGCTTCGAGGTCCTGCGTGCTCTCCGTCATGGCGCAGGCGAGGAGCTCTTCCTTGCTGGGAAAGTAACGGTAGATCAGCCCTGCTGAGATGCCGGCTTCCGTCGCGACTTCGGTCATCGTGGCTGCCTGCACGCCCCGCTGGCTGAAAACGAGGGACGCCGCCGCCAGGATATG
>JBBDMZ010000018.1:0-31260 GCA_040877955.1 Dehalococcoidia bacterium | reverse complement strand
GAGGTCGATGGCCCAGCCACCAGCCCCGTCGCCTACACCTGGGACGACAACGGCAGCCTCACCGCGCGGGGCAGCGATTCCTTCGCGTGGGACTACGAGGAGCGGATGACCTCCGCCACGGTGAACTCCGTGACCACCACGTTCGCCTACCGTGGCGACGGCCTCCGCAACTCCCGCACGGCAAACTCCGTGACGACCACCTTCACGTGGGACATCGGGTCTGGGCTGCCTGTCGTGATCGATGACGGCAACCGGTACGTCTACGGCGCGGGACTGGAGGCAATGGTCGACGGGGCGGACCCGTACTACTACCTGGCGGACGGCCTGGGCTCGACGATGGCGATCGTGGATGACACGGGGACGGTGCAGAAGTCGTACACCTACGATGTGTACGGCGGGCCCACGCCCACCGGCGCCCTCGCCAACGAGTTCGACTTCGCGGGCCAGCAGACGGACCCGACGGGCCTCCAGTACCTGCGGGCGCGTTACATGGATCCAGAGACGGGGGGCTTTGTCAGTCGGGAGCCAATGGCAATCTTCCCAGCGTGGACCGGTACACCGCACGCATACGCGAATAGCAATCCCGCTCGCATGTTCGATCTCACCGGCCTGGCGAGCGTGGACAGCGGTAACGGCGGGGCAGGTTGCTGCAGCAATCAGGCCAAACCGGTCGTAGCACCAGTGGCGCAGACCTGTTCCGCCCCAACCACCCCCACCCCCAGTGGAAGCGGTCCGAACTGTACGGACAACACCGCAACCGGTGACCCTTGGGGTGACCCTTGGGCGGGCGCTCGTGCGTTCGCATCGTTGATCGGCGAGTATGCAGCAAAAGCGGTTCGCCAAATGGGCGAAAACGAGCTTGCACAGATAGAGGCTGAGACCCGAGCGTACCAGGCTGTCTTTGGCAGCATACGTTCGTGCGTACGGGACCTCGCGTGCAATACATCTGTCGGCATTACTTTGGGTGCCATCAGTCTGACGGTCAGCCTGGTCGCTCTCTCGCCCATTGCAGTACCAGGTATCGTCATCGGTGTGGGGATAACGGCTACCATTGCCAGCATCGGCTGGACCTTCGCGAATTACTTCGAGTTCCGTTCCGATGGAGGGACGGGCTCAACGCCGACGCCAACTCCTGCGCCGCCACGGTAGAGCCAGCATGGAGGTAGTGGGCGCAATCTTCCTGGCACAGGGCCTTCTGGTTCTCGCCGCTGTCGCGGTCACGCTGACTGGCCGGGATTCGTGGGTTCGGCGCTATGTGCGTCGGCATCAATCTGCGGTCGAGTCGCACGCGACACGGTTGTACTGGATTCGTGTGGGCATCGTTGCCAGCTTCGGCACAGCCGCGGCACTGTGCGGACTGCTTCTGCTCTTTGGGGGACCTCCATGACCTACACCGGCGGCACTGACGAGGTGAGTTGCGGCTATGACAGCGCCAACCGCCTCACATCTGTCACCGACTGGAACTCGAACGCCATCGCCTACGCGTATGATGATGCGGGCAGGATGACGACGAAGACCCTCCCCTCGGGCACGGCCGTGGTCAGCAGCTACACCTACGACAACGCCGACCGCCTCACGGAGATCGAGCACGTCAAGGGCGGGACGACGACGCTCGCCAGCGTAAGTTACACGCTGGATGACGTGGGCAACCGGACACAGCGCGTGGACCAGCAGGGGACGCACACGTATGAGTACGACGACCTGTATCGGCTGACCGAGGTCACCTCCGGCACTACTGAACCGTGATCTTGCCCGCCATGCCCGCCCCGTGGACGCCGCATTGGTATTCGAAGGTGCCCGCCTTCTCGAACTTGAAGCTGAATGTCTCCTTGCCCGACTTCTGCCCGGAATCGACCGCAACGCCATCGAAGGTGCCCACGACGCTGTGTGGATTCTTTCCGTCCCACTCCCACTTGACCTCGTCGCCGGCCTTCACGGTCCGTTGACCGGGGCTGAAGGTGTTGTCGAAGACCACGACGAAAATGGCCGGCCGCTGGGTCGGGACCGCCGGTGAGGTGGGGACAGAGGCAGCGCCCGCATCGTCGTCCCCCCCGCCCCCGCAAGCCGAGAACAGGAGCGCCGCACCGCAGAGTGACACGACCGCGTACGGGAGAGAGAAGCGCCGCATGACAGCCTCGATCAAGGGAATTGGCGGACTCTACGGCCCGCATGATCCGTCGTCACCATCTATCGAGAGATGATGTTCCACGGTCTAACTGCTTTCCGCGCGCCGCCGGCCGCCGGGCAGGCCGCAATGTTCGCCCGATCGTCCGCGTCGCCCATGCCCACCACACTGCCGCCGTCGTTCCGAACGCCACCCTCCGCGTGGTCGAAAGGCGGAGGGCCATCGGCCATCGGCCGTGGGCATTCGCGGCACTCGACTCCCCTCTCCCCTTGGGAGAGGGGCCGGGGGTGAGGGAGCACCGTCGCCCACGCCCACGCCTACCGCCTACCGCCTACCGCTCCCCCCCCCTCCCCCCCAGCCCCCCCCCCACCCCCCCCCCCCGCACCGTCGCCCACGCCCACGCCTACCGCCTACCGCCTACCGCTCCCGCCCCATCCCCAGCTCCGCCAGCCACACCCCGCCCTCGCCCCAGCCGCAGTGGCTGACCCACCGCTTGCCCTCCTCGTCCACAATCACCTCAGCCGCGTGTGCATCGATCACTCCGACCAGCCCGCTCAGGTCGAACGACAGCGGGTCATCGCTCGCGAGGACGCGGGTGCGGCGGTAGGCGGCGCGGTCGTAGCGCCCCGTCTCCTCGTACGACCGCAGCAGCCCCTCGTAGTCCGGCCCTATAAAGAGGTAGTACCGCCCGCCCCGCTGCACCACGAAGGGCGACTCCGTCGGGCCCGCGCCCGTGCCCGACATCGCGTCCCGGTACACGATGTGCCGCCCCTCCCAGTGCACCAGGTCGTCCGACTCCGCCGCCGCCACCACGAAGTGCCCGCCCGACGGCTCGCTCGTCGCCGTGTAGTACATCACCCAGCGCTCGCCCACCCTCAGCACCATTGGGTCGCGCGCCTCAAATCCGTCCACCACCATCGGGTTCGCCGGGTGCCGCTCCCACGTCCAGCAGTCGCGCGATGTCGCCAGCTGGATCCGATACTCCGACTTCGAGGCCCCGCCCGCGCAGTAGAACATCCAGTACAGCCCTTCGTGCTCGACCACGTGCGGCGCCCACAGGTGCGTCTCGCCCCACGCCCGGTCCACCGACAGCGCATACGGCTGCTTCGTCCACGGCCCATGCAGCGAAGGCGCCGTCGCGTGCGCGAAGCTCACCTCCTCGAACGGCGCCATCGGCTCCGCGTGCGTGATCCCGAACAGGTGCCAGGTGCCCTCGCGGTCGCGCACGAACGTGTGGTCGTTGATGTACCATCGCTCCCCCTCACCCACCGACGGGTCCTACACCAGCTCCCACTCGCCGGCCTCGAACGAAACGTGCTCGGTCATCGCGTCGAAGAGTAACGGAGTAGCGACTATTGGCGTGGAGACTCACCCTCGTACCCCCGAACCTCGCCCTCGCCGCCCGAGCTCCCCGAGACACCAGCCATCCGCCTCGAAAATAAAAATCCCCTGTTGAACAGGGAAATTCCCCTGTTCGCGCCCTGTTCGCGAGCTGTTCGCGCCCTGTTCCCGGGGGGGTCGCGTGTTGGTTCGAGATGATGATGATGCGCGCGAAAAAGTGCGTCGGGAGCGCGTCTGAGCGCATTCGAGCGCGTCACCGTCCGATGCGCTGGTTGACGCCCGCGCGGGGGTCTGCGGGCGGGGTGGCGGGGTCGGGCGGGCGGCCATGGGGGCGAGCCTGCCACGGGCGGGTTCGGAGTGCGAAGGGGCGGGTGGCGCTAGATCATTCAACGCTGCCCCCTCGCTGCCTCGTCCTCCCACGTTCGCGCCAATCCCTGTCGTCTTAGGCCATCCCCTATTGATATAGGTGCCCTCATCGTCCAGACTCCGCGCGAAAGTCGTTCATGTTGAGAGAACGAGCGGCCTATGGCTGATCCTACGAGCCTCCGCGGCACAGTACGCGCCGCACTCCTGGACCTGCACCAGAACCGCCAGCAGTCGCCGGAGTTCGCGCGTGCCCTTGGCATGCGGGCAATCTCCAACCCTACGAACCTTGCAGGTGACCCGAGCAGCGAGGTCGCACAGGCACTCGAAGGCAAGGTCTCCGAGTTCTATCGCGTCGGCGAGGCCTCGCTTGGCGGTGCTACGGCCGGTCTGTATCTCGCCTACCTCGACCAGTGGTCCGACCGCTCCGCTGAGCGCGAACCCTACCGCAGGCGCGTCGCCAAAGTGCTTGTCGAGCGGATGGCCAACGACGGCCGCTGGATGTGCGTTCTCCTCGACCACGGGGCGCAAACGAACGCCGAGGTCATTTTGCCTCGTCGCCGCGAGGGTGCGCCGCCCGGGACGGTCCGCGCGATGGTCAACCTCAAGGACCCCACGCACTTCCACCTCTCCCTGCTAGCCGACCTCGACACCGGCCGCGCGACCTCACTCGCTCAGCTCTCACGCCAGTGGAACGAGGCCTTCAGCGTCGAGAACGTCACGAAGAAGTTCCATGAGGACTTCCGCAAGCTCCGCGATCGGCTGGTGCTGGCGCTCGTGCATTCGAACCCGGACAACTCCGCGATCGCAGGGCGCCTGGTGCAACTGCCGGCCGGGTCGAACAAGGACCGCGCCACACAGGACGCCGCTATCCTCCGCGACATCCCGCTGCTCGCCTGCGGAACGCGCCAACTTGGCCGCATGCTCTTTCTCTGGTTCCTCCAGCAGAAGCGCTGGTTCGGTGCGAGCATGGGCGCGGGCAGCACCGAGTACCTCCTCGACCTCTTCCGGGACCACGCCGGCACGCTGGACTACTTCAATGACGTGCTGGTCCCAATCTTCTTCGACGCGCTCGGCCACTCAGCCGGAGACACGCACTTCAAACCGCGGCAGGAACTCGTACGCAAATTCGGTCGCATCCCCTACCTCGGAGGCGGGCTCTTCCGCCCCGATCCCTTTGAAGAGGAGCTCTTCGGGATCGCACAGGGCTCCGACGACCGCACGCGGCGAGTAACTATGGTAACTATCCCTTGACTGTACAAGTCAGGCATGGGAGAATACCTTCATAGGAGCTAAGCCATGCCGCCCGTGAATCGGAACCGACCCGTCCGCGCCGCCTCTTCCGAATCGCAGTTCTCCCTCATGGAGTTCATGCGAGAGTACCCGGATGACGCTACGTGCCTTGAAGCCCTTTGGCGTCGCCGGTATTCGCCGGACGGCGTTCATGCGGAGTGCCCGAAGTGCGAGGTAGAGCGGGAGTTCAAGCGGTACGCGACGGCTCAGCAGCGGCAGTCCTGGACGTGCGTGGCTTGCGCCACAAAGCTCCACCCGACAGCGGGCACCATCTTTCACAAGTCGTCCACGTCGCTTCACCTCTGGTTTTATGCGATGTACCTGATGACCAGCACCCGATGCGGCATCTCCGCTAAGCAACTGGAACGGGAACTCGGCGTCACTTACAAAACGGCGTGGCGCATAGCCCATCTCATCCGCACCGAACTCATGGAGGACGACGGCGAGCCGTTGTCGGGCACCGTCGAAATGGATGAAACGTTCGTCGGCGGGAAGCCCCGTTACAAACGTGGTGAGCGGCCTCTGCGGGCCGATGGCTCGCCCGCTCGTGGCCCACGCCCGGCATCGCATGGCGTCCAGAAGCAGCCCGTCTTTGGCATGGTGGAGCGCAGGGGCCGCGTCGTAGCGGTCGCGGTCGCGAGCAATCGCCGCGTGACGCTGCTCCCTCACATCGAGACGCGGGTACTTCCGAAGTCCACCGTTTACACGGATGAGTTGAAGTCCTACGACGCCCTCACGACGCGCGGCTACGCGCACTCCCGCGTCCAACACAAGGAACGGGTCTATGTGAGCGGCGACGTTCACACGAACACGATTGAGGGCTTCTGGTCGCTGCTGAAGCGCGGCATCGGCGGGGTCTACCACTCGGTGTCCGCTAAGCATCTTCAGGGCTACCTGAACGAGTATGCGTGGCGCTACAACCACCGGGATGATCGCCGAGCGATGTTCGACCTACTTCTTGTCCGGGCCGCCCGGCGGTGAGTCCTTCGGCTTCGCTACCTTGCGGAGAGCCTGTTCCCAATCCTTCCGGGTCGGGACGGGTATCTCCGCGCCCTTCGGCGTCGTCTGCTTGTCGTCCACAACTGAAGTGTAACTCATGAGTAGCCTCAAAGGGGTTCGGTTGAAGCTTGGCCGGGCGCGGGAACAACGCTACCTGATCCAGACTGAAATCCGCTCCGTTTGGGATGAGGAGCACCACCGCCCTAAGTCGTATATCAATTCGAATTGCGGAGACCAGGTTTGGTACGTGCCCGGCCGCGTACCGCCGCCCCCGGATAGCCTGTCCTTGCTTGTTGGAGAATGCCTCTACAACTTCCGAAGCTCCCTTGACCATCTCGCATGGGAACTCGATAGGAGCCCAGGCAAGCACACGATGTTCCCCCTCGCCCGCTGCGAGGAGGAATTCCGGCTGAACCGGCTTCGCGGCATGAGCGATCTCGCAATCGCTATGATCGTGAACACTCAGCCGTGCTATGGAGTGAACAGGGTAGCCAACACATGGCTGTGGGCACTCGAAACGTTCATGAACATAGACAAGCACCGGCACTTGAATCTCATGATGGGCTCGATTGGGGACGTTACCCTCTGGGACCCTCCCAGTTCCCCGCACTTTCTGCTCGAAGGCCCGATGGATCACGACACTGTGGTGGCAATCTTCCCGGCAGACGGCATGGTATCTCAGTTCGGTATATCCCCAACCGTACATTTCCGCGACGCTTGGGAAGTTGGTTACCGGCAGAGCCTTTTGCAGACGCTCATTGGTATCGACACCATCCTGGCCTATCTCTACAACGACTTCAGAGCCGCGTTCTTTCCGGCCGCGCCAGTCTGGCCGCTTCCCGAAAGGTGAGCGTTCGCATCGCGCGGTCATTGTCGCGCCTCATGCTTGTCCAGCCAAGGGATAGTAACCGTAACTATCCCCAACGACGTGTTCGATAAAGCAAAAGACGAGCAGAAGGGCCAGCGCACGGTGCTGGGCTTCCTTACCAGTTACCGGTTCACCACGCAGGAGTCGACCCCCGACGACCAGAGCGTCGACCCGGACCCCGAGCTGCTGGGCAAGGTGTTCGAGAACCTCTACCAGGGCGACGAGCGCCACGACACCGGCGCCTACTACACGCCCCGCGAGATCGTGCACTACATGTGCCGGCAAGCGCTCGACGGCTACCTCCAGGAGCAGACCGGCGTCTCGCAGGAGACCCTCGACTGGCTGCGGCAGGAGGCAATCGACTGGGAGGCCAGCGACCGCCTGCTTGACCCAACGACGCAAGAGGCGCTTCACCACGCACTCGACAACGTCAGCATCCTCGACCCAGCGGTCGGTTCGGGAGCATTCCTGATCGGCTCGATGCAAGAGATCGTGCTGCTGCGCCGCGGACTTGAGATGTCGCGGCGGACGACCGACATCGACCCGACCGAGCTCGACGTCGCCGAGTGGAAGCGACGAGCGATCACACAGAGCCTGCACGGCGTGGATATCAACCCAATGGCCGTCGAGATCTGCAAGCTACGGCTCTGGCTCTCACTCGCAATCGACCAGGACCCGGCCGACGAGAAGGATCTCATCTCACTCCCGGACTTGGACTTCCGCATCGTCGCCGGCGACAGCCTGGTCGACCGGATGGGTGCGGAGCCGTTCATCCAGTCACTGCCGGATCCGAAAAAGGGTGGCTGGCAGCCGCGGCTCGACATCCAGACGGAGACCAACCGGCTGCAGAACAGCATCCGGGGGCTGAAGAACCAGTTCACGGGTGAGGCCGTGGGCGGCCCGGCGGAGAAGCGGCGGCTCGCCAGGAGGATCCGCAAGGCCGAGGTAGCGATTGCTCGCGTCCAACTCGATGAGGCTCTGGAGCGGGCACGCGGCACGCTCACCGCGCTGGAGAAGAACACCCGAGCTACAGCGAAGGCAAGGAAGGATGCGCAGGCGCACCTCGACGGCCTCGAAGGGCTGGAGCAGGGGTTGCGCGAGAATGCGTCATTCCAGAAGCCATTCCTCTGGCCGGTGAACTTCCACGAAGTAATGGAACGCGGCGGCTTCGACATCGTCCTCGCGAACCCGCCCTACGTGCGCCAGGAGAAGCTAGACCCCGTCGATCAGGAGTCGTATTCGCACGCGTTCAAGGGGGCAGCAACGGGGACCGCCGATCTATACGTTTACTTCTACGCACGGGCGCTGCAGGTTCTCAGGTCCAGCGGCCAGATGGCGTTCATCACGAGCAATAAGTTCTTCAAAGCCGACTACGGAGGGGGCCTACGCGGCTTGTTGGCCGAGTCGGCGCGCCTTCGTGCGGTGCTCGATTTCGGGCACATACCCGTCTTTGACGCCGATGTCATGCCGACGGTGCTCACCGGCCGCAAGGATGCTCCGCCACCGCAGTCGTTATTCGACTTCGCGCGGCTTCGAGAGCCGCTCCGAGTCGCCATTGTGCAGACGGGCTCCCGCGTGAACGTGGACTCAGTACGCGAGGCGTTGACGGACCTTCCGACGTATCTACACCGGCACCAGTCAACAGCGGTTCAGGCGGAATTAAGCGCCCGGGGCTGGGCGTTCATGACGCCAACACTGGCGCGGACACTGGATCGGCTATCGAAGTCAGGGCGTTCATTTGCAAGTGCCTCGGGAGCAGCAACATTCCGAGGCTTGCTCACCGGCTTGAATGAGGCGTTCGTTCTAGACTCGGCGACGGCCCAACGACTGAGTGACGAAGACCCGCGATGCAGAGAAGTCATGCACAGCTGGACGCGCGGGCAGGATGTGGGTCGTTGGAAGATCGGCGAGTCGGGCCAATCGGTCGTAGTGTTCCAGAACAGCGGCGACGCCGACGCTCAGAATCCGTGGGGTGCCGCCAAGGGCGAGTCGGAGGCACGTGCGATCTTCCAGCAGTCCTTTCCGGGTATGCATCGGCACCTCTCCAACTTCGAGAACGAATTCGTCGCGGCCAACGGGAAGCGCAAGCCCGGGCTACGCCCGCGAGCGGATCAAGGCAGGTGGTGGTGGGAGCTACGGGCCTGTGTTTATTACAGTCATCTGCGACGCCCCAAGATGGTCTGGAAGGACATCGGCTACGTTCCGCACTTCGCCTGGGATGATTCCGGGAGCTACTTGGCAAACACCTGCTTCTTCTCCAGCTCTGCGCCCAAGTGGCTGGCCGCAGTCTGTAACTCGGCCGCCTTCGAATGGCTCGCGACGCCCAGCCTCATGGAGGGCAAGGACGCGTACTTCCGTTGGCTCCCAAGCGACCTTGCGGAAGTTCCGGTGCCGGGCGTGACTGAGGAACAGGCCCAAGCGCTGGAACGTTTGGCAGACCGAGCGGCCGCCGCTGATCAGACCGACCTGCACACCATCGAGACCGAGGTCGACGAATTCGTTGCTGACCTTTACGGCCTAACGGCTGTGGAGCGCCACGAACTTCGCCAATGGAAGGAGATGCGGATGCTCGCCGAAACGGTCGAGAGCATCCGCGCAGGGATGCCAGGTGACTAGTCCGCCAGAGGCCGTACATCTTCATCAGGCGCTTCTGGCGGCCTGGGATGAGTTCTGTGCCCGCGATGCCGTCCTCCTGCGCGTCGGAGCCAACGAACGGAGCACCACACATCGGCTCGCGATGTACCTTGAGCCCCACTTTCCTGGCTGGCACGTGGATTGCGAGTACAACCGGCTGGATGCCAACCCAAAGGAATTGCCTCGGTGTCCGAAGGACCCTGTTCCGCCCACGGACCTCGATGCTCGAACTGTCTACCCCGACATCATCGTTCACAAGCGCCGGACGCAGGAGAACCTGTTGGTGATCGAAGTCAAGAAAGCGACGGGCGGCGACGAGGACGCGGACCATTGCAAGCTGCGGCACTTCACGGACCCAACCGGCGCTTATCGCTACGCTTGGGGCCTCCATCTCATCCTGCCGAAGAAGCCCGATGGCACGCTGTCGCCTACGTGGTTCAAGGATGGGAAGCGGTATGGATAGGACCACGCGATCCGGTTCGCGGCGCCCAGCGAAGTTCGTATCCCCTCCCGTCGTAGTCGACCTTCACAGTCAACCGCTCCGCGCCGCACGAGGGCCCGACGAGCTGGAAGGTCACCTTGTATGCGCCCTTCAACTGCTCGGGCGCACCAGTGAGTTCCGCTCCGCAGCCAAGCACCACCGCCTCGTGACTGGCGGCGCGTCTCGCGATAGCAAGCAAGTCACCCGCAAAGGACGGCTGCTCCGCGGCCGCCGCCCGGTTGACGATCGTGGTGTGCCGAGCTCGGAACCAGTTCCAGAGACTAGCGGTGGTCTTGAGAACCGCGTAGCCGACCAGCGCATCCAGCCCCTCCTGGCCGGCATACAACGCCGCATCGGGCGCCGCAGCAATGCCCATTGTCGCGAGAGACGAGAACAGTTCCAGGTTGATGAGCAGCGAGCCGCGCTCGACCCGAATCCCATTGAAAGAGACTCCCGTCCCACCAAAGGAGTCGGCAAGCTGGGCATGCAGGAACTGCTCAAGCTCGCCGGGAGGAAATCGGTCGAGTGCATCGCCGCCTTCAATGCCGGGCATCTCGAAGACGTAATGATGCACCAACCGTTGATTGAGCCGGACGTTCCAACTAACTCGCATCCGAGGCTCCCAATCCGTTTCTTGGGAGCCTACGCGCGCAACTTTAGCCGTTCCAGTGACCCGGCAAGACAGGAGGGGTAGCCATGGGTTCCCAGATGACCATCGCCGAACTGCTTTCGGCGATCCGAAACAAGGACCTCATCCTTCCGGAGTTCCAGCGGGGATACGTTTGGAGCCGCGACCAGGTGAAGGGCTACCTGGACAGCCTCTACCGGGGCTACCCGACCGGCAGCTTCCTCATCTGGAAGACACCCAACCCGGGCGTAATCCGTGGCGCCACCCCGGACTCCGTGAACGCCTTCCAGCTCATCCTCGATGGGCAGCAGCGCCTGACCAGCGTGCACGCGCTCCTGCGCGGCGAGCCCCCGCCCTTTTACGAGGGCGAGGAGCTGTACTTCAATCTCTACTTCAACGTCCGCACCGAGGAGTTCTCCTACTACAAGAAGACCCAGATGCAGGGGCAGATCGAGTGGCTGCCGGTCACGCCCTTCTTCCTCAAGGGCCTCGGTGACTACCTCGGGCCTGCCGGGGGCCTGAGCGAGGAGCAGCGCGCTTTTCTCTGGGAGTACCTCCCGCGGCTCGCCCAGCTCGACAAAGTACGTAACTACACCTACTACCTCGATGTCCTCACCGAACAGGACATGGAGACGGCGGTCCGGATCTTCAACCTCGTGAACTCGCGCGGCACGCGTCTCTCAAAGGCGGATCTCGTGCTCTCGCATATCTGCGCCCTCTGGCCCCAGGCCCGTGCCACCTTCCGCGAAGCCGCCGACGAGCTCGCCAACGCCGGCTACAACTTTGACCTCGGCCTCATTGTCCGCACCCTCGCCGCGGTGGCCACGGGCAGCGGCCGTCTGGAGCCGGTCTACGCCCTCGACGCCGCAGCCATTCAGGAGGCGTGGCAGCGGACGCGGAAGTCGCTGAATCACCTCGTGAACGTGCTTAAGAGCGATGCCTTCATGCCCTCGGCCGGCAGCCTCACCAGCCACAACGTCGTCATCCCCATGGTCTGTTACCTGGCCAGCAACGGCTGTGCGTTCAGGAGTGACCGGGAAAAGCGCGCGTTCCTGCATTGGATGTACGCGGCACTCATGTGGGGCCGCTACAGCGGGCCGACGGAGACCCGGCTCACGCAGGACATCCAGGCGCTTTCCCAGCCCGAGCCCACGCGACAACTTCTAGAGAACATCATCGCCGACCGCGGCCGCATCAAAGTCCAGCCGAGCGACCTCGTGAATGCGAACTCAGGAAGCGCATGGTTCGCCATGGCTCACGTCGTCGCCCTCAGCCGTTCAGCCCGCGACTGGACAACCGGGTTGCCCATCCACGGGAAGCTCATCGGCAGGGAGAATGCAGTCGAGTACCACCACATCTTCCCGCAGGGTCTGCTTAAGGCGCCGAAGGGGCCTTATGACACATCCAAGCCTGCGGGGAAGCAACGGGTGAACGAGATGGCGAACCTTGCCTTCCTCACGCTGAAGGGCAATCGCGAGATCACCAACTCCTCGCCGAATGTCTACTTGCCCAAAGTCGAGACCCGGTTCCCCGGCGCGCTGGGAGCCCAGGACGTCCCGACGAACGCGGCGCTCTGGGCGCTCGACCGCTACGAAGACTTTCTCATGGAGCGGCGCGCCAGGCTCGCCGCTTCCATCAACTCGTTTATGGAGGCCCTGCTCGAGAAGGACGCTCCGAAGCCGGTGACGATCGCGGACTACATCCACCGCGGAGAAGACGAGGAGCTCGAGTTCAAGAGCTCCCTCCGGTGGGACTACATTCGGGAGAAGGAGAACCTCGTCCTCAGTAAGACCGTGGCACGCACGCTGGCCGGATTCATGAACGCCAAGGGAGGCACGCTCATCATCGGGGTGACCGATTCGGGCGATGTCCTCGGAATCGAGCCTGACTACGCCACCCTGGACAAGCGGCCCGATCGAGACGGCTGGGAACAAGCTCTGGTGCAAGTGCTGATCAACTACCTCGGCAAGGACTTCGCAGCCCTCGTAGAGAATTCGTTCGCCGATGTCGATGGGAAGACCGTTGCGGTCATCCGCGCCGATCCGACCGTCAGACCAGCCTTCCTCGCAGAGGCGAACAACGCGACTGAGTTCTACGTGCGGACGGGCAACACCACCCAACTTCTCAACGCGAAGGAAGCCAATCACTATATCGACGAGCACTTCGGGCTGGTCTACGCGTGAGCCAGCCGCCGCTCGGCCAGCAAAGCGGCATGCATGCCCCGCGGCCAATCGCGAACGACGCCGCCACCGGCACCATGGGCGCGCAACTGCTGCAGGCCCTTGCGTGGGTGCAGCCCAAGTCGGTCGAAATCGCAACCGCGTACCTCACCCCGGACGGCTTTATGTCGCTGCGCTCCGGGCTGGAGTCCGCGGAACGCGTGCAGCTCCTGCTCGGCGAGCGCCCCTTCCTCAATCGTCGCGGACCCGAGGAGCGTCTCCGCCAGCCGAACGATGACGATGCGGACCTCGCTGGCCCCGACGAGGCGATCGACTGGCACGCGTTCCTGGAGGGCGACTACCCGTGGATCCTCCTGACCCACGAGCAACGAAAGGCCTTGCTGGAGGGCAAGGAGACCGACCCGGACCTCATCAAGTCGTTCAGCCTTGATTCCTGGGAGAAGGTGCAGGCCTTCGTCCGGTTCCTGCAGCGGGACGGCGTGGAGGTCCGCCGCTATCTCGGCGACAAAGCCGGCAAAGTCGATGACGGCATGGTCCTGAGCCACTCCACGACATCCAAGATCCGCCTCCACGCGAAGAGCTACATCTTCCGGGGCGACCCCCACGTCTTCGGCTCGGTTGGCTCCAGCAACCTCACCCGCGGCGGGCTGAACGACAACATCGAGCTCAATCTCTCCAGCACCGACCCAGACCTGGTTCGGCAGCTCGACGGCTGGTTCGCCTCCAAGTGGCTGCAGGGCCAGGACTGTCGTGAGGAGTTCATCCGGCTGTTGGAGGAGTGCGTCCTCTTTGGGCGGCGCTACACCCCGTGGCAGGTGTTCCTCAAGGCGCTTCACGCCGCCTACGGCCGCTATCTCGATCTCACCATCGGAGAGGACATCGCCGCGAAACTCGCCGAGTTCCAGCAGGAGGCCGTGAGCCGCTGCGTAACGCTCCTTGAGCGGCACTGGGGCGCGATGCTGTGCGACTCCGTCGGCCTCGGGAAGACCTACGAGGGGCTGGGCATCCTCGCCGAGTTCGTTCGACGGCGCCAGGAGGGTTCGAACAAGGCTACGCGGGCGCTCGTCATCTGCCCGGCCCAGCTCACGAACAACTGGACAGACGACAAGCTCCTTCAGTACGGCATCGTCGGACACGTCGAGACGATGGAGTCCCTGCCGCAACTGGTTGTGGACGAGGAGCAGGCCGAGGACGCCCATCGCAGGTCGGCCCGCGAGCGCCGCCTCAGGCAACTGCAGGGCTACGACATCATCCTCGTGGATGAGTCCCACAATTTTCGCAACCCCGCGACCAAGCGCTACCGCGCCCTTATGGAGATCATCCGAGGTGGTGTTCCGGACAAGCGGGTGGTCCTGCTTACGGCGACGCCGATCAACAACAGCCCGTGGGACATGTACTACCAGCTCTCGCTCATTACCCGAGGGGATGACACGTGGTACGCGGGCCGCGGGCCTATCAGCAATCTGCGCGGGGCCTTTCGGGTAATCGACCAGGGAGGCGGCGGCACCGGTCTCCTTGACGCCATGCTCCTCTCGCTGGTACGCCGCACCCGTCATGACGTGCGCGCCATGGAACAGGCAGGCTCGCCGATGGAACTTGCCGGCCAGGCCATGCGCTTCCCGTACCACGAGATCCCGGAGGCCGTGACCTACAGCCTTGAGGCGCTCTACGGAGGAATCTACCGGGAGATCGTGGCGACCATCGAAGGTCTGAAGTTTGCCGTGTATGACCTGGAAGAATACGGCGTCCAGACCAGCAAGGCTTCGCCCGAGGCGACCGAGCAGCGTCTCAAGCAGCGGAACCGCAACTTCATTGGCATCATGAAGACCATCTTCCTCAAGCGCATGGAAAGCTCGATCGTCGCTCTCATGGCGACCGTGCGGTCTATGGTGGCCTACCTTGATCTCTTCCTGACACACCTCGACAGCGAAGGGCGGGTGCTCACGCCAAAGGACGCCTATCGCTTGCGCGCGATACTTGGTGGGAGCCTTCCGGATGACGCGGCGGAGGTGGAGGAGTGGGATCCGAAGGCACAACTCGCGGTCGAGAACCTGCCTTTTGCCCCGCCCTCACAGGAGGAGTTGGACCGGCTCCGCGGAGATGTGGCCGCCGACCGTGACCGCCTCGCGACCCTGCTGGGAAATCTCGAAGCAACTCAGTCCGGTTGGAATCAGGGCGACGATCCCAAGATTGGAGCCCTTCGTCACCTGCTGAGCCAGCTTCCAGCCCAAGACGCGCACGGAGTGCCGACCAAAGTGGTGGTTTTCACGAACTACAAGGACACCGCCGAGTACATCTTCAGCAGCCTCGGCGGGAGCGCCACGGCATTCCGTTCGGAGTCCCGCCGCCGCGTCGCGAGCAACCTCCCGGACAACCGATGGATGGCGCTGCTCACCGGAGCGGACGACCGCAAACGGCGGACCGAAATCCTCCAGTACTTCTCGCCGCTGGCCTTTCACCGGGAGACGGAGGCGCCGGACGACCCGGGTCTCCTCGAACGGGTCGAGCCCTTCCGGGCAGAGGGTATCGAGCTACTCATCGCGACCGACGTGCTGTCGGAAGGCCAGAACCTGCAGGACGCGCAATACCTGATCAACTATGACCTCCACTGGAATCCGGTGCGGATGATTCAAAGGGCCGGACGCATCGACAGGCTGTTCTCGCCTCATGAGAAGGTCTTCTTCTACAACTTGATGCCTGAGAAAGAGCTGGAGTCCTTGCTCAACCTCGTGAGCCGACTCGGGGAAAAGGTGGCGGACATCGAGGATATGGTAGGCCTCGACGCCTCAGTGCTCGGCGAACGCATAGAGGCGAAGACGTTCGACGCGATTATGAAGCTCCGCGCCGGCGGCCAGCAGGCCGACCAGGTCTACCTTGAAGGGGAGCAGGCTCAGGGCCTCGGGGAGGCCTTCACCGAACTCCAGCGATACATCGACCTCGTGAAGAGCCTGGGGACGGAACAGGTGCGAGACGTTCCCGACGGAGTCTACAGCGTGCGCGTCGGCAGGCAGTCGGGAGTGTTCATCATGCTCCGCATGCCGGAAGAGCTAAGCGGCCAGGTGTACTGGCGCTTCTACCCCCTGAACGAAACACAGGCTCTGACGAACGCAACACAGGTCTTGGGAATGATCGAGGCCGAGACAGACGAGCCGCCTCGCCTTGAGCTTCCCGCCCACGAAAACCCATTCCAACATCTCTTGGGACCGCTTCGCGCTGCGATCGACCAACTCGCAGAGGAGTACAAGACGCAAGTTGCGGAAAAGTCGGTTGATGAGTTCACGAAACGGCTTAACGGCTTCCTCGGTCGCGACGACGTAATGGAAGCAGAGCCTGAGCTGTGGCAACACCTGTACCAGTGGCGCCAGGATCCGCCTCCGCCGGACACTCTCGATCGGCCAAAGGTCCGCAACGCCCGTCGCGCCATACGCACAATGCGGTCCGGTGAGGAACTGGGAATCGTTTTGGCCGCGCTTCGGGAGCTCTGGGACGGGCTCTGCGCCGAGGGTCTCGACCGCCCCTTGCGCCGACCCACCTCGCGTCCCCCATCCGAGCAAGACCTGCAGCTCGTTTGTTGGGAGCTCGTGCTAACCAAGAGGCGTTTCGACGAGCTAGTCTCGGGACAAGTCCTTGTCCCGTTGACATCCTAGCCGCCGAGCAGTCGCCCTCCACGACCGTCCGCCCCGGTTCGCCACGTAGCCGAACCCCGCCCCGCCTCCGACCCGCGAAGCCGACGATGCCGCCGTTTCCCCCAGTGCCCCGGAGTTGCACCGATGCCCGGCTCGACCGCGCCGGTATCGCCGGGATCACGCGATCGGGTAGAGTGCGCGCGGGCGGCGAGAGCGAGCAGCTGCAGGAGAGGTAGTGATGCCAAAGGTGACAGTGGCCCATCGGCCAGAGTTGACGAAAGAACAGACCATGGAGATCTTCGCGAAAGAGTTCGCCGGCCAGTACCGCGTGGCGCCGTTCCGGGGACTCTTCCGCGACTTCGTCATCGAGAAGAACGCGTTCACGGGCGTGGCCGTCAAGCTCGAACAGTCCAGCACGCAGACGAAGCTCATCTACAACGCCTTCACCTCGCGCTGGTGGGCACGCGTCCTCGGCGGCATGCTCATCGGGCCCATCCTCGGGCGCGGCCTCACCGCCGAAGTCCGCCAGTTCATCGACACCTCGCCCGAGCTCCAGGGGTCTCCCGTCACAGCCGAGCAACCGGCGATGGCCACCACGCAGTAGAGCTCTGCGACTCACGTAGAGCCGGGCCTCAGACCGGCGACGCATGGTAGAGCCGGGCCTCAGACCGGCGACTCTCCCCTCTCCACGTGCCCGTGGAGAGGGGCCAGGGGTGAGGTTCCTGCGACGAACCCCGCCGCCCACCACCGGGATGTCCCCTGCGGCCCGGTCCACAGTCCCTCCTCAGTCGCCAACTCCGGCACTCCGACACCCGTAGAGCCGGGCCTCAGACCGGCGACTCACCCCGCCACTTCGGACTCCCTCCCTCCCCCAATCTTTCCCCCAGGGGGCTGTCCGGTGACCGCTAAGTGGACGCTTATTGAAGTGTGACCAACCATTGCCCCATGCGATTCGCTCTGGGGGCGCTTTTCGCGGGCATCGCCATGCTCGCGTCCGCCGGCGTCCACGCCCCACAGGCACGCGCCCAGCAGCCACAGGTGGCGCGCGTCGTCGTGGGCGGCGTCACCCTCGAAGACAGCACCGCCGTCGCCTCCGTCACCGTGCTCGACGCCGCCGGCAACCCCGTCACCGGCCTCCAGCAGGGCTCCTTCACCGTCCAGGTCGACGGCCGGCCCGCACAGGTCTCCGCCGTCAGCTCCGGCCTCGACGCCGCCCTCCCACTCGGCGTCATCCTCACCATCGACACCTCCGGCTCCATGGCCGAAGACTTCCGCCTCGAAGCCGCCAAGCAGGCCGTCCGCCCACTCGTCGACTCCCTCCAGCCCGATGACCGCATGGCCCTCGTCATCTTCGCCAACGGCGTCCAGACCCTCGTCACCCCTACAAGCGACAAGACCCAGCTCACCACCTTCATCAACGCCCTCACACCCTCCGGCAACACCGCCCTCTACGCCGCCACCGCCCAGTCCGCCGCCCTCGCCCAGGCCCTCACCCAGCCCCGCAAGGCCGTCGTCTTCCTCTCCGACGGCGAAGAGTTCGGCAACGTCTCCGGTGGCATCACCCGCGAACAGGCACTCGCCGCCGCCGCCGCCAGCAACGTCCCCTTCTTCGCCATCGGCATCGGCCAGGTCGACGTCCCCTACCTCACCGCCCTCGCCCAGCCCGCCGGCGGCCAGCTCCTCACCACCGCCAACCCCCAGGACCTCGCCGCCCTCTACACCCGCATCGCCGAGCGCCTCCGCGTCCAGTACACCGTCCGCTTCCCCCTCCCCAACGACCTCGACCCCGGCGACCACAAGGTCACCATCACCGCCGGGGGCATCACCGGCGAGGCCACCTTCAACGTCGAGGGCGAGGTCTCCACCACCGCCGTCGCCTTCGAGGGCCTCCCCGGCGAGCTCCGCGAGAAGACCACCGTCACCCTCACCAACGTCACCTCCACCACCCGCGTCACCTGGGCCATCGACGGCACCGTGCTTCCCTCCGACACCACCCGCAGCATCGAGCTCGACCCCTACACCTTCCCCGCCGGCGGCACCCACACCCTCACCGCCGCCTACGACCCCGCCGACCCCACGAAGGCCGCAACCGCCCGCTTCGCCGTGCCCGCGCTCCCGTCCCTCCTCGTCTCCCCCACCGAGCTCCCGAACCTCGAGCCCGGCGACCTCGTCCGCATCGAAGTCGCCGCCCAGCCCGGCGTCCCCGTGACCGCCATCTACACCGTCGACGGCACCGAGATCGAACGCGACACCGAGGCCCCCTACGAGGTCGAGCTCCCCGCCGACTACGGCTCCGGCGACCACCAGCTCACCGTCACCCTCGAGGGCGCCGGCCAGCGCAGCGAACGCAGCTACCAGTTCGAAGGCCCCGCCGGCAGCAGCACCAATTACGGCGCCTACGGCATCATCGCCCTCGCCGCACTCGCCGTCCTTGCCGCCGCCGGCTACGGCGGACGCGTCGCCTTCGCCCGCTACCAGAACCGCGACCGCGAGGTCGACCTCTCCGGCGTCGCCCCCGCCCTCCAGGAATGGGCCCGCGGACGCCGCGGCGACGAAGACCCCGACTCACCGACCCCCGCGCCTCTAGCCACTAGCCACCAGCCACCAGCCACGGGCCCCTGGGCCGCCCTGGTGGTAATCACCGCTCCCCCGAAGGCCGACCGCCCCGGCGCCCGCTTCGACCTCAAGGACGACACCGAGCTCGTCGGCCGCGGCAAGTTCTGCTCCGTCCGCCTCAAGGACCGCGGAGTGGAGGACGCCCACTTCGTGATCACAAGGGAAGGCCAGCTCCACGCCTCCACACCAAGTTGCCACATCGAGATCGACGGCCAGCCGGCCCGCCGCGCCCAGGTCAACCCCGGCGCCCTCATCAAAGTCGGCACGACCGAACTCCGCTACGAAAGTACCCAGTAGTCCCAGCGCGAGCATCAGCGAGCGTGCAGATTCGCCACATCGAACACACGCTTCCGTCGCCCCAACTCTCCGCGCGCACTCCTGGTCCCTGGCCACTAGCCACTAGCCACTAGCCCCTAGCCCCTAGCCCCTCCGCGCGGCGCCACCGAACTCCGCTACGAAACCACCGCAACGACACGCGCGCCCACCGAGTGACCGAGTTCCCCTCTCCCCCTGGGAGAGGGGTCAGGGGTGAGGGCGGGATGTCGATCGCACGAACCAACCCCACCCCCGACTACCACGCGATCTCCCCTCTCAGTCCCCAGCCTCTAGCCCCTCGCCTCTTGCGCCCCCTGCTATCGTGCATCCATGCGGCGGGCTGCCTGCATCCTCGTCCTGCTTACGAGCGCCTTCCTCGCCGCTGCCTGCCTGGAGGGTGACCCCGATCCCCCAACACCAGCCGAGGCTGCCGTCATCCGCGCTGCCGCCTTCGGCGAGCCAGCCGAGCTCACCGCCCTCCTCAATGCCGACCCCTCCCTCGCCACAGCAGACGGCTCCGGCACCAATGCCATCATCGGCGCCGCCCGCTGGGGCCGCGACGACAACGTCGCCCTCCTCCTCGAATTCGGCGCCGACCCCGAACAAGCGGACTTCAATCGCCGCACACCCATGCACTTCGCCGCTCAGTACGGCCACTACACAATCGTCCGCCGCCTCCTCGACGCCGGCGCCGACCCCTCTCCGCGCGACAACACCCACTTCACACCCCTCCACTTCGCCGCCAGGCACGCGTGGCCGGAGACCGTCGCCGCGCTCATCGCCGCGGGAGCGGAAGTGAATGCCCGCGACGACTTCGGGAACACGCCACTACTCGATGCCGCCGCGGGTGCGCAAAGCAGCGCCTTCTATAGGGAGGAAGGTTCCGACCCATGGCTCACCGTCGCGCAACAGTTGCTCGACGCAGGCGCCGACGTAAGCATCCGCACCCGCGACGGGACCACGATCCTGGCGTATGCCGCCCTCTTCGGCTCGCCGGAGATGGTCGGGCTCATCGCATCGAGCGGTGGTGACGTCAACTTCCGCGACGAGAACGGCTATCCGCTCACCCGCGCCGCCGGGGCCACTCGGCCCGACGTCGTGAAGGTGCTCCTCGAGCTCGGGGCGACCCCAGACGTTCGAGACTCCGGCGGCGAGACCCCGCTCCGTCTCGCCGTCCGGCGTGGCGACTTCCTCCAGGCCGAGTCCCTCGCTGTCCTCAATCACCTGCTCGACAGCGGCGCCGACCCCGACTTCGCCGCCGAGAAGAAAGCGGGCGGCGGGACCGCGCTCCACGGCGCCGTCATCGACGGCCGCACAGATATGATCCGCGCCCTAATTCGCGCTGGCGCCGACGTGGACGCCCGCGACCAGCACGGCCGCACCCCGCTCCACCTCGCCGCTGGGGCGCACGAACGAGCGGCCGCCCAGGTCCTGCTCGATGCCGGCGCCGACCCCAACGCGACCAGCAACAGCGACACCCCGCTCTCCCTCGCCTGGAGCGACGACGAGATGCAGTCGCTCCTCCTCAGCCACGGCGCCCGCGAATAGCGTACGCAACGAACTCCCCTCTCCCCCCGGAGAGAGGGGGCAGGGGTGAGGGCGCGATGTCGGTCCCACGAACCAACCGGAGCAAACATCGCGACCATCTCCCCTCTCCACACCCTGTGGAGAGGGGCTGGGGGTGAGGGCCCACAGCCATTACGCTCACCCGAATGTAACAATCTTGTAAGATGGCTCACTTAGGAGGTTCCCCTAAGTGACAACCCCGTAACAATCAGGTGAACGCCCCGTCTACTCAACGCAACAGGGCGTGAGTTCCGGGGTCGGGTCCCCGGGGCGCCGATGTGGCGGGGGAACCGAATGACGAGCCTGGCAACGTTGCGACCGGCCCTGCGCACCGTGGGTGCCGGGGAACCGCTCCTCCACGTTCAGCGCGGACGGGAGTGGTTCGCGGAGCTCTATGAGGAAACCTTCGATGCGGTCTTCCGCTACGCGCAGATGCTTCTGCGCGACGAGCACCGCGCCGAGGATGTCGCCGCCGAGGTCTTCCTGCGCGCCTGGCGCGCCCGGGAATCCTATCGCGGCACCGGGAGCTGCAAGAGCTGGCTCCTTTCTATTACGCACAACGTGGCCCATAGCGCGCTCCGCGCCACCCGCGAGGTGGCCGACGTCAGCCTGCTCATGGACCGCGCAGATGGCGCCGCGGGGCCCGAGGCGGAGTTCTTCTCCTCGGTCGACGCGGGTCGGGTGCAGGACGCCATCCGGCTGCTCACGCCAGAGCAGCAACAGGTGGTCTTCCTGCGCTTCTTTGAGGGGCTGCCGCACGATTCGGTCGCATCGCAGATGGGGCGAAACCCCAATGCGGTGCGCGCCATCCAGTTTCGTGCGCTCGGCAGGCTACGCAAGTTGTTGGAGGACGACTGTGCAGAACCAGCTTGAACTCGAAGCCAGGGAGCTAGCCCTGGATGCCTGCATCGACCGCCTGGTCAGCGGTGGCGATTGGCAGGCGACGTTGCCCTCGGACCACGAGGCGCGGCGTGACGTGCTCGGCCTGCTGGCCGTCGCCGGGAAGCTCGTGGAAGTCGCGAGCCTCCACGTGACCCCGGCGGTCGAGATGAAGCAGCGGGTCTGGCGGCGTGTTACCACGTCATCCGATCTCGCCACGAACCACGGGTTCTTTCGGCGGCTGACGGCATTCAAGGTGCTGTACTCGCCGCCGAGCAGGCCAGGCGCTCTCGAGCGCGTGCTCTTCGCACGCGTGCCGGGCGTCCCTCCGCTCTTCGTGAGGTTTGCGGAGGCCAGTTAACCGACAACGCGCAGGGGTCCACTGGCGCGCTGCCGGGAGGCGAACGTGTGGACAACCGATCCCGCAGGAAACGACAAATACACAAGGAGGCAATGTTAAATGCGGAATCTTCTTCTCAAGGGGGCCGTGTGGGCCCAGAGCCACGAGCAGCGCGAGGAGGGCCAGACCGCGATCGAATATGCGATCGTCGTCGCCGCCGTCTCGCTTGCACTGGCGCTCGCGCTGTTCACCTTCGGTGACGGTGTTATCACCGCGGCCGGCACTGCCGTCGACACGTGGGTCACCACGAACCTGTAATTCGACCGGCCCGGGTCCCCTTCGGAAGTGTTCTTCCGGAGGAGCCCGGGCCACCACCCGCCCGGCAAGGGAGGAGTCGGAGCGTGAAGCACGTCACCGAACAGGGCCAGGCATCGATTGAATACGCGCTGCTCTTGGCTATAGTCTGCGTCGGCATTTGCATCGCGGTCATGACTTACGCCAACGGAATCATGGATGCGGTCAATGAGGCGCTCCCCGAGTTGTGGAATCTGTAGCACGTAGTCGGTCGTAGGGTAATCATTGGGAGAGAATCCATGAAGCGTATCTTTCGGCGGTTGAGGCACGAGGCAGGGCAGTCCGCCATTGAGTTCGCGCTCATGCTCATCCCCTTCATGTTCTTGTTCATGGCGATCCTGGATGCGGGCCTGTACTTCATCCAGTATGTAGGCGCCACGAACGCCGTGCGTGAGCGCGCTCGCTGCGCTGTAGTCGGCGGCGCGATGGACAGCACGGCTGTGCTGGAGGACATCGGTCCTGAAACGCCCACGCACACCTTTTCGCCCGATCCTCCCGAGGTTGGCGGCTCCGTCAAGATAAGTCTCGAATGGACGTATGAGTGGATCGCGCCAATCGAGCTACTGGGCCTTTCCGGGACGACGACACGGACATCCGAGTCTACGATGCGGCTCGAAACAGACGAATTCGACAAAGACTGTTCATAAGGGGTAGGTCTATGGTCACCAGCGTTCGAATGCGCGCAAACGAAGCCAGCCGCGAAGACGGCCAAATGGTGATCTTGGGAGCCTTTGTGATGGTTGCCCTCGTGATGATCACCGCTGTGGCGATCTACCTCGGCGTGTACTCCACCCAACGTCGTCACCTGCAGAACATGGCGGATTCCGCTGCGCTGGCCGGCGCGCAGGAGTTGAACGGTACTGCCGCGAGCGAGGCAGACGCCATCGCCGCGGCCCAGGACTACCTGGACAAGCAGGGAACGTCGCTTGAGAGCCCGGTCGAGATTGAGGTACAGGACGACTACACGGCCGTGTTCGTGCGCGTGCACAAGACGCCGAATATCAGCTTCGGCTTCGGGCTTGACGACAAAAAGATTTCGGCAAGGGCAAAGGCCCGCGTGGCGGCTCAGAACCTGCCCGGCCCTGGCGTCGTCCCAATCGGCATCCAGTACAGCTCCTACGTGAACGCGGGTAACGACTCCATCGAGCTCAAAGACAAGACAATGGACGGCGTCAATAGCAACTCCGGCTTGATACATGTAACCGGCGACAACGCAGACCAGATTCGGGACGGCCTGAAATATGGGTCCCAAAGCCCCTTGCAACCGACCCTGAATACCGAACCTGGGAACAAGTTCGGGCAGGCGACGCAGAACGCCAACAGCGGTCTGATGGTGCGCTTAGCCCGTGCTCTCCAGCACTCGAACGGAGAGGGTGGCGCGTGTTACACGTGGGACGACATACAGCCGCCCGTGGACCCCAACGCTGCATGGCCATGCAGCCCGCACAACGCTACTGAAGATGACGGAGTCCAAGCGACGGCCGTCATCCTGATCCCCGTGATCGTTGAGGATTTCACACAGTTTAATGGTAACAGGCCGATCAACGTTACACCCGAGGGAGACCTCTACATTCTGGCGTACTTCTGGGTGGACGGTGACAAGACCTTTGAGAATCCTGCCGCCGGCGACTGGGATCTGAATCCGGCCAACCCGATAGGCGCAATTTGGGGTCGGTTCATTCAGGAGGCGCCCACTCAACTCACCGTGTTCGGCAACTGCGGTCAGGACTGCGGCATCATCGACTTCAATCCCGACGCGATCTTCAAGGTTGTGCAGCTCATCCAATGAGAACGGGTTTCTAACGATTCCGTCCATAACGCCCGGTGGGAGCCGGGCGTCCAATTTCCGAACCGAAGCATTCGGCACCCGCAAGGAGACTCCAATGGCACAGGCCCGCTCTTTCAGTCTCGGTGGCAGCAGCCGCGGTGGATTGCTCCTCGCCGCTATCCTCGCTGCCATTACCGGCGTACTCGTCTTCGTCCTGCTCCAGGGCAATGACGACGGCGACACGGTCCGGAACTCCAACACCGGCGTTGAGACCACCGTCGTAACTGCGAGCCGCAATATCGACGCTCGCGAAGAGATCACGGAGGACATGCTCCAGCTCACCAAGGTTCCCGCGAACGCGCTGCTGGGCGGCGTGTTCAGTGACCGGGACCTCGTGGTCGGGCGCATCGCCCGCCAGCCTATCTTCCAGGGTGAGCAGCTCGTCCAGGACAAGCTCGCCAGTGAGAAGCGCGACTTGGGCCTTTCCTTCGTCGTTCCCGAGGGCCTGCGCGGCATCGGCGTTGAAGTGGACAAGGTCATTGGCGCCGGCGGCCTGCTCCGCCCGGGCGACCGCGTGGACATCGTCGGCGTCATCGACGTGAAGCACATGGACCTCACCACGGAACGGGAGTTCACCGAGACTCGCGCATTCACGCTCGCGCAAAACATCGAAGTCCTCGCCGTTGAGGAGAGCCTCCTCAACACCGTCCGCGAGGGCAGCACCCAGGACGAAGCGTCGACCGATCAGCCGGACGCAGATCCTGAGGCGCAGGTCGTGACCCTCGCCATGGATCCCGCAGGCGCGCAGAACCTGCTCCTCTCCGACGAGAAGGGCGCCATCCGCCTCATCGTCCGCGCACCCGGCGACGACGCCATTCTCGACCTGCCCAACACCACGTTCATCGACCTCGCGGACCCGGCCTTCGCCGAGCTCCTGCGCCAGGCCCTGAGCCGCCCGGCGCCGTAAGGCGCCGCTACATCGGTACCGGCGCAGTCATGCGCCGGCCAGAACAACCAACAGCCAACGGCCAACGGCCAACGGGCACCGAGGGGTCGAGGGGTTAAGGAGGAAGCACATGCCACGCAATCCGCTGGTCATGATCATTGATGAGAACGCACCCTTCCGCCAGGAGGTGCAGGCGATGCTCACGCCCGCTCGCCTCGCCGTCGTCGCCGAGAGCGGCTACGGCGTCGAAGCCGCCAGCCTCGCCGAGGACACGAAGCCGGACCTTATCCTCGCCTCAGTCGAGGACCCCACGGCCCGCGCCATTCAGACCATCGAGGCCGTCCGCGGCATCCTCCCGGATGTCCCCGTCATCGCCTACTCAAGCACCACCGACTTCGGCGTCGTCCGCCAGGTCATGCACGCCGGAGTCCGCGACCTCCTCGCCCAGCCCCTCAAGGCCGGCGAGCTCCTTGCCGCCATCGAGCTCGCGATGCGCGGCGTCGATGCCCAGTCTGAGAAGATCGCGAATCCCAATGGCCAGGGCACACGCCTCAGTTCTGCCGGCACTGTCCTCACCGTCTTCGGCGCGAAGGGTGGCATCGGCAAGACCACCATCACCACCAACGTCGCCACAGCCATCGCCAAGAACACCGACTCCTCCGTCCTCATCATCGACCTGGACACCCGCTTCGGCGACGTCGCCATCATGATGGACATTGACCCGCGCTACACCGTCGCCCAGCTCGCCGCCAACGTCTCTACCCTCGACCGAGAGACCTTCAAGAGTGCGCTCGTCCAGCACGAGAGTGGCGTCTACGTCCTCCCCTCGCCCAAGCACCCTAACGAGTGGCGCAGCGTCCAGGCCGATGAGATCAAAGAGCTCGTCCGCTTCTCCGCCCGCATGTTCGATTACGTCATCCTCGATACCCCCGGCGCCTTCAACGACATCGTCGGCACCGCCATCGAGTGCGCCACCCAGGTGCTCGTCGTCACCAGCGTCGACATGGCCAGCATCAAGGACACCTCCTTCATCCTGGACCTGCTCGAAAGCGAGTCCTTCCCCGAAGAGCGCCTGCTCCTCACCGTCAACCACGCCAACGGCGCCAACACCATCCGCGCCTCCGACATCGAGCGCGTCCTCCGCAAGAAGGTCTACTGGGAGATCCCGCACGACAACGAGGTCACCCTGGCCACTCAGGTCGGCAAGCCCGTTGTCCTCGCCAAGCCCCGTTCCCGCGCCTCCCAGAACATCACGGCCCTCGCCATGAAGATCACCGGCAAGGCCCCCGAACGAAAAACGGAGTCAAGGTCGCTCTTCAAGCGTCTCGTCCCCGCCTCATCCCGCTCCAACAACTAACCCCCTTGGAGCCCCTGACGTTAGTCAGGGGTGCCGCGAATGAACCCAACGCCCCAATGGAGCCCCGGACGTTAGTCCGGGGGATCCAACTAGCCACTAGCCACTAGCCACGTCGACCAAAGGGAGACCCCACCATGCCTCAGCTCGGGAGAAGCGACGGTTCCTCCACCTACAAGTTCGGGTCCAGCGAAAAGCAGTTCCCCATCAAAGAGGACGTGGACACCAGCTTCGCCGCCCTCATGACCGACAAGCCTCAGCAGATGCTGAAGCAGTCGACCGGCCCGGATCTCCACTCGCTCGTCTGGGACCTCCACGAGGCCATGATTGAGGCCCTCGACGCCGACAAGCTGCGCGAGGCCGAGCCCAAGCAAGCCCGCAAGCTGGTGGAAGAGGCTGCCCTCTCCCTCCTCGTCTCCCGCGACTACCCGGTCTACGGCGAAGTCCGCACGCGCGTCGTCTCCCTCGTGGCTGACGAGGTCCTCGGCCTCGGTCCCATCCAGCCGCTCATCGACGACCAGTCCGTCTCCGAGGTCATGGTCAACGGCAACGAGACCATCTACTACGAGCGCAACGGCGTAATCCACCTTTCGGACATCAAGTTCCGCAATGAGGAGCACGTCCGCCGCGTGAGCGAGCGCATCCTTTCCCAGGTGGGTCGGCGCGTTGATGAGGGGACCCCGATGGTCGACGCCCGCCTCCCTGACGGCAGCCGCGTCAACATCACGATCCCGCCGGCCACGCCCAGGCACTCCACGATCACCATCCGCAAGTTCCGCCAGGACCGCTTCCGCATGGAAGACCTGGTTGGCGCGCACACGCTCGATGCGCGCATGGCCGAGTTCCTCGGTGCCTGTACAACCTATCGGTTGAACGTCCTCATCTCCGGCGGTACCGGCTCCGGCAAGACCACTTTCCTCAACGCCCTCTCCGCCTACATCCCCCGCACGGAGCGCATCGTCACCATCGAGGACCCGCTCGAGCTCCTGCTCCAGCAGCGCCACGTCATCAGCATGGAAGCACGCCCGCCCGACATGATGGGCGCCCACGCCATCCAGCAGCGCGATCTCCTCCGCAATGCCCTCCGCATGCGCCCGGACCGCATCATCATCGGCGAAATCCGCGGTGCCGAGGCCTTCGAGATGCTCCAGGCCATGAACACCGGCCACGACGGCTCCCTCTGCACCGTCCACGCCAATAGTCCCCGCGACGCCCTCGCCCGCGTGGAGAACATGGTCCTCATGTCTGGCATCGATCTCCCGGTCACGGCCATCCGCGAGCAGATGGCCTCGGCTCTCCATCTCATCATCCAGCTCCAACGCTTCTCTGATGGAGTACGCCGCATCGTGCGCGTCGCCGAAGTGACCGGAATCGAAGGAAGCACCGTGACCCTGCAGGACCTCTTCGTCTTCAAAACCGAGGGTCTGGACGAGAACGGCGTCATCAAGGGCCGCTATCGGCCCACCGGTCTCCGCCCCACATTCTCCGAGATTCTGAGCCTCCAGGGTTGCGACCTCGACCCGGCGATGTTCCTCGAGGGAGCGACCCGATGATCGAGCTGATGGCAGCCATGATGGGTGCGCTCGCTGTTTTTGTAGCGATTGGCGCATTGACCGGTCAATTTGGCTACTCGCAGCGCCGGATTGCAGCGCGCACGGTGACACTGCAACGGCAGGGTCTCGGCGGCGGCGGGCCGGCGGCGACGGCGAGCCTGCTGCTGAAGGAAGACTCGCTCGCGGGAACAGAAAGCGTCAGTCGCCTCCTGGGGCGCTTCACCTGGGCAGCAGACCGCGCAAAGCGCCTCGACCAAGCCGATGTACCCCTGAAGGTCAGCGAGTACATCTTGCTCCTGATAGCAGGGTTCGTGGCCACAGCCTTTGTCATAGCGCTTATTAGCGGCCTCATCCTCGTGGGCCTTGGATTCGGCGTCGCCACCTTCGTGCTGGCAGAGATGTGGCTGAAGTCGCGAGCGGCTCGCCGGGTGACCATGTTCAACCGGCAGCTTCCGCTGGCCCTGCAGGTCATGTCCACCTCGCTGAGGTCCGGATTCGGGATCATGGAGGCTGTTGCCACGGTTGCTCGTGAGATGGACAACCCGATTGCCTACGAGTTCCAGCGCGTGCTTGACGAAGCCAGAGTGGGAGGGTCGTTCGAAGACGGCCTCAACACGATGGTCGAACGTGCGGAAAGCGAGGACCTGCGCATCGTTGCACGCGCGCTCGAGATTCACCGCAAAGTCGGGGGCGACCTCGCTCAGATTCTTGAGAACGTAGCAGGGACCATGCGGGAACGCGAACAGCTGCGCGGTCACATTCGCGCCCTCACGGCGCAGCAACGTTTCGGTGGCATCATCGTTGGGCTGCTGCCGCTCTATGTGATCGGGCTGTTCTCCGTTGCCAACCCAGAATTCATCTCCCCTCTATGGGAAGAGACGGCTGGTCGCATTCTGTTCGGCGTAGCGGTGGTCCTCGAGATTGTCGGGGTCTTCCTAATGCGTCGAGTCATGGCAATCGAGGTTTGAACCGATGATCCTAATCGCCGCAGCCACCGCAGCGCTCGCAGCATTCATAGCCGTCTATGCGCTCTCCACGCCAGGTCGCCCCAGCTCGGTGAACTCCCGGCTAGGGCGGTTCGATCGCAACACGGCGCGCGACCGGGAGGCGATGCTCGCAGCCCCTTTCGTTGCCCGCGTAGGCACTCCGGTCGTGGGTCGGATCCAATCCGCGGTCCGACATCTTCTGCCCGGGTCCCTGGTATCGAGCATCGAAACTCGGCTCATCGCCGCGGGGGAGCCAATCAGCCTCCATGCCTTCCTTGTCTTCCAGCTCGTCATGGCAGGCTTGGCCGTCCTGACGGGGTGGGTCGTACTCACCTCGGACTTGTCGGGGATTCCTCTCATCCTCGGAATCGTGTTCCCGTTTTTTGTGGCGGCGGTTCCGATCTACTGGCTACGACTCCGCGTTTCGGCGAGGCGGCTGTCAATGGTTAGGGCTATGCCCGACGCCGTGGACCTCATCGTGACGACCGTCGAAGCTGGCCTGGCCATCGATGCCGCCCTTGCCGAAGTGGGGCACGAAACGAAGGGGCCCCTTGGCGAGGAACTTCGGCTAACGGTCCGGGAAACAACGCTCGGCCGCAGTCGCAGAGACGCCCTGATTCGCTTGATCGAGCGGGCCCAAGTGCCGGAGCTAAAGACGTTCGTTCAATCAATCATCCAGGCCGAGCAAACCGGCATCCCAATCGGCCAGGTGCTGCGGACGCAGGCCGACCAGATCCGGGTGCGCCGGCGGCAACGTGCCGAAGCTGCCGCGCAACGAGCTCCCATTAAGATGATTCTGGTCCTGGTTTTCTTCATCCTGCCTGCGATGCTCGCAACAATCTTGGGTCCGGCGTTCATGAAGATGCAGGACGCCATCTAGATGAGTGTCCAGCTTGGTCCGTATCAAAACGACGAGTTCGCTGGACATCCGGGGTGGACGCAGTCACAATCCCTCCACCCACTTGCATAATCAGGTTGGAGTGTGAAGCAGATGCACGACCACCGTACTCGCTTTCTGAGGCAGCCGCGCTTTGGGAATGAGCGAGGTCAAATGGTCGTTGTAGGCGCCTTCGGGATGATTGGTGTGATCATTTTCCTCGGCGTAGTGCTCCAGCTTGGAATGGTCTACACGCAGAGAAGGCATCTCCAGAACACAGCGGATGCAGCCGCGCTGGCTGGCGCTCAGGAGCTTGACGGGACCGCCGTCGGCGCGGAACTCGCCATCGAGGCAGCCGAGGAGTGGGCTGAACACAACACGTCTGGGTTGACACTATTCGAACCCCAAGTGAACGAAGCCAACACAGAGATTCGGGTGAGGGTCGCTAAACCAATCTCCGGCATATCCAACGTACTCGGACTCGGAAGCCCGCACTTTACTGCGAAGGCCACCGCAGGGGTCGTCACCTTGAACACCCTGTCGCCCTGCGTGGTCCCTCTCGGCATTCAGGACTCCATCTACCAGGACGCCTACCAGAAATACGAAGACGGGGAGGACGACCTCGTCGTCCTCAAAGTTGCCGTCCAGTCGGGCGACTCGGGCAGCAACACGGGGCTCATTAACATCACTACCGGCAATCTCGCGAACGACTTCCGTTTCGGTGTTTGCAACTTGCTCACGCCCACCATCGATACCAAGCCCGGCTATTCGGGCGGCGATGTCGGAAACGGTATTCAGGATCGTCTTGAAGCTGCTCAGGACGCGGGTTGCTACACATACGAGCAGGTGACGGATCCAGCCAACCACGAGAAATGCATTCCTCCTCTCTTCGAGTTGGGCACCGAGATCCAGGCCACTGCCGTCATCCGAGTCCCTATTCTGGCGACTGATATTGTCGAGGCCGGAGCGCATGGTGTTCCCATCGCACCCGCCTCGGAGCCCAACGGTTGGTACCTCCTCGCGGACTTCTGGATAGACGGCGATTCTATGTACGACCAGAGCAATCCGCATAACTGGCAGTGCTTCCAGAACCCGGAGTGCCCCATCTACGGCCGCTTCCTCTTCAACGTCCCCGCTCCCCTCAACGTCTGGGACCCCGACCTCTGCC
>JBBDMZ010000017.1:17604-31558 GCA_040877955.1 Dehalococcoidia bacterium | reverse complement strand
CCGTGTGGCTCACAGTCGACCTTCTCGCCGCTTCGCTACGACGTATAGGGAGCGTCCGCAGGTCCTCGACGCACAGACCTCGACCTCCACCAGGCCCGCGGCAAACATGTCGTCATCGGCACCGCCACCCTCATCGCGTCCACGCTCGCGCGCATGGCGGCAGAGCTCGGTGAGCTCGTGGGCGCGCGCATCGAGGTCGTCCCGGTGACGAATACAGTCTTTGGCGAGCGCGTGAACGTGAGCGGGCTGCTTTGCGGCCAGGACTACGCGCGCGACCTCGCGGGCCGGGAGCCAGATTGCTTCATCCTGCCTCGCCCCAGCCTCGACTACTTCGGCCAGAAGTTCCTCGACAGCATGACGATCGACGAGGTCGAGGCCACGCTCGGCGCGCCCCTCACCTTCGCCACCCAGTGGTCCGAGGTGCTCGACATCCTCACCCGCGGCCCGCGCAGGCCAGGGCGCAATGACGCGCGTAACGGGGCGTTTTGGTCGGAGGAGCGGGAGAACCTGCCGAAGGGCGCGGCGTGGGTACCGGCGTGACCGAGCTTGAGCTGCAACTCAGGATAGCTGCCCCGAAGACGGCATGGATGGGCATGACCTATGTCGTCACCGCCGCCATCGATGGTCAGCCACTCTCTGGCAGGGACCACGACATCGCCTGCCTCGCGAGCTTCGCCAAGAGCCTTCAGGGCAGCGGTCGGTATCACCTGGTGAACTGCTCGTGTGGCGTCCGTTGGTGCGGCGGGTTCATCGAGGGGGTCGAGGTCGAATATCGAGACGGCTACGTAACGCTGACGAACCTGGATCGGCGTGCAACTGGTCCATTTCGGATACAAGAGCCGTCGTACCGGGACGCCGTGGCTGCGGCCCTCCGCGAAATTCGCGCGGCCCTACCGGTCCAGCCTGCGCAGATGTATTGGCCGTGCGGCGATGATGTCAGGATTCTCGGCCTGAACCCAGATGTAGTTGGCCAGAGCGTTCCTGTTCAGAGAGCTCTGAGTCCGGGCGGTCTCTTCTTCGGGCGCAAGGATCTCCTCTCCGCGTGGGAGGAGGATGCCCTGGTGCGGACTCTCGAAGCCCAGCGCGCTGCCGACGGGGCTGCCAGCGCCGCCGAATTGGAGCCCACCGGGGCGGAGTGGAGGCGAGTTGTGGAGGAGCACATGGAAACATGGTGGGTGACGGAGCATTCGCGAGATCCCGAGGACTGGTACCGGGACCGAGAGCGGCATTAACCCATGCCACCCCTGTTATGATGACCCGCGACCATGAACCCACAAGCTGTCGACCCGGCGCTCGAAGACAACCCCGAGTGGCAGAAGATCCTCACAGAGGGTCATAAGCCGCTGTTGTTTCTGCGCTCGGTGATGAGGCGGCTCCCGCATGAGCCTCGCTGCAAGGTTTGCTCGAACCCCTTCGGCGGTGTGGGCGGCAAGATCGTCGGCTGGGCCGGCTTCAGGCCGTCCCGCAAGAACCCCAACATGTGCGGCAACTGCTGCGACGGCCTCGATCCGGGCGGCGCGCTCGTCGACATCGGCATCCTCTTCGCGGACATCCGCGGTTCCACCACGTTCGGCGAGAAGGTGGGCGCGGCCGAGTTCGCGGGAGTGCTGACGCGCTTCTATCACGTCGCCACCGACGTGCTCCTGGCTCACGATGCGATGATCGACAAGCTCCTCGGTGACGAGGTGATGGCCCTCTTCATTCCCGGGATGACCGGCCAGGACTACCGCCGCAAGACGTGCGAGGCCGGTCTTGCGCTCGTCCAGGCTGCTCAAGAGGACCGCACGCTCCGCGAAGGGATGCAGATCGGGGTCGCCGTTCACGGAGGGCCTGCCTTCGTGGGGAACGTCGGTGTTCCCGGCGTGGTGGACTTCACGGCGCTCGGTGACACCGTGAACACGGCCGCGCGCCTTCAGTCGCTTGCGCAACCGGGCGAGCTCGTCATCAGCGAGGACCTCTGCAACTCGGTCACCGGGCCGAAGCTCGATGGGGAGCGGCGACTCGTCGAGCTGAAGGGCAAGGCCGAGCCATTCGCCATCCGGGTCGTGCGGCCGTAGGTAGCGGAACCGTTAATGGGTGGTGCGCCCAGCGGCCACGGAGGGCCGCGACTCCTTGTACGATCGGGTGATGCCACGCGTCCGAGTCGAACCGGATGGCTTCGAGATCGATGCTCCCGCGGGGGAGACGGTGTGCGACGCGTTCGAGCAGCAGGGGTACTACTGGCCCGTCGGCTGCCCCAAGAACGGCGAGTGCACCAACTGCGCGATGGAGGTGGTCTCGGGCGTCGGGCGGCTGTCCGCGATGGGCAGGTACGAGCGCAGGAACCTCATCCGCCAGCGCGGCCTCACTTCCATCGAGGATCCGCGGCTGCGGCTGGCCTGCCAGGCACGGGTCGAAGGGGACGTTGTGGTGTATAAACGAGGGGTGCTTCCCGAGGCAACGGGAAGCTAAGGGAACCGGCATGCCCTACGTCATCACCGAGCCCTGCATCGGCACCAAGGACGCGTCCTGCGTGGACGTCTGCCCCGTGGATTGCATCCACACGACGGACGACGCCGAGCAGTATTACATCAACCCGGACCAGTGCATCGACTGCGCTGCCTGCGAGCTAGCATGCCCCGTGAGCGCGATCTTCGACGAGAACTCGATTCCCGACGAATGGCAGCATTTCACGAAGATCAACGCCGTATTCTTCAAGTAACGTCCGCGGAAGGATAGCCAAATTTGGAACTCGCCCAGCTCGAGGCTTTTCTGCAGGTCGCGCACCATCGTTCGTTCAGCCGCGCGGCGGAGGCGCTCTTCCTCACTCAGCCGTCCGTCACAGCCCGCATCCAGTCGTTGGAGCGGGAGCTCGGTGAGCGGCTGTTCGAGCGAAGCGGCCGCAGCGTCACGCTGACGGACGCGGGCCACGCATTCATCCCGCATGCCCAGCGCGCCCTCACCGCCGTGCAGGAAGGCGCGGACGCTATCGATGCCGTCCGGCACGGCGACGTCGGCAGCATCCGCATCGCCGCCAGCTCGACCATCGCCACCTATGTCCTACCGGCGATCCTCAAACGCTTTCGTGAGCAGCGCCCTCGCGTCCACGTCCACCTGAACACTGGCGCGACAGAGGATGCCGTCGAGAAGCTGCTGGCGGGGCTGGTGCACGTGGCGATTTGCCGCCTGTCGCCCCACCCGGAAGTCGAGTCGCTGCACCTGTACAACGACGACCTCGCGCTCGTGGTGGCGCCGTCGCACCCATTCGTGGGACGCGGGCCGGTGTCGTTGATGGAGGCGGGCAAGGAGCCGTTCCTCTTCTTCGAACGGACGTCCAGCTACCACGGGCTCGTCTACAGCCTTTTCTTGCGCCACGGGGTCGCGCCGGAGTCAGTGCTGGAGCTCGACTCGATGGAGGCTCTCAAGCACATGGTGGAGGCGGGCCTGGGCATCGCTATCCTCCCTGCGGTTTCGATCGTGGACGAGATGAAGCGTGGCGAGCTGGTGAAGATCGACATCCAGAACATGGAGCAGCCCGCACAGCGCGAGGTAGGCGTCCACGTCCTGCGCAACCGCACCCTCGCCCCGCCGGTCCGCGACTTCCTGAAGATGCTGACCGCGGAGTACGGCGTGAAGGCGCCGGCCTAAGGCCCTCACCCCCCGGCCCCTCTCCCGACTTCGCGGGAGAGGGGGGACGGTCCCTGGGGAGAAGGCAAATCGAGCTAGCCAGGCATCGCATGAGAGGCGCGCTGCGTTCCCTGCCTCTCTGCCTTTAGAATCGGCCCAATGACCACCCTCGCCATCCGCGGCGCACAGATCTGGGACGGCATCGACGACTCAGTCTGCGAGGGGACGCTCGTGTTCGACGGGGAACACGTCGCGGCCCTCGGTCCGGACGCCGGCGCGGACGAGTCGCTCGATGTCTCCGGGTGCACCGTTATCCCGGGGCTTATCGATGCTCATGCGCACCTGTGCTTCAACGGGGCGAGCGACTGGCGGGCGGTGTATGACGCTGACTCGCCGGGCCGGATGCTGCTGCGGATGGCGGCGGCGGGGCGGTCGATGCTGGAGGCGGGGATTACGACGGTGCGCGACCTGGGCGCGCCGACTGAGCTGGCGCTGGAGTTGCGCCAGGCCTACGCGGACGGGTTGGCGAGCGGGCCGCACCTGCTGGTCTCCGGGGCGCCGATTACGACGACGGGCGGGCACTGCTGGTTCATGGGCGGCGAGGCGGACGGCGAGGTCGAGCTGCGCAAGGCTGTGCGATCGCGGGTAAAGGTAGGGGTCGACTGCATCAAGATCATGGCCAGCGGCGGCAACATGACCCGCCGCACCAACACCTTCGCGCCCCAGTACTCCGTCGAAGAGCTGCGGGTGGTCGTGGAGGAGTGCCAGCGGTTGCGCATCTCGCTGACCGCCCACGCGCATGGCACCGAGGGCATCCGCGCCGCCGTAGAGGCGGCGGTGCCCATGATCGAGCACTGCTCGTTCTCGCGGCCCGGGGGCATCGACCTCGACGAGCTCCTGATCGCGCGCATGGGCGACCAGGCCACGGTCGTCTCACCGACCGTCTCGGTCGGGTACCTGAACTGGCCAGATGACGGTCTGCGTCAGCGCCGGGGCGAAGTGCTCCGCGCCATGCTCGCACGGGGCATCCAGTTCGTGATGAGCACGGACTGCGGCATCCCCGGGGTGCCTCACAACGCGCTCGCGGGCGGGATGCGCGTCCTCTGCGACTTCGGTGCTCTCACACCCGTCGAGACGCTGCGGCTCGCGACCTCTACCTCGGCGGCGGCGCTCGGCCTGAAAGACCGCGGCGTCCTCGCCCCCGGCAAGCTCGCCGACGCCGTGGTCCTCGAGGGCGACCCCACGCGCGACCTCGCAGCGCTGGATCGCGTGCGTTACGTGTTCAAGTCCGGCGTCCTGGTGCATGCCCGTTCGAAGTAGCTGGATTCGTCGCGCTGTCGCGGCTCGCCCACCATTGCGGGCTCCGCAAGGGCGCGAGCCATCGCTGTCCTGTGCTCCATGGAGACCGACGACATCTGCAGCCGGGCATAGCCACCTACGGGGCGCACTGACTCCAGGAGTTACCGGATTAACCTGCTGCCGCCCCCTACACGGAGCGCTTCAGCTCATCGATAAACTTCAGAGCCTCCCGGCGCACGTGATCCGACAACCGTGGATCGATGATGCTCTTGATGCGCGAGGCTTCGATACCTCGCGCCGCTTCGGTCTTGAAATCGAGGATTGTCTGCGCGGCGCTCATCACGGCGTCCATCTCGGGGTTCTTCGCCAGAGAGCCTGCCACCGTGCCGGGCTCGTCGGCCAGGGCCTTCACAGTCCCCTTGAGTCCACCTCCTCCGAGGTCGCGGAACACGTTGGCCGTCTTCAAGCACGTCTCGATCAGCTCGAACTCGTCGGGATCCAGGAGGTGTGCCACGAAGCGGGCATGTTCGTCCATGATGTTGGTCCAGAACGAGACCACCTCACTGCGTTCCAGCGCGGATTCACGTTTCCCCAATAGCTCCATCCTCCGCGTCCAGCGTTCGGCTTCGTGCAGCGTGTGGTCGAAGAAGAGCGGCCAGACCAGGCTCCTGAGCTTTCCGCTGCGCTGGGCGTCACCGAGCCGGGCCTTGTACTCGATGAACGGCTTCATTGGTTCGACGACGGTCGCCACGAAGCTCTTAACGTCGCTTTGTTCCGGGGGCGGGCTCTGGTCTATCCGCTGGAAGAGCTCGTTGAACTGTCCGTGAAATCGGAGTGCTTCGGCACGTTCCTTCGCCGCAAGCTCCTCAGGCATGAGTAGCGCAAAGAAGAGTGCGTGCTCGGCCATGATGTCGGTGGCGAATCGAGCGTCGGCCCAGGCGTGACGAGCCGGGTCCTGATCCTTCGCGTCCGGGAGGATCACCGGCTTCTCGTATTTGCTCTCCGGACTGTCCGCCCTCTCGCTCCGAAGGTGGGTCCTCATCGAGGGGCGCGTAATGCTGGTCATGACGCATTCTCCTGAGTTTCTACGGTGGAGCGTGCGCGCGGCCGCATACCGAGCGAGTGCAGCCAGCCCGGGCCGGGTTGCAGTTCGATGTCAAGGCGGGGGCTGGACGACGAGCTGGTGTCTACCGGCGCGCACGCCCATCAGTGCGAAAGCAGAACCGCCATCGCGACTCCCGCGAAGCCGGCCACGGCGACCAAAATTTGAGGATCGGTGAAGAGAATCTGGTCGGGTGCGTCGGTGCGGCGGGCGCCGTTGAGGAGCAGCAGGTAGCGGAAGAGCGCGAACGCCACGAAGGGCACGGTCAGGGCCATGGAGCCGTCGGTGGGGACGTTCGCGGACTCGATCGTGTAGAGGGCGTAGGAGAGGAGAGCCGTTGAGGCGCTGATGGTGAGGAGCTGGCCGAGGATCTCGCCGCTGTACTGCGCGAGCGCCGGCCGGTGCGCGGCAGCATCGGGGCCGAGCTCACGGTACTCCGCCCAGCGCTTGCTGGAGGCGAAGAAGAAGGCGGCGAAGCTGGTGCAGACGTAGAGCCAGGGGCTGATGTCCACGTCGATCGCGGCCGCCCCGCCCACCGCCCGGGCGACCACGCCCGTGCAGAGGATGATCACGTCCAGGATGGCGATTTCCTTGAGCCCCCAGGAGTACAGGATCATGATGGCGGCGTAGCCGGCGAGGATGAGGCCGGCGAGCTGATCGAGCGCGATGGCCGAAGGTATTCCCACGACCAGCAGGATGACGGCCGCGGTGCGCGCCGTGCGCACGCTGAGCGCGCCCCGGGCGATGGCCCGGTGCTGCTTGCGCGGGTGCAGGCGGTCCGCCTCGCGGTCGCGGATATCGTTGACGAGGTAGATCGCGCTCGAGACCGCGCCCCAGAGGACGAAGAGCACGGCGCTTCGCCACAGCAGTGGCCACCAGCTCCCCGGATCGCCCGCATCCCAGGCGTCACCTGCGCTGAAGACGAAGGCGGCGAACACAATGACGTTCTTCGGCCACTGGTAGGGCCGCATCGCCTCCAACAGTGGAGGTAAGGCCACCGGACGGGCCGCGAAGGTCGTCGTCTCCGTGGTCATTGGTTACGCACGATATCAGCCCACTGGCCGTTGATGGCGGAGACGAGGTCATTCGTGGCTGCGGGAAACACAGCGTTGCCCGCGCCGGCCGCCGCCCAGACTTCGCTGAAACGCCCGAGGCTCTCGTCGACGACGACATCGCAACGCGAGGCGAGGCCCACCGGTGACACGCCGCCTACCGGGAAGCCCGTGGCGCCGAGCACCTCGTCCGGCGACCCCATCTTCAACTTCTTCCGCCCGATGCCTACGAGCTCGGCCAGCTTCGCCGTATCGACCTGGCGGTCCCCGGCGACAAGCGCGACCGTGGGCCGGCCGTCTGCCATGAAGAACAGCGTCTTCACGATCTGGCCGAGCTCACAGCCGACCGCGGCAGCAGCGTCCGCTGCGGTGTGGGTGCTGCCGTCGAACTCAATCACCCGCCCGGGGAGGCCGAGCCGCTCGAGCGCCTCATTCACGCGATCCTGCGGTCTCACTGTGCGGATCGTAGCCGCCCGGTCCGTTGCGTCACAGCCAGCGGTCAGCGCGCGGCTAGCTCGCGCTCGTGGGCCCAGCGGTCGTCGCCGGCGAGCAGGCTGCGGATGTGGTTGATCTCGCCGGCGTGGTAGAGGTCGTGCTGGATGAGAACGTTCAGGAGCCAGCGCGTCGGCTGCTCGGTCCCCCATGGCGCCGAGCGGGGAAACAAGAGGTCGTCGTCATCCATCGCCTCAAGGCGATGTCGCACGCGGCGGTGGCCGGCGCGGAGCCAATCGAGCACCTCGTTCATGTGAGGTTCCGAGTCCGGCCATGGGTTGGCAAGCCTCGAATCGAAGGTGAGCGAGCCGTCGCCGAATGCGTGGTTCTCGTATACGTACTTGCACCCGCCAACGTGCATCACGATGTCGCGAATCGAACGTGACGCGCCGGGAGGGACTGAGCACCAGGCCTCCTCGTCGACGGTGAGGAGATTCGGAAGGAGTGATTGGGTTGAGGGGCGGGGCTCGTCCGGGTCGAAGGCCTCGTCGAGTACGTAGAGCGTTGCCTCAATCGCAGCTCGGGACATGTGCGTCCTCCGGGTTATGTCTGCCGGTCGATCCTACCACTCCGGCCTACCGGCCGGAGTACTGAACTAAGCGCCGCGGGGTCGAGCATTGCGCGGGCGATTCAAGCCAGCCTAGCCTTACGCATGCCCAAGATCCGCGCGGACGTGCTGTTGGTCGAACGGGGCCTGGCGGAGACCCGTGAGCGCGCGCGCCAGCTCATCATGGCCGGCCGGGCGCGCGTGGGAACGACCACACTGATCAAGCCGGCGACAATGCTGGACACAGCCTCGGCGATCGAGGTGGACGAGCCGGAGCGGTACGTCAGCCGGGGCGGCCACAAGCTTGAAGGCGCGCTCGTGACCTTCGCCATCGACCCCACGGGCCTGCGGTGCATGGACCTGGGCGCCTCCACTGGCGGGTTCACGGACTGCCTCCTCCAGCACGGCGCCGCGAGCGTGATCGCCGTCGACGTGGGCCGCGCCCAGCTTCACCAGCGCCTGCGCGAGGACCCGCGGGTCACGCTCATGGAGGGCGTGAACGCGCGCGACCTGCCCGAGCTCCCGGCGATCGACCTGTTTGTGGCGGACCTCTCGTTCATCTCTCTGCGGAAGGTGCTGCCGTCGGTGGCGCGCCGAGTGGCGCCGGGAACGCCGTGCGTCGTGCTGCTCAAGCCGCAGTTCGAAGCAGGGCCGGCGGACGTGCCCCGCGGCGGCGTGATCCGGGATGATGCGGTGCGCCGGCGCGTGCGGGACGAGTTCGTAGCCTGGGCGGCTGAGTCTGGATGGACGATTCTCGGCGTCACTGAGTCGCCAATCCGGGGCGGAAGCGGCAATATCGAGTACCTTGTGCACCTCAGGTCGCCGGAGGACAGCCAGTGTTGAAGCGTGCCGCCATCTTTCATCACCCCCAGAGCGAGGGGGCGGCCGTCTTCGCGGGCCAGCTCGCGCGTGAATTCGAGCGCGCGGGCGTAGACTCCTTCGTCGACGACGTGTGGGCGCATGAGGAGAACGGGCGCATCGCCGGCTGCGACCTGATGGTCTGCATCGGCGGCGACGGCACCGTGCTGCGGGCGGCGCGCATCAGCGTCCCGCATGCGGTCCCCATCCTCGGCGTGAACATGGGACACCTGGGCTTCCTTACGGACATGAGCCCCCGCGACCTCTTCAACAACATGGAGCGCATCCTCGCGGAGGACTGGCGCATCGAAGAACGCCTGATGGTGAACGGGACGATTCGCGAGAACGCGAAAGGCCCGGAGCACAGCTACGACGGCCTCAACGACATCGTCGTGAGCCGCCGCTCGGCCGGGCGGCCCATCTACGTGGACGTGATGGTCGACGGCGCGCG
Source organism: Dehalococcoidia bacterium (assembly GCA_040877955.1). Classification (GTDB taxonomy): domain Bacteria; phylum Chloroflexota; class Dehalococcoidia; order Tepidiformales; family Tepidiformaceae; genus JBBDMZ01. The sequence goes on along the minus strand of JBBDMZ010000017.1, from coordinate 22,151 downwards.
GCTGGCGGTTTATCGCTGCGACGGCATCATCGTGGCGACGCCCACAGGGAGCACCGGCTATTCGTTGAGCGCCGGCGGCCCGATCCTGACGCCCACGGAGCACCATCTCGTGCTCACGCCCGTGTCCGCACACCTGGCGCTCGGCCGCTCGCTCGTGCTCCAGCAGGAGTCCCTGGTTGAGCTGCGCGTGACATCCGACAACGGGGCGATTCTCTCCGTGGACGGCCAGGAGGACGTGCCCATGGCGAGTGGCACGCTCGTCACGGTCCGGGTGAGCAAGCACGTGACGCGCTTCGTGCGCTTCCGGGAGCCCTCCTCGTTCTTCTCGGACCTGGCAGAGAAGCTCGAATTCCAGCTCACAAGCACGGTGAACCCACCCCGTGCTTGAGCGGATCGCCATCACCGGATTCGCGGTTGCGAGGTCGGTGGTCGTGGTTCCCGGCCCGGGCCTGAACGTGTTCACGGGCGAGACGGGTGCGGGCAAGTCGCTCGTGGTGGATGCGCTTGCGTTCGTGTTCGGCGCGCGCCGGGGGCGGGAGGTCATCGCTACGGGCGCCGAACGGGCCGTCGTGGAAGCCACGCTGCTCCTGCCGGAGGGTCCGGTCGTGCTGGAGCGCACGATCGGGCTGTCCGGGCGCTCCACTGCCCGGCTGAACGGCGAGCCCGCGACCATCGAGCAACTCCAGGCGCTCGGTGAGCGCGCGGTCGACATCCACGGTCAGTCCGACCACCTCGCGATCCTGCGGCCGGCCAACCAGCTCGCCGCGTTGGATGCGTTCGCGGGCCTCGAACCCCACCGGCAGCGCGTCGCGGGGTTGGTGCGGGAGTTGCGGGAGGTCCGCCGGGAAGCCCGGGCGCTGCGCACCGACGAACGCGAGCGGGAGCGGCTCATCGGCCAGCTCCGCTTCGAATCCGAGGAGATCGACGCCGCTGAGCTCGTCCCCGGAGAGGATGGACGGTTGCGGCAGGACCAGTCCCGCCTCGCAAACGCGTCGAAGCTGCTGGAATCAGCCGCGCAGGCGATCGAGGACCTGGAGGGCGCGCCGCTGCCGGCCGTCGCCGGGCTGGTCCACGACCTTGTCACGCGCGATCCAACTGCCTCGGAGCTGGCCGACCTGGCGACGTTGCTCGAATCCACCGCGGAGGATCTTGCGCGCGGCCTCCGGCACTACCGGGATAGCGTGGAGGAGGACCCGGCGCGGCTGGATTCTGTGCAGGAGCGCCTCGACCTGATCGCGCGGCTGCGGCGGAAGTATGGCGAGTCGGTGGACGACATCCTCGCTTATGGGCGCGATGCGGCGGTGCGGCTCGCCGCGCTGACCGGCACCGGCGCCTCCCTCGAGGCGCTGGAAGCGCGCGAGGCCGGCCTGCTGGCAGAGCTGTCCCGCGAGGCGCAGGCGCTATCGGAGGCGCGACGGGGGTCGGCAGGCGACCTCGTGCGGGCGATTGCGGCGGAGCTGGAGCAACTCGGCATGGGCGGGTCGGCGCTCTCCGTGGGCTTCGCGTGCGAGGACGCGGAGGATGGGGTGCCGGTCACGCTGCCCGACTACGAGGTGGTCATCACCGAGCGGCCGTCAGGGGCCGAGGAGGAGGCGTTCGCGCGTGCCTTTACGGAGTCTGGCGTGGACCGGGTGGAATTCCTCGCGTCGTTCAACGAGGGCGAGGCGCCGCGGCCGTTGTCGGGCGTGGCAAGCGGCGGCGAAACCTCGCGCTTCCTCCTCGCGCTCACGACGGTGCTGGGAGCCGCCGCGGAACCGCGGCTTGTGGTCCTCGATGAGGTGGACGAGGGCGTGGGCGGGCGCGCGGGCGCGCTCGTGGGCGCGGCGCTCGAACGGCTGGCTGCGCGCCACCAGGTGCTCTGCATCACGCACCTGCCGCAGGTGGCGGCGTTTGGGGAGCGCCACTTCGTGGTGACGAAGCAGGTCGAGGGCGGGGCCACGCATTCCGCGGTCGTGGAGGTGGCGGGGGCGGCACGGATCGACGAGCTGGCGTCGATGCTGGGCGGGGTGACGGAGGCGAACCAACGAGCCGCAGCCGAGCTACTCGTGAAGGAGTCGCGGCCCTCCGTGGCCGCTGGCAGGGCGACCAGGTAACGAGGCAGGCGCGCCCTCACCCCCCGGCCCCCTCTCCACGCGCCCGTGGAGAGGGGGGAGCACGGTTCCGTAGCGCTGCGCGGCACGTTTGTTAGGGCAAGCCACGAACCGCTTGCTGCGCGCGCGGCACTGATCGCGGCGTCCGCAGGGGCATCGCGGACGTTCGGTACCGGCGACGTTAGTCGCCGGATCCGGGCCGGCTAGTCGATCATGGCGACGGCTTCGATTTCGACGAGGAAGCGGGGGTCGGCGAGGGAGGAGATGACGAGGAAGGTGCTGGCTGGCATCTCGCCGGACGGGAAGAACTCGCCGCGGATGGGGGCGAGCGCGGCCCGGTGGGCGAGGTCGGTCACGAAGATGGTGATCTTAACGATGTCGGCCATGGTGCCGCCGCTGGCTTCGACGACGCGCTTCATGCTCGTGAGCGCGGCGCGGGCCTGGGCGGCGGGGTCGCCCTCGTGGAGGGGATTGCCCTGGGCGTCCATGGCGACCTGGCCGGCGATGAACACGGGCGTGCCCGTCTTCTTGATGGCGTGGGAGTAGTTGGGCGAGTTGAAGATGCCGTCGGGCCGGATGATCTGCTTGGTCATGCCGCGAAGCGTACAGGACGGGAAGCGGCGGATGGCGGGCATTCGTCGCGGCGGCGCGCTCCCGGGAACACGAAGGAACAAAGGAAAGGAGAGGAGCCCGAGGGCCGACTCCGGCGTCAGTCGGCTAGCGGGGCGAGCGGACCGCGGGATTCCACGATGTTGCCGGCTGCGTCGAGACCCTCGACGCTCACGAACCGTCCGGGCTCGAGCGCGGTGATCCAGAATCGCCACGGGACATCGAGCTCCGCCGGGGCGGGGACGGTGTCCAGTTCGATTTGCGAACCGCCGGCCAACTTGATGCGCACGCGAACGACTTCCTCATGCGCCATTCCGGCGAACGTACTCGGCGAGCCAGTGCCCATGTGGGAGAGGAGGTGCGGTTCGGTCACTGGACCCACGCACCCCGTTCGACCTATCTCAGCCCGCGTCCCGTTCGTTGATTCGTAGGTGTAGTTACAGAGCCCAACTGGCGCTTCGTACATGCCAATTGTGAACGTCCTGCCCTGGAAACTGGCGGAGATGATGTCGACATCGGGACTGAGGTGCCGAACCTGGGCGAGACGTTCTTGCGGACTAATCGGGGCCGTGTACGGTTCCACCGTGGGCGTGAGCCGGGCCAGGAGATCGAGATCAACGCTAATTGCCGAGTCCGCGGGAATTGCCGCGTCGACGGGGGAGTCGGCATCGTCCGTGACCCCACCGATCGCGGCCAACGCGAAGCCACCAGCAGCAACCGCCAAGCCGCCAGTTACGGCGGCGCCGGTCACGCCGACGCCAACCTTAGCCAGCGGCAGGCCGATCAGCGCCCGCATCCGGCGTCCGACCATTGCCTGGGGGCGGCGGTAGGAGCGCCAGGCGTCGGCGGCTTGCTCGCGGGAGTCGACGCCGAGCTTCGAGAGGATTTCGCTGACGTACCACTTCACGGTGTCGAAGCGGAGGCCGACGGCCTCGCCGATCTCGGCGTTGGTGCGACCCTTGGCGATGAGCGCGAGGATGTCGCGCTCGCGGTCGCTCAGGTGCTGGATGCCCGGAGTCGTGTCCACACCCGCAGATTACTCGTCGCACCCAGACGCGTGACCACCCTATGTTTGGCATTCCTGTTCGTCATGAACCGTGTTCTGACCCCGAGCGATCCGCGGGGTAAGCACCAACCGCTCGCTTACGCGCGCGGCACCGATCGTGCCCGGCGGTTACGAGTAGCGTTCTTCGCGCCAGGGGTCGCCGTAGATGTGATAGCCGTAGGTCTCCCAGAAGCCGGGGCGGTCGCGTTCGAGGAACTGGATGCCGCCCACCCACTTGGCGCTCTTCCAGAAGTAGAGGTGAGGGACCACGAGGCGGAGCGGCCAGCCGTGGTCCTTGGCGAGGGCCTCGCCGTTGTGGCTGCGGGCGAAGAGCACGCCCTCGCCCATCAGGTCCTCGAGGGGGACGTTGGTGGTGTAGCCGCCGTAGCTGTGGAGCATGGCGAACTTCGCCTCAGGCTTCAGCTTGATGGTGTCCATCAGCGCCGAGAAGGGGACGCCCTGCCACTCGTTGTCGTACTTGCTCCAGGTGGTCACGCAGTGGATGTCGCTCACGTCCCTGGTCTCGCCGAGGGCGTTGAACTCTTCCCAGTTGAAGCTCTTTTCCTCTTCGACGAGGCCCCACACGTGGAACTTCCACGAGTCGAGGTCGATCCGGGGGATGCTGCCGTAGTGCAGCACGGGCCAACCGCTGGTGAGGTGCTGGCCCGGAGGCAGCCGCAGCTTCCCGTCCGGACGCATCTCGTTTCCGCCAACCTGCAACGTCATGCTTCTGTCTCTCGTGAAGAGTCTCATGCCCTTCAGTGTCAGCGTACGGGCAGGCGTTTCAGTGGGGCAACCTCACC
>JBBDMZ010000017.1:0-17504 GCA_040877955.1 Dehalococcoidia bacterium | reverse complement strand
TCACTCCCTGGGTAGGGATTCTGCCTCTCCACTTGCGTGGAGAGGGGGTCGGGGGTGAGGTGCCGCCACTGGTGGCGGACCGCCCGGCCGTTCTCGTAGGTAGTGCTTTGAGCGAGTGGGGCAACCTCACCTCACTCCCTGGGTAGGGATTCTGCCTCTCCACTTGCGTGGAGAGGGGGTCGGGGGGTGAGGTGCCGCCACTGGTGGCGGACCGGCCGGCCGTTTTCGTAAGTCGTGCTTTGGGCGCGGTCGATGAGCAGCTCGAAGAGGATGTAGCGGTCAGCGGGGCTGTAGTTTGCGGCACTGGCCGCCACCGCTCGCGACGCGGAGTCAGTCACGCGCGACGCGCGGCCGGAGGCCATGAACTCGCCCTCGCCGCCGTTGTTGTCCTCGACGCTGGCGTGGAGGGCGAAGCGCGGATCCCGGTCGAGGTCCTTGCCCTTGGGCGACGTGGGCTCCATGAACACGAACAGGCGGCTTGAGCCGATGATCGGGGCCACGGGATGGACCCGGGGCGAGCCGTCCGCGCGGACGGTTGCGAGATAGGCCACGCGGCCGTCCAATCGCTTGCGACCGAAGGCGGCGAGCTCAGGGTCCGCGGATTGCAGGTCGAGCCAGCTCATGCGAGGTCTCGCCGGAGCGCCTCGGCGGCTTCGCGGACGCGATTGGGGGCGGTGCCGCCGGGGATGTCGCGAGCGGCGAGGGCGGCGTCCACATCGAGCGCGAGGATGTCCGCCTCGAAGAGTGGGCTCGCAGCGTTGTAGACGTCGAGCGGGAGCTGGTTGAGCTCGCAGCGGCGCTGTTCGCATTCGCGCACGAGCCCGCCGACGATCCCGTGGGCCTCGCGGAAGGGCATGCCCTTCTTCACGAGGTAGTCGGCGACGTCGGTGGCAAGCGAGAAGCTCTCCCCGGCGGCCGTGCGCATGCGGTCGAGGTTGAAGTCCAGGGCGGGGAGCATCGCCGAGAAGATGTCGATCGTCGGGAGGACTATGCCCGCGGCCGCTTGCACGCTCGCCTTGTCCTCCTGCAGGTCGCGGTTGTAGGCGAGGGGCAGGCCCTTGAGCGTGGTGAGCATGCCGATGAGCTCGCCGTAGACCTTGCCCGTGCGGCCGCGCGCGAGCTCCGCCACGTCGGCGTTCTTCTTCTGGGGCATCATGCTGGAGCCCGTGGCGAACCCGTCCGGCAGCCGCACGAACCCGAACTCGGCGGTCGCCCAGAGCACGATCTCTTCCGCGAGGCGCGAAAGGTGCATCTGCGTGATCGCGCAAGCGGCGAGGAACTCGACGATGAAGTCCCGGTCGGCGGTGGCGTCGAGGCTGTTGCGGGAGACGGCTTCGAACCCAAGCTCGGCGGCGACCATCTCACGGTCGAGCGGGTAGGGGGAGCCGGCCAGTGCCCCGGAGCCGAGGGGCATGACGTTCGTCCGGCGGCGGCCATCGACGAATCGATGACGGTCGCGCAGGAGCATCTCGCCATAGGCGAGGAGATGGTGCCCGAGCGTGATGGGCTGCGCGCGCTGCACGTGGGTGTAGCCGGGCATGGCGTCGGCCGCGTGCCGCTCGCCGAGGTCCGCGAGCACGCGGATGAGGCCGCCGAGCGAGTCGATGGCCTCGTCCGTGCGCTGCCGCACGAGCATGCGGTTGAGGAGCGCGACCTGGTCGTTGCGTGAGCGAGCGGTATGAAGGCGGCCCGCGGCCTCCCCGATCTTCTCCTTCAGGGCGGACTCGACGTGGGTGTGGATGTCCTCGAGCTCGGGCCGCCAGGGCACCCGGCCCGCACGGAAGTCGAGCAGGACGGCCTGCAGGCCCTCGATGATGCGGGCCGCGTCCTCGGCGGGGATGATGCCCTGCTTGCCCAGCATGCGGGCGTGGGCGATGGAGCCGGCGATGTCGTGCTCGTGGAGGTCGCGGTCAGCGCCAGCGGTGTAGTCCCGGGTGAGGGCATCCATGTCGCCCTCGAAGCGCCCGCCCCAGGTGCGCTGCTGCTCCGCGGTCACGACGCCGCCTCGAGCCCGGGCATGTCGAGCAATTCGGTGAGTTCATCGAAGGCGAAGTCGGGGATCACACCCTCCGCGTCGGGCGCGCTGCGCCGCCAGGCGGCAGCCATCCCCAGTTGCTGCGCGCCCGCGACGTCCTCCGCGAGCGAGTTTCCCACCATGACGGTCTCGTCCGGCCGCACCCGGAGGTCTTCAAGCGCGCGCCGGAAGATGGCGGGATGCGGCTTGAGGTAGCCCACCTCCACGGACACGGCCTCCGCGTCCCAGCCAATGTCCAGCCCGGCGTCCCGGAGGTCGGCGCGAAAGCGGTCTCCGCCGAACGCGCGATTGGTCACGGCTCCGAGCCGGAATCCGCGGCGGCGCAGTTCCGCCAGCACTCCGGCTGCGTCCGCGAACGGGGCCTTGCCGCCCTCGGCGCCGGAGACGTACGCCGCGTCGAGCAGGCCCGCGGCATCGTGCGCTTCCAGTTCGAGCCCGAAATCGCGGGCCGCCGCGCGCGCCACGTCCCCGTAATCGGGCTCGACGAGGTCGGTGGCGCGGGCGGTTCGCATCGCAGTCTCCATCGCGTCCCAGGCGGCCCGGGCGAGTGCTCCCGGGTCGGGGACCGAGTGTCCGTGTTCCCGGAGCCAGGCAGCCACACGCTCGGCCGCCAGCCTCCGGAACTCCTCCGGCGGGGGCGCCGCGCGGGAGTGCCAGAGGGTGTCACCGATATCGAACAGGATGGCGCGGAATGGCATTGACGGCCCGGGCGGTCATGTTCGCACGCGAGCAAGCCCCGGACAACGGACGGGCAACGGCTTGCAAAGTCGCAAACCCGTACCACCAACGCACTACAATGGAGCCAGTGCGACTCCGTGCAGCCCGAACACTGCTCGTCGAGCCAGAGCTTCCGGCTGCGCTCGAACCGCTCCGCGCCCTGTCCCGCAACCTGTATTGGACGTGGCACATCGACGCGGCGGACCTGTTCGCGCGCATCGACCAGGAAGCATGGCGCGCCACCAACCGCAATCCCGTCCGGCTTCTTCAACAGGTTGCGACCGAACGCCTGGCAGAGCTCGCCAGCGATGACGGCTTCTTGCTGCACCTCAAACGCGTGCAGGAGGCGTTCGAAACCTACCTTGCTCGCACCCCACGGCTGGAGGTGCCCGGCACCAGCCCTCGCGAAGTCATTGCCTACTTCTCGCTCGAGTACGGCCTGACCGAAAGCCTGCCCAACTACTCCGGAGGCCTTGGCGTTCTCGCCGCGGACCACCTGAAGGCGGCGAGCGACCTCGGGCTGCCGCTGGTGGCCGTCGGCCTGCTCTACCACGAGGGGTACTTCCAGCAGCGCCTCGCACCAGACGGATGGCAGTCGGAGGAACGGGAGAGCATCGATGTGGCGGGCCAGCCCCTCACCTCGGTGCGCGGGCGCGACGGCAGGCAGATGGAGGTTCGCATCCCCTTCCCCGGACGTGAGGTTGCCGTGCGCATCTGGCGCCTGGATGTCGGCCGCGTGCCGGTCTACCTGCTCGATACCAACATCGATGCGAATGCCCCGGCGGACCGTGACCTGTGCAATCGGCTCTACGGTGGGGACAACGAGACCCGCATCCAGCAGGAAATGCTCGTGGGCATTGGGGGCGTTCGTGCGCTCCACGCGCTCGACCTCCACCCCGCGGTCTGCCACATGAACGAAGGCCACTCCGCCCTCCTGGGGGTGGAGCGGATCCGCATGATGATGAAGGAGAGCGGGCTGAGCTTCGAGGAGGCGCGCCTGCCCGTCTCCGCAGCTACGACGTTTACGACACACACGGCCGTGGCCGCGGGTATCGACCTCTTCGCGCCGGAGCTTGTCACCCAGTACCTCGCGCCGTATTACGCCGAGCTCGGGCTCGACGACCGGGCGTTCCTCAGCCTCGGCCGCGTGCGTTCGGACGACGACGAGGAGCCGTTTTCCATGGCCGTGCTGGGACTCCACCTCACCGGCTACCGGAACGGCGTTTCCCAGCTTCACGGAGTGGTCTCGCGGCGGCTCTGGGAGGCAGCCTGGCCGAACCTGCCCCAGGAGCAAATCCCGATCGGCGCGATCACGAACGGCATCCACCTCGGTACTTGGGTGGCGCACGACCTGGCCGAGCTCTACGACCGGTTCCTGGGCCCGGACTGGCTGGACGAGCCCGAGCGCGCAGCGGTCTGGAGCGGCCTCGAAGCAGTGCCCGACGACGTCATCTGGCGCGCGCACGAACGCCTGCGCGAGCAGTTGGTGACGCGTGCGCGCGACCAGGCTCGAGACAGCGCGGCACGCCTGGGGCTCTCAGCCACGGCCTCCGCGAGGGCTCCGCTCGATCCCGAGGCGTTGACGATCGGGTTCGCGCGGCGTTTCGCATCCTACAAGCGGGCGACGCTCCTCTTTCGCGACCTCGAACGGCTGGAGCGCATCGTGAACAACCCGGAGCGGCCCGTGCAGTTCATCTTCGCGGGCAAGGCCCACCCCCGCGACGAGGCGGGCAAGCAGCTCATCCGCGAGGTGGTCGAGCACAGCCGCCGGCCGGAGTTCCGTGACCGGCTCATCGTCCTCGAACGCTACGACGTGGAGCTGGCGCGCGCCCTCGTGCAAGGCTGCGACGTCTGGCTGAACACACCGCTGCGCCCCCTCGAAGCGAGCGGCACGAGCGGCATGAAGGCCGCCGCCAATGGTGCCCTGCAACTGTCCGTCCTCGATGGCTGGTGGGCGGAGGCGTACGAACCCGGGCTCGGCTGGGCGATCGGCCTCGGAGCTACGGTGGACGACCCCGAGGTGCAGGACGCCCTGGACGCCGCCTCGCTCTACGAATTGCTCGAACATGACGTGGCGCCAATGTTCTACGAGCGCGAGGCAGGCGCGCTGCCCGCCCGCTGGATCGAGTCCATGAAGCGCTCCATCGCGACCTTCGCCCCACGCTTCAACACGGCGCGCATGGTCCAGGACTACGCTGAGAAGGCGTACACGCCCGCTGCGGAGGCGTGGGGCAGGCTCCGGCGCGACGAGAAGCGGCCCGCCCGTGAGTTGGCCGCCTGGCTGAAGACGGTGCGGGAGCAGTGGGATACGGTGAAGATCCTCGATATGCAGGATTCCATCGAGGGGGACCTGCCGGTGAACGCCCAGGTCTCGGTCCAGGTGCAGGCACACCTGGGGTCGCTCAGCCCGACGGACCTCCGGTTCGACGTGGTACATGGTCCTTCGGCGCCGGATGGCGGACTCACACCCGCGGCCGAAGCCCCGCTCTGGATGTCGAACCGGGCGGAAGACGGCATCTGCCACTACGAGGGCACGTTCCAGCCGCAGTCGCGGGGCCGCGTCGGCTACGCGCTTCGCGTGTTGCCGAACCACCCGGAGCTCCGCAATCCGTTCGACACCGGCCTCGTGCTCTGGGCCTGAGGAGGAACCGTGAATCTCGATAAAGGCGCCGTCACGTTCGTGCTGCATACGCACCTGCCGTACTGCCGGCTGGCGGGCCGCTGGCCCCACGGGGAGGAGTGGCTGCACGAGGCGATGCTCGAGTGCTACCTGCCGCTGCTGCGGGCGTTCCGCCGCCTCGCCGACGACATCCCCGGCTCCCTCGGCGTGACCATCAACCTCACTCCCGTCCTCGCTGAGCAGATCCGGGACGAGCTCATCAACCGCCATTTCGCGGTCTACCTCGCCGAGCGCATCGAGCGGGCCGAAACGGACGTCGCCCGCTTCGCGGAGGAGGGCGGCCGGCGTGCCGCCACGGCCGAATTCCACCGCGACCGCTACCGCGCCATCGCGACGTTCTACCACGACACGATCCAGGGCGACGTGCTCGGCGGCTTCCGGGCACTCGAGGAGAGCGGCCACATCGAGATCGCGACCTGCGCTGCCACTCACGGCTACCTTCCACTGCTCGACGACGATGCGGCGGTGCGCTTCCAGGTGCAGACGGGCGTGGAGTCGCACGAGCGAAACTTCGGGCGCCGGCCACGGTCGTTCTGGCTGCCCGAATGCGCTTATGAGCCGGGCCTCGAACGCTTCCTCGAAGAGGCCGGCGTGAAGGTGTTCTTCGTGGAGACGCACCTCGTGACCGGTGGCCGCGCGCGGGGCAAGGCGCTCGGCGATGTCGTGGGACCCTACGCGGAGATGCGCAAGCGTGCCGCGAACACGGTCGAGCTGCCGGCCGGGAGTGGCACTACCTTCCGGGCTTACCACGCGGGCCAGTCGAACGTCTCGGTGATCGCGCGGAACGAGGCCACCGGGCTGCAGGTTTGGTCTGCGGCGCACGGTTACCCCGGCGACGGCCTCTACCGCGAGTTCCACAAGAAGGACGAGACGAGCGGGCTCCACTACTGGCGGGTCACGGGGGCAAAGGTCGACCTCGGGGACAAGGATCTCTATGACCCCGGATCCGCCGCCGCCATGGCGCGCAGCCACGCGGACCACTTCCGCGGCGTCATCACCGCTGAATCGGGGGCCTACCACAGCGGTACCGGCAACCACGGCCTCGTCGCCATGGCCTACGACACCGAGCTCTTTGGCCACTGGTGGCTGGAGGGCGTGGACTTCCTTGAGGAGACTATCCGCCGTCTCGCGAGGGAGGGTAGCGTGGAGCTGACCACCGCGGGCGCATTCGTGGAGGCGCACCCCCCAACGGACAGCATCGACTTGCCTGAGGGCTCGTGGGGCAACGGCGGCGATCATCGCACGTGGCTGAACCCCGAGACCGCGTGGACCTGGCCGGAAATCCACAGCCGCCAGCGCCGGGCCGCAACGCTGCTCGCTTCGGATTCGGCGGCGGCGGACCAGCTCGGCCGCGAGCTCCTGCTGCTGCAGTCATCCGACTGGCAGTTCCTCATGACGACGGGCCAGGCGCATGACTACGCCATCCAACGCTTCCGGGAGCATGCGGCGCGGTTCGACTCGCTGGCCAATGCGATGGAGGCGAACAGCCCGGAGATCCCGGTGCTCGTGCAGGAGCTGTACGAGCTGGACAACCCGTTCCCGGCCATCAATCCCGCACAGTACGGCGCAGCCGCGCCCGCGATGAGGGCATGACCGCACACGTCCACCTCGGCCTCGTCTTTCACCAGCACCAACCGGTCGGCAACTACGGCTTCGTCTTCGACGACCTCTACCAGAAGTCGTACGACCCGCTCTTGTCTGCGCTGGAGCGGCACCCGGGCGTGAAGGCGGGCATGCACACGAGCGGGCCGCTGCTCGACTGGCTGGTCGCGAACAAACGGGACTACCTCGACCGGCTGCAGGTGCTCGTGGACCGCGCCCAGGTGGAGATCCTCGGCGGCGGCTACTACGAGCCCATCCTCCCCGCCATCAGCGAGGCGGACCGCATCGGCCAGCTCTCCAAGATGCGCACCGAGCTGCGAAACCTTCACGGCACCCAACCGACCGGCGCATGGATCGCCGAGCGCGTCTGGGAACCAGACCTGCCGCGCGCCATCGCCAGCGCCGGCTACGACTGGACGATCGTGGACGACGTCCATTTCGAGGCGGCGGGATTCGATGCCCAGGACCTGCGCGGCTGGTATCTCACGGAATCGGACGGCCAGGCCGTGGGCGTGTTCGCCTCCAGCACGAAGCTGCGCTATCTGATCCCCTGGGGCACGGTCGACCAGTGCATCGCATTCCTCCAGGCCCACGGCGACCGCTTCCCCGGGTCGCTCATCGCGATGGGCGACGACAGCGAGAAGTTCGGCGGCTGGCCGACGACGTACGCGCATTGCTGGGAGGCAGGCTGGGTCGATGCCTTCTTCGCCCGATTGGAGAAGGAGTCGCACTGGATCGAAACCGTGCACCTTGGCGAGTGGCGCCGCCAGCACGAACCCGTCTCGCTGGCTTACCTGCCGGCCACGTCCTACATGGAGATGGGGGAGTGGTCGTTGCCGCCCGGGGCCCAGCATGACCTCGAAGAGGCGAAGCGCATCATCAGTCAATCCGGGCGCGACGACCTCGTGCGGTTCGTGCGTGGAGGGCACTGGCGCAACTTCTTCCTGCGCTACCCGGAAGTAAACCTGCTGCACAAGCGCCTGCTCATCCTCTCGCAGGAGGCGCATGGCCGCCAGGACGCCCGTGCCCTGGACCACATCTGGCAGGCGGAGTGCAACTGCCCGTTCTGGCACGGCGTGTTCGGTGGCGTGTACCTCGAGCACATCCGCCACGCCAACTTCGGCCACCTCGCCGCCGCTGACGCCGTGCTCTATCCCGGCGCGCAGCCTCCAGAGGTACGCGACTGGGACATGGATGGCAAGGACGAGATCTGCCTGCGCTCCGCCGAGCACGCGATCATCGTCGACCCCGGTGACGGCGGAACGATCCAGCACTGGGACCTGCGCCAACAGGAATGGCACCTGACGCATGCCGTCGCTCGCCGGCTCGAGGCCTATCACGACGGCCTGGACGCGGCGCCGGACGACCGGGTGCGCAGCATCCACGACGGCGTCAAGGCGAAGGACCAGACGGTCCTCGACCACGTCGGCATTTACGACCGCACGATGCGACTGGCCGCCCAGGACACCCTCGCGCAGGGCGCCGCCAGCCGCGAAGACTACCGTCGCGGCCGTGGCCACGACATCTCATCCCGCGCGCCCGCGGAACCATCCATGAGGGAGGTGGCGCTCGCCCTGGAGGGCAACGGTGTCCACTATGGCAAAGACTTCCGGCTCGACGACGGGCTGACCGTGGCCTACCGGCTGGAGTCCGACGCCACGCTCTTCAGCGAGTGGAACCTGAGCCTGCCGGAAGGCCCGGACAGCGGGCCCCCGACCTTCGCGCTCGAGAAGGGGTGCTGCACAGTTGGCACCGGCCGCTTCACGCTCCGCTGCAGTCACGACGCGGATGATGCGTGGGTGGAGCGGCTCTACTCGGTGTCGAATACTGAGGGTGGAGTGGAGCTCGCCCCCCAGGGCTGGTCCATGGTGTTCTCTGCTCGCTGCGAGGCCGATCGGTCGCGCAACCTCACGCTCAACTGGAAGGTGACGGAATGACCGGAATGACGGCATGGGCCCAGCTTCTGCACTTCTATCAGCCGCCGACGCAGACCCACGACATCCTCACGCGGATCGTTGAGGAGTCATACCGGCCGCTGCTGGCCGTGCTGGCGGAGCACCAGAACGCGCGCATCGCCATCAACATGAATGCGGTCCTCACCGAGATGCTCGCCGACCACGGCTTCAAGGACGTGATCGACGTCCTCCGCATGCTGGGCGAGCGTGGCCAGGTGGAGTATGTGGGCAGCGGGCGTTTCCACCCCATCCTGCCCCTCATCCCCGAACAGGAGCGCGTGCGGTCGATCGCCGACAACGCTGCCGTAAACCGCAGGCTCATCGGCGAGGGCTGGCAGGCACGCGGCTTCTTTCCGCCCGAGATGTGCTACAGCGCCGACATCCTGCCCTCGATCGCCAGTAGCGGGCACGAGTGGCTCATCCTCAGCGGCGTCGCCTGTCCCGCGGAATGGCCCCTCGACCGGCTTTACCGCGTTCCGGCGAACGGAGGCACGATGCACGTCCTCTTTCGTGACGACGTGCGCAGCAACCGCATCTCGTTCCGCGAGACCAACCCCCAGGCGTTCGTCGATGACCTCTCGCGCGTCGGAGGCGGGAAGGACGCCTACGTGGTGACGGCGATGGACGCCGAGACCTACGGCCACCACATCAAGGGCTGGGAGCGCGAGTTCCTGGGCGCCACCTATGAGTTGCTCGGCCACCAGGGCCGTCCCCACGCGCACAGCTCGAAGGTCACGCCCGTGCAGCCGAGCGAGCTCATCGGCCGCTTCCCCGACGGCGCTGTGATCGAGCCGCTTCCCTCGTCGTGGAGCACGTCACAGGAGGACATCGCCGCTCACAACCCCTATCCGCTCTGGCGCGCCCCGGGCAACGACGTTCACCGGCTGCAGTGGGAGTACGTGGACCACGCCGTCGCCCTCCTGGCCCTCGCCCGCCGTCATGCGAAGTCCGATGAGGCGAAGAAGTTCGCGGACCTCGCCGACTACCAGATGCAGCCCGCCCTGCATTCCTGCCAATTCTGGTGGGCGAGCCGCCGGCCGATGTGGGACGTGCCCATGATCCACCGCGGCTTCCAGCTTCTGAACAGCGTGTTGCTCAACGCCTGGAAGGCCGTCGAGCTCGGCGACGCGTCCGCGCGCGTGAAGCGGGAGGCCTCCTGGCGCGTGGCCGCCGCCCGGGACATCCGCCGCGAGATCGAGCGACTGCTCTTCGAGGTCGCCGCGTGAAGATCCTGTTCGCCGCCGCTGAGGTCGATCCCTACGCCAAGGTCGGTGGCCTGGCCGATGTCGCCGCTGCCCTCCCGCAGCGGCTCCAGGAGATCGGGCACGACATCCGCATCGTCATGCCCTGCCACGCGAGCGCGCTGGACGCGCATCGCAACGCGACCGAGCGCCGCACACTCGTGGTCCCGCTGCCCAACCGCGACCGCACCGTGGACGTTGCGCGCGTGCAGGGGCCTGGGGGAGTACCGCTCGACCTCGTCCTGGATGACAGCTATTTCGGCCGTCCGAATGTCTATGGGGACGCTGATGACCTGCTGCGGTACCAGTTCTTCTGCAGGGCGATCCTTCAGATGCTGCTGCATGACGAGTGGATGCCGGACGTGCTGCATCTCAATGACTGGCACACGGCGCCACTGGCGTTCGCGCTCCGCAACCTTTCCTGGGGCGAGCCCCGCCTGCGCGGCGTGGCGTCGTTGTTCACGATCCACAACCTCCGCTATCGCGGGCCGGACTCGCTCAACGACTTCCTTGCCCAGGGCATCTACTACAGCGACATGGTCACGACCGTCAGCCCGAGCTATGCGCGGGAGATCCTGACGCATGACTTCGGTGAGGGCCTGGACCCGCTCCTCATGCTGCGGGACAGCACGGGGAACCTCGCCGGGATCCTGAACGGGCTCGATTACGACACATACAACCCACGAACCGACCCCCAGATCCCGTACCAGTTCGACCTGACGATGCTGGAGGAGCGCGTGCACGGCACTGTGGCACTGCGCGAGGAGACCGGCCTGCCGCCGGTGGAGGGCCCACTCGTCGCGATGGTTACGCGCCTGACCGAGCAGAAAGGGGTCGACCTCGTGCTCCAGGCGCTGCCGGAGATCATCGCCGCGAACGCACAACTGCTGATCCTGGGCACCGGGGACAAGTGGATCGAGGACGAGCTTGGCCGCATGCAGACTCAATATCCGCGCCATCTGGTCCACATCCACCGCTTCGACGAGAAGTTGGCGCGCCGCATATACGCGGGCGCGGACATGTTCCTGATGCCGTCGCGGTACGAGCCCTGTGGCCTCGGCCAGATCATCGCCATGCGCTACGGGTGCGTGCCCCTCGGGCGCCGCACCGGGGGCATTGGCGACACCATCATCGACATGGAGGAACACCCGGAGACAGGCACAGGGTTCCTCTTCGACGAGTTCAGCGCCTTCGGGCTCATTGGCGCCTTCGAGCGCGCACTGCGGGCATTTCGCGACCCCGCCCTGTGGACGCGGCTGCAAGAGAACGGCATGTCCCGTGACTACTCCTGGCGGGCGTCGGCGACGCACTACGTGGAGACGTATGTCGCCGCGCTGCGCGGCCGTGGCATCGTCCCGCTGGAGTAGACTCCGGGCATGGATACGAACAAGCGATTTCTCGTTGTCGGCGCCGGCACGATGGGCGGCGGCCATGCCCGTCTCCTCGCTTCCGGGCGCGTCCCCGGAGCGGAGCTCGCGGGTGTTGTCGACCTGAATGGTGCGCTGGCCGAGAGTGTCGCGAAGGCGACCGCCTCCCAGGCGTTCACCTCGCTCGAAGAAGCGATTGCCGCTGTTCGGCCGGACTGCGCGTACGTCGCGACGCCTGACGCCCTCCACCGGGAGCCGGTGGAACGGCTGGCGGCCGCCGGGGTGGCGATTCTCGTCGAAAAGCCGCTGGCAACGACGGTGGACGATGGGGAGGCGATGGTCGCGGCGGTGAAGCGCGCAGGTGTCTATGCGGAGGTCAACTTCTCGAACCGATGGAATCCTCCGTTCGCGGAGGGCTTGCGGGCAATCGAGGCGGGCGACCTGGGTGAGGTGCGTTCCTTCAACGTGCGCCTGAACAATCCCATCTCCTCGCCGCGCGACCGGCTGGCATGGTCGGGTGGGACGACTCCGGCTTGGTTTCTTATGTCGCACTGCCTTGACCTTGCCCACTGGTTCTCCGGGAAGCGAGCGGTGGCTGCGTATGCGTCGGGCTCGAAGGGCGTTCTCGCGGCACAGGGAATCGACACCTGGGATTGGATCCACGCCACCGTCATATATGAGAACGGCGGTGACGGCGTCTTCGAGGCAGCCTGGATCCTTCCTGAGTCATGGCCGGGGCAGATTGAATTCAACTTCCGCGTGCTCGGGACTCACGGCGCGATCGACGTCGACACCACGCGCCAGAGCATCGCGGTTTCGTCCGCGCGCCACCACTACCCGCCCACGTTGAACTGGGCGCAGCAGCGCTTCACCGCCTTCGTGCGGGCCGTGGATGGCCAGGGGCGCACGCGTGTCTCATTCGAAGACGGGCTGGAGGTCACGCGCATCCTCGTGGCGATCCACAGCAGCCTTGCTTCAGGCCAGGTGGAGCGGGTGCGGGGGTCAGTGCCGGCGTGACGATCCACGTTGTCGGTCTTGGGCCGGGGTCGGCGCGGCATCTCACCGCGGGGACGACGGAGTTGCTCCGGTCGGGCATGCCGGTGCTGCTGAGGACGCGGCACCACCCGACGGTGATGGAGATCGACCCTGGCGGCGTGTGGCAGTCCTTCGACTCACGCTACCAATCGGGAGCGGACTTCGAGGACGTGTACCGCGGCATCGTGGATGAACTGCTCACGCTTTCCGCCGCCGGTGACCTGGTCTACGCGGTGCCAGGGCACCCGCTCGTCGCTGAACGCACGGTCACGCTCCTGCTCGAACGGGCCGCCGACGCCCAGGAGCAGGTTGTGGTGCATCCAGCGGTCAGCTACGCCGATGTTGCCGCAATCGCGCTGGGACTGGACTTTGGCAAGGTTCAGCTCTGCGACGCCCTCGACCTTCGCATCGATGCGCAACGGCCGGCGCTCGTAAGCCAGGTGCTTGACCGGGACGCGGCGACGGCGCTGAAGCTCACGCTCCTGGAGGTCTACCCTGCGGAGCACCAGGTGGCCCTTCTGCGCGCGCTCGGGACGGCCGAGGAGGCCGTCTGGTGGCTGCCGCTCGGCGAGCTGGACCGGGGGGCGACTGGTTATCTCGATTCCCTTTACGTGCCCGCGCTCGACGCGCTGGAGGACGTGCGGCGCCTCGACGGCGTGGAGGCGGTCGTGCGGAGGCTGCACGCGCCCGAGGGCGGCTGCCCCTGGGACCTGGAGCAGACGCATGAGTCGCTGCGGCCCCACCTTCTGGAGGAAGCGTACGAGGCGCTGGAGGCGATCGACGCCAAGGACCCCGCGAAGCTGAGCGAGGAGCTGGGTGATGTGCTCCTGCAGGTGCTGATGCACGCCTGCGTGGCCGAGCGGGCCGGCGAGTTCGCGCTCGGGGACGTGACCGAGCACATCGCGCGCAAGCTCATCCGCCGCCACCCCCACGTCTTCGGGGACACGGCCGCGGCCACCGCCGAGCAGGTGTACCAGAACTGGGAGGCACTGAAACAGCAGGAAAAGCCGCGCGACTCCATCCTCGAGGGTGTGCCCGCCACGCTCCCCGCGCTCGCCGCGTCGCAGTCGATCCAGGGGCGCGCGCGGCGCATCGGCTTCGATTGGCCGGACGTGGATGGCCCGCTCGAGAAGCTGCTGGAGGAGCTCCAGGAGTTCGCTCACGCAGAGGGGCCCGCGGAACGCGAGGACGAGTTCGGGGACATCCTCTTCGTGGTGGTGAACATCGCCGACCACCTGGGGATCGATGCGGAGCAGGCGTTGCGGCTGGCGAACGCGAAGTTCCGCCGCCGCTTCGGCGCGCTGGAACAGATCGCCCGCGACGAGACCGTCGACTTGCGTGACCTGGACCTCGCCGGGTTAGACGAGCTCTGGGACCGCGCGAAAGCTCAAGAACGGCGCTAAGGGATGGTAAGCGCCGGGCGCGAAGCGTAGGCTTGTTGCATGTTGAAACCCACTATGGAGGGGCATCGATGACTCAAATGGCAACTGGCGCACTCACAGTTGAACGCTTCGCGAAAGGCAAGAGCTTCCAGGAATACCTGGAGAGCGGCATCCGCAACCGCGAGCTCTTCGAGCAGAACTACGAGGGCCTGAAGATCTCCCCGGAGCAGGACAAGGCGCTGAAGGCGCTGGCTGCTCGTCCCGGCGGCCCGGCGAGGCTGGCGGTCATCGGCGAGGACTGGTGCCCCGACGTCTACCGTGGCGCTCCAGTTGCTGCGCGCATGGCGGAGGCCATGGGCATCGAGTTCCGCTTCTTCGAACGCGACCAGAACACAGACGTGATGGCGAACTACCTGAACGGCGAGTTCCAGTCGATCCCCGTGCTCGTGTTCTTCAACAAGGACCAGGAAGAGCTGGCCCGCTTCGTCGAACGCCCGAAGCTGGCGAACGAGCAGATCCACCAGACTCGCGAGGTCCTCGGCGACACCTCGCCCGAAGGCATCGCAAAGAAGCTCGGGCACGAACCGAGCGAGGACGAGATCAAGGCAGCGCGCGCCGAGGCCCGCGAGCGGTACATGGAGTGGCAGCGGGGCGAGACCTGGGCGAACTGGCGGGTAGCTACGGTCGACGAGCTCATCTCGCTCCTCAGCTAGCGGCCGGCCCCGTTCGTTGCATCCAATCGCGGCGGATCCCATGATCCGCCGCGATGCGCGTTCAGTCCCGTCAGCGGATGCCTTCGTGGGCCGTGGTCCTCGCCGTCCTGGGACTGTTGGTCTTCCTGGACGGCGCCTACATCGGCGTGATGCAGCTCCTCATCGACGTCTCCGATCCAACCGAGGACCCCGACACGCGGGACCTCGTCTACCTCTACGTCCATGTCGGGTTCCTGCTGGTGGGCGCCATCCTCGGGTTCCTGCTGGGCAAGTGGGTGAACGGCCTGGGATTCGCCTGCGCGGTCCTGGTGGTCACGGTACTGGCGACGTCGATGGTGTTCGCGCTCCTCACCTCACGCGCGGTCACCTGCAACAGCGACGCCGAGTTCCTGCGCCACTGGACGTGCTGAGCCCATGATCAAAACGCTGATTCTCATCCCGGAGCACGACAACGACGGCACCCCCTTCGAGGCGGGGACGTTCCGCGAGTTTGAGGCGCAGCTCCGGCAGATCGAGGGCGGATTCAGCATGCGGGCAGGCATCGTCGGCGAGTGGCAAGGCTTTCGAGATGCCAATCGGGAATACACAGTAGCCATCGAGTCGTGGCTTGACCTGGGTGCCTGGCTGAGCGTCGCAGTCGCAGCCATCGAGCTCTTCCGCCAGCAGGCGATCTACATCGAGGTCGCAGGCGTCCCTGAGGTTATCTCGCGGGCAGGTTCCCTGGGGTAGCGGACTCCCCAACGATTCTCTACCATGTGGTTGATTGAGGAGATTGGACATGAACACCTACACCACACTTGACGGGGATGTTCTGGATCTGAAAGGGCTCCTCGATCCGCACCGTGAGTTTCTCGACCGTGCCTACCGCAGCTACCAGGTCGGGATGGACTGGAGCGAGTTCGCGAACGCCTACACGAACGGTGCGGAGAACCCAGTTCTCGAACCCGGACGACGCGTGACTCGCGCCGTCGCCGAGACCCCGCTCTACCGTGCTCTTCGCGACCTCGAAGACCGTGTCGGAATAGCGAGCGGCAGGCTGAGGCCATCGCCGGCCGACGCTATCGAGCGTGACCCGTTCGACGATGCCCTGATCCCCATTGCCGAAGCAGCGAAGCAGAAGGGGGTCACCGTGCAGGCCGTACACAAGGCGATTGAGCGGCAGTCGATTGTAGCGACGAGGGAGCGCCCCGCGTGCGTGAGCCAAAACTCCCTCGACCGGTGGTCCGTGAACGAAACCAGGAGAAGGGCGGGGAAAGCCGCCGGGGAGAAGTCCGCGGCCAAGAAGTGAGTTCGTAACGTTTTTCCACTGGCCGCCAAGCATCCGGAGGGCGCACGTCAGGGGCTCGCGAAGCCCCAGGGGCGGATGCGGGTGGGCCGGATGCGGATGGCGACGCGGGCCTGGCCCTCGGTGCGCTGGCGCATCCAGTCCGGCATGACGGGGCCAAGGTAACGCTCGCCGATGGCGCGGAGGATGACGTGGTCGGGGTCCTCGAGTACCTCGCCGTCGCCTTCGATGGCGACGCCGCGGTAGGGACGCTCCTTCGTGTCGACGATGAACGAGAGCCGCCCGTCAGTGCGCACATTGCGTGCCTTGGGGCGCGCGGCGGGCGTGGAAACGACGATATCGCCCTCGTGGAAGCCGTACCAGACGGCGGAGGTGATGGGCTCGCCCTGCCTCCCGAGCGTAGAGAGCACGGCAGGCACCTTCATCTCCTCCAGGAACGCGCGCACGTCGGACGGCAGCTCCATCGCTACTTGAACGCGATCGCGTTCGGCGGCGAGCCGATGCCGGCGAGCTTGTTGATCGGCGCCGCGGTGAAGAAGAATTCGTTCCGACCGTCCGTGGCGCAGTCGGCGGCCAGGTCTTCAAGGAACCACAACTCCCCTATGGCCATCCCGAACAGTCCGATCAGGTACTCGTGCAGGAAGCCGCCGGTCGCGGGTGTCGGCGGCCACGCCTCCAGCGCGGGCACGTCGCTCGCGATGGCGCAGACGTGCTGGTCCCAGAGGTAGCGCGCCATCGCCTCGCCTGCCCGGAGCCCAGGGGCCTTGAGGATGTCGCGGTTCGACAGCTCGCGGCGCTTCACCACATCCTGCTCGAGATACCAGGAGGTCCAACCGGTGCGAAGGATCAGCACGTCGCCGGCGCGAATGTCGACGCCTTGCGCCCGGCGGCACCCTTCCAATTGTTCGATGGTGAAGCGCGTGTCCGTGCCGCAATCCAGGGGCGTGCCCAGGCTCGCGAGGTAGCGGCCGATGTCGAGCAGGACGCCGCGGCCAGCGATGCCGCGCTTCGCCCAGTTCTCGATGCCGCCGCGCGACCCGGACTCGCCGGTGATCTCAGCCTGGGTGACGCCGTTATAGAACCCGTACTGGGAATGACCAACATGAATGAGGCTGTCCCACTGGCTGCTCGCCTGGGGGAAGAAGTTGTCGAGTACGTCGTCGTTGGCGGTGGGCCGGCGGAGGATGGTCTGGCGCAGGGCGCCGCGGCCGTAGAGCGGAGGGTTGGGTAGCTCCAACTCCCAGTTCAGCGGGAACATCGCGCCCCGTTGCACGAGCCGGGCTGCCTCGACGATGGCCTCGGGCGTCTGCAGGTTGAACATGCCCACCTGGTCGTCCCGGCCGAACATCCACCACGCGGACTGCGGGGGCGCGCCTTCCGCGACGGGTAGTTCGTCGAACGTCGGCAGTCGCTGGGTCGTGGGTGCGGTCATGGGCGAGCCTCCGGGGTGTGGCGTGCGGGCATTCTTGCGGGGCGGGAGAGGCGGGTCAAC
>JBBDMZ010000016.1:0-1167 GCA_040877955.1 Dehalococcoidia bacterium | reverse complement strand
GGGGGCCCCACCCCCGGGCCCCCTCCCCACAGGGTGTGGAGAGGGGGAGTCCGGCCTCTGGCATTCGACACATAACCGCACCGCTCGCACAGTAGATCAGAGCGCCACTCGAATCGTGAATCCCGAATCGTGAATCGTGAATCCCAACCCGCCGTCATCTCCGCTGTGCGCCTCGGCTCGCTCGCCGAGGAGGCGGGGGTGCGTGCCGGCGACATGCTCGTCGCGGTGAACGGGCGGGTGATGCGGGATGTGGTGGACTTCCAGTTCCATGCGGCGGAGCACGAGGTGGAGGTGCAGTTCCGCACCACCAACGGCCTCGACGACCTCGTGGTATTCGAGAAGGAGATGGACGAGGACATCGGGCTGGAGTTCGAGCGGGCCACGTGGGACGACGTCACGCTCTGCAACAACAACTGCTTCTTCTGCTTCCTCAAGGGGCTGCCGAAGGGCATGCGGAAGTCGCTCTATATGAAGGACGACGATTACCGCCTGAGCTTCCTCCACGGCAACTTCGTCACGCTCACGAACCTCACCGAGGACGACTGGCAGCGCCTCGACGAGCAGCGCCTCAGCCCGCTGAACGTGTCCGTGCACGCGACGGAGCTGGAGCTGCGGCGGAAGATGCTGGGGAACGATGAGGCTCCCGATGTGCTTGAGCAGCTTGGAAGGCTTGGGAAGCTGGGGCTTGTCGCGCACACGCAGATCGTGCTCTGTCCGGGTGTGAACGACGGCCCGCACCTCGATCGGTCTGTGCGCGACCTGGCGGCGCTGCACCCGGCCGTGCAGACCATCTCGGTCGTGCCGGTGGGCGCGAGCCCGAAGCTGGAGGACTGGTCGTTGGCACGCGACGGCATCGAGCTCGTGCGGCCAACACGCGAGTACGCCCGCGAGATCGTGGAGCAGGTGCGGCCCCTGCAGGCGGAGTGCCGGGCGCATTACGGGCGCACGATCGTGCAGTGCAGCGACGAGTACTACGTGACGGCGGGCGAGCCAGTGCCGCCGTCCGCGAGCTACGACGGCTTCCCTCAATACGAGAACGGCATCGGCATGGTGAGGACGATGCTGGAGGATTGGCGCCGCACCCTCAGGCGAATCAAGCGCGCGAGCACGCCGTCCCAGCGCGACCATCAGGACATCCTTCGTCGTCCGTCAAGCTGAAGTGGTGAT
>JBBDMZ010000015.1:18170-32283 GCA_040877955.1 Dehalococcoidia bacterium | reverse complement strand
CCACTCGTACGCTCCCTTCCGGTCGCGGCTATGACTCGTGAATTCGACGGTCGCCGGATTGGCGGACGACTGGGCGGATCGGGTTTGCGCGCTCCCTGATGGTCGCGGCTGTGCTCCGCGGCTCACTCCATTGCCCCGGCACGGACACCGTGCGTCCACTGCCGCCCCCGTCCGGCAACCGAAGTCATAGACAGGGCCCCAAAACGACACTCAGCGGCCCGGGATGTTGTGATGGGATTGCGGTGGTGGAGTAGGTTCCCGGCCCTGGGTGTTGGGGCAGCCGGTCTTGGGCTGCTGGTTGTGAGTGTGTTGTCGGCGGAGGGCGAGCCCGCCCGGGCCGCTGGCGACTGCACGGTGGCGGACTGGTCGAATGACGGCCAGGAGATGGCGTTCCTGTCGCTGCTCAACGCGTACCGGGAGGAGAACGAGCTCGGGCCGCTGCAAATCAACGACACGCTCAACCGGACGGCCGCGTGGATGACGAACGACATGGCTGCATCCGGGAGCTTCTCGCACACCGACTCGCTCGGCAGGTCGGCTTACGCGCGGGCCGTGGACTGCGGGTACCCCGGCGGCGCGGGGGAGAACCTGGCGGGGGGCCAGGGCTGGGACACCGCGCAGGAGGTGTTCGAGGCGTGGCAGAGCTCGAGCGGGCACAACGCGAACATGCTCGGGAAGTACTACACCGAGGTCGGGATTTCCCGCTTCGAGATGGAGGGCTCGACGTTCGGGTGGTACTGGGCGACGGAGTTCGGGGCAGCGCCGATTGGCGGGGGTTCGCCACCGACGGCGACGGCTACGAAGACGCCAACAAAGACTCCGACGAAGACGCCGACCAGTGGAGCGACGAACACGCCGGCGCCAGCATCCACGGCCACATCGACGCCCACGCCTGGCGCCGCCTCGAGCGGAGCCTCAAGTCCGACCCCGACAAAGACGGCTACCCCGACCAGGACGCCCGCGAAGACCACGACTGCGATGGCCACACCCACGAAGACGCCCGTGAAGACGGGGACGCCGACAGCCACGCCGTCCAAGGCCGCGACCGCCACGAAGACGCCAACCGCGACTCCCACGCCGACACCAGGCTCGTCGCCGTCGTCGCTGGCGCTACGGAGTGGAGCGAACCTGGTGGCGTGGGGCAGCCACGACATGCCCGCCGCCCAGGCGCTCGCGAGCTCGGGGGCGGACATCGAGGTGATCTACCGGTGGGACCCGGCGGCGAAGAAGTGGCAACGGTATGGGCCGGAGCTGCCGAGCTTCGCGAACACGTTGAAGACGATGCGCAAGGGCGAGGCCTACTGGGTGATTACGAACTGAGGGCCGACTGACCCGTCGCTAACGCTCGGGGCTCTGATGCCGGCATAGGCGGTGGTGGGAACGGTCGCTAACGCTCCCGGCTCTGTCCTGCGTTCGGTAGGATGCGCGGGTGGATGGTGACGGACTGCGCGAGGTGTTGAGCGTGGGGTTGCGCGCGCTGGAGGGGGATGGGCGGCCGAGTGCTGAGGCGGTGGTGGCGGGGGCGCTTGAGGGCCTGGAGTCGCTGCTGGTGCTGGACCTGGAGATGAGCGGGCCGAATGCGCAGATGCACGAAGTGCTGGACCTGGGCGGGGTGCGCGCGCAACTGGCGCCGGGGTTGACGGAGGAGGAGGCTTACGGAGCCAAGGTGCGGCCGAAGCACATCGGGAATGCGGTCCTGGGGGCGTTGAAGGTTGTGGGATACAGCCCGAAGGCCTGGAAGACGGCCGTGGAGTTGGAGGAGGCGTTCGCGCGGCTCGAGGAGGTGGGGCGGGACGCCGTGGTGACGGGCTGGGGCATCGGGCAAGACATGGCGTTCCTGGTGGAGTCGTTCAGGCGGTTGAGTCGCCCGTGGCCGTTCGCGCTGGTGGCGCTGGACGTGCAGCCGATCGCGCGAGGGCTGCTGACGGGCGGGAGCGTGGATCGGTTCAACCTTGGGCACGTCGCCGACCGCCTCGGCATCGGGCGGATGGGTGAGCACGGGGCGCTGGCGGATGCGTACGCCACGTACGATGTGCTGGTGAAACTGGTGGAGCGAGCGGGAGCGAACTAGGGGACGATCCTGTACCCGGCGATCTTTGGGCCCGTGCTGCCATGGACCGCCATGCCGATGACACCCGCGGAACACATTTCACCCTGGAGCATCGACGAGTCGATCCGAATCTCGAATTCGTGCTCGGCTGCGCCCCCTATGGCCCGTACCTTCTCACGCGGTCGACTTCGCTCTGAGGTCTGGTAGTCAACCGGCAGGGGCCCGTCGAAGAGGTCAACCTCCACGATCTCCGGTCCCTTGGGGTCCTGCACCAGGGCGGCCTCCGGGACGCTCAGCGTGACAGTGGCCGGGCAGGAGCCTTCGTGTGGCTCCACAACGACGCCGCTGATGTCCGCAGGCGCCATGAGCCAGCCCTCCTTTACAGCGTCCGCGTCGCGGCCGGCCTCCCCGGGTCGCCACGGGTAGAACCGAGCGTCGCGGGTTCCCGACGCTCCGGCCATCGCGAACTCACCACCGTTCTCGAATACCGACTCGTCCGGGGCAAAGTGATTGAACTGCAGCGCCGTGACGACGTAGCTGGCGGCGTTTCGAGTGATCTCGAAGTGGGGCGCGCCAGCGAGGAAGAGGACGAATCGCTCGCCGCAGTCGCCGCCGGCGTCGGCTATCGGGCAATGCAGCCCGACGATTCGAGGCTGGGCGGCATTCGCTAATTCGGGAAACTGCCAGTTGGATAGGACGGCCGTACGCACTTCCGAAAGGGGTTCCCGGACGGTGGTCCCGTGCGACCCCAGGCGGTACACGTGCATCCCCTCGCGCACCTCTCCCGCCGCGGCGCCATCGCAAAGCGGATACGGGCCGCCGAGACCGCCAGGCGTGGCGCCCGGACAGGTGAACGGTGCGAGCTGCATCATCGCGCGCAGGGCATCGAAGTCGGCGCGGCCGACAGCCTCGGAGACTTCGAGCGAGAACTCACAAACCGACGGCTCCGCGGGACAGATTGTGGGGTGGAGCGTGCCCGTGCCGGTGGGGGATTCCGTTGGCGTGGGACGCTCGGAAGCCGTCGGTTGCTCGCCCTCATCCGTACACCCGGCAAGGGCGAACACGCCGAGGACGAGCAGCGCCAGGACGATGTTTCGAGCCGGATTGCGGGTCATACCCTCTCCAACGGTTCCCACCGCTCTGATGTTCCTTCGCCTCAATTTCCGCGCAATCAGCGCGGTAAAGTCTCCGAAAGGGAGGAGCGGCCAACACGTGAACGGGGTGCGCGATGGTCCTCCCCGCGACGAAGCCGTCGAAGAGCGCATTGCCGGGCTGACGCTCGCTCACTACGGGCACCGGCCGGGAGTCGTGGAGTACCACTCGGAGAACAGCTAAGCGTGCCGGCTGACGCATGCTCGTTGACACTCGCGCTGGGACTGCGTGAGTGGTCGCCCACCGACCGGCGCGGAGGCGACATCGCATGCTCGTTGACACTCGCGCTGGGACTGCATGAGTGGTCGCCCACGGACCCGCGCGGAGGCGACATCGCATGCTCGTTGACACTCGCGCTGGGACTGCGTGAGGTAGGCTCTTGACAACCCTTTAGCGTAAAGCTAAGGATAACGACAGACGTTCTCGGGGCGAGGTGCAATTCCTCACCGGCGGTTATAGTCCGCGACTCCTTCCTCGGAAGGACTGACCCGGTGGAATTCCGGGGCCGACGGTAAGAGTCCGGATGGGAGAGGACGTGACCGCGGTTGCGCACCCATGGTGCGTGGCCGGGCGGCGGCGTTGGTGAACGCGGCCCGTGTGGCTGTTGCATCACCCACCCGCTCCCTTGCGGTCGCGGCTTTGAAATCGGCCCCGGCAACGGATTTTGCCCGGAGGCGCCGATGTTTACCGGCATCATCGAAGAGGTTGGCGAGGTCACGGAGGCGGGCGAAGGCACGCTTCGGATTCGCGCGCCCTTCGTGCTACAGGATTCGA
Source organism: Dehalococcoidia bacterium (assembly GCA_040877955.1). Taxonomy (GTDB): domain Bacteria; phylum Chloroflexota; class Dehalococcoidia; order Tepidiformales; family Tepidiformaceae; genus JBBDMZ01. The sequence continues at coordinate 28,307 of JBBDMZ010000015.1, read as the reverse complement.
AGCTCGGGGATTCGATCGCGATCAACGGCGTGGATCTGACGGTCGCGGAGATGGACGGCGAGTCGTTCTTCGCGAACCTGATGCCGGAGACCTACCGCCGTTCGAACCTCGGCGAGCTAAAGGCCGGCGACCTCGTGAACCTGGAGCGCAGCGTGCGGCCGGTGGACCGGCTGAGCGGTCACATCGTCAGAGGAGTGGTCGAGGGGATCGCGACACTGGATTCGATGACGCCGGAGGGCGAGGCGATCATCGCGAGGTTCAACACGCCCCCGGAGTTGCTGCGGTACATGGTGGTGAAGGGGCCGATCTGCATCGACGGCATCAGCCTCACGATCGTGGCGAAGGACGCGACCAGCTTCTCGGTGTCGCTGGTGCAGTACACGCAGGAGCACACGAACCTGCACACCCGCGAGCCGGGCGACCGGATCAACATCGAGACGGACATCCTGGCGCGGTACGTGGACAACCTGCTGTCTCAGCGTGGGGACGGCGAGAATCAGGGAGCTACCCGATGAGTGAGCACGAGAATGTGATTGCGACGGTGCCGGAGGCGATCGAAGAGTACCGGCGCGGGAAGTTCGTGATCATCACGGACGATGAAGACCGGGAGAACGAGGGCGACCTCACGATCGCGGCCCAGTTCGTGACGCCGGACACCATCAACTTCATGGCGAAGTACGGTCGCGGCCTCATCTGCGTGCCGCTGACGGAAGATCGCTGCGATGAGCTGAAGCTGCCGCTCATGGTGGACGGAAACACCTCGCACTTCGGGACACCGTTCACCGTGCCCGTGGAAGCGCGGACGGGGGTGACGACGGGCATCAGCGCGCCGGACCGGGCGCGGACCGTGCAAGTGCTGATCGACCCGAAGTCGGGGCCGGACGACGTCGTGCGGCCGGGGCACATGTTCCCGTTGCGGGCGCGCAAGGGAGGCGTGCTGGTGCGAGCTGGCCAAACCGAGGCGAGCGTGGACCTGTGCAAGATGGCGGGGCTGTACCCGTCGGCGGTGATTTGCGAAATCATGAAGGGCGACGGCGAGATGGCCCGGATGCCGGACCTGAAGCGCTTCGCACGGCGGCACGGGATGCGGATCGTGACGGTCAACGAGATGATCAAGTACCGCCTGCGGAACGAGCGATTGGTACACCGGGTGGCGGAGACGAAGCTGCCCACGCCGAACGGCGACATGACGATCATCGCCTACCGGGCGGAGCACGAGACCTCGGAGCACATCGCGATCGTGAAGGGGCCGATCGACCCGGACCAAACGATCCTCGTGCGGGTACACGACCAGTGCGTGACGGGTGATGTGTTCGACTCACTGCGCTGCGACTGCGGTGAGCAGAAGGACCGGGCGATGAAGATGATCGCGGAGGAGGGAGGGGTCTTCCTCTACATGCGGCAGGAGGGGCGAGGCATCGGGTTGCACAACAAGCTGCGCACCTACGAGTTGCAGGACCAGGGGATGGACACGGTGGATGCGAACCTGGCGCTCGGCTTCCCCGCCGACAGGCGAGACTACGGGATCGGGATGCAGATCCTGGTGGACCTGGGCGTGCGGAAGATGCGCCTGATCACGAACAACCCGGCGAAACGGGCGGGCCTGGAAGGCTACGGGCTCGAGGTGGTGGACCGCGTTCCGATCGTGACCGAGCCGAACGAGCACAACATCCGCTACCTGGACACCAAGCGTCGCCGCATGGGGCACCTGCTGGATGGGCTGGAGTCGCTGGCTGGCGGGGGCGTTTAGGCCCCTCACCCCCCGGCCCCCTCTCCACAGGGTGTGGAGAGGGGGAGTAGAACGTCGAGCAAGGGGAAACCGATGAGTTCGCTGAGTTCGGGTAACAACCATCCCTCCCTCACCCGCAACCCCTCTCCCGGAGGGAGAGGGCGGACGCCTGCGGGCATACGTGATGACTGAGCTCGAGGGGTCGTTGGATGGGGCGGGGTTGCGGGTGTGTGTGGTGGTGGCGCGATGGAATTCGTTCGTGACGGGCAAGCTGCTGGAGGGGGCGACGAGCGGGTTGCGCGAGCGGGGCGTGAAGGCGGGGGATGTGACCGTGGCCTGGGTGCCGGGGGCGTTCGAGGTGCCCACGGCGGCGAAGTGGGCGGCGGACAGCGGGCGGTTCGATGCGGTGATCTGCCTGGGGGCGGTGATACGAGGAGACACGGCGCACTTCGAGTACGTGGCCGGGGGCGCGGCGGAGGGCATTGCGAACGTCTCGCTTGCCACGGGCATCCCGGTGATTTTCGGCGTGCTGACCGTGGACTCGGTGGAACAAGCGATGGACCGGGCGGGAGGCAAAGAGGGGAACAAGGGAGATGAGTCGGCGCAGGCGGCGATTGAGATGGCCAACCTGCGGAGGCTCTTCGGCGGCCGTTAAAAGGGGCAGATGTCGAGCGTGGACTTCCCAGGGTTGGCGGTGCCGTAGTCGAACATCTCGTCGATGCGGTCGGGGAGCGGGGGCGTGGCGAGATAGCTCGTCACCTGCAGGCATCCGTGTTGGGGCGAGCCGCCGAGCTGGTAGCCCTGGCGGAAGGCGACGGCCATGCGCTCGAAGAGCTCGTCCTGGGCGGCCATGATGACCTGGTCAAGGGCCGTCGTCGGATTCTGCCCCTCCGCGGCGGTGGCGATGGCGATGCGGAAGAGGGCGTATGCGTAGAGCTCCGCCCGGCCGTTGTGTCCCTCATCCTCGTACTTCCAGTCCTTGAGCGTGGGGCTGTCGATAGCCCCGCGGTATGCGGCAATGGCTTCGGGGAACTGCTCGAGTTGGAAGAGGGCATCCGCATCGAGGATGGCGTGGTAGAGGTATTCGGGCGAGTCCTGCTTGGCGTCCGTGACGGCGTAGCGCGCGCCATCGAAGCGGTACGTGACGGTGCGCGCCCGGGATGGGCCTGCGCCGAGCGAGGTGAGGTGCCCGCCGCGAAGGGTGAGGCTGCTGTCTGACCCGGCGCCCGTGAAGGATGCGGTCTCCAGGTTCTCGATACCGGGATCGGAGGGACCGACATCGCGCCAGGCGGTGCCGTCCCAACTCTGGATCTCCACCCGCGCCTGGCAGGTGCTGGCGGTGCAGGACCTGGTGAGGTAGACGAGCTCCGGGCGGGTGTCCCCGGTACGGTCGGCCGTCCCGAACATCTCGCGTCCGATGAGGGAGTCGTCGGCCTCGGTGCGACTGGCGGGGAAGCGGTCGAACCCTGTCCCCGCTGCTCGGCGCACGAGCACGGCGGCGGGGTCGGGGGAGCGCAGGCCGGGGCCAGCGAGAGGGATGAGCAGGGCGAGGTCGACTTTGCCGTCGCCATCGAGATCGGCGTCCGCGCAGACAATGTCCCAGCGGGTCTTCAGCGTTTCATCGCAGGCGGGCGTGGCCGTGCCGAAGTAGCGACGGAGCGCCTGTTCGGCCTCCTCCCCGCTCGCTGGAGGGGGACCAAGGAGGTCAACGACCGTGGGCGTGGGAGTAACGCCCGCCGACGGTTGTTCGCTGGGCACGGGGGATGATTCCGCGGGGGGGTCGTCGTCGCCTCCGCAAGACGCAAGGAGGACGGTGAGAGCGCCGGCCGCGAGGATCAGCGCTGCACGAGGTAGTCTTCGGCTGCCCATCCATCCCCGCTCGCAAGTTGCACTTGCCACCACGTCAGGCCTCCGGCCTCCTGGGGACCGCCCAGAACGGTCAGCTGTGTGCCCTCCCGAAGGCAGTCGATGATGGTTTGGTCCAAACCCGGCTCGATTCGGATATTGAGGCAGGCGGGCTCACCATCGGCGCCTGCGCCGACGCCGGTGATTGCGACCTGATCGTTGACCTGGAACTTGCCGCCCGTTGGGGGCGCGGAGGACGTGGCCTCGGCGGTGGTTGTCCCCGGGGTTGATGACTCAGCGCCGGCGGGCGTGGAGGTGGTGTCCGGGTTGCCGGAGCCGGCGGCGTCGGGGTCGTCGTCCCCGCCGAAGAGGCCCGCGATCCAGATGACGCCGAGCGCCACCGCACCAGCAACCAGCAATGCGGCGGGGATGTACCAGTAGCGCAGCAGGCGGTGGCCGCCGTAGACGCGCGGCATGGGTTTGCCGTTACGGTCGACCTTATAGCCGCGCGAGGCGACGGGGGGCTTCCGTGGTTCGGTGTGGACGGGAGCAGGGCCGGGCACGACCCGCACCGGAGGCGGATCTTCGCCGATGACGACCTCGTCTTCCTCTGGCCCGCGAACCGTCGCGACGGGCTGGCGCGACCGCCCGCCGGGGCCGGGAGCGACCCCGACAGCGTCCGGGGGACGGGCAGGCCCGGCGACGCGCGTACCCTCGCCGGGGTGAGGCGCCTGGCCGGTGATTGGCTTGCCATTGGTGTAGGCGAGCGCGACCGGGACGGACTTGTGCTCGGTGGCGGTGGCGCAGCCGCCGTTCTTCACCCAGCAGGCGGGGTGATGCATGACGCCGCAGCCGTCGCAGCGAAGCACAGCCTCACCGTCGGCGAAGGTCCGGTCACAGAGTGGGCAGAAACGCTGCTGAGGGGCCACGTCAAGATCCAGGGGCGCGGAGTCAGTATCGAGGCTCGCAAGTCTCATCAGCAATTGCAACGTTCAGGGCGGGGTAAATGTTCCCTTGCTTACCAGTTCTTGGACTTCGCCACGGAGTGGAAGTGAGGGCGCGGCGCCATGTCGCGTGACTGCAAGCGCTCCGGCGGCGGATGCGAGCCGAAGCGCATCAGCGAGGGGACGGTTCTCGGCGAGGGCGACGGCGAGCGCGCCGCAGAAGGCATCGCCCGCGCCGACGCTGTCGATAGCGGTCACGGGGTAGGCGGGGAGGGCTGACTCGAGTTGGTCGGAGGCTATGACGCAGCCGCGTTCGCCCAGTGTTATGACAACCGTCTGTGGGCCGAGGCTCCGGAGCGCGCGAGCCTGGTCCAGGCGGTCGTCGCGAAAGGGAGCGAGGGAGTCGGCCTCGGGCTCGTTCACGACGAGGACGGAGGCCGCCTGCGTGAGGCCCGGGGGCGGTTGGGCGACCGGTGCTGCATTGAGGACGATGGGGACGCCCGCGGACGAGGCGATCGCAGCTGCGGCGAGGTTCGCCTCCATGCTCACCTCGAATTGGAGGAGGAGGATGTGCGCGCCCTTGATCGTGGAGGCGGCGGCCTCGACGTGCGCCCGGGAGATGGTGAGGTTTGCGCGCGGGATGGAGAAGATGGAGTTGGCGCCGCCGTCGAGCACGACAGGGATGGCGACGCCGGTGCCCTCCGGAGCGTCGCGGCGGACGTGGGTTGTGTCGATCCCGGCGGATTCGAGCGCGGCGAGGATGGCCGGGGCGAAGGCGTCATCTCCGAGAGCGCCCATCATGCTGACGTGGCCGGCACCCATGCGGGCGGCGGCGATGGCCTGGTTGCCGCCTTTGCCGCCGACGAACATGTCGAAGCTGTGACCGAAGAGGGTCTCGCCGACGGCGGGGAGCCGGGGCGCGCGGACGACGAGGTCCTGCATGAGGCTGCCGAGGACGACGATGCGCGTCACCTCACCCCCCCCGCCCCCTCTCCACTGACGTGGAGAGGGGGAGTTGTCGTAGCGTTCGGGTTAACCAACCGGGGCGGGCTTTCGTTCGCGTTCGGCCACGCCTGCGCGGACGAGGGGGATCAGCTCCTTGCCGTATTCGATGGCGTCTTCGAGGGGCTCGAAGCCGCGGATGAGCAGCGTGCTCACGCCAAGGTCGTAGTAGTCGAGGAGGGCGGCGGCGACGGTCTCGGGAGTGCCCACGAGGGCGGTGGTGTTGCCATAGGCGCCGACGGCCTCGGCGATGGGGGTCCAGAGGCAGCGGTCGTGGAGCTCGCCCCTGGCGGCGAACTCGAGCAGCCGCTGGGAGCCGACGGCCTGGGGGCGTGGGCGTGGGGGTGTGCCGTTGCCACCGGGAACGGGCTTCCTGACAGCCTTCACTCGCTCGAGAATGTCGTGCGCTCGCTCCCAGGCCTTCTCTTCAGTGGGGCCGATGATGGGACGGGTGGAGACGCTGAAGCGGGGCACGCGGCCGTACTTCGCCGCGGCGGCGCGCACCTGCTCGATCTGGGCCTTGACGGAGGCGAGCGGCTCGCCCCACATCATGAAGACGTCGCAATGCCGGGCGCCGACGTCGAGGGCCGCTTCGGACATGCCTCCGAAGTAGACAGGGAAGGGGCGCTGGAAGGGCTTCACCTCGGAGTAGGCGCCCGCGAACTGGTAGTGCTTGCCGGCGTAATCGAAGGGGCGCTCTTCGTCCCATGTGCGGCGCATGACTTCGAGGTACTCGTTGGTGCGCTCGTAGCGCTCGTCGTGGGAGAGGAAGTCGCCGTCGCGCTGCTGCTCCTGGTCGCTGCCGCCCGTGATGATGTGGACCGCGAGGCGGCCTTCGAGGAATTGGTCGAGGGTGGCGATCTTGCGGGCGGCGAGGGTGGGAACAACGAACCCGGGGCGATGCGCGAGGAGAAAGCCCACGCGTTCCGTGTGGGCGCCGGCGTAGGCAGCAACGAGAAAGCCATCGGGGCCGGTCGAGCCGTATCCAACGAGGACCTTGTCGAAGCCCGAGTTTTCGTGGGCCTGGGCGAAGCGGGTGACGAAGTCGCGGTCCACATGGCCGCCGATGAGGTTCGAGCCGGGGCCATCGAGCTCGGAGGCCGAGCGCGTGCCGATCATGCCGATGAATTCGACTGCCATCAGCGTCCCTCCTGGAGCCCCAGTGCCGTGCGGCCGGCGATGCTGAGGACCATGTCGTCCTGGGGCATGTGGATGCGCGAGCAGAGCACGTCACGATGGTAGCGTTCCAGGGGGTTCGTTCGTGAGAGGCCCGGGTTGCCGATGAGCCCGAGGGCGATGTCGACCACCTTCACCGCGTTGTTGGTGGCGACGAACTTCGCCATCGAGGTCTGGGATGCGAGCGCGGGCAGGTAGCGTTCGGTGTCGAGCTGCTCCGCGAGGCCGTAGATGAGGCGGTCGCTGGACCAGAGAAGTGCTTGCATCTCTCCTACGGCAGCCTGGAAGCGCGGCAACGTGGCCAGCGAGGCGCCGAGGTTCGCGGGCATGCGCTCGTGGAGGTAGCCGGCCAGCCAATCGCGCGCGGCGATTGCGATGCCGTGGTAGAGCGCGGAGAGCACGAGGTTGTTCCAGGAGCCTTGCACGGGGTCGGGCGGCATCCAATCCGCGGGCTTGCGCACGTCGAGGGCGAAGTCCGCCGGGATACGTACGTCCTCGTAGACCGTGTCGTGGCTGCCAGTGGCGCGCATGCCGAGGTGGTCCCAGGTCTCCACGATGCGGATGCCGGGCGCGTCCGCGGGGACGGCGAAATAGCCGACCGATGGGTCGTCGCCGGCGGTGCGTGCCCAGACGAGGTAGTAGCTGAGGATGGGGCAGCCGGTGGAGTAGAGCTTGTGGCCGCTGATGCTCCAACCGCCGTCGACGGGCGTGGCCGTCGTGGACGGGAGGCCGCCGCGCGCGGGAGTACCGAGCTCCGGCTCGACGCGCATGACGTTGATGGGGGCGATGCGTGCGATGGAGTCGCGGGCCATCTGCTCGTAGGGCGGCTGCGACCAATGCGGAGAGCGGGCCCCGACGCCGTGGTAGATGAGGTGCATCGCGTAGACGAGGGCCGTGGAGGGCTCGCCTTTGGCGATTGCCTCCGTGGCGCGGCAGGCGGCGACGAGCCCGGCGCCGTGGCCGCCAAAGCGCTCCGGCACGGTGAGATTCATCAGCCCCAAGTCCTGGAGGGCCTCGAAGTTCTCGAAGGGGAAGGAAGCGTCGCGGTCGTGCTCAGCGGCGCGGGCAGCGAAGGAGCGGCCGAGCTCATCGGCGCGCCTGAGCAGCTCCGAAAGGGAGGGGGCCGTGGCACGGGCGGTCATGCCTCGGATTGTGGATTGTCGATTTCCGATTGTCGATTGGGGGCCCTCACCCCCCGGCCCCCTCTCCACGCACGCGTGGAGAGGGGGAGTATCTCCTTGCGCTTGGGAGGACGGGCGGTGCGCCCTCACCCCCGACCCCTCTCCCGCTGCGGCGGGCGAGGGGAGGACACCGGCGGCGGGCGGCGTAGGAGGAGGACGGCGGTGGTGGCGAAGGCGAGGGTCCACGCGCCCCAGAAGCTCCGGGGGCGATCGCGAAAGGCGTGGTAGGCGTCGAGGACGATCTCGAAGAGATGGAGGGCGACCTGTTCCGCGAACGAGTATTCCACGTGCGAATCGTAGCGGGAGATCGTTAGGGTGACGGGAAAGATTCGGGCTAGATCATGGGTGTGTTGGGGGGGAGGCCGAGGAGGATACGGCCCGTCATCTCCCACGTGGTGGGCTGGACCATGACGTGCTGGGTGAGGGCGTGGATGTCGCGGAAGTGTCGCTGTAGGGGGCTGGAGTCGTAGTTCGCGGTGGCGCCGCCGGCCGTGTACATGCCGTCGACGACGGTGGCGGCGGAGTGCGCCACGTTGGTGGCGGCGAGGCGGATGGCGGCGCGCTGCTTGAGGGACGGCCGGCCACCGGAAGTGGCCGTGGCCCAGGCGTCGTCGACCGCCTCGAAGAGGAATGCGCGGGCGCCGCGGAGGGTCGCTTCCGCTTTCGCCACCTGTTCCTGGATGGAGGAGCGCTCCGCGAGGCGGCGCTGGCTTCCGATGGGAGTCTTGGCGCCCGCGAGGGCGACGAGTGCGTCGATGGCGGCCCGCCCGATGCCGAGGGCGACGCCCGCGATGCCGAGCGAGAGCAGCCCCCAGATTGGGAAGGTGAACAGCGGCCGCGGGCACCAGGGAGTGTCCACGCCGAGGAGCGTGGTGCGCTCGAGCGGGACGAGCACGTCCGCGACTTCCCAGTCGTGGCTGCCGGTGCCGCGGAGGCCGTTCACGCGCCAGGTGTCGTGAATGGTGACCTCGGATATGGGGAAGAGGCACATGCGGACCTCGGGAGCGCCGTTGGCGAGGGTGGTAGGACCGTCGCCGTCCATGACAAGGCAGCCGCCGGTCATCCAGGTGGCGACCTGGGAGCCGCTGCCGAATGGCCAGCGCCCGCTCACGCGGAAGGCGTCGCCCTCGCGGCGGGCGCGGCCCATGGGCGCGGCAACGCCGCACCACACGTCATCAGGGCCGAAGGCGGCCCGCGAGACCTCGAGGGAATAGGTGGCCGTCATGGGACTGGTGGTGGCGCCGATCATCACGACCCATGCGGCCGAGGCATCGTCGCGGGCGATGAGTTCCAGGGCACGGACGATGGTCGCGGGGTCGGCTTCGAGGCCACCGACCTCGTGGGGCGCTCCCAGTCGCATCAGACCGAGATCGATGGCCTTCCGGGCGAGGGGCTCCGGGAGGCGGCGAGCCTGCTCGATGGCTTCGCTGCCGAATTCGCGGGCAGAACCAGCGAACGACTCGGCCGCCACGATCGGATCCATCCGCAGGCTGGTCATGGGGCGGACTATACGGCGGTCGGCGGTCGGCGGTCGGTGTGGGGAGAATCAGATGCGCTAGGCGGGGCCGCGGCGGCGTTCCGCTGGCCGCTCGGGCACGGGCTCACCCCCTGTCGCGCCCTGCAGCTGAGGGCTGATGGCCGACGGCCAGTTGGCGGGGCCCGGGGGCCGCGGGGTACAATGGGTGAAGCCTTTCACGAATTCAGGGGTGAACCCTTGGTTTATAAGATCATCGAAACGTGCATCGGCTGTACGGCCTGCACGAAGCGCTGCCCGACGAACGCGATCACGGGCGAGCGCAATGAGTTGCACGTCATCGACCCGACGCTGTGCATCGACTGCGGCGCGTGCGGGCTCGTCTGCCCGCCGGAGTCGATCCTGGACACGTTCGGCAACGTGTGCCGGTCGCTGAAGAAGCCGGAGTGGCCGAAGGCGGTGGTGATTGAGGAGAAGTGCATCGGCTCGGGGTGCGAGCTGTGCATCAACATCTGTCCCTTCGACGCGCTCAGCCTGCAGCACACGGACCGGGTGGACGACTTCTTCGGGGTGTCAGTAGTGGACGAGAAGAAGTGCACGGGCTGCCGGCTGTGCGAGGACGTGTGCGGCTGGGACGCGGTCCACATCTTCCCGCTTAAGCACGAGATCCTGAAGGACTGGGACCAGCTCAGCGAGCAGGAGCGGGAGCTCGTGAAGCAGGCCCGGGAGCCGATGACGGCGTAGTGCCCCCTCACCCCCCGGCCCCCTCTCCACGTGCCCGTGGAG
>JBBDMZ010000015.1:0-18160 GCA_040877955.1 Dehalococcoidia bacterium | reverse complement strand
CCCCCCCGCCCCCCCCCCCCGGCCCCCCCCCCCCGGCCCCGGGGGGGGGGGGAGCTCTGTCGCACCGACGGAGTCGGAGGGTGGTTCGTGTGACCGGCGTCCCTCCCTCACCCCCGACCCCTCTCCCGCTGCGGCGGGCGAGGGGAGCACATGGCGCCCACTGCGCACAGTCGGCCCGGGTGATAATTCGTCCGTGGATCACGCCGACCATGTGCAACTACTGGCTGCTGGAGTGCCGCGGCGCGCTGGTGTCTGGGCGGACTTTGGGGCGGGCGGAGGCGCCTTCACGCTTGCGCTGCGGGAGCTTGCCGGGGCTGCTGCGGAAATCTACGCCGTGGACGCGGACGGGCGGTCGCTGGACTCACTGAAGAAGGCGATGGAGCGACGCTTTCCGGGCAGCGCCCCCTGGCTCGTCCGGGCCGATTTCACTCAGCCGATCGAGTTGCCGGTCCTGGATGGCATCGTGGCGGCGAATTCGTTGCACTTCGTCCCGTTCGGGAGGCAGGTGGAGGTGCTGCGGTTGTGGCGCGACTACCTGGCCCCTGCGGGACGGCTGATCCTGGTGGAATACGACGCGGACGACGGCAACCGATGGGTGCCGTATCCGATTTCGTTCGCGCGGCTATCGGGGCTGGCGGGGCAGGCAGGGTTGTCGGCGCCCGAACGACTGGCTGAGCGGCCGACGCGGATCATGGGGCGGATGTATTCGGCGCAGCTCACCCCTCACCCCCTCGCCCCCTCTCCACAGCGTGTGGAAGAGGGGGAGTAGCGGTGGCCCGGCGCCACGCTCGATGAGCTGATGCGCCAGCGCAATCCCTCTTAGAGACGTACGACTTCTTCGCGGTCACGCATGGGCTGGCGTCGCTCCGCGTGCCAGCGGCTCCAGGTAGCGGCTGCGGAGGTGCCCTCCGTGCCGTCGAACCACGCGATCGCCCATTGCTCCGCGGGGTGGTCGATGCGCCTCAGAGCGGCCCCGCCGCCGCGATCACCCGCCCGAGCGTCCGCGCCGGGGAGCCATCGAATGGCGCCGCGCCGCGCTCGATGAGCTCATGCGCCAGGGCGATCCCCTCGTGCGCGAACTCCACGGCTTCGTCGCTGTAGCCCAGGGACACCCGCCGCTCCGCGAACGTGTCGTGGTCACGTTCCGTGACCTCTCCCTGGGCGTCGATCATCACGTCCAGGTCGAGATCGACGTACTCGATGCGGCGTCCGGAGACGGTCGCGGGAAACGACGCATCACACTGGATCTCGAGGACGGCGCCGCACTCATCGAAGTTCACGAGCACGCTCAGGGGCCGCTTCAGGCTGAAGTACTGGAGGGCGTAGATCACCGGCTGGCCGGCGACGTGATGGTGCGGGCGGTCATAGAAGACGACGAGCCACCCGTCCTCGGTCTCATTGACGAGGTCCCCGTGCCAGGGGCCTTTGCCGGAGCCGTCGAACTTTCGTTTGTACGTCTCGACGGGGTTCCGCACTGTTACTCCAGCCGCCGCGAGATCGCCTCGCGCAGCTCCTTCATCTCGGGGAACCGGCCCTCCGCCTTGCGCGAGAAGATCGCATCGCCATCCACGGTCACCTCGAACTGGCCGCTCCCACCCGGCACGAGTCTCAGGTCAGTGGTCCACTCCGCGAACGTGGCCAGGAGTTCCTGCGCCGTCCAGGTCGCCCGCGGCAGGAAGCCACAGACGCGGCAGTAAGTGATCGCGATTTCAAGCTTCTGGTCGCTCACTGGCGCTTGGCCCCCCAGGAATCCCAGTAGGTGACCGCCTCGACGGGGAGGCGCGGTCCCGCGCCGAACTTGCCCTTCGGCCAGCCCACCGGGATGAGCGCCGCTGTCTCCGCCGATTCCGGCACGCCCAACAGCTCCTTCACCTTCTCCTCATTCCAGCGGTGAATCGTGGTGAGCGCCGTCCCCAGCCCGAGCGCGCGCGCGGCCAGCATCAGGTTCTGGATCGCGGGATAGATGCTCGAGCCGGACGCGATGCCGGTGTTTACCTCCAGCTTCCAGGTGCAGGGGATGATGTGGACAGGCACGTCATGGAGGTGGTCCGCGAGGTACTGGGCGCTGGCGAGGGTGCGGGCCTGGGCCGCCTCCTGCTCGGGCGGGAGCGCGGGACGGTCGGTGTAGCCGGCCTTCACGTAGCGGTTCCACCCATCGAGGTAGAGCGCGCCGAGGGCCTTGCGCTTCTCCTTGTCGGTGACGACGAGGAAGCGCCACGGCTGGGTGTTGCCCCCGCTGGGCGCCCGCGTCGCCGCCCAGATCAGCTTCTTGATCAGCTCCTCTGGCACGGGGTCAGGTTTCAGCCGTCGCATCGCGCGTTGCGTGCCGATCACTTCGAAGACATCGCTCTCGAGGACATTCACGTGTGAGCTGTTGGTTGTCATGAGGGCATGTTAGCGGGCCGGGAACCTGGTGGTGAGACCAGAGGGTGTTCGAGCGAAGGATCGCACGCTCGCTGATGCTCGCGCTGGGACTGGCCCGCACCCCCTGTCCGCGGGTAAAGCTGCCGCCGTATACTTACCTCCCGCGTCATTCAGATACGCCAAGAAGGAGTTGTCCCGCGGAATGAATATGATTGCCCGCATCCTCCGTCCCTCTCGAGTCGCGTTTGCCCACTGCGATGGGCCCTGTGGCGTCTACGACCCGGCCGGTGCCCGCATCGCTGCCGAAGCCGTCCTCTCCATGGAGAAGAAGCTCGCCGCGCTCCCCGACGACAACACACTCGCCACGGCCAACACCCGCTCGCGCTTCATCCAGATTAAGGAGCAGCAGGCCGAGATCGTGAAGCGCGAGCTCGACATCATCTGGCACGACTACTTCAAGCCGGAGCACCTGGAGAAGTATCCCAACCTCCACGATGTCTTCTGGAAGGCCACCAAACTCGCCTCCAAGAACAAGACCGAGAGCGACCCCGCCAACGGCGAAGCCCTGATGACCGCCATCGAAGAGATCCACAACATGTACTGGGGCTCGAAGAACCGCACCGACGTGCCCTTCTACCGGGCTGGATAACCCGGATCCGGAGCATCAATATGAGGGGCCGCGGGGGCAGTTCACGAAACCTGGCTGCTCCCGTGGCCTTTTTCGCGCTCCTCGGCGGCGCCGCCGGCGCCCTGGCGTTCACCGTTCGCCGCCGCTTCATGCGCTACGAAGTCAACGGCGCCAGCATGGTCCCCGCCCTCGATCCGGGCGACTACGTCATCGTCGACCGCACCGCCTATCGCCGCCGCCTGCCGCGCAAGGGCCACGTCGTCCTCGCCCACGACCCTCGCGATCACGCACGCGAGATAGTGAAGCGCGTGGACCGCTCCGACCTCCACGGCGACCTCTGGCTCACCGGCGACAACGCGGGCGAGAGCACGGCCAGCGAGACCTTCGGCGCCGTGCCCCGGGGCGCGATCGTGGGGCGTGTCCGCTGGCGCTACTGGCCCCTACGCGCGCTCTTCCGCGTCCGTTAGCGCCCTCACGCCCGGGCCCCTCTCCCCGCTGCGCGCGGAGAGGGGAGGCGCACAGCACCAGAGCACGAGCCTCCGCCGGCCCTAGCCGACCGCGAGCTGAGCGAGGACGAGGGCATCGGTGGGGAAGGCGAGGTTGGGCGGGCTCGCGGGGTCGAAGTATGCGAGCTCGCTGTTCTCGCCGTCGCCCGGGTGCAGGCGCCCGCCCATCACCTCCCCAGCGAACCAGATGCCCACGGAGTGACGCTCCGGCTGGTGGAAGTTCGAATGGACGGCGATCACCTCGCGCGTACGCAGTTGCAGTCCTGTCTCCTCGAGGAGCTCCCGCTCGGCAGCGTCGCGCACGTGCTCATCCCACTCCACGGCCCCGCATGGGATGCACCACAGCCCGGCCCACGCCCCGTGCGCGCGACGCCCGAGCAGGACGCGTCCCGCATCGTCGCGCACCACCACGGCAACCCCCACCAGCGGGAACCGCCGGCGTGAAAACCCGCACCGGGCGCACAGGGGAAATGGCCCGTCGCCCCCGGCGATCTCCGCGGCCCCGCAGCGGGGGCAGAACGCGCTCAGGGCGGGCCAGGGGGAGGTCTCGGAGTCCATTGGGCTAGCCCGGCAGCTTCCCCTCCGCCCGCAGCGCACACAGCGCCAGGAGGTCCATTGCCACGCGCTCGATGGCGGCCGCCACCTCCTGGTTGGCGGGCGACTCGCCCGGCCCCCAGTGCTCGCCGGCGCGGGAGATGACCACATCTGGGACGGCCGCGATCGCTCCGATGTGCCGGAGCACGCGGGCGGTGTCCGTCACCCCCGGCTCCGCGTCCCCGCCCGCGATCCCGATGAGCGCGATCGGCTTTCCGCCGACGTGCGGTGCGTCGATGAAGTCGAGCGCGTTCTTCAGTCCGCCCGGGATCGCTCCGTGGTACACCGGCACGCTGATGACGAGCGCATCGGCGGCCTCACAGGCCGCCCGGAACGCACCGACCGACGCGGGGTAGTCGGGGTCCGGACGTCCGTCGAGCACCGGCAGGGAGCCGATCTCGAACGTCTCGCACTGGCCCCCACCGGCCTCCAGTGCGTTCAGCGCGAAGCGCAGCGCGCGGTCGGCTGAGCTGCGTGGTCGAATGCTTCCGTTGATGCCAAGGATGCGCGTGGTCATGGAGGGATTAGGCCTTAGGGCATAGGCCATAGGCAAGTGGGGCGGGCCTACGGCCCAAGGCCTGGCACCTATGCCTACAACGGCCGCGCCGTCATGAACATCAGGCCCTTGGAGAGGACCTCGCCGACGAACACCGCGCCCATGCAGATGTACAGCAGTCCTGTAGCGCTCTGCATGGCCCTGATCTGCGTCGTCTTCAGCGACATGACAGCGAGAATCACGGGGAACACGATCCCCACCCCGATCCTCAGCCAGAACGCCGGGTTGCTGAACAACCCCACGTCCACGGGGTTCTCCGGGGTGGGTGTCTCTCGCACGGGAATTGCTACGTTCAGCCCGATCACCACGATCTGGAACGCCAGCGCGGCGATCAGGACCCAGGCAAGGTCGCGCAGTGGCCACGCGGGTAACGACCCTTCCGTGAGGTACCAGTGACCCCAGACCATTGACACCGATACCGCTCCGAGCGCCAGCGTGCCCGCCGTCAGCCCGAGCAGCGCCGCGGGGTATCCCCACGTCGGTGGCGCGAGCATCGCCGCGCAAACCGCCACCACCACGGCCCCCGCAAGCGCGCCACCAATGCCTGCGATCCGCCCCACCGGATCCCACCCCATGAACACCGCGAACGTGTAAACAGCCGCGGCAACCAGGACGATCCACAACCCCCGTTTGGCCTCGCCGAACCACTCCGAGTCGATGGGGTATCCGTCCACCTCGCCCGTGATATCGATCGCGCTGGCAGTCCAGAGCGCCAGCCCCGCGGTCACGGCCACGCAACCTGCCATCGTCATCACGAACCCGCGTGTGACGCCTCCGCGCAGATCGCTGGCAACCGTGATCCACAGCGACCCAATCGCCAGCTCCGCGAGAATCAGCAGCAAGGTGTAGGGCAAGGCCGCGACGTTCACAGATCGAGTTTAGCGGGGCTCGAGGTTAGGGTCAGAGGCGGCTCGTCTGCGGGCTTTCTCTACGGCGCGATCGAATGCTGCAAGGATCTCGGGGTCCTCGTATCCGTCTGCCGCCATGACAAGCCATCGGCGAGCCTCATCGAAGTCAACTCGGTCGGCAGCCACGTCCAGGATGTCTTCAATGTGGAGTACGTCCCGATCCCGGCGAGCAACCGACTTCATCACGAGCAGATCCCCGGGGCGCGCGACCGGGACGTCCCTGCCACCAATCTGAACTGGCAGGGCCTGCTCGATGACGTTCAGGTCGAATTCCTGCGCAGCCATGCCGCAGTCGATCTCGACGTTCGTGGGGCTGTGCGCGAGCGGAATCACGCGTGTCGCCCGCGCAAACGCGAGCCAGTCCTCCTTGCGCGGGATTATCCCAAACTGTGTCCCGCTGGCGACGAGTTCCTCCACCCGGTCCTCGTTCAGCACAATTGTGAAGTCGACATCGCGAGTCAGCCGCGCGCGGGCCACGAGGGCAGATGCCAAACCACCGATCACGGCATAGCGGACGGGGAAGGATTCGAGCCACGTTATCGCTGCTTCAAGAGCCCTAGTCACCTCTTCAGAGACGGGCTGTTCATCCAACGGGGAGTACCGGCCTGCGCGGCTCGTCATCGCGCGTGGGCAGCACCCCATGTTCCCGAGCGAAGGCGTACAACTGGTTCAGTGCCCGCAGTTTCTCGTCGGCCGTCTCTCGGCGCCGATCGTCGATCTCGAGCTGATTCAGCAATCGCCACCGGCGAAGCTGAAGCCTCATTTCTTCGCGCGTGCCGAAGGGGTTCTTCGTCTCACTCACCCCACTAGTTTACCATGCGTTCCTTGCCTTCCCAGAAGGGCTTGCGTAGCTCGGTCTTCAGGATCTTCCCCGGCCCGCTCTTGGGGAGCGGGTCGTCCTGGATGACCACCCGCTTGGGCGTCTTGTAGCCGGCGATCAGCGTCTTGCAGTGCTCGATGATCTCCACATCCGTCACGGTCGCGCCTTCGCGGCGCACGACCACGGCCAGCACGGCCTCGCCCCACTGCTCGTCCGGCACGCCGATGACTGCCGCCTCCAGGACCGCTGGGTGCTCGTAGATTGCAGACTCCACCTCCGTCGAGTACACGTTCTCGCCGCCGGAAATTATCATGTCCTTCGCGCGGTCGACGATGTAGATGAAGCTCTGCTCATCGACGGTGGCAAGGTCGCCGGTGTGCATGTAGCCGTCACGCAGGGCCGCGGCCGTCTCCGGCTCGCGCTTCCAATACCCGAGCATGACGTTCGGGCCGCGGGCGATGATCTCGCCCACCTGGCCGGGCTTCACGTCCTCGCCTGTCTCTTCGTCCACAACGCGCACTTCGACGCCTGAGATTTCGCGGCCGCAACTGGCGAGCCGGCGGTTGTCCTCGGGGCTGCCATCAAATGTGGACCAGTGCGGCTGCATCGCGGTCAGCAAGGGGGCCGTCTCCGTCATGCCGTAGGCCTGCACGAACTTCGGGCCGAACACCTTCACCGCGGCCTGCAGCCGGTCGACCGGCATCGGCGAGGCCCCGTAGGCCACCGTGTCCAGGCTCGAAACGTCGTACTTGCCGGCGTCCGGGTAGTTCACGAGGAAGTTGATCATCGTCGGCACGAGGATCGTCTTCGTTACTTTGTATTGTTGGATAGCCTCGAGGGTCGCCTGCGGCGTGAAGCCCGGGATGAAGACATGGACGCCGCCCACCATCGTGAAGGCGTAGCAGGCCCACGCGTCCGCCAGGTGGAACATCGGGGCCACGTGCAGCCAGGTGTCGCTCTCCCGGAACCCGAACGTCATGATCGCGTGCTCCGCGTTCGAAACGACGTTTCGCTGCGAGAGCATCACGCCCTTCGGCAGGCCCGTGGTGCCGCCCGTGTAACACAGGTTCAGCATGTCGTTCTCGCCCCACGCCCGGGCGGAGCCCTCGATCGGTGCGCTGGACGAAACGAGCTGCTCGTAATCGATGAAGCTTTCGCCGGCATCGCCGCCCATCAGGATCACGTGCTTGATCCCCGGCACGCCCTCGCGGAACTGGTTGTACAGCTCGACGTATTCCGGGCCAATGAGCAGCGCCTTCACATCACCGTCGTTAAGGATGAACTCCAGCTCCTTCGCGGACAGGCGGATGTTCAGCGGCGCCAGTGGCGTCCCCGCGATGTCCGCCACGAAGTACGTCTCCCAATAGCGGTGTGAATTGTTCGCCAGGATCGCGATGTTCTCGCCCGGCTTGACCCCCAGGCCGTGGAGCCCGGAGGCCAGCCGCCGTATCCGCTCCTCCGCTTCCGTGTAGGTGTAACGGGTGTCCCCGTCGATGATGGCCACCTTGTCTGGCCAGAGCTTGCGTGCGTGGGAAAGAACGTCGCGGAGCAACATTGGGCGCCTCCTGGGACTCGTGTGAGTTGCGGATTCTACACCTCTCACGGGCTCACCGATGTCACGTGCCTTTCTGCTAGGCTCCTTCTGGTGACGGCCACACAGATCCGGGCGGCCCGCAACATTCGCCTGCTTTACCTGTATTGGTTCTTGAGCGACTTCCAGCTCTGGATCCCGGTCTGGATCGTCTTTCTCACGGTCGAGCGGGGGTTCAGTCTCACGCAGGTGACGGGCGCTGAGGGACTGTTTCTCGTCGGCGTCCTCTTGCTCGAGGTGCCCACGGGGGCCGTTGCCGACCACTGGGGCCGCTCCCGCTCCATGGGGCTCGGCGTCCTCTTTCTCGGGGTCTCCATCCTCATCTTCGCGTTCACCCACACGTTCGCGGTGCTCCTGGCGTCGTTCATGCTCTGGTCGGTCGCCGCCACGCTCATGTCTGGCGCCGACTTCGCCCTCCTTTTCGACACGCTCAAGGCAAGCGGAGACGAAGGCTCGTACGAGCGCATCGCCGGGCGAGGCCACGCTTTCGGGTGGGCCGGGGCGGGCATCGCCACCTTCCTCGGTGGCCCCGTCGCAGCGCTCACCGACATCCGCTTCACGATCATCTTCGGCGCAGGCACCTGCTTGCTGACTGCGTTCACGGCGTTCTCCATGTGGGAGCCCGGGCACGAGGAATCGGAGGAGGACGAGCTCGCTCCCGAGCACTACTTGCGCTCCATCGGCGCCGCATTCAGCGAGGTCTGGCGCAATGCGGAGGTGCGTGCCCTCGTGCTCCTCACGGGCACGTCCTTCGCCTCCCTCGAAGCCCTCGACTACCTCATCCAGCCCTACCTCATCGACCGCGGTCTGGAGATCGGCGTCCTCTTTTCCATGCTCCAGGTGCCCCTCTTCGCGGTGGGCATCGTCGCCGGTCTCGTCGCGTCGCGCCTCAAGGGCCGTGGGCGGACAATGCTCCTCGTGGTCCCCGCGGTCGGTGCGGGAGCCTACCTGGCGCTGGTGGTGTCTCCGGGGCTGTCGGCGTATGCCGCCTTCCCGTTGACCGTCGGTCTCGCCGCCCTGGTCCTGCCCATCGCCACGGGCCAGATCAACCGACGCATCGACTCGAAGCACCGGGCCACGGTGCTGAGCATTCACGGCATGGTCGGCAGCATCGTCCTTGCGGGGCTGGCGCCCTCGCTTGGCTTCGCGACGGACCGGTGGGGCATCTCCGCTGCCTTCGCCGTGGGCGGCATCGCGACGCTCGCCAGCCTGTTGTTGTTTGGTCCCATGCTGCTTGCACAGCGGCCCTCCGGGGACTCCTCCGCCAGCATCCCCGCGCCGGCGGACGTCTAGCCGCTAGTGTGCGAGGGCTGCCGAGCCTTCTCGGGCAGCCTCCACGAGGCCCGGCAGCACGGTCAGTACCTGCCCGATCTCGTCCGCGCTCGTGGTTTCGCCGAGACTGAACCGGACGCTGCCCACGGCCTGGCGAATGGGCACACCCATCGCCATCAGCACGTGCGAGGGCTCCCACGTCGAGTTCGAGCAGGCGCTCCCAGAGCTCACGGCGATGCCCGCCTCGTCCAGCTGGCCCACGAGCACGTCACTCTCGATCCCATCGAACGAGACGTTGAGGTTGTTGGGCAGGCAGTTCTCCTGGCAGCCGTTCGCCTGCGCTCCGGGGATACTCGCGAGGATGCCCTCTCGCAGGAGCTCCCGCAGCTCGCGGACCCGGCCCGCGCGGCTCGCAATCTCACTGCTGGCGATGGCCAGCGCCGCGGCCGTGCCGGCGATCCCGGCAACGTTCTCGGTGCCGGCCCGCTTCTGCATCTCCTGGCCGCCGCCGTTGAGCAACTGCCGGAACGGCGTCGCCCTTCGCAGGAAGAGGATCCCCGAGCCCTTTGGCCCACCAAACTTATGAGACGAGAGGCTGAGCGCGTCAACACCGAGCGCATCCACGTCCAGCGTGACCCAGCCCGGCGCCTGCACGGCATCCGTGTGGAGCAGCACCCGGTGGCCGGAAGGCGCGGCGCGCTCCCGCAGGACGGCCGAGATCTCCGCCACTGGCTGCAACGTACCGACCTCGTTGTTCCCCAGCATCACGCTGGCCAGCACCGTCGTTGGCCGCAATGCCCGCTCGAACTCGTCGACCTGCACACGCCCGTGGCTGTCGCAACCGAGGTACGTGACCTGAAATCCCAGCTCCTCCAGGTACTGCGCGGCGTGCAAGCCCGCGTGGTGCTCGACCGCGGTCGTGATCACGTGGTCGCCGGCGCCCGCGCGCCGCATCGCGTACGCGATGCCCACCAGCGCGGAATTGATGGACTCCGTGCCACCGCTCGTGAAGAGGATCTCCGCGGGGCGCGCCCCCAGGCACTCCGCTACCACGAGCCGAGCGCTATCGACCGCCGCCTGCGCGTCACGCCCCACGGCGTAGAGCCCGCTCGGATTCCCGAACACGCCATCCAGGAAGGGGAGCATCGCCTCCCGCGCCTCCAGCCGGAGACGCGTGGTGGCCGCATGGTCGAGGTAGATCATCGCCTTCCAGACTAGCACCGATATGCCGCCAGATGGTCGCGCGCCCGTGGGCGGACACGGGTGGCCGCGTCCCTCATTCCGCCACTGCACGTTCACGCACATCCATCAAGCTCGCGGGCAACCCTCCCGATGATTAGGGGGAATACCGGGAGATCAGGACCATGTCGGACTTTACTGTGGCTCGGATCGACCCGGCGGTGGCAGCTACCGAACGGGCACGTTGGGACCAGTCCCGGCAGCGGGACGGCCGGCCTCCGCGGCCTCGTTCGAGGGCATCACGCCTCTCGCCGTTGGTCGCCTCAGCCCCCTCCGTTCACTCTCCACGAAGCCTGACGTGCTGTTTACCCGAGTCCCATTCGTCACCTGACCGCCCCCCTTTGCACACGCCGCCACCGAGCGCGGGCGTGTCAAGATTCCGCCGGCACCTACCGACATCTATGGCGACGCCCTATGCGCCGGAGCAGGAGGAACCGTTGGCACCCAGCACCATCGAACGCCGTCGTCCCGGTCGTTCCACGCTCGTTGCCGCAGCCTTCGTGCTGGGGGTCCCTCGGGTTCGCGGGATACGGGCTCCGGCCGTCGGCCTCATCGGACGCCAGCACCGCTGGCGACGTCCCCACCACGCTAAGCAGCGACACAGCCGTCGAGGGCAGACCAGCTTGTGGGGGCCGCCAGCGGCGGCCTAGGATGAGGAGGAACATGTCCCAGGTACGTAAGACCTCCAGCACTTCACCTGCGCACGGCCCGATTGACCTCGCCGAGCGCCGTCGCCAGGCCGAATCCGCTGAGCCGTCCGCGAAGTCAGCCGACCAGGCCCGCGTCAGCGAGAGCGCGCGCGAGCTCGCCCGCGCCCACGGCGCCGTCGAAGCCTCACCTGAAGTCCGCGCCGAGCGTGTCGCCCAGCTCAAGGCGCAGATCGCCGACGGCAACTACAACCCGGACCCGAAAGAGGTCGCGAAGAAGCTCCTCGAGCGCGGATTCTAGCCGGCCTCGCACTGACCCCTAATGCGTTCTAACGCGCGCCTAATGCGGCGGGACGGCGAAACGCGGGTAAGCCCCAATTCGAATGCGCGCTCTCCGCTCCTACGGTGAGGTCTGCGCCGGGCGCGTTTGTCGGGGGAAGCCGAAAAGCGCCAATGCGCCACGCTAATTGGGAGAACCGCATTGGCCACAGTCCTCGCCATCGCGCCAGGCACCCCGCCTGCGCTGGAAGGCCGGCAGGTCGCCGGCGATGGGCTCCAACTCGAGGTCGCAAACTCTCCCTCGCTGGCCCTCAGCCGCGCGGACGAACGCGTGTATGACCTCCTCGTCCTCGCCAACATGGAGGTCGACGAGCAGAACGACCTCGCCGCGCGGTTCCAGGTCAATCGCCGTTGGCGGCTTGTCCCCGTGCTCTTCGTTCTCCCCGAAGGCGGCCGCGGCATCGCCGTCCCGGGCGGCTACCGGCCGGAGATGGATAGCCTCGTGCGCGGCTCCCTCACCGCCACGGCCGTCCTCAAACGCATCCAGGCCATGGCCCGCGACGGCGCCGGCGACGTGGAGATCGTCGTCGCAGGCTCCGTCGAGCTCGATCCCTTCCACCTCAAGCTCCGGTTCCAATCCGTCGAAATCGACCTGACCGAGCGCGAAGCAGAGGTCCTGGCGATCCTCCTCACGCATCCCAACAGCACCGTCACCGCCGGCGAGATCATCCAGCGCGGCTGGGGCGTGAGCGCCGACGGCCGTCACCTCCAGATCCTCCGCCGGCACGTCTCCAACATCCGCCGCAAGCTCCACGGCACGCCCGCCGCCCGTTCGCTCCGCACCGTCCGCGGTTCCGGCTACCGTTTCGACATCCGCACCGTCTCGCCCGCAACCGCCACGGCATAGCTTCAGCCCTCGTCCCATGTCCCGAATCAACCCCCTCTCCTCCTGGGAGAGGGGCTGGGCATGAGCCCGAGGCTAGCGAACCAACGCCCGCCACCCGCACGTCTGCCTCCCCTCTCCCGCGACGTCGGGAGAGGGGTCGGGGGTGAGGGCCTCACCGCCCCCGGAAGTCCTCGTCCGACGCGTCCAGCCAGCAGTCCGCGAACTGCTGCTGGTAGCCGTCCGAGATGTCCAGCGGGAAGTTGCGCACGTAGGACCGCGCCAGCGCGATCACCCGCTCGCTCACGAAGTTCATGCCCACGTTCAGCTCCAGCAGCTTCCGCTGGATGTCGAACCCAATCTGCCGTCGCGCCTCTTCGTCCAGCTCCATGCGCTGCGCATCGATCAGCGCATCCATGTCCGGGTCACGCAGCGGGAAGGTGTTCTTTGTCCCCTGGCTGTGGAAGTACGGGTAGACCCACTCGTCCAGGTCGATCCAGCCCGTGTCTGGCGCTGCCGCCCACGGGGACTCGCCGTTGATGAGCCGCGTGATCAGCGTCCCAATCGGCATCGGATACACCGTCACCTTCAGCCCGAGCGCCTCCTGCACCTGTTGCGCCATGAGCGAGCCCATCCCCAGGCTTGTTTCCGCCTCGTCCAACACAAACAGCGGGAGATCCGCCGGGACCGTGTTCTCCGACGCGAACGCCGCCAGCAGCGCCTTCGCGTCCGCGATGTCCGCCGCCCGTCCACCGTCCCCCGGCCGATAGCCCGGGATCGTGAGCAGGTCCGACTGCGGCAGGCTCCACTTCTTCACTGGCCACGAGATCCACGGGTTGATGTCCCCCGATCCCGCGAAGAACTCCTGCACCATGGCGCGCTGGTTCAGCGCCAGCGAGAGCGCATTCCGGAACCGGACATCCGTGAACGGGAACTGCGTGGTCCGGAACCGCATTCCATAGAACAACGAGGTCCCCAGCGACCGCTCCGTAAGCGAAGGGATGACAGCCTTCAGCCGGTCCGCCGTCGGCCGTCCTACGAATGCCACGTCGAGTTGCTTCGTCCGCAGCCGAGCCTCGACCGTCCCGGCGTCCACGGGCTGCACCATGGTCACGCCGTCGAGGTAGGGCCGGCCGTTGCCGCCATGCCAGTTCGGGTTGCGGCTCGCGCTCCCGAACACCCCCTCGTTCCACTCGACGAATTGGAATGGCCCGCTCCCCACCTGGTCCTGGACCGTGATCTCGCGCGCGTTCTCCGTCAGCTCCGGCGGCACGATGAAGCTGTTCACGTCCGCGAACAGGTGCAACAGCGCCGCCTGTGGCGCCTTCAACCTCACTCGCACCGTGAAGTCGTCCTCCACCTCCACCGATTCCACGTTCTGCCACTTCGCCTTGCGAATGAACGACGCATCCCCGTCCCTCTGGCGTTCGATGCTGAACTTCACGTCGTTCGCCGTCACCTGGCGCCCGTTCACCGGCTCCCGCTCGTGCCAGCGCGCGTTCTGGTTCAACTTGAAGACGAGCGTCTGCCCGTCCGGCATCTCCGGCATGCTCTCCGCCAGGTCGGCGTAGATCGTGCCCTCGCCCTCCGCCTGGTTCTCGTACGTCAGTAGCCGGCTGAAGAGCATCGACTGAAACCCATAGAGCGGCGAGGCCTGCGTCTTGTGTGGGTCGAATACGGTGTCGCCCTGTGCGAAGGCGGTGAAGCGCAGGTTGCCCCCGGGCTGCAGCCCTTGTGGTGGCGTGGAAGTCGCACGAGGAGTCGCGCGCGGTGTTTCGTCGTCATCGTCGCTGGCGCCGGGTGAGTTGCTTCCGCCGCCGCCACCGAACCCGCAAGACGAAGCCAGCCCGGCCGCGCTCACCGCGCCGGCCGCACCAAGAAACCAGCGGCGGCTCATCCGCCTTCCCTCGAGCCGTTCCTGGGCCATCCAGTGCCCCATACTATGTCCGTACCCACTTACGCACGCGAAAGCGCAGTTTACGGAGGCGCACCATGGCCCAGAAGTTCGACGCAGCCAAAGTCCAGGAGGCCGTCCGTTCCCTCCCCGGCTGGTCCGCGGACGGCGACGAAGCGCTCACCCGGAGCTTCAAGTTCAAGGACCACATCCAGGCGATGGGCTTCGTCACCCGCGTGGCAATGGCCGCCGAGGTGATGGACCACCACCCCGACCTGCGCATCGTCTACAGCACGGTCGACATCCGCCTCAACTCCCACGACGCTGGGGGCGTGACGGAGCGGGACGTGAAGCTGGCGACCAAGATCAGCGAACTCGCGGACTGACCAATGGTTCCGGGCTCAGAGCACGCACGAGACGCGGAGATTGTAGGGGCTGGCCGCGCCAGCCCTGACGGCCGCGAACGGCACTGGAACTGACCCACCGTCGGTAAGTGGGCCCTGGGGGCCGGCCTGCTGTTTGTCTTCACTGGCTGGCTGCTCGCGTTCTCCATCCCCGGCGCCATCCCGATCTTCACCGGAATCCCCATCGCCTACGCGGGCCTCGCAATCCTCCTCATCCCCGACCGCCGTGCCTGGCCCCTCCTCACCGCTCTCGCCGTCCTAATCGCACTGCTCGTCGCACTCGCTGTCGGTCTCGACCAGTTGCTCTGAACCCGACTTCCGCCGACTTGCGCCGGATCGAAGCTCCGGCATGCATCCAATCTTGCATTTTCATCGCATAAGGATTGACGGCCTGCGTACGATCCCCCCGCGACCCACCAACCGTCGTACTTCACCCAGGAAGGAAGACTTCATGACGCTCACTCGCACCCTGAATCCGCCAACCTCGATCGCCCTCGGCCTGCTCGCAGCGGGCCTGGTCGCGCTCGCCCTGCTGTTCGCTCCCGGCCGCGGCTCCGCGCAGGCGCCCCAGACCGTCAACATCGCCCAGCTCACGCTCAGCGGCGCAAACGAGGTCCCCCCCGTCACCGCCAACACGACCGGCTTCTTCAGCGGCAGCGTGACCGCCAACTCGATGACCTTCGACCTTAGCGCCAACGGCGCCGGCCTCACCATGGCCCACATCCACCTCGGCGCGGCCGGCACAAACGGCCCCATCGTCGCCTTCCTCTTCGGCCCGGAGGCAGCGGGCGTGCCCGCCATTCACCCGACCGGCACCCTCACTGCCACGAACCTCATCGGCCCTATCGCCGGTGATTGGGCCGCCTTCGCAGCCGCCCTTGCCGCCGGCAACCTCTACGCCAACGTCCACTCCATCGATAACCCCGCCGGCGTCGGGCGCGCACAGATCCCGGCCACCAGCGCCCCTGCCGCCTCGCCGACCGCGGCGCCTCCCGGCCCGCCCGCCACCGGCACCGGCATCGCGGACGAAGGGACTCTGAGTGGCGCCGCTCTCGGCGGCATCATCCTCATCGTCGTCGCCACCAGCGTTGGCGCCGTCCACGTCTCCCGCCGCCGCGCGTAGGTTAGAAACGCGCCTTCTCCCTCTCCCCCTGGGAGAGCAGCATCCCTACCCGGGGGGGGGAGGCGAGTTGCCGCTCGGACGAACACCAGCCCCCAGCCCGGCGGTCCGATAGCGCCCCGGCGCGGACGCTCGGGCGGGTGATCGCGGCGGCGGGGCCACTCAGAGGCGCATCGACAATCCCACGCGCGCCATCGAAAATCGGCGGATGCCTCTGCCCTTTGGCCCACCGCTCGAACCCATGCTCGCGAAGCTCGACCCGTCGATCCCGGATGGAGCGAAATGGTTGTACGAGCCGAAATGGGATGGCTTCCGGGCAATCGTGTACTTCGACGGCACGGAGGCGTACCTCCAGAGCCGCGACCTGAAGCCGCTGGCGCGGTACTTCCCGGAGTTGCAGGCGGCGCTGCAGCGGGAACTGCCGCGGCCGATGGTGCTGGACGGCGAGGTCGTGATCATGGGCGAGGAGGGCATCGACTTCGAAGCGCTGCAGCTGCGGCTGCACCCGGCGGCGTCGCGCGTGCGGATGCTGGCGGAGAAGACGCCGTCGGCGTTCGTGGCGTTCGACATGCTCGCCGATGGGGACGAGGACCTGCGCCAGGCGCCGTTCGCGGAGCGGAGAAGGCGGCTGGAGACGGCCTTCGCGGGCATCTCGCCGCCGGCCTACATGACCCCGATGACCGCGGATGCGGCGCTCGCGCGCGACTGGTTCGACCGGTTCGAGGGCGCGGGCTTCGACGGTGTGATCGCGAAGAAGGCGGACTCGGTCTACCAGCCAGGCGTCCGGGCAATGCTGAAGATCAAGCACCTGCGCACGGTCGATGTCGTGGTCGGCGGCTTCCGCTGGTACAAGGACATGGAGGGGAAGGCGGTGGGCTCGCTGCTGTTGGGCCTCTACGGCGATGACGGGACGTTCCACTTCGTCGGGCACACCTCGAGCTTCGACGCGAAGGCGAAGCAGGCTCTCGTGCCGAAGCTGCAGCCGTACATCACGGAGGACGAAGGGGAGGGGTTCGGGCAGGGACGGACGCCCGGCGGGCCGAGCAGGTGGAACACGGGCAAGGATGTGTCGTGGATCCGGCTCCGGCCGGAGCTGGTGATCGAGGTGACGTTCGACTACCTGCAGGGCGCGCGCTTCCGGCATGCGGCCACGTTCAAGCGCTGGCGCACGGACAAGCCACCGGAGGCGTGCACGTTCGACCAGTTGGAGGCGACGGTGCCGTACGAGTTGGCGGCGGTGTTCGCGGCGGGGTGACGCCCTCACCCCCGGCCCCTCTCCCGACTTCGCGGGAGAGGGGAGTTTCGGTGGTGTGCTCGGCAAACGCGCAGGCCCCGGAAGGCTTCCCATCGTATCCGCCGAAAGGCTGATTGACGGGCGAGGCGGCGAGGCGTCATTCTGATCGACAACAAGCACGGAGACCCATCCGGGAAGGAGCACGCGCGATGACTGCCAGCAACGTAACCACCGCCGTACCGTGCCTCCCGGGTTCCGCCAGCTAGCGTCGCATTCTCCGCAACTGCTGCCAGGCCGCCCGATGAGGCGGCTTTCTTGTTTCAAGCAGCAGGAGTTTGCGTTTGAGTTCGGTTTCTACCCATGAAAAGGCGGCCGCCTTCACATCGAGGAATACGGACCTCGCGGACATGGCCGCCATCCAGGAGTTCATCGACGAGGCGCTGGTCCTCGAAGTCCTCAACGTCATCAAGAGCGGCAAGGAGGCGACCGTCTACCGCTGCCGCGCGCACCCGTCGCTGGGAGCGAAGTGGGTGGCGGTGAAGGTGTACCACTCCATCAACTTCCAGGACCCCGCCGTCTACGATGCCGGCCGCCAGATCGCCAACGGACAGGTGCGCCGGGCAGTCAACGCGCACACCGAGTTCGGACGGGAAGCGCAGGCCGCCATCTGGACGGGCTATGAGTACGAGACGCTTTGCGCTCTCCATGAGGCGGGCGCGGACGTGCCCGAGCCGTTCGCCTCGACTGACACGGCGATCCTGATGGAGTACGTGGGGAACGGCGCCGGGGCAGCACCTCAGCTGCATTTCGCGGAGCTCGAAGTGGAAGAGGCACGCGAGGCGTGGAAGCGCATCCTCTGGAACATCGAGCTCTGGCTCAAGCACAACCTCGTGCACGCGGACCTCTCCGATTACAACATCCTCTGGTGGGGCGGGCGGCCGAAGGTCATCGACCTGCCGCAAGCGGTGGACCCACGCTTCAATCCCCACGCACGCAAGCTCCTGGAGCGGGACGTGCGCAACGTGGCGGGTTACTTCCGGCGGTATGGCGCGGAGCCAGATGTAGACGGCATCGTTCGCGAGCTCTGGGAGGCGTGGACCTACGGCGACTCGTGACGACCGTTAGTCACGCCCCGACCGCGGCGTCGCTGCGCTGGCCGCTCCAGTGCCCCGCCTAACGAGTGTACACAAGCCTCCCGCGGCCACAGGGGGCCGCGACTAC
>JBBDMZ010000014.1:0-33024 GCA_040877955.1 Dehalococcoidia bacterium | reverse complement strand
CCGCGCCCGAGCTCGGACGCCGGCAGTCGTTCAGCAGTAGTCAAGCTTTGCTCCCGAAGTGTCGTTCTCGCTCATCATCCCGAACATCGCGTGTAGACGGCAAGCCGCTTGGACGCTGCCCGCGGAACCTCAGTAGCAGCTATGCACGAATAGTGAGGGTGGCTAAGTCAGCTTGAAGTACACCGCGCTTTCCGCTGTCCAGACCTCTACCGGGCGTCCCAGCCGCGTTGCTGCTCGGGTTACGCGGAGTGCCAGCCCGCGTGCCGCTTCGCCGTCGGTCGGGACCAACCTTCCCGCCTCGCCCTTCCTTAGCGAAGCGACGTAGTCCTCGTACTGCGCCATCCGCGCCCGGAGCGGGCCGGGAGTGGTAGGACGACGCGGCGCCTGGGATTGCTTGATCACTGCGAACTCGGCCATCTCTGCTCCAGAAGGGGAACCGACCACAGCCTACTCGGCGAAGCCCCCAGCACCAACCTGATTGGACGGTTCTGCTTCAGCTCTGAGCGGTACTCATGCGCGATACTCGCGTGCGAGACAGCAAACCTGCCTATGCTGAACCCACAACCGATCCGCGTCCTGCTCGTCGATGACCACGACCTCGTGCGCCACGCTCTCTGGTTGCTGCTCGATAGCCAGCCCGAGATCGAGGTGGTCGGCGAGGCCGAAAGCGGGCGGGAAGCACTCCTCGCCGCGGACAGGGAGGAGCCAGACATTGTGCTCATGGACGCAGTCATGCCTGGCTTGAATGGCATTGAGGCTACCCGCCAGATCCGGAAGTACCTCAGTAGAACCCGGGTCATCGTGCTGAGCGGCGTCGCAGAGGAAGAGCAGGTCGTGAGTGCGCTCCGGGCGGGTGCCACGGGCTATCTCGTGAAGACGGTCGACCTATCAGAGGTCCTCCTGGCGCTCAGAGCTGTCCATGCTGGCAACCACTATTTCTCTTCGGGGCTTGCCGAGCAGTTCGACCTCACCGCCGTTTTCGAGAAGGCGCGCCAGGCAGAGGAGGACAACACCGAGAAACCATTGACGCCCCGTGAGCGTGAGGTGCTCCAACTCATCGCGGAAGGCCATGGCAACGCTTCCATCGGCGAGCACCTCTTTGTCAGCGTGAAGACGGTAGAGGCGCACAAGGCGCATGTCATGAAAAAGCTGAAGACGAAGAATCACGCCGAACTCGTGCGCCATGCCCTCCGCCTGGGGCTTGTGCGCGACAACCCCTCGATCGATCGAAACGGATGAATCGCGCCAGGCTCGGAAGCGAACGCCATTGCAGCGGGCCACCCATCTGACACCACTCTGGCTCGCCGGGCCTCTCCCCACGTCCCCGATGGTTAGAGTATGGAGAACGATCGGTGCACGGACGGTCCCCGCCTGGTCTACCCCGAGTCGCTTCCGCCCGAGTTCCTGGCGGTGGCACCCCCCGCCGAGGCGCTGCTCGCGTTCTGCTCGAAGTGGAGGGTGGACGAGCTGTCGGTCTGGGGCCGCACCACCTACTACGGCGACGCGGACCAGCCCATCCGCATGGTCGTGCGCTTCCGCAAGACAGCGGCCGTCTCCAGCTTCATGATTCTGCACATGGAGGAGCAGCTCTCAGCTTCCTTCGGGCGTGGGGTGCAGTTGATGGAGGAAGCGGAGGTGACGTTCAGCGCTAACCTCATCCTGCGCCAACGCGTCCTTGCTTCTGCCCGCACGCTCTACCGATCCTGACGCGCGCCCAGCCTCCTGGGGCGCGTCAGCCGTCGTCGTTGTGCCAGTCAGTTCTCTGCGCTCCCGCGAAGGGCGGCGACGCTGCCCACGGGCACCGCTCAACGGACTCACGAAGGCCCTGGTCGGCGTACCGGACTTGATCGGACTGCTCGGCGGCGACGCGCTTGGGCACCACCATCCGCCACGCCTGCAAGATGATCTGGCGTAACTCGGCCGAGTCGATCGCCTCGAGCCGCACGACACACCAGTTGTACCGCAGGTCGGCGGGTTCTGGGAGCTGAAACTTGTGCGGCTCCGATTGCACGAGGGCTTCCCGCTCGAGCTTTGGAAACGCGAAGCCCATCAAGGTCTGGTCCTTCGAGAACGCGACGTAGACGAGGCTTCTCACGCGAAACTTCACCCGATCGCGGACCAGGGCCACCTCCGTCCGTGGCAGTGTTTCAGCGAAAATCCGCGCCTCTTCAAGAGTGAGCATGTGCCCTCCTGGAGCGTCCAGGGCTGGCCGGACTTGCTGCGACCCTTCGCGCATGGTCAGACTCTGGCTCGTCGCTTTGGCTCAGGTCGCGCTGGCCGCTGCACTCCACGTCTTGGGCCGCGCCGAGGCTTCAGGGCTGGATGTGACGCTCACGCTCGCAATGGTCGGGTGGCTGCTAGCGGAAGGACGGCGTGGGGATCGCTGACAAGGAGAAACCCGGCTCATCGCCGGGTTCATGGACCCGCCCCGCGATGTGGGCGGGCGGGGGTGAGCCCCTTCTACCCCCCGCATCAACTCTTTGACCATGCCCCCGAATGCTCCGCCAGCCGCAGATGCCGATCCTACGTGCGGTTCGAGGCCAGCTCGGATCGATGACAAAACGAAATGCCTATGTAATCAGGCTTACATTTAGGCGAGTCAGAAAGCGATGGCGGCGCGCGCATGCTTCCCGCCGCGCCGCCGCCACTCCGTTTCCCGGCGCTGTCAAGGGCGAGGGAGTACCGAGGGGGCTCCCTCGCCCATTCGAGAGGGCAAAGTGGTCCCTGGAGCAACGGTGGTCGGTTATGACGGCGAATTCGTGGGTGTCTGGGTGCAGGCCAACGATCGCGAGTTCCGCGTGAGACTCCGTGACGGCAGAGCGACCGGGCTACGTAGCGACGCAATCGCCGACACAAACGAGGCCGTGGTCACTCTCATTTGTTACGCATCCGGCATAGCTGGACGGCGTGAGTCTCAAGCTGCGCGCGAGGTGTGGGGCCACCTGGTCCCCTCAGCGCTCGCCTGACGCCTCGGGCTCTGGATGTTCGGGCCGGTCGGCGGCGGAGCAGAGGCGGGGGGCCGCCGACAACGAGAAACCCGGCTCGTCGCCCGGTCGTCGGATCGTTGCTTTCGTGGCGTGGCTAGCGTCGCATCACCTCCCACGCAGCCTTGTTCCCGTACCGCTCCTGCTCA
Source organism: Dehalococcoidia bacterium (assembly GCA_040877955.1). GTDB lineage: Bacteria > Chloroflexota > Dehalococcoidia > Tepidiformales > Tepidiformaceae > JBBDMZ01. The sequence goes on along the minus strand of JBBDMZ010000014.1, from coordinate 29,891 downwards.
CCCTCGACGATGAACACGTCGTTCGCCGCGCCGCCCTCGGGAACGACCTCGTCATCCGCCGGGCAGCCTTCCTCATGCGGCTCGGTCAAGCGGTGGTCGCATTCGCAGGCCTCGTTCGGGAAGTCCTCACGAACCGCCACTCCGCGGATCGCGTTTTCGAACGGCCAGCCCTCCTGACTCAGGATCCGCACCACGGCGTCCTCCTCGCAGTCGCTCAACAGGGCGATCAGCTCGCCAACCCTCCCGCCCGCGGCCGCCGGTAGCGCCGGCTTGCCAGCCTCCACTACTCTTCCTGCTTGGAGTACGCCACTTTCGCCGCTGAAGCTCCAAGCCGGCGTCGTCAGATAACGACCGGCGTACTTTGGCTCGTTGCCGGGATCGCGATGGTCCTCACTCTCGGCGGCGCCTGCCTAGCGTTCGTCGTCGCGTTCTCTGATCCGCAGGGCAAGATCCGCGTGACGGAGCCCGAGGACGGGGCGGTGGTAGATGCAGCTGGTCCTGATTCGCGGAACGTCCAGCCCAGACTGGGCGGGTGTGTACCTTGTGTTGGGCGGCGGGCGCAGAGAGCTGGTGCGCGTGGACGCGGATGGCGACTGGACGTATCGGGCCACGCTTACCGCTGGAGAGAACCACTTCAAGTTTCATCTGGACTCCCTCTATGGGCAGTCTGACGCGGTCACCATCATCTACCGTCCCACGAGTGCTAAGTGAATCGGCCCACTCTCACTACGCGCCTCCAGGACAGCGTCGTGATATGCAGTGTGCCATCCGCCAGAGCTGCCCGAGCCGCCTGAGTGCGCAGGTTCTCCGCTAACGCCTGTTGAAGGCGACACCTGTGATTCGGAGGGAGTCACTGCTCGGGACCTCATTCACCTTCTGAACATCTGCGTTCTCTACCCATCGAGCGATGGAACCCGCCCCAGAAAGAAATCGGCGAGTAGGAAAGCGAGTGCTTGGGGTCATGAAGGATGAAGAACTGGGTCGTTGAATCCACGGACGTGCGCGCGTTCAGAGTGGCTACGCTTCGATCGCCTCCAGGAACGGCCCGATCGCTGCGAGGAAGCCCAGGGTATTTTGCGAGTGCACGTTATGTCCGCACCGTGAGACGGTCACCAGCTCACCTTTTGGGAGGGCCTGCAAGAAGCGCTCTGCCGCGTCCGCTTCGAGCACGTTCGACTGTTCTCCACGCACGACGAGGACAGGGCAGGGGAAGGTCCGGACATCACCGAGCGTGATGCGCCGCGCATTGACCGCCCCCTCTTCCTGCGGAGTATATCCCCGGGAGCGATCGTTCTTGCTGACGTACTTGCCGTCGGCGCGCTGGATCATGTTGTAGCGGACAGTGCGCTCGATGTGTTCCCTCGTGCGGAAGGGGTCGTACGCCTGGACGCGGGCGACGAACTCGTCGAGGTCGTCGAATTCGGACGCGGACTCGATGAAGCGGCGGATCGTCGCCGTGCCGTCCGCGCTCACTTCGGGACCGATGTCGACCAGGACGACGGCCTGCGCGAGGGTCGGTGCTCGCTTGAGCAGAGTCATCGTCACCATCCCTCCCATCGAGTGTCCGAAGATGATCGGCTGCTCAATCTCTTCATGCAGGAGGAAGGCGATGGCATCTTCAGCCATCGAATCAGTCGAGTAGTCACCGTCCCGTGACCACTCGCTGTCGCCGTGTCCCCGCTGGTCGAGGGCATACACATGAAACCGGTCGCTGAGGTGCAGGCTGACAAGGTCCCAGGAGTGGCCGATTGATGGCCGCCGTGCAAGAGCAGGATGGTGGGCGAACCGGGCTCACCCCACTCGAGGAAATGCAGGCGGCGGTGCCGGACAATCGTGTTGCGGGAGAGGTAACGGGCTCCGGAGCGATGAGGGATCTTGAGATCGTCCGCACTCTGGAGGAGGCTCGCAAACTCCTCGGTAGCGGACAGATCAAGCGGCTCGGTTCCTTCGGCGAATGCGTTGAGATGCATTGCTCCCCTCCCACTTGGCCGAACCTTGTCCCGGCCGCAGCCGGCTGTTGCTAGCGAGCCGTGCCGGCCGTCGCACTTGCACCCCAGTTAAGCCGGTGTGCCGCACTGCTCACCGCGCCGCTAGGAAAGAGTCCATCGTTCGACCGGCCTCTCGGAAGAGTCCTCTAAGGCGGGTGTCTCCGACCCTTACTCTTCCCTTGCGGCCTAGCACGGCGGACCCGACTCACGTGATTCTACGACTCCTTGAACAATGCCGCTTCAGTGCCGACCGTCTCTGACCTTGCAAGCGATGTCCAGATCGCCCGGCTGAGTGGGCTCTGCTCCGGCTCCCTTCGATGGGGACTTACTCGCCTCCCAGGGAACAGAGTGTTGAGGATCCTGACGGGGGAGCACGTCGACGGCGTTGACCACGTTCAACACCGCCCGCGCGAAGCCTGCTGCTTTCAGGATCGCCCAAGCCCAGCGATAGTCATGCCCGCGCCAATAGTTCAACGGACCCGAGCCAAAGGACCGCATAGGGCGTAGGATGGGGACGCGGCTCGTGGCGGGGCCGGGACCCCCTTCCGACGACTGGGCCAGGCACCATTTCCCCCTCCTCGGTGGAAGCCCGCTCGGCGCCTCGCCACGATGTCGCCATACAACGCACTCAGCGACTTCACACCACCGAGCCCATGCCGATCAGCTGCGCTCCACGTCCGCCAACCCGTCACGCTCGGGACTCACGCGCTCTCACCGTCCTCCCAAATGACCCGCTCCCACCTGCTGACGCTAGATCGGCGGAGTTCGGCTCCCTCTCGCTCGCATAGCTCCGGTGCTCCGTCGTCTCGGCGGCGCCACTACGGCCCCAGACCAGCTGAAGACGGCTCGCGGCAGAGTCGCATGTTGCCGCCGACCACTGCGCCATCCGACCTTGCCAAGGTCGCCTGCAGCCAGAGGAAGCCAGGGTGATGCTCAGAGATCGCCGGGGGTCTGGAAGCGCTCGTCCTTGATGGTGCGGAGGTTCCACGGAGCGGGGTTCAAGCCGCCTACCCCGGAAGCGCTTCGACCTTCGCCTGGGGCTCGTGTGCAGACGAAGAGCACCGTGCTTTCGGTACTGCGCTCGGGGCCGCTCCGTTTAGTTACCTACGGTGACGCACTAAGTCTATCACAGACAGGTTTAATTGCGACGCCGGGAAGAACTTCATCCACCATAGTGCCAACGTCCAATTCCGCGAGCGTAGCAGATTAATCGCACTCGGTGCTCGTCCGCATCCAGCACGGCAGCACGCTTCAAGTGCACCTCTCCGCCGTCGGATAACCGAACCTGGAGCCACTCCTGTTCGGCCCAGATCAGCTGCCCGACCATCACTCCGTCATAACCGAGCACAATTGAACCGCTACGCACGCACAATGCCCCTTCGATTCAGAATCGCCCTCAAATCGCCTCTCCCCTGTCACTGCTCGCTGAAAATGTTGCCTGGATGCAGCAGTCAGCCGAATTCCATTCGCGCCAATCTAACTACCGGGCGTACGCATACTATCACTACTGGCACGGCGTCGTGCCCTTGACGGCCTCTGCGCCTCGGATTCGTCGGGCGTCGGGGGCAGCCGTGCTGCCTCGTCCGGGGGCGCAGCCGCGGGCGACGTTCGCATCAGCTCGCCGCTTCCAGCGCGGCGTCATCCAGCTGGCCCGCCCTGGCGAGCTCGACGAACGCGTCCACCAACCGGGGCTCGAACATCGCGCCGCTCTCGCGCTGTAATTCAGCGAGCGCCTGTGCTGGCTCCCACGCAGGCTTGTAAGGCCTCACATGGACGAGCGCGTCGTAGACATCGGCGACGGACACCAGGCGCGCGCAGAGGGGAATGTCGTCTCCGCGTCTCTTGTGATAGCCGGAGCCGTCCCAGCGCTCGTGGTGCCAGAGGGCCATCTCCTCCGCGACTTTGAGGATCGGGAAGCAACTGCCCCCCAGCAGCGCCCCACCCTTCACGGTGTGAAGCTTGACCAATTCAAATTCCGGCGCACTCAGGGCCTCCGGTTTGAGGAGTACGGAGTCCGGCACACCGATCTTCCCCACATCGTGCAGGGGTGCGGCCAGTCCCAGTAAGGCGGCTTCGGCTTCCGGCAGCGAAAGCCGGTCGGCGAGAAGCGCGACGGAGCGGCCCACCCGGCGCGCATGAAAGCCGGTCTCACCATCCCGCAAATCGGCTGCGCGTGCCAGCCGCTCAAGCATCTCCACCTGGGCCAGTTCCAACGCGTGCGTGCGCGCCCGCACCCTCGTTTCAAGGTCCTCCATCACCGCCCGCTGGGCGAGGTAGAGATGACGAGTCTCAAGCAGGTTTCGGATGCGCAGCAGGACCTCGATCCGGTCGAAGGGCTTGGACAGGAAGTCTTTCGCCCCGAGGTCGAGCGCCCTGGCCCGCGACCCGGCGGTGATGTCGGCGGTCAGCACCAGGATCGGCACGAAGTCGTCGGCGATCTCGGTTCGAAGCTGCCGCAAGAGCTCGAAGCCATCGGGGTGGGGCATGTGCAGGTCGAGCAGAATGAGGTCCGGTTGGCCGCTCCGGCACAGGTCGACGACGTCCTGGGAACGAGTCGTCGAGAAAATCCACTCGTACCCCTCGCGCCGCAGCATGTGCTCCAGGAGCTTGATGTTGATCTCCTGGTCATCTACCAGGAGGATGCGGCCTTGCTGAACCGCCGTCATGAAAGCGACTCCCCCGTGTCGTCGAGTCCGTCGATCACGCCCAGCAACTCGTGGATATCGAGCGGCTTGGTTAGGTACTGCGCAGCCCCCGCCGCAAGGATGCGGCTCACCTGCCCAGGCGTTGCGTCCGCACTGGCCACGACGACGGGAATGTGCGCGGTGGCCCCGTCTCCCTTGAGCGCCTGGAGCACCTCGGCACCGGGCATGTCAGGGAGGTGGAGGTCAAGCAGGATGAGGTCCGGCCGGTGTTGCCGGGCGAGCTCAAGCCCGAGGCGGCCCTGCAGCGCGGGCAGGACTTCCACGTGAGGACGCCGGGCGAAGACACGCTCGACCACAGCGAAGTTCGCGAGGTTATCCTCGATATACAGCACCCGCCTCCGACGGCGAGCGCCGCTTTCCGGTCCACGCCCGGGTTGGTCCTCCTCGCGGGGCAGCGCGGGCTGCGCCGCGGCCAGTTCCACCCAGAACGTGCTGCCATGATTGAGGCGTGATTCCACACCGAGCGCGCCCCCCATCGCCTCCGCAAGTCGCCGGGAGAGGGAGAGCCCGAGGCCGGTACCCTCGACGCCGGTGAACTCGGCGCCCAGCCGGTCGAAGGGCTGAAACAGGCGCTCCAGGCCATCCACGGGGATGCCCGCACCGCTGTCGGTGACCAGGATCCTGAGGCGGCCGGCATGCTCCACGCAGGCGATGCGCAACGTGCCACCTTCGCGGTTGTACTTCACGCCGTTGGAAAGCAGGTTGAGCAGCACTTGCTTGAGGCGCTGACGGTCAGCGTGCACATGGCAGGCGCAGCCGGCGGTATCCGCGAGTGTGCTGATGCCCCGCGCACGGGCCAGTGGGCGCACGAGGTCAATCACCTCGGCGGCCACCTCACTCACGCTCACGGGCTCCATCGAGAGCGCCAGGCGGCCGGATTCGACACGGGAGATGTTCAGCACTTCGTCAATCAGGTTGAGCAGATGACGGCCGGCCTTGAGGATATGGTCCACGGCCTCCGCTTGCTCGGCTTCGAGCGGGTCCAGTTGCAGGACCTGTGCGAACCCGAGGACGACGTTGAGCGGTGTGCGCAACTCGTGGCTCATGCGCGAGAGGAACACACTCTTCTCATTGCTCGCTACCTCGGCCGCCGCCTTGGCCGCCTCTAGCGCCGACACCGTCCTCCGGCGCTCGGTCATGTCACGGAGGACGGCCCCGTAGCCAAGCGCCGTCCCATCGGTATCCTGCAAGGGGAACACCGAGAGCGAGACTGGCACCTCATTTCCATCCCGGTCCCATCGCACGACCGGCTGATCGGCGAACGTCGCGCCTTCCGCCAGCCGTCTCAGGGCCGTCCCGATGCGGTCACGATCGCTGGGGCGGCTCAGCAACCCGATGTCCTGACCGACCGCCTCATCTGCGCCGTACCCAAAGAGCCGTTCGGCGGCCGGGTTCCAGCTGGTGATTACCCCCTGTACGTCCAAGGAGACGACGGCATCGCTGTTGCAGGTAACGAGTGCTGCAAGCTGGGCCTCGGGAGACCCCGTCGCTGCGGGTGCCTTGGTGGGGTCTTCGGCTAGAGTGTCCTGTTGCATTTTTCGGCTCCTGCTTCAACGTGGCTCCAGGGGGTTTTTGACACCCCCGGCTCAGCACGACTCAGTCCTTCTTGACTATCGTCTCGCTCATCCCCGGAGATGAAGTGCTCCTGCCGTTTCGCCGTTGTCCAGCAATTGCCGCACGGCCGAGAGCAAGCTCTGCGCCGAGAACGGCTTCTCCAGGAGGGCGGCTCCCTCCTCCACCATGGCCGAGACTCCAGTCACAGAGTTGGCGTAGCCGGATGTAAAAAGGACCTTCAGCTCGGGGCGGGAAGCGTGAAGCCGCCGTGCCGCCTCCTGCCCGAGCATGCCCGGCATCACCACGTCCGAGATGAGCAGATCGATGCGCCCGCTGTGCGCCGTCTCGACCTGCAAGGCCTCCTCCCCGTTGGTCGCCTTGAGGACTGTATATCCGCCGCGCTCAAGGATCCTGGCCGCCACCTCCAGCAGCGGCTCTTCGTCCTCCAGGAGCAACACCGTCTCGTTTCCCTGGAGCACGCCAACCGTCGGAACGTCAACTGCTGCGGCCGGCGCTCCCTCCGCTCTGGGCAGGAGCACCGTGATCGTCGTGCCGTGGCCGACTTCGGAGTAGATCCGGATCTGGCCGCCGGCCTGCTTGACGATGCCGTACACGGTGGCCAGGCCAAGCCCGGTCCCCATCTCTCCCTTGGTCGTGAAGAACGGCTCGAACGCGCGCTCGATTACCCCCGGAGGCATGCCGCTGCCGGTATCGCTCACGCGCAGGCGGGCGTACGGACCGGGCGCGAGTCCGGGGTACGTGGACGCGTAGGCTTCATCCACGTCTACGTTTCCGGTATCGATCGCCAGCGTTCCCCCGGCTGCCATGGCGTCGCGCGCATTGACGGCCAGGTTGACGAGGACCTGCTCCAGCTGCCCTGCATCCGCTTCGACGGGCCACAGATTCTCAGTCAGCGCTGCCGCCATGGTGATGTGCGCGCCCAGCGTCCTCTCCAGCAGCGGTTGCAGCTGCAGCACAACCTGGTTGAGGTCGAGGACCTCCGGTCGAATGACCTCCTGGCGGGCGAAGGTGAGCAACTGCCGCGTCAGTCGTGCGGCGCGGTGGCTCGCTTCCTCCACCTCAGTCAGGTCCCGTTGCGCCGCCTGCCAGCGCTCACTGCCCTCCTCCGCATCGGCGGCCGCCAAGTCGGCGCGCACGAACGCAGAGTAGTTGAGGATGACCGAGAGGAGATTGTTGAAGTCGTGGGCCACTCCGCCGGCAAGCTGGCCGACGCTCTCCAGCCGCTGCGCCTGGCGCAGCTGACTCTCCAGTCGCTCCTTCTCCGTGATGTCCTCCGCGATCACCAGGCAGGCCGCCCGGTCGGCGAAACCGGTGCCGTGGCCGCTCACCAGCACCTGCAGCTCCAGCCCGTCTTTGGTGATATGGACGACTGGGCCGATACGCGTCACGCCGCCTGCCTCCAGCAACCCCATGGACTGCTCCGCTTCCACGGGATCAGCCCAGATCACGAGGTGGTTCAACTGCAGAAACTCGTCCCGTGAGTAGCCGTAGCGTGCGATCGCGGCCTCGTTCACCTCCAGGACCTCCCCGCTCGCGAGGTCGAGCACCCACATCGGCTGCGGGTTGTGATCGAAGAGCACGCGGTAGTTGCGTGCGGACGCACGCGCCTCGTCTTCGGCTTTCCGGCGCTCCGCCAACTCCTCGTTTACGGCGTCAGAGAGCCGGTTGAAGTTCGTGCCGAGGGCTGCCACTTCTGCCGGCCCACCGACTCTCACGCTGGTCGAGCGTGACCCGGCGGCCACCTCCTCAGCGGCCGCACTGAGTTGTTTGATTGGCCGTGTCACGAGCACATACAGTCCCGTGATCGCGACGAGGAACACCGCAGAGCCGCTGCCGATCACCGCCAGCTGCCGCCTGATCAGGCGATCCGATCCGGCCAACGCCTGTGCGCTCTCCGCGCCCGCGAAGACCGTCCAGCCTACACCCTCCACGTGCGCCTTGCGGTAGAGTCGGCGGTTCCCTTCAAGATCACGGGCGGGGAGGTCGCTGGCGCTGCTGTCCGCCCGTAGCAGGCTGAGGCCGACCGACTCCGCGGGCGCAACCGACCGCCCGACGACCGTGCCTGACTCCTCCTCGACGACCACGAACTCGAGGCCCCTGGCTCCGCCATACCGTTCCGCCAGGGACGTCCCGACCGGCTCGAGGTCGATGACCGCCGCAAAGACCCCGCGTTCGCCGATCGGGGCAGCCCAGACGGCGGTCGCCCGCCCGGTGAGGGGGTCCGTGACGGGTCCGGCGGTCGCGAGGCCGGCCCGCGCTTCGCGGAACCAGGAGCTGTTGCCATAGCCCTCGTGTGCTTCGATCGTTCCGCCGGGGAGGGAGGAACAGACCACGCGGCCATCGTCGTCGAGAGCCGCAATGTGGCCCGAGAGCGCCCCGGCGAGGGAGAACGCCAGGCTGCAATCCTCCGGTCGATCAAAGAGGGCCGAGGCGGCGGGGCTTGCGGCGGTGCTCGCCACGAAGCTGCTCAGATACTGCACGCCGCCCGACAGCTCGGCCGCGGCGGTGCGCGCGGCGAAGTCGGCATCATCGAGCGCAGCCGCCCTGGCATCCGAGCGAGCCTGGCTCCAGGTGACTGTCGCCGCCACACCGGCTACGGCCGCGAACAACAGGACGAGCAAGCCCAAATAGACGTGGAGCGGCCAACGCATCCTGTCGGAAATGGTCAACGTCGTAGTCCAGCGCGGCAGCCCGGCCTGGCTCGGCGGAACCGGCACAGCACCCGGACGCAGGCACGCACTGGCAGACCGGGGCTTTCCAGGGCCCGTCTATTAACTCCGCCAGCACTCGCGGTCTGATGCTGCAACGCGTTCTGTGCTGGCATTGCTACCTCCTTCACAGCGTCGGTCCGCTCCCCTAGGCCCGGCCTGTAGTGGCTCGTCGGGTCGGCCCGCCGAACTCGTCTGCAGCTTGGGACGCCCCGTCAGCGATCACCCGCCGTGATTCCGGCGACTGGACTGGCAGCAGCGCGTGGCCGAAGGTCGCGCTCCGCTGAAGAACCTGTTTTAAGCATCGGCTGGTCTGACAGTCGGCAATAGTGCAGGTCGCTTGAACTGATGACTCCCCAACAACTGCTTCACGCCTCGGTCACATTCGCGTAGGGTTTAGCTCGCGGCACGTGGCGGGGCCGGGAAACCCCCTTTTCCGACGACTGGGCCAGGCACCATCCCCTCCTCGGTGGAAGCCCGCTCGACGCCTCGCCACGATGTCGCCAACATGCTCGTGCAGTTACCCGGCATCCCCAGACCGTGCGCACGGGCTTCGCGGCGAGGCGTTCAGCTCAAGTTTCGGGCACCGCCACGAGGTCGGCCGGTCTCGACCACGCGGTGGTACGAACAGTCTCCTAACGGCGGTCCGGGCGAATGTGCCCCGTCAGCAGAGTAGCCAGTTGCGCGAGGCACGCTGCGTCCTGGACCGTTGGCGGCAATCCCTGTGCCTTGCGAGACTCAACGACCACTTGACGAGCTGCCCACTGGAGGTCGAGGACATGGCTGGTCTCCTGTTTCACCGTTCGATCCTGGGACCGCGACCGCGACTGTGGCAAAGGGGTTTGGCCGCCGCCTTATGGCACCCTGTCCCCGATGGTAACGACGCGCTCGTGGCTCCGGGCGAAACCACCGGATTTGCAAACCGATTTGCAAACCAAACGCTCAGCAGGGACCCGCAGCGGGTAACAGCTGAGGCTTCGATTGCCGGGGGGTTTCAGATTGCTAACGACAGCAAAGGGAACGGGAAGCAGCCTCCAACAGGAGTGTCCTGAGATTGCGGACCTAAAGGTCGGAGGTTCGAGTCCTCCCGGGCGTACCATCCAATCGAACCTGAGATCCTCCCAGGCGATTGCATCAGCCATCTCGCGTTATGTTTGGTTGCAAACGTCTGCAAACCACGGCAGCGATTCGTCGGTCATTGCGGGAGCGCTTTCGCCCACTCGACGAGCGTTGTTGCGAACAGCTCCGGGTCCCGTCCGTGCACCCTGGCACGATGCCTCCTCAGGCCGGATTCGCGAGGTCGCGGAGCGCTTCAGCGGCACCGCGGTCGAGGGTGGTGCAGGATGGGCATCTCGCGCTGCATTCCCGGAGAACGCGATCGACGGTCACGCCGAGGTGGCGAGCGACGGTGTCGAGGGAAAGATGCATCGGCCGGAGATTGTAGCGTGCAGCTCCGAGGCAGACACTCGGTGTCGGGCCTGGTATGCGCATTGATGATTTCGAGTTCGGTTCCATTCGCATCGACGGCGTGACCTACGAGCACGACGTGGTGATCGACCGGGGGAGGGTCCGCAAGCGGAGCAAGAAGCCGTCGAAGGAGTTTCGTGGCTCCTTCGGTCACACGCCGTTGTCGATCGCGGAGGCGATTCCCTGGAAGTGCCGCCGGCTCGTCGTGGGTACCGGGGCTCAGGGCTCCCTGCCGGTGATGCCGGAGGTGGAGGCTGAGGCGACCCGACGCGGCGTTACCTTAGTCGTGCTGCCCACTGCCGAAGCGATCGACACGCTACGGCACCCGCACCGCGCGAACGCCATCCTCATGTGACGTGCTGACACTGCAGACGTTTCGCCGACTGATTTCGGGGTTGCCGCTAATCTCGTGATAGTGCGCCTGGGTTCCGAGAACCATGCGATTCGGAGCGCAGCAGCATCCCTCGGCCGGGCCCTCTGAGTCCGTTGCTCTGCCTGGCGCGTTGGCAGCCCGGCGAGCGGTCAACGCGCGGGCAGTGACGTAGTCGCGATTACTCCTTTGATTCTCAGCACCCGCCGCAATCTCACGGCCAGCGGCCGACGCTCACCGCCTTCGGAACCGATCGCCGACAAGAATTGAGGTGGGCATGGCCATGAGCAATTCATCAACCACTGGCGCAAGCGATCCCATCCCTCGGGGGCAAAAGCTCCCGGAACCGTCTGGTCGGGGCTGGCGCTGGATACCCGGCGCGCAGATCGTGCGGGCCCACCAGCCATCCTGGTTGCCCCGCGACATCGTGGCAGGGGTCGTCCTCACAGCCCTTTTGGTGCCCGCCGGGATGGGCTACGCCGAAGCCTCGGGTCTGCCAGCGATCTATGGTCTCTACGCCACCATTGTCCCGCTCCTGGTGTATGCCGTCGTCGGCCCCAGCCGGATTCTCGTGCTCGGACCGGACTCGTCCCTGGCGCCACTCATCGCGGCGGCGATCATTCCGCTGGCAGCCGATAACGAGTCCGAGGCGGTCGCCATGGCCGGAGCGCTTGCCCTCATGTCCGGGCTGCTCTGCGTGCTGGCCGCCGTGGCGCGGCTCGGATTCATCGCTGACCTCCTCTCGAAACCCGTCCGCTACGGCTACATGAATGGCATCGCGCTGACGGTGCTGCTCAGCCAGCTGCCCAAGCTCTTCGGGTTCTCCACCGATGCCCAGGGAGTCATCCCGGAGATCAGGGCATTCGGCGACGGCGTGCTGGACGGCGAGACAAACGAAGCGGCCCTGGTCATCGGGGGTGCCTGTCTCGTTGTGATCTTCGCGTGTAAGTGGCGGTGGCCACGGATCTCGGGCGTGCTCGTCGCCGTGGTGGGCGCGACGGCCGCGGTCGGCCTGTTCGGGCTGGCTGACCGCTACGACCTCTCCGTGGTCGGGCCACTGCCGAGGGGCCTGCCCGCCTTCGAGGTACCAACCGTCCCGACGGACGACCTGGACGTGCTCGCGGCAGCGGCATTCGGGATCTTCCTCGTGTCCTTCGCCGACACCAGCGTGCTCTCCCGAACCTTCGCTATTCGCGGCGGGTACCGCGTCGATGCCAACCAGGAGCTCGTCGCGCTTGGCGCCGCGAATGTCGCCTCCGGGCTGTTCCAGGGATTTTCCGTCAGCAGCAGTTCGTCACGGACGCCTGTGGCCGAAGCCGCCGGAGCGAAGACACAGGTGACGGGCGTCGTTGGCGCGCTGGCAATCGCGGCGTTGCTCCTCTTCTTCCCGAACCTCGTACGAAACCTCCCCAACTCGGCGCTGGCGGCCGTTGTGATCGCCGCCGCCATCGGGCTGTTCGAGATCGCGGGCGTGCGCAAGCTCTACCGAATGCGCAAGACGGAGTTCGTCCTGTCGATGGCGTGCTTCGTCGGTGTTGCGGCAGTCGGGGTAATCGAAGGCATCTTCATCGCCGTCGCTCTCGCCCTCCTGGACTTCATCCGGCGCGCGTGGCGCCCGTACGACGCCGTCCTCGCCCGTGTCGACGACCTGAAGGGCTACCACGACATCAAACGCTACCCCGAGGCGAGGCGCATCCCAGGGCTTGTGCTATTCCGCTGGGACGCCCCGCTCTTCTTCGCGAACGCCGAGGTCTTCGCCGACCACCTCCGCGAGGCTGTAGCAGACTCGCCCACGCCCGTGCGGTGGGTCGTGGTCGCCGCCGAACCGGTCACCGATCTCGACACGACCGCCGCCGATGTGGTGACGGAACTGGACGAGGAGCTCACCGCCGAGGGTGTGGACCTCCGATTCGCTGAGATGAAGGACCCGGTGAAGGACCGGCTGAAGAGCTACGAGTTGTTCGACCGATTCGGGGCCGCCCGCTTCTACCCGACTGTGGGCGCCGCCGTCAGCGCCTATCTCGACGAGACCGGCGTCGAATGGACGGACTGGGAGGACAAGCCCGGACCTCCGCCTGACCCCGCCGCGCAAGTCTAGCCCTGCGCGCTTGCATCCCTCCGTGCCCGGCGCTCGCACAATTATGTCGATAGAACCTGCCACGAGGAGGAGACAACCATGGTGGCCACCAGGCAAACGAAAGCGAGGCGGGCGCACAGCGGCAACGGACGCGCAACGGCGGCGGACCACAGCCGGAAGGCCGTGACCCCCACCGCGAGGCCGAAGATGCCCCGCAAAGAGTTCGACCAGGAGCTGAAGAGGATGCAGGCGGAACTCGTCAAGCTGCAGTCCTGGGTCCAGGCAACCGGCGCCAAGATCTGCGTGCTCTTCGAAGGACGCGACGCGGCGGGCAAGGGCGGCGTGATCAAACGCCTCACCGAGCGGACCAGTCCGCGTGTCTTCCGCATCGTGGCGCTGCCGGCGCCGACCGAACGCGAGAAGTCGCAGATGTACATCCAGCGGTACATCCCGCACCTGCCCGCTGCGGGAGAAGTCGTCCTGTTCGACCGGAGCTGGTACAACCGCGCGGGCGTCGAGCGGGTGATGGGTTGGGCGACACCCGAACAGGTCGAGCACTTCCTCAAAATGACCCCGCCGGTCGAAAAAGCGATCGTCGACTCGGGGACCATTCTGGTGAAGTATTGGCTGGAGGTAAACCAGGGCAACCAGACAGCACGGTTCCAAAGCCGGATCAACGACCCGCGCAAGACATGGAAGCTCAGCCCGATGGATCTGGAGAGCCACCGGCGGTACTACGACTTCTCCCGGGCCCGCGACGAAATGCTCGCCGCCACGGACACTCCAGCCGCGCACTGGTACATGATCGACTCGAATGACCAGCGGCGTGGCCGTCTCAACTGCATCGCCCACTTCCTCAGCCTCATCCCCTACCACGACCAGCCACGGTCGCAGATCGAAATCCCGCGGCGTAGGCCGGCGCAGGGATACCTCGAACCTGACCATTCCTCGCGCTACGTGCCCGAGAGGTACTAGCCGTGGCTGCCAGGATCGGAGGAAACGCCCAACCTATGAGGCTCTCCCCGGGGAGCACGACCGGGGACGCACAGCCGGCCGCCAGGCCCGAATGGCATCGTCTCGACGCAGGGGCCACCGCCACTCGGCTCGAGGTCGACGCGGCCGAGGGGCTCAGCACAGCGGAAGCCACGGGAAGGCTCGACCGATACGGCCCCAACCGTCTCGCCGAGGCGGAAAAGGAGCCAGGCTGGCAGGCCTTTGTGCGGCAGTATCGCGACCTGATGCAGATCGTCCTCGTCGCGGCCGCCGTCATCAACCAGATCGTGACAGGAGAGACGGGTACGACGATCGTCCTCCTCCTGCTCACCGTATTCAACGCGGTGCTCGCCGTGAACCAGGAGTCGAAGGCCGAGGCGGCCCTGGCGTCGCTCCAGGAGATGATGAAGACGATCGCCCGCGTGCGGCGCGGTGGCCAGGTCCTCGAGACCGACGCTCAAGAGCTCGTGCCCGGCGATCTCGTGCTCCTCGAGGCCGGCAATGTGGTGCCCGCCGACGGCCGCCTACTGGTGGCTGCGACGCTCGAGATCGAAGAGGCGGCCCTCACCGGCGAGAGCGTGCCAACACTCAAGGACATCACGGCCATCGACCGGCCCGACGTGGCACTGGGCGACCGCACGAACATGGTGTTCATGAACACATCTGTGACCCGAGGGCGGGCCGAAATGGTGGTGACCGGCACCGGGATGGACACCGAAATCGGCAAGATCGCCGGGATGCTCAATGAGACAAAAGAAGAGAAGACTCCCCTGCAGAGAAAGCTCGACGAACTGACGCGCATCTTCATCACCCTCGGGGGAGTCGCGATCGTGGCGGTGATCGTGCTCGGGCTGATTCGCGATGAGTCGCTGGAGACGCTGTTCGTGACGGGCATCGCGCTCGCCATCTCCTGCATCCCCACCGGCCTCCCGGCAGTCGTCACCACACTCCTCTCGCTCGGCACCCGGGAGCTCGCGGAACAGAATGCGATCGTGAAGCGGCTGCCGGCAGTGGAGACGCTGGGCTCCACTTCGGCGATCTGCTCGGACAAGACGGGCACGCTCACGCTGAACAAGATGACGGCCCGCGAGATGCTCATCCCGGGGCCGGGAAACCGGTTCAAGGTCACCGGCGAGGGCTACAGCACGGCCGGAACGATCAAGCACACGGGCGGCGAAAACTTTGACCTGGACGATCTTCTGCTGCCGATGATCCTCTGCGCGGACGCGACCCTGGACGGTGACTCGCTGATCGGCGATCCCACCGAAGGGGCGCTAATTGTCCTCGCGGGAAAGGGTGGGCTCGACATCGACGAAACCCGTCGCACCTACCCACGCATCGCCGAAGTCCCCTTCGACTCCGACTACAAGTTCATGGCGACGTTCCACGAGATGCGGGACGCGGACGGACAGCCCGTCGTTCGGTGCTTCGTGAAGGGCGCCCCCGACATCGTCATCGAACGAAGCTCGAGCTACTGGCACCCGGACCGGCACCTGCTCGGGATCACCGATGACACACGACGGCGCGCACTCGACGCCAACGACGAGATTGCGGCGTCCGGCGAACGCGTAATGGTCGTCGCGCAGCGAGACTTTGACCCGGCGTCATTCGACGCGAAGGCGGACCTGTTGGGCGAGGTCAAGGACCTGACGCTCCTGGCGATGGTCGGGATCGTCGATCCGCCGAGACCGGAGGCGAAGGCGTCGATCGCGGACTGCGTCAGCGCGGGCATTCGCGTCCGGATGATCACGGGCGATCATGCGACCACGGCTGCTGCCATCGGCCGCGAGCTCGGAATCCAGGGGAAAGCCCTGACTGGAGCGGAGTTTGCCGCCATGAGCGACGATGAGGTCCTGCGCGATCTGGATGACATCGGTGTCATCGCCCGCGTCGCTCCGGAAGACAAGGTCCGGCTTGTGCGGCTGCTGCAGGAGCGCGGAGACGTGGTCGCCATGACGGGAGACGGCGTCAATGACGCGCCTGCGCTCAAGAAGGCGAACATTGGCGTCGCCATGGGAATCACGGGCACGGAAGTCTCCAAGGGCGCGGCCGTGATGGTGATTACCGACGACAACTTCTCCACGATTGTGCGGGCTGTGTCGCACGGGCGAGCGCTCTACGACAACCTGCTCAAGTACATCCGCTTCCAGATGGCCGCGCTCGTCGGTTACCTGGCGCTGTTCGTCGGGGCGGGCATCTTCAACGTGGCCAACGGCATCCCGCTGGAGCCGCTCGCGCTGCTCTGGATCAATTTCGCGATCGACATCCCCATCGCCGTCGCACTCGGGTTCGACCGGTCGACACCCGGCCTGATGTCGCGCACTCCGAGGCCGATCAGCGCGCCGGTCCTCAGCCGGCAGCAATGGATACGACTGTCGGCCACGGGCCTGGTCATGGCGGGGGCATCGTTGGGCGTCCAGGTCTACGGCGAAGAGCGCTACGACGAGGCCATCATTGGTGCCACGATGCTCATGGTGTCGTTGTCGCTCTTGCACGTTGTTGCCGGGTTGTCGGTGCGAGACGAGCACGGGACCGCGCTTAGCCGCGAGAGCTTCCCGGGCTGGCCCCAGCTCCGGCTGTACGGCCTGGCCCTCCTGCTCACGGTGCTCGTGACGGAGATCGCCTTCCTCCAGCGGATCTTCCTCACCACGTCGCTCACGGTGAACCAGTGGCTCACCTGCGTCGGCGTCGCCCTGGCGTTGCTCGCGCTCGAGGAGATGGTGAAGCTCGCGCTGAGGAGGCGCGAGCAATCCTCAACCGCCAGCGTGACGTTAAGGCCGAGCCGGGCCACTTGAGCTCGCGAGGGAATCGCGCTCCCGTCGCAGGAGGTCTCAGCGCCGGGAGCCGTGCCTGATGCCAGCGGTCAGTCGAATGCGAAGAGCGGCGGGAACACGACCACCACGATGGCTGCCCAAGCCGCGTACACCGGAATGTACGTGGTCTGCCAGCGCTCCAAGTCCGAGAACAGCCGCCTTCCGCGAAGGAAGGCCGACATCAGCCACGCGGACCACACCAGGCTGGCGAGCAGGACCACATTGAGCCCGAGCCCGGCAGTCCGGTTCGGCGTGAAGCCAAACTCCGTAATGCGGCTGAGTATCGCCGCCAGCGCCAGCACATCGATCACGAGGGCGCTCACGACGAGTACCAGCTGAACCCCGTCCATGAGCGTTGGCTTAGCATCCGAATCGCGGGCAGAGATCGCATAGAGGACCAGCCCGACGACAAGCACGAGGAGCAGATCGAGGACGATAAGTACATCACGTTCGGCGTCGATGACATTGCCTGTCAGCGCCATGCCGAGGATTGCCGCAACGAGCATCAAGGCGAACAACGGGCTGAAGACGCTGGTCAGGACCGGCGCCATGTTCTCGATCACGCTCTGCTTGGCCTCGACCAACCAGGCGACCACGACTAACGCACCCACCGCGCCGCACGGCAGCACCCACGATGTGACGATGGGCTCCGCGTCAATGCCAATTGCCTCGAAGACCCCCATGGTCAGTCCGCTAAAGACCGCTCCCCCGAACGCAATCAGCGTGTAGTAGATGAACCACTCTCCCGTGAACCGGACGAAGTCCATCCGGGGCGCATCGGCTCGCCACGCGCCGCCAAGGTAGGCCACGCCCGCGACGAGCCACAGGAAAATCGGAAGGTGGATGGCCGCCAGCGCCTGCGTGTCGCCGTCGCTTTCAAATGGGAATGCGTTCATCAGAATGGCAGCGGCGACGAAGGGCACGGCCAACCCAACGATCACGCGCACCGGAAGTTTCCGCTGCCATGCCAGGAAGCCAATGAGAAGCGGGAGGGTTAATAATGCGGCATTGCGCACGTAGAACGACGCATCGGCATCGACATTTGCGCTATCCGAGTCTACGAACGGGTTAATCCCGAACGCCGCGGGGAGCTTGAAGGCCACGGCCGCGGCGATTGCGAAGCAGGCCATGACCAGGAGTCCGGCGTACTCCGAAGCCGAGCGCTCGCGAACGGTGTCGCCCGCGAGAACAAGCTGCTTCCAGAGCTGACTGGACCGCTCGCGGGCGAACTCCCTGGATAGCTCGTTCACACCGCCAATACGCTTGATGGCCACGAGAAAGGACTCGTCTCCGTCGAGGCCGGCCGCTCCGAGCTCCGAGATCTGGCTCCGCAAATGGTCCTCGAGCTCATCGACGTCAACGTGATGGATCGTCCTCCGACGCAGGAGGAAGGCCCGCCATTCCTTGATCCGGGCCTCGATGCCTGGATCCGCTGATTCCATCGACGTCATCCCTCGACCGTCCTGAGCGCAGAGTTGGCGACCTGAAAAGAGTGCCAGGCGTTCTGGAGAGCGCCTGAGACGACCTCCCACTGGCGGCGCTGCTCGGAGAGAGCGTTTCGGCCCCCTGGAGTGAGGCGGTAGTATCGGCGCCGCCGGCCGCCCGGCGGCGAGTCCCACGTCGCCTCGACGTAACCGAGCCGGTCGAGCCGATGAAGCAGGGGATACAGCATCCCGTCGGTCCACTCCAGCTCTCCGCCAGACAGCTCATCGATCCGCTTCAGGATGGCGTATCCGTAAGTCTCGCCCTCGTCGAGAATCGCCAGGACGAGAGGCATAGCCGAAGCAGCGACGAGGTCCTTCCCTATTCGAACGTCTCTCTTGGCTTGCATAGGAGCACTATACATCGGGCTGCTAGGTATGGGTCAACATATGGCAAGGGATACCCATCTCTGCGCGGCGGAGCGGCCGGATCAGGAAGCGCCCTGTCGCAGTTTGATCCCAATCAGCGTCAACTTCAGGCAGAGCCGTCAGCAGCGCGCGTCAAGGCTCGCAGGCCCGGGAGATTCGGGTCTCCCGGGCGCACCACTTTCCGCCCCACGCTTGTTCGCTCCGGTCGTTCGCCTCGGGCGAACCACGCCTGTATGCTTCCGGAACAGTCAGTTCGTTAGAGCAACGCGGTATCCCGCCTGCCAGATTTACGGGACAGCGAGGAATCACATGGAGCTCCGCTTCGGAGAAAAGGAAGAGACCCTGCGGGAGGAGGTGCGTGGCTTCTTGAAGGAGCACCTCACGGACGACGACGGCGGCCGTGCTGGCTTCGGTGGTGGCAGCGACAAGGCATTCGAGACGGCCCGGGAGTTCAACACCGCGCTCGCGTCCCGTGGTTGGATCGCCCCGGCATGGCCGAAGGAGTACGGCGGGCTGGGCGCCTCAATCACCGAGCAGATGGTCTTCAACGAGGAGTTCGGCTACCACGGCGCGCCTGACACCGGCACGCGGGGGTTCGGGGTGGGCATGATCGGCCCCACGCTGATCATTCACGGCAACGAGGAGCAGAAGCAGACTTACCTCCCGAAAATCACGAGCGGCGAGCACATCTGGTGCCAGGGCTACAGCGAGCCCGGCGCCGGTTCGGATCTCGCCTCGCTGCAGACCCGGGCCGTCCGCGATGGCGACGATTATGTCATCAACGGTCAGAAGATCTGGACTTCCGGCGGCCACCGCGCGAACCAAATGTTCTGTCTCGTGCGCACGGACCCCGAGGCGCCCAAGCACCGGGGCATCAGTTTCCTCCTCATCGACGACATCAAGAACCAGGCGGGCCTCACCATCCGGCCCCTGGTGAACATGGCGAACCGCCATGCGTTCAACGAAGTCTTCTTCGAGGACGTCCGCGTTCCCGCCCGCAACATCGTCGGCGAGGAAAACCGCGGCTGGTACGTGGGCATGACCCTCCTGGACTTCGAGCGCTCGGGTATCGGCACCACGGCCTCCCAGAAGCACACGCTCGAGAACCTGGCAGCGAGCCTCCGCAGCGGTTCCGCTGACCGCCGCGAGCAGAACCGCACCAAGCTCGCTGAGCACGTCGTCGCGAACAACGTGGCCCGCTTCCTCGGCTACCGCATTGGCTACATGCAGTCGCGGGGCCTCGTGCCGAACTACGAGGCGTCGGTCATCAAGATCTTCCAGAGCGAGCTCGGCCAACGGATCTACAACTTCGGCGTGAACATGCTCGGCATGTCCGGGCAGATGGTGCCCGAGGAGTCACGCGCGCCCCTTCACGGTGACATGCCGGAGTCATACCTCCAGGCGGTGCCCTCGTCGATCTACAGCGGCACGAACGAGATCCAGCGGAACATCATCGCCACGCGCGGGCTCGGCTTGCCGAGGGGTTAGTCAGCCCACGGGCGGGGGCGAGTTGACAGCGCTCGCGGCTGCGTCCGCGTCTTGCATGCTGCGCAAGACCTGCCACGTGAGGATGCCAAAACCGACGCCTGTAAGGAGCAGGGCGATCCCCATAACGATCGCGAAGTAGCCCACGCGTTCGGCGAAGAAAGCCATGTTCAGCGAAGTGCTCAGCGCGGTCGCGGTCACCCATTGGTTCCGGACAGCGTTCGAGATCGGCTTGCCGTCCTCGCCCTTCGCTGCCTGGCTCGCATCGTTTGTCCCCTGTGGATTGCCGTCCTCCGTCGCGAAGCGGCCCGTCTCTGAGTAGGTGAGCCCGCCAGTTGCTTCGAGTTGATGCTGGCGAATGATGTCCGCCTGGGCCTTCGCCTCGGACCCCGTGTCTACAAGCTGCCCCGGAATACGTGAGTCATCAGGGCCTACGATGTTCTCCTCCGCGAGCGTGTCCCGCACCTCCTGGATGCCGACAATCCCCACGATCGCGGTCGCGATCCCGAACAGAACAAGGATCGCCGACGCGATCACGCCGCCCCAGACATACGCACGATTCATGACAACCCTCCTTGAGGTCGTATATCAAGCCTAAGCATTCGGCCCAAAGGCCGCGCACTTTCCTCGCCCGCTGGCAGCGGGACGCTAGGATTAACCATGTGCTTCGCGAAGGTCAGTTCGAACGACGCGCCGGCGCCGTGGCAACAGCGACCTTGCTCGTGCTCGTCGTCTTCTTCGGCGCACTGGCCTACTGGCAGGTCTGGCGCACCGACCTGGAGACCGACGAGCACAACCCCCGGGTCCTCTCTGCCTTCACGAACCCACTGCGAGGGCGCATTCTCGACCGCGACGGCAACGTCCTCGCCGAATCACTGCCGGACGGCACGCGGGTCTACAGCGACGCGTCCGTGGCCCACGCCATTGGCTACCTGAGCGCCCAATTCGGCTCCCAGGGCGCCGAGCTCGAATTCAACCAGTTCCTCGAGGGTACGGCGGGCGCCGGCTGGGAGGGCGCCCTCAACGCCGAGTTCAAACGCTCGGCCCGGCGCGGCACGGACGTCCGTCTCACGCTCGACCCGGCGATACAGGCGGCCGCGGCGCAGGCGCTCGGCGGCCGCACGGGTGCCGTCATC
The DNA here is from genome assembly GCA_040877955.1 of Dehalococcoidia bacterium. Classification (GTDB taxonomy): domain Bacteria; phylum Chloroflexota; class Dehalococcoidia; order Tepidiformales; family Tepidiformaceae; genus JBBDMZ01. Next base: position 8,724 of record JBBDMZ010000014.1, on the reverse strand, counting down.
GCCATCGACCCGCGGAACGGCGAGGTGCTGGCGATGGTGAGCGTCCCGACCTACGACCCCGGCGCCCTCAGCGACGAGCTCGTGGACGACCCGTCTTCGCCGTTGCTGAACCGCGCCGCCCAGGGGCTCTACCCACCGGGCTCGACGTTCAAGACCGTGACCGCGATCTCCGCGCTGGAGAACGGCGTCATCACCCCCTCGACGATCGTGGAATGCGACGACGAGAAGGTCTTCGACGGGTTCCCCGTCTCGTGCAATAACGTGCCGCAGGGGCCTGGCCGCTACCCGTTCCGCAACGCCTACACGTTCTCGGTGAACGCCATTTTCGCGGAGGTCGGCGTCGCAACGGGCTGGCTGCGCCTCCTGGAGACAGCGGGGAAGCTCGGGTTTGGGTCGGCGCTCTCCTTCACCACGGAGACGGCCGCCTCCCAGGTCGCTGGCGATGGCTCAGACCTCTCGACGGCGCTGCTCGCAAGCACAGCCTTCGGTCAGGGCGAGTTGCTCGCGACGCCCCTGCAGATGGCACTGGTGGCGGCGGCGGTCGCCAACGGCGGGGTAATCGTCGAGCCCCACCTCGGCCTCGGCGCTTACGAGGGAGACACCCGGGTGGCCGCACTGGAGTCGCCGGGAAGCCGCCGCGTGATGAGCGAGGATGTGGCGGCGATCATGCGCGATTTCATGGTCTCGGTGGTTGACGCCTCACAGGCGAACGGTGTGCAAATCCCCGGTGTGAAGGTTGGCGGCAAGACCGGGACGGCCGAGAGCGGACAGGACACGTCGCACGCCTGGTTCATAGCGTTCGCGCCGGCGGAAGATCCGGTTATCGCGGTGGCCGTGGTGGTGGAGAATGGCGGACAGGGAGGCGTCGTTGCCTCGCCGATCGCCGGGACAGTGATTCGCGCGGCCCTTGCCCGATGACACACGAACGCTCACCGCGGCTGGAACGCTTCCTCGAGCAGGCTGCCCGCCGCTTCAGCGGCGCCCTGCACCCGCTGGAGATCCTGGAGCGGGTGCGCACGGAAGCTCAGAACGCCGCCAGCCAGGGAGCCGCACCGAACATGATCCGCGTCACCTTCCACCCATCCGATTACGCTCGCTACGAGCGCAGCCTCCCTCGACTGCGCGAGGAGATCGAGTCGATGCTCGACGCCGAAGAGCGCCGCGCCGGGCTTACGCGCGACGAAGATCGGCTGCTCACCTTCGAGCCCTCGGAGGCCGCGTCCGAGGGCATCCCTGTCGTCACCGCGTCGTTCGCGGATACACGTCACCGCGACGTGCAGCTCCCGGCTGGGGCCACTCGCCGGCTCACGCGTCACCAGGATGCGGCCCTGCGGCTGGCGGACGGGTCGCTCGTGCGCATCACACACACGCCCTTCACGATTGGGCGCGGGCCGGGGAATGACCTCGTCATCGCGAGCCTCGCCGTCTCGCGGCAACACGCGGAAGTGACCCGCAGCGCCGAGGGGTTCATCATCCGCGACGTGGGCAGCCGCAACGGCATCACGGTCGGCGGTCGGCGGGCCGAGTCGGCGCTATTGCAACCAGGCGACGCATTTACGCTGGGCGACACGACGATCACGCTGGAGGCCCAGCGTTGAGCAGCGACAACGAGCTCCTCGCCCTGCGCCTCGCGATGATCGGGGTCATCTTTCTGTTCGTGCTCGGTGTGGCGTTCATGATGCGTGCCGGCATCACGGTGCGTGGCGCCGCGCGAACGTCTCGCGCCGGCGCCAGGGCGGCCGGCGCCAGGCTCGTGGTGCTGGTCCCCGCCCGCACGGGACTGCGGCCCGGCGACGAGTTCGCGGTGCTCGGTGAGATGACCCTCGGTCGCGACGGAGAGAACGGCATCGTCCTCGCCGACCCGTCGGTCTCCGGCCGGCACGCGGCCCTCGTGCGCACCCGCGACGGCTGGCGGCTCACGGACCTGGGCAGCACCAACGGCACGCTCGTGAACGGAACCTCGGTCGACGGCCGCGGCGCGCCACTCGCGGGTGGCGAGCAGGTCGCGCTGGGCTCGGTCGTACTGCGCTTCCAGCCCTAGCGGCCCGCCTCGGCACGAGCAGAGGCATCGGAGATGCCGAGCAGGATGCCCACGAGCGCGAAGTTCACCACCAGGCTCGAACCGCCGTAGCTCACGAACGGGAGAGTGATGCCTGTGGTCGGGATGAGACCGAGGTTCCCGGCGATGATCACGAACGCCTGGACGGCGATGAGGAGCGCAATCGAGAAAGCGAGCAGCCGGCCGTAGTCATCGGGCGCGCGGACCGCGATGCGAAGGCCGGAGAACAGCAGCAAGACGAAAAGCATGATGACGCCGAGCGCGCCCGCCAGCCCCAGTTCCTCGCCGATCGCACTGAAGATGTAGTCCGTGGGCACGGCAGGGATCGTGTCGGGACTGCCTCGGCCGAGCCCCTCGCCCGTGACACCGCCGGCCTGGATAGCGAACAGCGCCTGGGCGGTCTGGAACCCGCTCCCGAGGGCGTCATCGAAGGGGTGCAGCCACACGTCGATGCGCGTCTCAACATGGTCGAAGAGCTGGTAGCCGAGCCACGCCGTGAGGGCGAGCAATAACACGCCCCCTGCGACGAAAACAATCCGGCCCGTCGCCGCGTACAGGGCGCCAATAGTGACCAGCATCAGCAACGCGATCGTCCCGAGGTCCTTCAACAGCCCAAGGGCGAGGACCGCGACCATCAGCGTCAGCCCGAGCGGCACCAGGTAGGGGAGCGCGGAGTAGCTTCGCCCGCCGAACGTCAGCCGTGGGGCGGAGAGCACTCCCGCTGAGTCCGCGAGGTAACCCGCGAGGAAGATGAGCATGAAGATCTTAATCAGCTCGGTGGTCTGGACCGATTGGCCGGCAACGTTGATCCAGAGCCTCGCGCCGTTGATCGTCTCGCCGAAGATCCCCGTGACGAGGAGCAGCAGCACGGCCACCAGCGCGGCCGTGTACCGATAGGAGCGGAGCACGCGGTAGCGCTGTCCGAGCAGCACCCCGCCGACCATCACGGCCACACCGAGCGTCGCCCACAACGACTGGTCCTGGGCGACACCGGGCTCCAGGCGGGCAACGAACGTCAGCCCGATGGCGGTCAGGAGCATGGCCACGGCGTAGGGGACGCGCGAAGCGCCGGGGGCCAGCACCCGAACGGCAAGGTGGCCGGCGATCATCGCGACGACGAATTGGGTTAGGATCCCACGGAACCCGGACGGCACCGTCACCGCCGCGCCATCCAGCGCTCGCTCGGCGATGAAGATGAATGCGACGCTCGCGCTCAGCAGCAGGAGCTCAGCATTGCGTTCCCCGGAGCGAAGTCCGGCCCCAACCTGGAGAGTCATCGCGCGTTGAATCCCTCCGACGTCATCGAGCAGCGTTACCGCCTGGAGCGGCTCCTCGGCACCGGCGGCATGTCCGAGGTCTGGCTCGCCGAGGATACCCGCCTCGGGCGATGGGTGGCTGTAAAGATCCTGCGCGACTCCCTCGCGGACCGGGACGACGAGCTCGTGGATACGCTACTCCAGGAAGCGCGTGTCGTCGCCAGGCTCCAGCATCCGAACATCGTCGCCGTCTACGACTTCGGCACGCACGAGGGCCACCACTTTCTCGTCATGGAGTACGTCCACGGCTATTCGGCCCGCCAACTCCTGCAGACGCAGGGCCGCCTCACGGAGCCCGAAGCCATCCGCTACGGCGTCCAAATCGCCACGGCGCTCCAGTACGCCCACGAACAGAACGTCATCCATTGCGACGTGAAGCCCGAGAACATCCTCGTGAACGAGCAGGGGGTGGCGAAGGTCGCAGACTTCGGCGTGGCCGAGAGCGTCTCGCGGACGCTCGCCCCCGAGCAGATGCGGGACGTGCTGGGCACGGTGGCGTACCTGGCGCCCGAGGTCATCCAGGGATCCGCTGCCGACCCCCGGGCGGACGTGTACTCGCTCGGCCTGACCGTGTACGAGATGGTCGCGGGACGGCTTCCCTTCACGGGCACGAACGCCGCCGCCCTCGCCGGGCAACGATTGGGGGCCCCGGCCCCCCCGCTGAGGACGTTCGCGATGAGTGCCTCGCCGGAGCTCGAATCCGTGCTCATCCGGGCGCTCGCGATCTCACCGCAGGACCGCTACGCGACCGCGGGGGCGTTCGCGAATGCCCTCCGAAACGTGCCCGCCGGGACGAGCCGCGAGGCGGCCGCGCCGGCGGCGGTCGTTGCCCCGCCGGGCCGGCCACCGGCGGCACCGCGACACAACACCGCGCGCGTCCGGCGTGGCGCCCCTCCGCCCCCGAACAGCGGGTGGAGCTCGACCGGCATCGCGGCACTGGTGGGCGCTGTGCTGCTGGCGCTCGGCATTGGGATCGCGGCGGCCGTCATCCTGGCGCAGGACGACGACAACGGCGGCGGAGACGCGACCCCAACGACAACACAGGAGACGCAAACGGCCGAGCCGGCGACCGCAACGCGGGAGCCAACAAGCCCCGCGACAGCCACCCCGACGCAGGAGCCCACGACCCCCACCGCGACAGCCACCGCCACCCGCACGCCGACACCGCAGGCGACCACGCCGGCGGCCTCCGCCACGGCCGCCCCGACGACGCCAGCAGCTTCACCCAGCGCGACCGAGCAGTCGCTGCTGCCGGGACTCCCGACTCTCCCTCCGCCCCTCGGCGATCCCGACGACTGAGCCAGGCGCGAAGGGCCGCGTTTCCCACCCCCCGAAGCATCTTCGGTGTGCTAGAGTCGCCTCACCTACAGGAGGCGCCCGGTGAAATTCGGCATCTTCTACGAAATCTCCGTCCCCCGTCCATGGGGTCCCACCACTGAGTACGAGGTCTACCAGAACTGCCTCGAGCAGGTGAAGCTCGCCGACGAGCTCGGCTTCGACCAGGTGTGGGCGGTGGAACACCACTTCCTCGAGGAATACTCCCACTGTTCAGCTCCAGAGGTGTTCCTCACGGCCTGCGCGATGGTGACCAAGAACATCCGCATCGGCCGGGGCATCGTGGTCTGCGTCCCGCAGTTCAACAACCCCATCAAGGCCGCCGAAGTGGCCGCCACGATGGACATCGTGTCCGGCGGGCGGCTGGAGTTCGGCACGGGCCGTTCCGCCACGTGGACCGAGCTCGGCGGCTTTGGCGCCGACCCCGACGAGACGAAGAAGACCTGGGACGAGTGGACCCGCATCATCCCCAAGATGTGGACACAGGAGCGCTTCGGCTACGAAGGACGCGCGTTCAGTATGCCCAAGCGCGCAATCCTTCCGAAGCCGTACCAGAAGCCGCATCCGCCGATGTGGGTGGCGGTCACCAGCCCCGGGACCGAGCTCGACGCCGCCGACCGCGGCATGGGCAGCCTCGGCCTCACCTTCGGCGGCTTCAAGGAGCAGGAGAAGAAGATCGCGGAGTACCGGCGACGCATCAAGTACTGCGACCCCGTCGGCGAGTTCGTGAACGAGCAGGTGAACACCGTCAACTTCCTCATGTGCCACGAGGACAACATGTATGGCGCGAAGACGGGCCAGCGCCTCGCCGGCACCTTCAATTACATGGCCGAGCAACTCCTTGCCGCCCGCCAGGCGTACCCGACGCGCTCCTACCCGAACCTGGGCCTCCTTCCCGCGCTGCGCCGCGAGGCCACCAGCGGGCCCGAGGGCCAGATCCCCGAAGGCCTCGCTATCGGCAATCCCGACCGCATCACCGAAGTGATCAAGAACTGGGAGGCCGTTGGCGTGGACCGCATCAACTTCCTCCTCAATGCAGCGGAGACCGTGCCGCAGGCTGAGGTGCTCGCCAGCATGCGGCTCTTCGCCAAGGAGGTCATGCCGAAGTTCGCGGCCAAGCCGGAGCCGGCCGGCGTGAGCGCGGGACGGGCGCAATAATGCCGCTCGTAGGCACGCGCAACCTCTCCGACCTCGCCGCCGAGGCCCCGCACCTCCCATCGCTCGACGTGGACCACTGGGACCTGCCCAAGGCCCAAATTCTCACGATCATGTACGAGCTGGATGACGATGCAATGCTGACGCTCATCCCGCCGGCCTTGCACCCCACCATCCCGCCCACGCTCGTCTTCACCGTGACGCGCGTGCCCGAGAGCCCGGCGGGGCCGTACGTGCTCGCGGAAGTGCGCGTGGGTTGCCGCTCGGGGGCCCGCCCACGTGGCTTCCTGGCCCGCGGCTACACCGACAGCCAGCAGGCGGTCGACGTGCTCGGTGCACGGTATGGCTACCCACTCAAGAAGGCAGCCGTCACCCTCGAGAAACGCTACGACCGCATCCACGCGATGGTCGAGACTTCCCGGGTCGTGCTCGATGTCTCGCTCATGAACCCGGAGCCGGTGAGCGGCAACGACCTGCAGTACCTCTCGAACCTGAACATCGCGCGCGTCCCCCGCGAAGGTGGCGAGGCGGCGCGGCTGGTGCAGATCGACCCGGACTACACCTTCCACAGCGCCGACCGAGGTCAACCGCAGCTCAAGGTGTTCGATGCGACGGCCTGGGAGATGCCCGGCGCCCGCCCGTACTACCCCGTAAGCGCCTCGTTCGCTGTCGCGGACATCTCGATGCCCGCCCTCCGCTACCTCGTCGACCCGGACAAGCCCCCGCTCGCCAGCGTGGAGCGGCTTTAGGAGCCAGGCTGCGCGACCCGGACGAAGCCTCGTTCGACTGCGGGGCGCCTCTCGCACGCGAGACAAAGCTGGCCGGGTTCAGGCATCCCTTCGGCGGCATCCATCCACTTGATGTGTCGCCCGTCCTGCTTGAAGGTCGCGTAGCCCTTGGTCCTCAGATAAACTTGAACATCGCGCACAGAACGGCCAAAGCTCCTCCAGCGTCCCGACCGGCAGCTCCCAGGAACGCGGAACGCCATCACGTTCATGATGGACGACCGAAACTCGATCTTGCCGGTGAACCCGAGGAGTGGCTCTCAGTTGCACGGCGGCGCCGGCGGCGCAACGCTCGCAGACAGGTTCGCCGTCTGGATTCGTCAGCTCGAACAACTCAAGGTCTCTGGCACACCGGCCGCACACCATGGTCTGGCGCTCCTCCGAACGCCGCCGAACGATAACGTCCCACCGTTGGCCACGTCCACGGGCGAGCGCTCGTCATTAGCGGTGCCGGAGCAACCGGCTGGGATTCAGTCCAGGGCGGCGAACAGTTCGAACAGGGTGAGCTTGAAAGCGGGAAGATGCCCGCTCTCCAACGTTGCGGCGCCCATCATCACCTCACCGTCGCGGTCGCCCTCGAAGACCTCCACGGTGCGTCGCGAGGTACTCACCAGCCAGGCCACATCCACCCCACGCCGACGGTACTCGCGGCACTTCGCCCGCATTGCTAAAAAGGTCTGGCCGGAGGACATGATTTCGATGGCAAGGGTCGGCGGGAGCAGAATCTCTCCGTTAGAAACGGGCTTGCCTTCTGCCCAGTAGGCCAGATCGGGAACTCGATAACGGCGATCGAGTGTGCGGCTAAGGTTCACCGTCGGGTCTGGTCCGACTTCTCCTCCGGCATTCGTCCTCCGGTAGAGCTCCAACCGGAAGCTGAGCTGCTGCGCGACCCGCATGTGTGAGAGTTTCGTCATGGGTTTTTGCGTGACCTCGCCGTTCACGAACTCGTATGACGGCTTGAGGTCGGCCCACTCAGCCAGGAACTCTTCCTCGCTCATGCGCAGAGATGCTGGAGCCGCCGGTTGGCTTGTCATACGTTGATTCTACTTCAGCCTCAGCACCACGTTGTATCCCGGCCCCTGCTCATCCCGGTTCAGCTCCGCGAGATCCCACGCGGTTCGCGCGATCAACTCCTCCCCCTCCGCAGGCGAGCAGAAGAGGTAGTCGAACCAGGGCGAGGCGAGGTTGCGGTGGCGGGAGCGGAGGCGGAGCTGGCCGCCCATTCGCCCCCGTTGGCGGTTCCGCTGGTGGTAAGCGAGATGGTCGGGATTGTCGGTCAGGTAAGGGTCGAGCCAGGTTCCGGCGATGCGTGCCCCCGGACGCGCCATGCCCGCCAGCGCGCCGAGGAAGCGCGGCGCCTCGTCGCGGGACGCGAGCAAGCCCATGTTGTTCCCGCAGAGGACGAAGCCGTCGAACGGCGCCGGCGAAGTCGCCGCGAGGTCGTAGACGGTGCCGAGGAACGTCGCGCGAAGGCCGCGCCGGCGACAGACCTCGACCGCTCCATCCGAGATGTCGAGCGCAACCACATCGCAGCCACGGTCCTGGAGGTACAAACTCACCCGGCCGGCGCCCGCTCCGACATCCAGCACCCGCCCGGACAGCCCGTCGATAAGTGCCCGCTCCGCGGCATGCCACTCTTCGTAAGGCGCGAAGTACCTGCCACGATGACCCGTCTGCAGCAAGCCGTCATCGCGCTCGATCAACTCTGGATAAGAGGCGTCGAGGTCCGGCGCGGCGAACCGGTCGAGCAGCATCTGCCCGAACGCGTCGCCAATAATCGGCCCGTCCATGTCTCCCACCTCGTGTTAAACAGAAAGAGGACCGGTCTCCCGGTCCTCTTCGTGAATCTCAATCGCCAATCAGCAATCGAAAATCGGCAATTCCTAGACCCGGTGGCACCAGACCCAGTGCTCCTTGTCGGCCGTGCCGACGTTGCGCCAGTCCGGGCGCCGCACGCGGCACTCGTCGATGGCGATGGGGCAGCGGGTGTGGAACACGCATCCCTGCGGCGGCCGCAGCGGGCTGGGCACGTCGCCGAGGAGGATGATGCGTTCCCGCTGGCGCTCGATCTTCG
>JBBDMZ010000013.1:61548-138192 GCA_040877955.1 Dehalococcoidia bacterium | reverse complement strand
ACCGTCAGGGAGCGTGTGCGTCGCGGACGCGGAATCGACCGATGACACCGGAAACGGCAGTCCTGGCCCCATCACGGTCCGCCCGCCGACTTCCACGCTGCCGAACCACTCGCGGGCGGCGAGCTGCTCGCTGGCTGCGACGTCGGCCATGGTGTTGACGGGGGATGCGGCAATGCGCAGCTCCTGGCACGCGTGGTAGACCTCCTGCTTGGTGCGGGTGGCGGCCCACTCGCCGAAGGCTGCGAGGACCTCGGGCCAGCGCGCCCACCATTCCGATGGCACCTGGAGGGACTCGTCTTCGAGCAGGTCGAAGCGCTCCATCAGCGCGAAGAGGTTGGGGTAAGGCACGAGGTTGAAGAGGAAGATGAAGCCGTCCGCGCACTTCGCATACATGCTGCCCGTGCGGCCCTGCACCTTCCCCTGGTGGGTCCAGCTTGAGACAAGCCAGGAGTGGTCCGACAGCACGGCCTCCTGGTGCGAGACCTCCACCACCTGCCCCTCGCCGCCGTCGCGAGCGTGCCAGAGGGCCGCAAGCGCGCCCACGGCCGCGTGCATGCCCGCGTGGAACTCCGCCTGGTAACCCGGCAGCGCGATCGGCTCGCGGTCCGGCGCTCCACCGAAGTAGTGGTAGCCCCCCGTCGCCCACTCCGTGAGGGGGCTCGCCCGCCACCCGGCCCGCTCCCCGCTCCGGCCATATGGCGAGAGCGAAACGATGACGGCGTCCGGATTGTCAGCCTTGAGGCGGGCGTCAAGCTCATCGCCGGCAGGGCCCCGCTCGGTGTGGACGATGATGTGGGCCATGGCCGCGAGTTCGTCGATGCCGGGATCCTCCAGGGCGAGCTCCGAGCACTCTTTGCCCGCGTTGAGCCAGTTGAAGAATGCACTTTCGCCCTCCACGAGCGGCTCCTCGCGCCGGATGCGGTCGCCGCCGGGCGGCTCGACCTTGACCACGCGCGCCCCGAGATCCGCGAACACCCGCCCCACGTACGGTCCCGCGACCCCCGTCGCCAGCTCCAGCACCACGACATCACTCAACGCCCCCATGCACGCCTCCGTTGGCGCCACTATAATTCCCGTCGCGCTGAGATCCGAGCGGCGAGGGTTCGTCGCTGCAAACAAACCCCCGGAGACCTTAAACCTCCGGAAACCACTTGACTTCAACCTCACTGGAACTGCTAGCGTGCGCTCCAACAACGCTGGAGCGCACGGATGAACCCCAACAGACAGTTCGGTTCGAGGCGGCGATTCGCCGCTGCCGGCACGGTGGCCAATGCCTGAGGACGCTGTCATCTGCACCAACCTCCGTCGCGTGTACGCCGGCCGGAGCAAGGAGACCGTCGCGATCGACGACCTCACCCTGTCGATTGCCTCGGGCCAGATCTTCGGGCTGCTCGGCCCGAACGGCGCGGGCAAGACCACGCTGATCAAGGTCCTCACGACTCTGCTCTCGCCCACATCCGGCTCTGCCACGGTTGCCGGGTTCGACGTGGCGAGGCAAGGCCGGCAGGTGCGCCGGCGCATCGGGTTCGTGTTCGGCGGCGACCGCGGCTTGTACTACCGGCTCTCCGGCCGGGACAACCTCCTCTATTTCGGGGCCTTGTACGGGCTCAGCCGCACCGAGGCTGGCGACCGCACAGATCGGCTGCTGGGCGCCGTCGGACTCTCGCAACACGCATCGCGGCGGGTTGAGCAGTACTCACGGGGCATGCGCCAACGGCTCCACGTTGCACGGGGACTGCTGACGGACCCGCAGGTGCTCTTCCTCGACGAACCGACCATCGGTCTTGATCCCGAGGGTGCACGAGAGTTGCGCGAGCTCATCTCAGGCTTGCGGGCGCCCGGCCGAACCGTCCTCCTCACGTCGCACTACATGATGGACATCGATCTGCTCTGTGACCGGCTCACGATCATCGGCGAAGGCAAGGTGCTTGCCGAGGGGACGCCGGGCGAGATCCGCAGGCAAGCTCCCCAGGCAGAGATCATCGAGGTGGAGCTCGAGTCTCAGCCCGCGGCGGCGCTGGCGGCCATCCGCGAGCTGCCGACCGTCATCTCGGTGGCCATCGAGCCACGAGGCACCGCGTTCAGGCTGACGGTGACATGCGAGTCGGCCGGAATCCTGCTGGACCAGGTCCTCGCCCACTGCCGCGTCGAGTCGACCGTGCTCGCATCCTACGTGCGGCAGCCAACACTGGAGGACTCGTACCTCGCCTTCATGCAGGGGCGCCGCGAGGCCGTGGGAGTCCCGGCATGACCGCGTTCGTCGTGCGTCCTGTCGCCGCGTCGTTTCGGTACCAGCTGCGCGTGAACCTCACGACGCTGTCGTCGATCCTCATCTTCCTTGCCACGCCCATCATCTTCGGGTCCGTTTCCGTGCTGTTCCTGAACTCGTACAACTCGCCCGAACTGACCACGCGCGCTGTGCTGGGCTCGGGCATCGTTGCCGTCTGGACCACGTCACTCATGCTCTCGAACATCACCCTGTCCGGGGAACGGTGGTCGGGTGTGGTGGAGATGTTCCTCGCCACGCCCTCCCGTCTCGGCACGATGATGCTCGGGAAGCTACTCGCGAATGCAGCGCAGGGTGTTATGGCGGCCTGCCTCTCGGTCACGGTCGTCTCGCTCGTCACCGTCACCACCATTTCCGTGGAAAAGCCCCTGTTGCTCGGGCTCTCGGCCGTGATCGCCACGGTCAGCGTCGGAGCGCTCGCCTTCGCCTGGTCGCCGATGCTCTTCATCTCCCGCAACGCCACCAGCGTCTTCTTCGTGCTTGATACCAGCCTGGTGTTCGTCTCGGCCGTGTTCTTCCCACTCTCGCGGCTTCCGGACTGGCTCCAACCGATTTCGCGCCTCTCGCCGCTTCGATGGGCCTCCGAGGCTCTGGTGACCTCCGCGGACGCGAACGCACCCGCAAGCGAAACCTTTGAGGCGTGGGCGGCGCTCGCCATCCTCGGCCTGGTCTACGCGGGCATCGGGCTTGCCGGGTTCGGCCTGTTGGAGCGGCGCCTCCGGCGGACCGGGGAATTGAGCACGTTCTGATGCTCTGGCGCTTCTGGACGCTCTCGCGCACGGCCTACGTCGGGCTCTATGACCCGGGGACGCCACTCGCGTTCCTCGTGAACATCGCTATCCGCCCTGGCTTCACGTTGCTGACCTTCGGCTACCTCGTCGCCACGGTCGCGGACGGCGCGGTCCTCCGCGATGCGGTCCTCGGTGCGGCCGTCCTCACTCTCAACTGGCCCACGCTCGGCGGTGCGCTACAGACCGTCGGGTATGAGCTCGGCAACGGTACGCTTGGCTTCACGCTGGCGTCGCCCGTAGCCCGGGGCCGGCTGCTCGCCTCACGCGGGCTGATTCACATCCCCAACGGCCTCCTCGCGTTCGCGGCGGCGGCCACCATCGGCTCGCTCGTGTTTCGCCTGGATCTGGGTGGCGTGAATTGGCTCGGGGTGGCTGGTTCAGTTCTCGTCATCAGCGTGAGCCTTACGGCGCTCGGGCTCCTTCTCGGCATCGGGAGCCTCAAGCTGCGCGAGGTGTGGGCGCTGCTGGGGGTGGCCAGCGTGACACTCTACGTGCTCAGTGGCGCCATCATTCCCCTTGATACGTTGCACCCGGCAGCTCAAGCCGCGGCTTCCGTCGTGCCGACGCGATGGGGCGTAGAGGGCATGCACCGGGCCCTCGACGGCGACGGCATCGCGACCGTCGCTCCGTATTGGTTGGCGGAGGTGGGCGTAGGTGCCGCTGTCTTCATGCTGGCCATCGGCGCGCTCCGGCTCTACGAGCTCGACGCCCGCCGTCGCGGGAGCGTCGACCTCATCTGACAGCCAACCTCCCAACCGCTTGACCCCTCGGGGGCTCGCCCTCACGACTCCCTCACCCCACGCCACCCCGCCACGACCGCCTCGCGGCCCGGCGACAGCCACAGTTCCAGCTCTACGCTGGCGGACGCTCGCCTTGGCCACCGCGATGACGCTCGTCAACGCGACCATCTTCTTGGGCCGACCCGTTCGCGGAGTGTGGGCGAGGCCGGAACCCGGTACGGTGGCAGCAGCGATGCCAACTCCTAAGGACAGCCCACCTCGCTCCGGTGTGCCCGCCGCGAAAACGTCCAGGTCCACGAAGGCGCCTGCCAGGAAGCCGGCCCTCCTCGCGGGCGGCAACCCTCAGATCGCGAAAGCCGACGGCGACGCCCCCGTGCAGGCCTGCATCGCGGCCATGCCGGGCTGGAAGAGCGACGTCGGGCGCCGCCTCGACGCGCTCATCGGGCGCACCCTCCCCGACGTGCGCAAGGCAGTCAAGTGGAACTCGCCCTTCTACGGAGTCGAGGGCGAGGGCTGGTTCCTCAGCTACCATTGCCTGACGAAGTACATCAAGGTGGCTTTCTTCCGCGGCACGTCGCTGCGCCCGCCTCCCCCCGTCGAGTCCAAGGACCCCAACACGCGCTACGTCCACATCCACGAGGACGGCCAGTTCGACGAGGAGCAGATGGCGTCATGGATCCGCCAGGCGGCCTCCATCCCCGGCTGGGACGGCGGATCCCCGCGCTCCGGCGGAATCCCGCTCTAGCACTCCTCCGAAGACATACACGCCAAAGCCCCCTCATCGAGCAAGCTGAGCGCTTCCCCTCCCCTGAGCACTGGCCGCATCAGGGGCGGCAACCGTCGTTCCAACCTCCCAATCTCCCTGCCGTTTGACCCACGTTACCCACGCCGTTCACGATCCTCACACCCCATGCCACCCCGTCACGACCGCCTCGCGGCCCTGCGCCAGCCCCAGTTCCAGCTCTACGCCGCGGGGCGGGTCGCCTCGGCGACCGCGATGACGTTGCTCAACGCGACCATCTTCTACCAGGTCTTCAAGCTCTCCGACTCGGCGCTACAGCTCGGATTCATCGGGCTGGCGCGGTTCCTGCCTGCTCTCGGGCTGGCGCTTGTGGGCGGCGCCTTTGCGGACGCCCACGACCGCCGGCGAATCGCGATGGCAGCCCAGGTGGTGCCGCTGCTGTCGTCGTTGACGCTCCTCATGCTCACGACCAGCGGCCGAATCGAGCTGTGGCAGATCTACGCCCTGGTGCTGCTGATCGCCTGTGCGTCCTCGTTCGAGAACCCGGCGCGGCAGGCACTGCTGCCCCTTCTCGTGAAAGCCGAAACCTTCCCCAATGCGATCCTCGTGAGCTCGACCGTGCAGTCCTTGGGGTTCGTGACCGGGCCGGCGCTTGCGGGCGGACTCATCTATCTCAACGATGGGGGCTTCTCGCTGTCGTACGGGGTTCACGTCAGCCTGGTGGCGACTTCGATCTTCACGTTCTTGTTCTTACGCCCGCGGGCGCCGGACGCGCCGCCGCGCGAGGTGAGCCTGGCCGGGATCCGTGAAGGCGTCAGTTTCGTCCGCCACCGCCAGGTGGTGCTCGGCGCGATGACGCTGGACATGTTTGCGGTGGTGTTCGGGGGCGCGATCGCGCTGCTGCCGATCTATGCAGAGGAGATTCTCGACGTGGGGCCACTGGGGTACGGGATCCTGGCTGCGTCCCTCGATGCCGGCGCGCTCTCGATGTCGGTCTTGCTCGTGATGATGCCGCCGATCAGGCGTGTTGGGCGCACGCTGCTACTCACCGTGGCCGCGTTCGGACTGCTCACGATCGTGTTCGGGATCTCGCGCTGGTTCCCACTGTCGGTGGCGGTGTACATGCTCATCGGCATGGCCGACCAGATCTCCGTAGTCATGCGCCAGACGACGATCCAGCTCTCGGTCCCCGACGAGCTGCGAGGGCGCGTGAGCTCGGTGAACCAGCTCTTCATCGGCGCCTCCAACCAGGTCGGCGCGTTCGAGTCCGGCGTGGTCGCCTGGGCGACGAGCGCCACCTTCGCGGTCGTCAGCGGCGGCATGGGGTGTCTCGCGGTGGTGGCGGCCGTAGCTGCGAAGATGCCCGAACTGCGCCGCTACACGGTCGACGCCTCCGCCTCGGATGCGGCTGAGCCCCTGGCAATCGCCGCAGGCCTGGAGGAGCACCCGGCCGCCAGTTCGTCGCCCCCCGCGGCGGGCGGGTGAGTGCTAGTCGTCCTTCGATAGCCCCGGCATGAGCGCCTTGAACACGGAGGGCGTGCCCGTCGGTGTGGGCGTCTTCGTAGGGGTCTTCGTGGGAGTGGGCGTCGGTGTGGGCCACGGTTCCCCCGCGAACGTCTCCACATGCGCGATGTCGATGTCCACGCTGCCAATGCCGGTGGATGTCGTGTAACCCGCGTTGAAGAGGTTCACACGGAACGCGGTCGCGGCCGATCCGGCGCCGAGCTGGCTGCCGTGGCCGTCGAAGGGCGCGGTTCCTCCGAGCGCGACCGTTCCCGAGATGTCTCCCCGGCTGAACTCAATGGACGGCATCGCCGATCCCAAAACAACACACCCGTTGGCGTAGTCTTGCTCGACGTACACGCAGAGGCCTTCTATCTGGATGGTGGGCACTGAAATAGGGTTGCCGTTACTGCCAGTGATGCTCGAGGATGCCACGCGGACGTAGCTCGCCTCAATGATTTGGTACGGCCCAACCCAGAGCTCGAAGTCGTGCAGCTCGACCTCGCAGAGCACCGCCGCGTTAGTGGAACCTGGAGAGCTCCCGCTCCCATTGCAGTACACCCGGCTCGAACTGGCGGAGAGGATCAGCTGGTTGCTGAAGTCGAAGTTGTAGCTCAGCAGGGTGTCGTTGGTCCCGCCGGGAGGCAGCGTCACGTGGTGCAACCTGGGCTGCTGCGTGTTGTACGCAACGCCGGTCATGATCCAGGCCTCGCCCTCCAGCTCGGGGGCCTCGGCGACGGCCGCAACATCGGTCCCCCGCCCGCCCGCGGCCACCATGAGCACGCCCAGCGCCAGCCCGGCCACCGACGTCGCCAGCGCGACCCATCGTCGCCCGTGGCCGCTCCTTCTCGTTGTCACACCATTCAAAACGCGTTCGCCCTCACCCCCGCCTGCGCGCATGCTAACACCGGTTCACAAACTGAAAACCCGCGCACGGTAAACGCTCGTCGGCCTCGCGCCCTTAATTCGCCGTTCCGCTACCCTGATCTCTCATGCGCGACCTTGGCATTCGGGAATGGGCTGCACTCGCTGCGCTACTCTTCGGCGGGCTCCTCGCGTTCGTGTTCCTCGATCCGGCGGCCGGCGATTCAGGCGAGCGCCCACCGCTCGAACACGGGGACGCACCCCCCACGCCGACGGTCGTTCCCGTCACGCCGGAGCCGGCGTCTCAATTGCCCACGCCCGAGAGCTGGCAAGTCAGCTTCGTCACGATTACGAACGGCGAGGAATTCGCCGAGGCGCTGCGCGCCGTGCCTACCCTCGCACTCGAATTCGAGCGGACGCCCTTCCCGGACTACCGGGACGATTCCTGGAAGGTGGTGGCTCACGCGAGCGTCGAGCTTGGCGCCGGGTCGTCGCTCTTCACGCTGGAGTATGACTGCGCGCTGCGCGTGTTCATCGACGACCGCGAGATCGTGAGCCGCGACAACCCGGACTCAGTGCAGGACCTCGTGGTCACGTTCCCGCACGAGAGCGGCCGCTACAACATCCGCATCGAGGCGACCGATACCGCGGGCCCGTTCAAGCTCGCGTACCGCTGAGGCTCAGAGCCACTCGCGCACGGCTCCGATGAGGGCGTGGGGCGCCTGCAGGAGCGGGTGATTCGACTCCAGTTGCACACGGTGGGCGCCAGGCACGCTCGGCGGCGCCTGGGGGCCGCTACGGCCAACCGTTTGCACGATGAGGCCAGGGCTCGAGACTTCGCGCCGATAGTCGGCATCTTCGACCGGGTCGTGTGCGGCAATGCCCGGCATGGGCAGGCGCATGCGCGCGTCCCAGCACACCTCCCAGCGTCCAGCGGCGCCCGCGCGGAACTTGTGCTGCACCCAACGCCGCAGCAGCCTCTCGTCCGCCCAGGGGAGCTCGCTCGAGAGCGCCCAGTGCGCTTCGTCGGGCGCGCGGAAGTCCGCGCAGTGCAGTGCGGGGCTGCCGTCCTCCATCGCTCCGACGGCGGCGGATGGCTCGTCGATGAGGACCAGGCGCTTCACGAGGCCTCGCTGGCGCGCCGCAAAGCGCCAGGCATGGCGGGCGCCCATCCCGTGTCCGACAATCCCGATGGAGCGCAGCCCCAGCGTCCGTGCGAAGGCGTCGAGATCCTCGACCCAGGACTCGGGGTTGTATTCGGGGGCCCACCAGGTGTCTCCATGGCCGCGCTGGTCCAGCACGAGCACGCGGAAGTCTTCGTTCAGCGCTTCTGCGAGCCCGTCCCAGTCGCGGGCGCAGTCGCCCAGGGCGTGCAGGACAATGAGCGCCGGGGCGCCCTCGTTCTCCCAGTCCCGGTAATGGAACCGCACGCCGTTGAGCACGACGGTGCGGTCTTCGACTTGCAGAACAGCGGGCATAGCTCACCCCCATGCGCTTTCGCGTTCGATCATATGCCGTCTGTCTATCCCTGTATCTGGTCCAGGCAGGCAGCGGCGGGGGCGCGAGGGGGATTCTAACGCCTATCCGGGCGGAACGGTGCCAATAACGCCGTCGGCCGCCAGCAATTCGAGCTCGGTGAGGGACAGGCCGAGGGCGGCGAGGATCTCGTCCGTGTGCTCGCCGAGGGTGGGGGCGGGGCGTTCGGGCTCTGCCCGGCGGCCATCCCAGAGCACGGGCAGCCCGGGGTACTGGTGGAAGCCCACGACAGCACGCTCCTGGCCCTGCCAGAATCCCGTTTCCGCGAGTGGATCGAGGCCGAGCACCTCCGCCTCGTTGTTCACTGGCGATGCAGCGATACCGGCCTCGAAGCAAGCAGCCAGGACCTCGTCACGCGTCTCCAGGGCGGCCCACGCGCCCACGACTGCGGCCGGGTCAGCCGCGGGGGGCCCACCCAGGAGCCGTGCAAGCCCGGCGTCTCCCGCCTCGATGGCGACCCACTCCTCACCAGCGCAGCCGAACGCGCCCGCGACGGAACTTCCCTCGCGGCGGTTGCCGCGGCGCGGCGGGACCACGCCCGTCGCCTGGTATTCGATCAGCGACTCGCCCACGAGGGGGAGGAACGCCTCCAGCTGCGAGCATTCGACGAGCCGCCCGCGACCGTCGCGCTCGTGCGCCCGGACAGCGGCGAGCGCGGCGAGGGTGCCGTTCAGGCCCGCCACCGGGTCGCCGAGGGCGTTGCTCATCATCGAAGGCGGGCCATCCTCGTATCCGAGCACCGAGCTCAGCCCGGACATGCCCTCGATCGTGTTGCCGAACGAGAGGTACATCCCCTCTGGCCCAGTCGAGCCGAAGCCCGGCAGGCGAACCATCTGGGCGAGGGGATTGCGCGCGCTGATCACGTCATACCCGAGCCCGAGCTTTTCCATCACGCCGGCGCCGTAGTTCTCGACAACGACGTCGGCGTGATCCATCAACTGGAGGGCCAGTTCCTTGCCACGTGGCGTGGCGAGGTTCAGGCAGACGCCGCGCTTCCCCCGGTTGGTCGTGTTGAAGACGTGGCTGCGTTCGATGAGCGCGAGGCTGGGGTCGTCCCCCGGGGGCCGGGAGCCACGCCACCAGTCGAAGTGAGTGTGGCTCTCGACCTTGATGACGTCCGCGCCCAGGGCCGCGAGGATGTAGCCGACCATCGGCCCGGCCCACCCCATGGAGAGGTCCACGACGCGCAGCTTGCCGGGCTGCCAGGGCCCCCTGGAGGGCTCGCGGCTCCCGGGCTCGGGGCTGGCCAGCACCCGCGCCGGCGGGCCGGGCACGCGGAGTTGGCGCCCGCCTGGGGTCGAGACATCGTGCCAGGCGCCGCGGGCCTCGAGTTGTGGGGAGGCGAGCACTTCCGCCATGTCGGGCAGCGGCGAGCAGGGGATGCGGTGGCGCTGCAGCTCGTGGTACGCCTCCCAGCGGGTACGCTCGGCGAGCCACGGGAGCAGGTATTCGTCCAGCTCGGCCACGTTCGCCGCGCGGTCGAGCGGTGAGGCGAAGCGCGTGTCGTGGACGAGCTCCGGGTGCCCGATGAGGCTGCAGAGCGCGACCCATTGCCCGTGCAGCGCGCAGTGGAGACCGATGTGGCCATCCTTGCAGGCGAGGGTGGCGAGGGTCGGCTGCGTTGGGGCGAAGCGGTTGCCGGCCTTCTGGCGGATTGTCCCGTGGTACTGGAAGGCGACGGGGTCGTAGATCATCGTGGCGACCACCGCCTCGGCGATGGAGACGTCGATGATGCCCCGGTCGTCGGCGCGGCCGGGCACCAGGCCAACGGCGGCGATGGCCGCATACAACCCGGCGACGAACTGTCCCTGTGCACCGGGCGGGCCGAGCGGCTCGCGCCCCGGCTCACCCAGGGCCGACATCCAGCCGCCCGCCGCGTGCATCGTGAGGTCGCTCCAGGGCCGCTCCGACCACGCGCTCTCGTGCCCCCAGGGGGTGATCCAGAGCACCTGCCCGTCCCTTGCAAGCTTCGCGATCGCGTCCCGCTTCTCGTGGTTCACGGGCGCGTCCGTAATCAGCAACGCGTCCGGCGCGCCGGTCAGTGCGGGCGTGGCATCGAAGCTCGCGCCTTCGCCCAGGAACGCGCCTATGCCCTCGGGGTCCAGCGCGGTCGTGTGGTCGACTTCGGCGCCGTACTGCCTGAGGAGCCACCCCGCGTAGGCAGCGGCGACGCCGTATGAGGCCACCCGATATCGGCGGCCAGCCAGCAGATCCATCATCGCCCGCATCATAACCACCACGGCCAGTCCGAGCGCGAGGGTCACCGAGCGTGCGATGGTGCTCAGCCCAGTCCGTCCCTCTCCGGGGGAGATCTAGCTCGCGGGGAACACCGGCACAGGTACGCCCACGCCCACGCGGACGCGTCCCGGGTCCAGGCGCTGCCCGCCGGGCGTCGACATCACCAGGGTGGTTCCGTCATCAAGGCGGAGCAGCGCCCGCCACGCATCTCCTTCGAGCGATGCACCGAGCACCTCGGCCGCGACCCCCTCGGGCGCCAGGGCCAGCCACTCCGGGCGCACGAGGGCGCTCGCCGGCCCATCGTGGACGTCGCCCGTGCACGGGAGCGCCCCCAACTGCGTCTCCACACGCCCGCTGCGGACGACCCCGGGGAGGTATTGCACATCGCCGCAGATGGCCGCCGCGGCCATGGTCTGTGGCCGGAAGTAGAGATCTTCGGGGGTGCCCACCTGTTCGACCCGTCCGGCGCTCATCACGGCCACGCGATCGGCCACTGAGAACGCATCGGCGCGGTCGTGGGTGACCAGGAGCGCGGTCACGCCTTCCGCGCGCAGCATCTCCGCCACCTGGGCGCGCATGGATGCGCGGAGGGTGGCGTCCAGGTTCGAGAATGGCTCGTCGAGGAGGAGCGCTTTCGGCCGCGGCGCAAGGGAGCGGAGGACGGCCACCCGCTGCTGCTGGCCTCCGGAGACCTGGTGCGGATAGCGGTGCCCCAGGCCCTGGAGCCCGCCCATCGCCAGCAACGTTTGCACCCGTCCACGCGACGCCTCCGAGCGGCCCAGGCCGTACCCGATGTTCGCCGCGACGGTCAGGTGTGGGAACAGCGCGTACTCCTGGAAGACGAGACCAATGGCGCGACGGTGCGGCGGGACGAACAGGCGGCCCTCCTGGAGGACATCCGCCCCGAGCCGGATCGTGCCAGAATCGGCGCGCTGCAGCCCGGCGATCGTCCGCAGCAGGGTCGTCTTGCCGCAGCCACTGGGGCCGAGGAGGGCCATGACCTCGCCCGGCTCGACGGCGAGGGTCGCCTCGTCCAGCGCACGCACCTCTCCGAACCGCACGGACACGCCCTCGCAAGCGATCGCCTTAGGCATCCGCGTCTCCCAGCGCGCCCCACCACGCGAGGGCCGCGACAGGAATGGCGGCGAGCCCCACAAGCACGAGTGCCGGAAATGCGGCCGCGCCGTAGCTGGCGTTGGTGCTGAGGCTCCAGATCTGCCCCGGGAGCGTGCGGTAGCCGGGCGGGCTCAGGAGCAGCGTGGCCGGCAGCTCCTTCACGACGGTCAGGAAGACGAGCGGGAGCGCGACGTACACCCCCGGTCGCGCGAGCGGAACCGTGATCGTTGCGAGGACGCGCAGCGGGGCACGGCCCAACGCGGCCGCCGCCTCCTCGAGCTCGCGTCCCTGGCGCTGGAGCGGCGCGCGGAGGGCGCTCAGGGCGTTCGGCAAGAAAAGGATCACGTACGCGAGCAGAAGCATCCAGGTCGTCTGGTACAGGTCGCCCGCGTAACCAATCCCGAAGAAGACCAGTGAGAGCGCGACCACAAGCCCGGGAAGCGCATGCGAGACAAACGCTGTCTGCTCCAGCGCCCGCGACGCCCAGCCCCCATAGCGCGTCGAAAGCAGCGCCACCGGGAGCGCGATGACGACGGTAACCACCGCGCCAATGCACCCGAGGAGGAGGGTGTGGTGGAACGAAGTCCATACGTCCGGGAACTCGGTGCCGGCTCGGAAGCCCCTCACCAGCCAGTACACGAGCACGAACACGGGCAGAGCCAGCGTCACCGCCACCACGCTGGCGAGGAATGTCAGTGACGGCCACAGCCAGCGCCCGAGCGCGACCGGCTGTGGCGGCGCGATTCGCCGGGCGCGCATGCGCTCGACCGACCGCGCCCGGACCAGCAACTCCGCGAGCAGCACCACTGACGCCACGCCCGCAAGCGCAACCCCCAGGATGGCCGCTGCTGTGCGGTCGAACGAGCTCTGGTACTCGATGAAGATGGCGCGCGTGAACGTGTCGTATCGCAGCATGGCGACGCCTCCGAAGTCGGAGAGGGCGTACAGCGCGACGAGCAGCAGTCCCGCGGCCAGCGCCGAGCCGAGCGCCGGGAAGGTGACCCGCGCGAACGTCGTCCAACGCGTCTTCCCGAGCGTCAGCGAGGCCTCCTCGACCGACGGATCGAGTGCCCGCATGGCCGCCGCAACAACGAGGTAGACGTAAGGGAAGCTCACCGCGGACAGCGTCAGCGCAGCCCCCCAGAACCCGTAGATCTCCGGCAGTCGTTCCACGCCGAAGGGCTCGAGCCAGCCCTGGAGGATGCCGCGAGGCCCCAGCGCCGCCACCACCGTCAGGCCCATTACGTAGGACGGGATCGCGAGCGGCAGTGAGAGCGCGACTGCCCAGAATCGCCTGCCGGGGAGTGCGCAGCGCACAGTCAGCCAGGCCGCAGGCACCGCAATCGTCGCCGACGCCATGGATACGACCGCCGCCAGCGCCAGGCTGTTGACCAGCAACTCGCCCGCCGACCGGCTCAGCGTTTCGTCCCACTTCGCCCAGCCCGCGTCGGTCGAGCGATCGACCAGGTACCAGGCGGGCAACAGCGTGAGTGCGACGGCAAGGAGCCCCGGGATCCAGAGGACGGCCGGGGCTCTTAACCCGCTGCGCGGTGCGAACATCTGGCGCACGGTCGTTACGGTAGCACGCCGTTCGCCCTGAGCAGGTCGAGCGTGCCCTCCAGGTCGTCCAGCTCCGAAAGGTCGATGTCCGGCGACTCGATGTCCGTCAGCGGGACCAGGCGTGGGTCGGCCGCGACGCCCGCGGCCAACGGGTATTCGAAGGTCTCCTCGGCGAAGTAGTGCTGGGCCTCCTCCGCCAGCAGGAACTCCAGCAGGGCCGTCGCGTCTTCCCGGTGGTCCGAGCCCGCGAGTACCGCGATGCCCGCCACGTTCACGAGCGCGCCGATGTCATCGCCGTCGAGGAAGTGGTTCCGGGCCTTGTAGCCTTCGCCCTGGTCGTCCAGCTTCTCGTAGAGGTAGTAGTGGTTCACCAGGCCCACCTCGATCTCACCGGCCGCAACGGCGTCAAGGATGGTGATGTTGTTGGGGTAGTCCTTCACCCCGTTCGCCTTCATGGCCTGCAGCCACTCCGAGGTGGCCTCCTCGCCGCTGTCGACGCGGAACGCGGTGACGAACGCCTGGAACGACCCGTTCGGCGGCGACCAGCCCGTTCTGTCCTTCCACTTCGGATCCGTCAGCTCCTCCACGGTGGAGGGCAGCTCGCTCTCCGGCACCAGGTCGGGGTTGTAGACGAGCACGCGGGCGCGCCCGCTGAGGCCCACCCACTGCCCGTTCCCCGCGCGGAACCGCGGCTCGACCTTCGATAGCAGGCTCTCCGGAAGCTGCCCAAGCAGACCCTGGTCCGAGACCGCACCGAGCGCGCCCGCGTCCTGCGCGAGGAACACGTCCGCGGGCGAGTCCTCGCCCTCCTCGGCCAGGAGCGCAGCCATCTCTGAGGTGCTGCCGTACTTGACGTCGACCTTCAGGCCGGACTCCTCCTCGAAGCGGTCGATGATCGGCTGGATCAGCTGCTCGGTCCGGCCCGAGTAGACGGTGATGTCCGCATCGTCGCCGCCACACGCGGCGAGAAGGGGCAGGGCCAACGTCGCCGCGAGGGCCAGAGGAGTCGCGGCCCTCAGTGGCCGCTGGAGTACCGCGATCCGCCGCGCAGCAGCGAAGAATGGGCGAAGCATGTTTCCTACGCAACCTTATGCATGAGCTATGGACGTAGATTAGGCAAGCCTAATGTTTCGCGCAAGTCACTGCATTGTGCCCCGCCGTACCTCACGCGCCAAGGGGGCGGCTCGCGCCACCCCCTCGGTTCGCGAAATGAAGCGGGAAGCGTAAGCGACCGATCAGGCCCCCGCAGCCCCGCCACCGACCGCCGCGGCCTGGGCGCGCCGCACCGCATCCGGGATCTGGATGTCGTTGATGGTCGCGGGCGTGCGCGGCACGGCGCGGTCGTCCATCGGCATCATCTTCGGGTACCAGTGGTCTTCCCACTCGTTGAACTTGTCGCGGAGGTTGGGCATCACCTTCTCGGAGAACAGCTTGGTGTTGTACATCGCCACGTCCCGCGGCATCGACCCCTGCTGGAGCAGCAGCATCAGGTGGCCGACGTTGAGCGTGTCCGCGAGCTCGTTGAGCTTGTGCGTGACCTGCTCGGGCGTGCCCGCGACCACGAACCCCTGCTCGACGAGCCCCTCCCAGGTGAGCTCCATGCGGGCGCGCTGGGCGGCCATCTCGAGCTGGCTCTTGATGCCGGCCTTGACCGTCCGGTTCGTCCGATACCCGGGGGCGTCCGCGAACCCGGGATAGACGTGCAGGCAGCGGTTGTAGAAGTAGTCGATGTGCGGCCAGTAGAGCTCCTTGGCCTCCGCCTCCGTCTCGGCCACGCAGACGGTCTGCGCGAAGCCCGCGTGGTACGGGTTGGGCTCCTTGCCCATGTCCGTCATGCGCTTCCAGAAGCCGTCCATGATGTTCTTGGCGCGCATGTACCCCGAGTACGACAGGTACGAGTACAGGTACCCCATGTCCGCGCACCACTCCCACGTCTCGATCGAGCCGCCGCCGGGGATCCAGATGGGCGGGTTCGGCTGCTGCAGCGGGCGCGGCCACGGGTTCATGTAGCGCAGCTGGTTGTACTTGCCGTTGAAGTGCGTCACGCCCTTCTCGTGCCAGGCCTGCATGATCAGGTCGTGCGCCTCGTAGTAGCGGTCGCGGAGCTGCGCGCCGGGCACGCCGTAGGCGAAGTTCGTGTCCATGCTCGTGCCCACCGGGAACCCGGCGACCAGCCGCCCGCCCGAGAGGATGTCAAGCATCGCGAACTCTTCGGCCACGCGCAGGGGCGGGTTGTAGAGCGCGATCGAGTTGCCCATCACCACGATCGCCGCGCGGTTCGTGCGCCGCGTGAGCGCCGCCGCCATGATGTTCGGGCTCGGCATGAGGCCGTACGCGTTCGAGTGGTGCTCGTTCACGCAGATGCCGTCGAAGCCACACTTCTCCGCGTACTCCAGCTCGTCCAGGTACTCGTGGTAGACGGTGTTCGCCCGCGCCTCGTTGAAGAGCTTGTAGTCGACATCGACCCAGACCGAGCGGTTCTTCTGCTGGAAGTCGTCCGGGAGGTCCGGCCAGGGCATCAGGTGGAACCAGTGGAACTTCATGCACGCACCCTTGTTGGAGGCAATTCGCCGGCCGGAACGCTTAGCGTGGGCCTAACGGTTGTGCAGAGTATAGCGGGCGCCTCCGCCCATCGGTAGCCGCGCGGCCCATCGTGGCCGCTGAGGCCATGCAACCACCCCGGCAAATCTTCACGAAGAGTTTCGCGGACCTGTATATTGCGCACACGTGGTAGTGTTGCGGTCCCCCAAGCAGCCCCAAGCAGCGCGTTCGAAGGACTGGTACCCGTACTACGCGGGTTACACCCAGAGTTTCGCCGAGGACGTTTTCGATACCTATCTGTCCGAGGCGACGTCCATTGTGGATCCTTGGAATGGCTCAGGGACCACGACTGCAGTCGCCAGCGCCAAAGGGCTGAGGTCGGACGGCTTCGACATCAATCCGGCCCTGACTATCGTCGCCCGCGCTCGAGTCACGCCGACCTCCATTGCCGAGAGCCTAGCTCCGATCGCGCTTGAGATAGTCGACCTCGCGAAGCGCGTGACGCCCCGTGAGCGCGTGTTTGAGCCACTCGGTAGCTGGCTCAGGAAGCCTGCCGTTACGGAACTGCGACGGCTACAACACGCCATCCATGCCCTCACTTCTGCCGATGGTTCGCTAGAGGACGAGCTTGCAGTTGCTTCATCCACCGCGGCCTCCGCGATGCCCGTACTGAGTGCTTTCTTCTACACAGCCCTGTTCGCAGCGTGCCGAGACCTTCTCAAGTCGTTCAGGTCATCTAATCCTACTTGGGTCCGGACGCCCGAGACCCATAGGCACCGCCTCCAGCCCAGTGGAGCGAACATTGCCTCGCTTTTCCTGGGTCGCGTCGGCTACCTCAGTTCGCGCCTCCTGGGGCTCACCGAACCAATCGACTGTCACGTCCTTACGGGTCCGGCGCGGCAGTGCCTTCCATCCGCTCCGAAGTACGACGCCTGCCTGTCGTCGCCGCCCTACGCCACGAGAATCGACTACGTGAAGTCCTCGCTGCCAGAGCTCGCAATTCTGGGATTGCCGCCTTCCGAGATTGAATGGCTCCGCACCGCCTCGACGGGCACGCCCGTGGTCCGGAACGCAGCGACGACCTGCTCTGATCTCGGTCCCGAGGCGACGAGGCTCATACGCGAAGTTGCCACTCATCCCTCCCACGGCTCCGCCTCCTACTACGGGCCCTGGCTCCGGAATTACCTCGGCGCGCTCGACGAAACGCTAGGAGCCATAGACGCCGCGGTCAAGCCGGGCGGGGCAATCGCGTTGGTAGTCCAAGACTCTTACTACAAGGCGCTAAAGATCGACCTTCAAGCGCTAGTCTCGGAGAGCCTCGAGGCTCGGGGGCGGCGGCTCACTCACCGGCACGACTTCGAGGTTCGGCATTCGATGGCCAGGATGAACTCACGAGCACGCGAGCATCTCCGGGAGCGGCAGAATGTCGAGTCACTTGTCGTATTCAACTAGTCGACTCGAGGTTCGGTGTTGACCGCGCCCGCCGCAGCAGCGGCCCACGCCGAACCCCGCCAGCTTGGTGCTCCGAAACGGGTCGTATACCTCTTGGGGGCTGGCGCAACTCAAGGCTGCGCCAGCCATAAGGGAAGCACTGCGAAGCTCCTAATGAAGGACTTACTCACGCCCATCGCCGAGCGAGTGGCCAGGAGGATGGAGGAAACAGCGGCTGGGCATTCTGGCGTCCAGCGACTTATCAACGAGGTGCTCCCAGATCCGGACGTGGACATGGAGCAACTCATCACATTCCTTGACGAATCGCCGGCCACGGCTTATCGGAAGTTCGCGACGGAATTGCGCGAGGCGTTCGCTGCCGTTCTCCGGGACGCCCTGTCCGGCGTTCGGAACGAGATAGGGGACGATCATTCATACCTTTACGCCGTGCTGTTGGACATGCATTCTGTCCCTGGATCAACCGAGAGACTCTCAGGGATCCTGACGCTCAATTACGACCTTTTCCTTGAGCACGCGATTGTTAAGGTGCTTGGCCGTGAAATCGACTATGGAGTGAGCACCGGAGCCGGACGACCGTCGCCCGACGCCGTTCCGGTCCTTAAGCTTCATGGGTCCTTCGGCTGGACATGGGCATGGCCGCTCGCCATGAGCCTCGACCACGACACTGATGGCGTCTGGATTCCACCAGGCATACGCAAGCCGAAGACCGAGTACCCGTTCAATGCCATCTGGGGCATGGCACGAGAACTGTTGGATTGCGATATTGTCAGACTCATTGGATGCAATCTTGGGTCCAACGATTGGGACTTAATCTCTCTGCTGTTTTCGACACATTACACTCACACTTCCGCCGAGCCCTACGCCATCGAGGTGATTTCGAGTCCATCGACCGCCAAGAGGATTAACGACTCGTTTCCGTATCTGAAGGCAAAATCATTGGTAGAACTTCCCGATGTCGGAACGAGCGTTGCGTTGGAGTCCCAAGCAACGGGCGGAAACACCTTCGAGTATTGGCTCACGCTTAAGGCAGAGCAGATGCTGAATGAACTCGAGACGGTCGATACCCATAGTGGGATATTTGCCCGCTTCGCGTTGGAGATGGCGCAATGACACTCTTAGGAGCAGATCATGGAGAGATCTAGTGCCTCGCTCAAGGTGGCAGATCTGGAGAATCAATTCTTATCGATTGAGTTTCCGGAGTATCAACGAGAGTCCAACGTCTGGACGCGAGACCAAAAACAGCGGCTGATCGACTCCATACTGCGCCAATTTGACATAGCATCTGTGTATTTCTATGTCCGGGATGACGGCGTACGTGAGTGTATTGACGGGAGGCAGCGGCTCAACGCGATCATGTCGTTTTTAGGCAAGAACGCACTTGATGACCGTGACAATCACTTCCAATTAAGATCCTCCAACGAGGTCGTGCGAGACGATAAGAACGCTTTTGCAGATCTTGACGGTATGCGATGGTCAGACTTGGAGTCATCGAGAGATGATGCTGAACGAGGTGAGGTCGTAAGTAATGCCATCAATGTGGTGCGCGAATACAGGATCACCACTGTGTCGCTATATGGCGTTGCGGGACCGGACGAGTTTAACCTCCAGTTTTTGCGTCTCAATTTGGGCACGCTGATCAATGCTGGCGAAAAGCTCCACGCCATGGTCGGAGCGATGCGAAACTTGATCTTCGGGCCCGATGGCATGGGCGCTGCCAGGTTCTTCAGCCACGTACAGATTCCGACGCGTCGATACTCCAAGGAGGTAACAGCCGCCCAGATCTTGCTCCAGGCATTCTCCTGGCGAGCCTCGCGCGAGTTCGCCAGAGCGCGCCACATCGACTTGCAACGCTTCGTAAAAGATCATGCTGAGCTCGCTCCGGGCGATCCGACCGTTGCGTCGCTGTCCGAGACGCTGGACCGCCTCCTCGAGGGCGTCGAAGGCGTCTCGCTGCTTCTCCGGAACCGTTCGGTCACCGTTAGCCTCGTCCTCCTGGCGTGGATACGAGAGGTCGGCGGAGCCGGGCCGCCGGTAAGGCGTTTTTGGGAGTTCGTCACGGATTTCTTGACGAAGCTTGCTGAACAAGTCGCCAAGATGAGGGAAGGCCGAACCGATCCGGAGTACGCATACCTGGTCGACTTCCAACGGCACCTAACTCAAGCATCAGTCGAGCGACCGGCCGTTCAGGCGCGGCACGACCTTCTGAATGCGGAACTTGACCGGTGGCTCAACACGGGACAGCTCCGTCGCGATGACGTCCGATAGCGCGTCTACTGCCACCCACCCCTTCGCACTACCGCCCCGCCGTGGCAGGCTCGCCCCATGGCCGCCCGCCCGACCCCGCCACCCCGCCCGCAGACCCCGGCGAGCGCGGCAACGAGCGCATCGAGTGGTGATGCGCTCGAATGCGCTCAGACGCGCTCACGACGTGTTTTTTCGCGCACATCATCATCATCCCGAACCAACCCGCGACCCCCACGTGAACAGGGCGCGAACAGCTCGCGAACAGGGGCCGAACAGGGGAATTCCCCTGTTCAACAGGGGAATTTTTTTATTTCGTTCGCGCCGCCCTTCGGCCGCCTACTGCTTCACGTCGATGACGAGGCGGGGCGGACCTTCGAGGGTGGCGACCTTGAAGTTCTGCTGGCCCTTGAGGCCCATCGCCCAGCCGAGGAGGGCCTCGAAGTCGCAGTGCTGCTTCGCTTCGAGGATGGTGTTGCCGGGGCCGTCGACCGTCTGCTGCGCGAAGGTGAGCTGGCCGGCGTCGGTGTGCTGGGCGGCCCCCTGGAAGGTCACGCTCAGGACCGCGCTCCCCTGGAGGGCGACTGCATTCCCGGAGCCACACTGCGAGACTGAGGGCACGTACTCGACCTCCGCCGGCGGGAGGCCGCCCTCGAACTCGAAGACGATGCGCTCCCAGCCGCCGTTCTCCGGGTGCACGCCCATGCGCACGTCCTTGAGGAGCGGGACGGTCGTCGGCGGGTCGGGGACCGGCTTCGTGGTCACCGGGTCGGTCCCGCCCGGGTTCTGGGGCGCGACCGTGCCGTCCGTGGTGGGCGCGGCGGTCGCGGCCGTGGTCGGGGATGTGCCCGTCGTGGCGGTGGTTGCTGGCTGCGTGGGAGTGGGCGTGGGGTCGTCGTCGTCATCGTCGCCACAGGCAACGGCGACAAGCACGAGCGGTACGGCGAGGAGGAGCGCGAAGCGGCGAAGCAGCATGCCCTGGATGGTAGCGTGCCGACCGTTTGGAGGCCGGAAACCTGCGCCCTTGGCTCGCCGTCGCGACCAGCCGACTGGCCGAAGTGGTTCTATCGGTTGCCCGAGAATCGGCATAGACTGTGAGCCACACGCACAGTCCGGCGCCAAACGCGCCGTCGATCAGGAGCAACTCGATGACACAGCAGACCACCGGGACCTGGGCCGTAAAGGTCGGCCTTGCCCAGATGTTGAAGGGCGGCGTCATCATGGATGTCGTCACGCCCGACCAGGCAAAGATCGCCGAGGAGGCGGGCGCCTGCGCCGTGATGGCGCTCGAGCGCGTCCCCGCCGACATCCGCCGGGATGGCGGCGTGGCTCGCATGAGCGACCCCTCCATGATCACGGGCATCATCGGGGCAGTGACCATCCCCGTGATGGCGAAGGCACGCATCGGCCACTTCGTCGAGGCCGAGATCCTCGAGGCGCTTGGCGTCGACTACGTCGACGAGTCGGAGGTGCTGACCCCGGCGGACGAGACGCACCACATCGACAAGCACCAGTACACCATCCCCTTCGTCTGCGGATGCCGGAACCTGGGCGAGGCGCTGCGCCGCATCGGCGAGGGCGCGGCCATGATCCGCACCAAGGGCGAGGCCGGCACCGGCGACATCGTCGAGGCCGTGCGCCACATGCGCACGGTGCAGGACGAGATCCGGCGCATCACGAACATGGCCGACGACGAGCTCTACACCACCGCCAAGGACCTCGGCGCTCCGCTGGAGCTCGTGCAGCAGGTGAAGCGCGAAGGCCGGCTCCCGGTGGTGAACTTCGCCGCCGGCGGCGTCGCCACACCGGCAGACGCGGCGCTGATGATGCGGCTCGGCGCGGACGGCGTGTTCGTGGGCTCGGGCATCTTCAAGTCGGACAACCCCGCGGCCTTCGCGAAGGCGATCGTGGAGGCGACGACGCACTACCAGGACCCGGAGGTCATCGCACGGGTGAGCACCGGCCTCGGCGCGGCCATGCGGGGCATCGCGGTGGCCTCCCTCGAGCAGCGGGAGCTGCTCGCGACGCGCGGCTGGTAGAGGACCGTTCCTCCTGTCAGACTCCTGCCAGTATGGTGGCAGGAAGACCGGGAAGAGACTCCCTGCTCCTGACACAATGCTGTCAACATAGCTGTGCGATCATGGCAGTGCCCCGGCAGGAAGCCGCGGACGAATGTCAGGAGACCCCGATGAAAGTCACAGATTTCATGATCAACCTCACGAGCGAAGACCGGGAAGGCCTGATGGCCTTCTACCGCGACGTCGTGGGACTGCCGCCCAAGGCTGGCATGGACGAATTCGCCCTGGAGCTCGGCCCGGGCGCCACGCTTGCGTTCGACGGGCACAGCGAGGTGCACGGCCGCACGAAGGAGCCCGCACGCGTGCTCCTCGACCTCTGGGTCGACAGCGTAGCCGAGGCGGAGGAGGAGCTGAAGGCGAAGGGCGTGACCTTCCTTCGAAGCCAGGGGCGGGAGTACTGGGGCGGCATCATCTCCACGTTCCAGGACCCGGACGGGAACTACGTGCAGCTCATGGAGTTCGATCCGGCCTCCGCTCGCGAGGAAGGCTTAGCCGCCGCCACCACCTAGGAGTCGCGGCCCTCTGTGGCCGCTGGTCTTGCGCAACACCGTCTGGGAGGACCGATATGGCAATGGCCACCGACCCCTTCGATCCCCACATCTCCTCATTCGAACAGGTGGCCGCGGTGCGGCGGGCGCTCTCGTCACCTCCCGCCCACCTGCCACCCATGGCCCTCATGATCCCCACTTTCTTCGGCGCCGTGCGCCTCGACGCGGCCGAAGCGTGCGCGGGCGCGGAGGCGCGCCACCGGTGAGACGCGCAGACCGGCTCTTCCAGATCATCCAGCTCCTGCGGCGAAAGCACGTCATCACGGCGTCGGCCATCGCCCGGGAGCTCGAGGTCTCGGAGCGCACGGTCTACCGCGACATTCGCGACCTCGTCGGCTCCGGCGTCCCGATCGAAGGGGAAGCCGGCGTCGGCTACATGCTGCGGCAAGGATTCGACCTGCCGCCGTTGATGTTCACAGCCTCGGAGATCGAGGCCATGGTGTTGGGCGCGCGCGTGGTCCAGAGCTGGGGCGACGCGCAGCTCGCGCGAGCTGCCGGGGATGCCCTGGCGCGCGTGGAAGCGGCGTTGCCGGACAAACTGAAGGCGAAGATGCAATCCACCCCGCTCTACGCGCCCGGCTTCCACGTGCGCGAGGAGACCATGCAGCGCCTCTCCGAGTTGCGCGACGCGATCGACAGCCGCTGCCGCGTCTGGATCGCCTACACGGACAACGAGATGGTCGACACGGAGCGGTGCTTGCGCCCCCTGGGATTGTTCTTCTGGGGCCGGACCTGGTCTGTGACGGGCTGGTGCGAGCTGCGCACGGACTTCCGGGACTTCCGCCTCGACCGCATCCGCGAGCTGAAGGTATTGCCCGAGAAGTGGGAGCCGGAACCCGGGAAGATGCTGGACGACTACTTCCGGCGCATGGACGAGCACCACGAGGAGCACTGGTAGGCGCGGCCGCTCAACCCGCGGTGGCAGCCTGGCGGCTGGCTCCGCGATTCGATATCGGTCATCGATCAGAGGGGGATCCAGATTGGACCATTCAGCCAGTCTGACTCCACGCTACACCGCAAGACAATTTCGAGAGCGTTTACGGCAGTCGACTGATCTGCACCGGTGACCACAACGATAACTCGTGGAACTGCGTCGCCGATTCGCATCTTCTCACGCAGGATCGGCGTGACCGTCGACGCATCGTGCGTAAGGACGATGCAGTCGCGCAACAGCGCCTCGGTCAGTAATTGCTCGTCCGGTGTTCTCTCAAGTCCTACGTCACGTGCGAGGAGTATTGCTATGTCGGAGATCCGTGGACGGAGACGCCTGAGGACGCGCTCATCGAAGTTATGATCGATCAGTAGTTGCGGCATTCCGCTCGGCCATCCGCGCTAGCAGGCGTTCCTTGAGCCCTGCTTGGGGGTAGCGCTCGTCCCACCACGACCGAATCTCCTCAATCTCCTGGTCGACTTTCGCAAGCCACCTGTCGAGTTCATCCTGATGCTGAAGGTAATAGCCGATCAAGAGATGAATCGTTCCCATCGACAGGAACGGGAAGGCTTCATGGAGGTCGCTCGGACCATCGCCGTCTTTGAACAGCTCAAGGAACAGATAGTACTGGAGCCGGGTCCCAGACACGCGAATAGAGCCGTCCTCCCACTTGTCGAGTGGGACTGGGTCAGACGCGATCTCGAACGTGGCGGGCGCTGAAGACATTGCGTACGCAGTATACCACTGCCCTACGCCACCATTCGCGTCCCGGTGAGGCGGACGTGGCCGTTCTGGCGGAGCACGGCGCGGATGCTGCGGGCGAGCTCGTCGGTGGCGGAGGCGCGGGGAAGGTCGAATTCGGTGTCCTGGCCATCGGCGTCCGTTATTACGAGGCGGACCTCATCTGTGCCGGGGCTCTCCTTGAGCATGCCCGCGACAGCCTTGAGCAGGGCTTCGTCCGCGAGGGCGTCATTGGTCTCGAAGATCTGGACGATGAGCCGGGCGGAGTCGCCGCTGACGGGTGGCTGGACGCCGGGTCGGGCCGCCTCGGTGGTGGCGGCGGGGGTGTGGCCGTTGGGTTGAGGTCGATGGCCATTCGCCTGCCGCGTCGATGTTGACTGGACCTCTGTCCCGCCGCCCGCCGGCCTTGTGGAGTACCCAGCCGCCACGGAGGGCCGCGACTCCTTCACCTGGAACTGGTCGGGGGTGAAGCCCACCACGGTGCCTTCGGCGCGGTTGAAAGGGGCGGCCTTGCGCACGCTGAGGCTCATGCGGTCGCCCCTGTCACGGACTTCGACGGAGCAGAGCAGAACCTGCCCCTCGGACCATGTCTCTTCGCCCGTCAGCTCGATCGTGTCGCTCCAGACCGTGACCTCGGCGGTACCGCTCAGGTCTTCAAGGTCGACGATGTAGAACTTGCGGCCGTCGCGCGTGGCGCGCGTCTGCACACGTTGGACCATGCCGGCTATGGTGACGTTCTGGCCAACGAGCTCGGTGTTGAGGTCGGCGAGGTTGTGGGATGTGTAGCGCATGAGCTCGCTGGCGGCGGCGCGGAACGGGTGCTCGGAAACGTAGACGCCGAGCACCTCCTTTTCCCAGGTCAGCATCTGCTCCTTCGAAACGGGGCGGGCTTCTAGCTCCAGCGCGGGCATGGGCGTGTCCACCTGGCTTCCGAAGAGGTCGAACATGGTGGACTGGCCGCTATCGCGTAGCTCCCGTTCGCGGCGGGCGAGGTTCATCACCCGTTCGCTGCTGACGACGAGTGTGCCGCGGTCCAGGCCAAGCAGGTCGAAGGCGCCGGCCATGGCGAGGTGCTCGATCGCACGCGAGTTCGCGGAGGTGAGGTCGGCGCGCTTGCAGAAGTCCTCGAGGTCGCGATACGTGCCCCCCTCTGACCGAGCGGTGACGATGCCTTCGACCGCGGATGAGCCGACATTCTTGATGACGCCGAGGCCGAAGCGTATGGCGAGGGCGCCATCGGGCAGCTTCTCCACGCTGAAGTTGTCTTCGCTGGTGTTGATGTCAGGAGGGAGCACGTCGATGCCAAGCTTCGTGCATTCGGCGACGGCGGCGGCGATGCGGTCGTGGGGGTCGGGCGCGCTCTTGGTCATCTGGAGGACGGCACACATGTACTGGACGGAGTAGTTGGCCTTCAGCCAGGCAGTCTGGTAGGCGATGTTGCCGTAACACCAGCTGTGGGCCTTGTTGAAGGCATAGCCCGCGAAGGGCGCGATGAGCTCGAAGACGGCCTCGGCATCCTTCCTGGCGTAGCCGTTGCGCTCAGCGCCCGAGACGAACTGCTCGCGCTCGGCGAGCATGATCTCGGCTTTCTTCTTGCCCATTGCCTTGCGCATGACGTCCGCCTGACCGAGCGAGTAGCCGGCGAACTCGCGGGCGATGAGCATGACCTGGTCCTGGTAGACGATGACGCCGTAGGTCTCGTCCAGGATGTTCGCGAGGTCCGGGTGGGGGTAGGTGATGGGGACGCGACGGTGCTTGCCGTCGATGTAACGGGGGATGTGCTGCATGGGGCCTGGGCGGTAGAGCGCGACCATGGCGCACAGGTCAGCGACGTTTGTGGGCTGTAGGTCCTGGATATACCGGCGCATCCCGGAAGACTCCAACTGAAAGACGCCGAAGGTTTCGCCCTTGCCGAGCATCTCCATGGTCTTCACGTCGCCATCGGGGAGCTGGAGGATGTCGATCTCAGTGCCCGCCGTGTCGCGGATGAGGTCGACGGCGCGGCCGAGGATGGTGAGGTTCGAGAGGCCGAGGAAGTCCATCTTCAGGAGGCCAATCCTGGCCACCTGGTCCATCGCGAATTGTGTGGTGGGGATGCTCGTTTCGTCTCCGCGGCTGGGGCGCTGGAGGGGGACGTGGTCAATGAGCGGGTCACGCGAGATGACGACGCCGGCGGCGTGAGTGCTGGCGTGGCGAGAGACTCCCTCGAGCTGTTGCGCGGTCTCAACGAGGCGGCGGACCTTGGGGTCGGCTTCGACCGCCTCTCTCATCTCATGGGATTGTTCGAGCGCCTCCGCGAGGGTGATGTGGATGGCGTTCGGCACGAGGCGGGCAACCCGATCGGTATCGGCGTACGTAAGGCCGAGGGCGCGGCCGACGTCCCGGATGGCTGCCTTCGCGCCCAGTGTCCCGAAAGTGATGATCTGAGCGACGCGGTCCTTGCCGTAGCGCTCGTAGGCGAAGCGGATCATCTCGTCGCGGCGGTCGTCGGCGAAGTCGAAGTCGACGTCGGGCATTTCGCGGCGTTCGAGGTTGAGGAAGCGCTCGAAGACGAGGCGGTTGGCGACGGGGTCGATGTCCGTGACGTCGAGGGAGTAGAGCACGAGGGAAGCGGCAGCGGAGCCGCGGACGCCCATGCGGATCTGCTGTGCGCGTGCATAGTCCGCGATCTCCTTGACCACGTAGATGTAGTCGGTGAAGCCGGTCTGCTTGAGCACGTCGAGCTCGTACGCCAGGCGGTCGGTGAGCTCCTGCGTGACGTTCGGGAAGCGTTGGTGGAGCCCGCGCATGCAAAGCTCGGCGAGGTATTCGTCACTGGCCGCGCCGGCGGGTATGGGCGGCTCGGGCAGGAGCTGGCGGTCGAAGGTGAGCTCGAGGTCGCAGGCGCCAGCGACGAGTTGGGTGTTCGAGATCCACTCAGGATTCTCGGGGAAGAGGGCGAGCATCTCGGCCTCGCTTCGCACCCAGTAGCCCGTCCCATCGATCTTGAAACGGTCCTGTTGGTCCACGGTGGCGTTGGTGCCGATGCAGAGGAGGACGTCGTGCGCGTCGGCCTCAGTGGGGAGGGTGAAGTGGCTGTCATTGGTCGCTACGACGGGGATGCCCAGCTCGCGGCCGATTGCCCCGATGGTGGGATTGAACCGCGAGAATTTCTCGTCGCCGTGGTCCTGCGCTTCGAGGAAGTAGTGCCCGTCGAACACCTCGCGGTACCACTTCGCCACATCGATGGCGCCATCGCGGTCGCCCTCCTGGATGCGACGATGGAACTCGGCAGAGGGGCACCCGCTGAGCGCCGTGAGCCCCGCGGCATGCTGCTCGAGCAGCTCGCGGTCGATGCGGGGTTTGTAGTAGTAGCCCTCCAGGTTTGCCTTGGTGGTGAGGGCGATGAGGTTCTTGTAGCCCTCGAGGTTGCGGGCGAGGAGGAGCAGGTGGTAGGGCTGATTGTCGCCCCGTTCGCGGCTATGGCGCGTACCCTGGGCGACGTACGCCTCCACGCCGATGATGGGCTTGATGCCGCGGTCCCGCGCCTCGCGGTAGAAATCGATGGCGCCGTAGAGGGCCCCGTGGTCGGTCATGGCCACGGACTCCATGCCAAGCTCCCGCACACGATCCATGAGGGGCGCGATCTTGGACATGCCGTCAAGGAGTGAATACTCGGTATGAGTGTGTAGATGCGTGAACATATCTTCCCGGGTGGTTGAGTCTACACCGGGGAGGCGGCTGGGGCACGGGGTTCTTACGTCCGCGCGGGGTGATCCTGGCGGTTTGGTACACTTGGCGCATGACGACGGCGATCCCCTTCTGCGTGGCTCAAGATCCGCCCCCCCTGCGAGTGCGAGAGGACGGCGAGGTGGTCGCGTCTCAGTCCGGCGCGCGTTACGACTACTTCATGGCCTGGTATTTACGGGGTGATACGCCAGAGGAGCTTATGGAAGCCCTCCCGGAGCTCTCCCGCGGAGAGATCGATCGCCTCATCGGTTACTACCACGAGCACCAGAAGGATGTGGATGCGTGGCTTGCAGAAATCGACCGTGAGGAGCAAGAGGCGATTCGTAAGTGGGAGGAGAAGTTCCCTCCTCAGGTAGGGCTGCGCGCCAAGCTGGAGAAGCGGTTGGCGGAGATGCGTGCCACGCATCCTGACTGACCACGATTTCGATGAGGCAATCATACGTGGGCTTACGAGAAGGATTCCCGACCTTGACTGGCTTCCGCTGCGCGCGATCGCGGCCATCAGGTCAGTCGATCCCGATGTTCTTGCGGTGGCGCTGGAAGCGAGGAGGGTGGTCCTGACTCACGATGTGAAGACGCTTTATCCGCTAGCTTTGGAACTGGTCGCGAAGGGGGTAGCGGTGCCCCCGGTCATTGCTGTGCCTCGTCGAATCGGCCGCCGCATGTCGATTGACGAATTGGAGCTGCTCTTGCTGGCTGGTACGCCAGACGACTGGGGGGTCGGTGTGGTGCAGTTGCCGTTGCCGTGAATGTGGGCCCAACAGAACGACGTGGCTGTCGCGATCGTCATCTGATCGCGGCGGGAGAGGTAGACTGCTTGGCCATGGGCGAACCAATCGAGTCCCAAATCCGCGTGAATGGGGTCGAGCTCGCGGTGTTCGAGTGGGCGGGCGAGGGCGTTCCGGTGTTTTTCGCGCATGCGACCGGGTTCCACGCGCGCCTGTGGGACCAGGTGGTGGCGAAGCTGCCCGGGCGGCGTTGCATTGCCATCGACATGCGGGGGCACGGGCGGAGCGAGAAGCCGGAGCCTCCCTACGACTGGCACCGCTTCGGCGAAGATGTGGCCGGAGTGGCACAGGCGATGTCGGCGGACGGATGGATCGCGGTCGGGCACTCGAAGGGCGGGCATGCTGTGACCCACGCAGCGGCACTGGAGCCAGGTATCTTTCGGTCCCTCATCTTGTTCGATCCCGTGATCCTGGCGCGGGAGCAGTATGGCCGCGGCATCCTGGGCGAACACTTCGCCTCCCGGCGGAGAAACCAGTGGGACTCGCCCGGGCAGATGTTCGAGAGCTTCCGGGCGCGACGGCCGTTCACTAGCTGGGAGCCGGCGGTGTTGAAGGATTATTGCGACTACGGGCTGCTGCCGAACCCGGACGGCGAGGGCTTCGAACTCGCCTGTCCCCCGAGAATCGAAGCGGCCGTGTACGCAGGATCGGCGAGCGCGGACCTCTACGACGAGATTGCGACGCTGGACCTGAGGGTGCGCGTGCTCCGAGCCCGCGGCCGAAACGAGGATGCGCCCATCGACATGAGTGGTTCTCCGACGTTCCCGGGCCTGGCGGCGGCGTTCCCACGGGGCGAGGATGTCCCGTTGCCGGAGCACTCGCACTTCATCCCGATGGAGAACACCCAGCTCGTCGCGGACGAGGTCCTGAGGATGTCCTGACGTGGAAGCCGGGAGGCCAGGGGGTGAAGCGGTACTCGAAGGCATCCTATACTTCTCCTAGATATGACAACCGACGCGCTTCTCCGCAAGACACAGGCCGACAACATCCTGGAGCGTGCTGCGATGCAGCTGGACCAGCTCCTCAAGGAAGCGTGCGCGGAGCTCGATCCGTTCCCCCCGTTCCCGAACGCGCTCTTCACGCACGCGATCGAGTGCGACCCCGGCCCGGCGGCACGCAACGACCTGGGATGCGTGGTGGTGGCGGAGGACGGCGAGCTCTACGAGCTTGAGTTCGGGATCGACCATGACAGCATCGAGCTGACGGGCTCGTGGGACCCGGTTACGGCCCGAAAAGAGACGAAGAAAAAACTGGACCTCCACCCCCGGGACTACCTGATTTACGCGTATAACGGTCTGATAGCGGTGACGGAGCACCTGCTCGAGCAACGGGCAGAACGGGAGGCGACCAGGTGAAGAAGCTGCTGGCGCTGGCGGTGGTGATGGCGGCCATTGGAGCCGCTGGCGCGCTCATCGCACTGCGCATCCTCAGCCGCCCGCGCGTGGCACCGGCGCCATTCGGGCCGGACGCGCCCCTTCCCCCGATTTCGGAGCTGCCCATCGACGAGGAGCCAGATGACCCGCGACTCGAGCTGGAGGAACTCCGCGAGAGTGCCGAAGGCGCGCCGGGGATGCTCACTGAATCCGGCGTGGTGCTGCCGGAGGAAGTGCTCGCGGACGAGCGAGATGAGGGCATGCCCGCCCCGCTCGCGGCGGTCGCGGAGCCGATGGGCGAGCTGGGACACGACCTTGCCTCTCATCATGATGTGAACGGGCGCGGAGGGGCACCTGACGCAACCCTCGCTGATTCAATCGAGGTCACGGACGAGCCGCCCTCGCACCACACGCCGCCGCCGGTCAGCGAAGTCGTGGGCGAGCCGGAGGGCATGGCAAGCGACATCGCGGATGTCGAGCCATCGCACCACACACGCCCGCCGGTGAGCGAGGTGACCGGCGAGCACGTGGAGCAGGCGATCGAGGCCGAAGACGCCATGGCGTTGCCGGTCACCGAGGCAATCGCGCAAGCCGCGTCGGAAGCGGAAACAGCGGTGGCAGAAGGCGACTTCCTCACAAATTACTTCGAGCAGTTGGCGCGGCAGCCAGCCGCCGAAGCGGTGGTGGAGACCGTAGTCGCCGAAGTGAGCGTTGAGACCGCGCCAGATGAGGCGCTCCCGGAATCGGTAGAGGAGGCGCTGGCGACCCTCCCGGGCCAGAACATCGCCGCCCTGGGCCAGCGCGACGCGGAGTCGCACCTGGACGAAGGCAACGTGTACTTCAACGTCGGGCAGTACGGCCTTGCCATCGAGCGCTATGGGAAGGCCATCGAGCTTGCGCCCGAGCTGATAGCGGCGTACTACAACCGCGCGAACGCGCGGACACGCGCAGGGGAGTACGACGGCGCGCTGGCGGACTACAACGACGCCCTTCGCCTACAGCCGAACGACCCCGACGCGCTGAACAACCGCGGGATGCTGCACCTGTACCGGGCGTCCTATCCAGAGGCGCTCCAGGACTTCAACGCGGCCCTGGCGATCGACCCGGCCGATACGACTGTGATGGTGAACCGCGGCCTGGCGCATCTGCATGGGGGCGATGCGGCCGCGGCCCTGGTGGACTTCCGCGAGGCGACATCGCTCGACAACAACGATGCCGCGGCGCACTACGGCGCGGGGCAGGCGGCGGCGACGCTGGGCAACCGCGACGAGTCGTTGCGGCACGTCAGCCGGGCGCTCGAGATCGACCCGGCGTACGCGCGTGAGGCGGCAGCCGACCCGAAGCTGCAGGCACTTCAAGGCGACGACGAATTCATGCGTCTGCTCCGGGAGAGCGGTACCCGCGCCGAACGGCCATGACGGTTCCTCCACTCCTCGAGCGCCTGGCAGCGACGCCCAAGCAGCTGGCCCACCTTGTAGCGGAGGCGACTGAAGAGCAGCTCGACAGCAGCTCCCCCGGGGAATGGAGCGCGCGCACCATCGTCGCGCACTATCGCGACTGCGAGGCGCTGTGTGAAGGACTGCGCATCATGCGAATGCTGGCGGAAGACAAGCCGGTCCTTACGGACTTCGACGAGCTGGCATGGGCCGATGCACGAAACCGCACTCGCGATCGGAAGGAACAACTGCTCGGTGACTTCGCTTTGCAGCGCCAGGCCACCTTGAACGTCCTGTCCGGACTCCGCCCGGAAGACTGGGAGCGCGAGGGCACCCACCCGAGTCGCGGTACGTTCACTGTCCGAACGTGGGTGGAGGCGATTGCCGACCACGACGCAGCGCACCTGGCACAGTTGGAAGCGACGCTCGGGGAGACGCTGGACGACGTGTTGCAGCGACGTTTCCACCCGAAGGAGGCCTGAGGATGTGCAGGAGCATCAAGCAATTGCGCCGGCAGGGCGAAATCACAGTGGGCGAAGACATCGAGGCAGCCGCGCTGCAGTTCGTGCGCAAGATTAGCGGCTACCGGCAGCCGGCAAAGAAAAACGTCGAGGCGTTCGACCGCGCCGTGGAGGCTATCACGCTGGCGTCGCAGCAGATGCTGGCCGACATGGGAGCGATGGAGAGCCAAGGGGCAGCCCCGCGAGTAGACTGACGTTGTGCTGAACCTGACACAACGGTTGCTCGAAGCGGCGCAGGGCGGTGAGCCGGTGGTGGTAGCGTCCGTGCTGGAACCAGGCCCGACTGATCTCGCACCGGGGAGCCGCCTGCTGGTGGAGCGTGACGGCAGGCGCATGGGGACGTTGGGGTCGGGATCCCTCGATGAGCTCCTGGCCGGTCACGCGGAAGGCATGTTCGCCCGGCACGCCGCGGAGACGCTCTATGTGACTGAAAGCGGCCTCACCGACCGCACGGTGGCGGGAGCCACGAGCATCTACGCGGAAGTGCTCGAGGCGAAGCCAATGTTCGTGGTGGTGGGAGCGGGCCACATCGGCCGGTCACTCGTGAAGCTGGCCGACTTCCTCGATTTCCATGTGGTGGTGATCGACGACCGAGAGGACTTCGCGGACCCGGAGCGGCTACCGGAAGCGGACCAGGTGCTCTGCCAGGACTACGAAGAGGCGCTCGACGGCCTCCCTATCAATGCCAACACGAGCGTGGTGATGGTCACGCGCGGCCACAAGCAGGACGAGCTCGCGCTGCGACATGCGCTGGGACGTGGCGCCGGGTACGTCGGCATGATCGGGTCGAAGCGGCGAACCTCGGCAGTGCTGGCACACCTCAAGGCGGACGGATTCGACCCGGACGAACTGGAACGTGTGCGCACCCCGATCGGCCTCGACATTGGCGCGGAGACGCCCGAGGAGATCGCGATCGCAATCATGGCCGAGGTGGTGTTGCTGCGCCGGGGCGGTTCGGCGGCGCCGATGTACTGGCGACGCGGGCGTTCGCTGGGAGACGGCTCGTAGCGCAAGACCGCAAGGCCGGGACGCGTACAATGATCAGATCGTGGATGGATTCGAACTTACGCCTGTCGAAGGGCTGCGCACTCCGATCGTGATCATGGCGTTCACGGGCTGGAGCGATACAGGGACCGTGACGACTGACGTGGCGGAGCACCTGGTGGAAGCCTACAGCGCGGAGCGCTTCCTCGAGATCGACCCGGAGGAGTACTACGTCTTCTCCGAGACGCGGCCCACCGTGTCCATCGGGCCGGAGGGCATCCGGGAGCTGAACTGGCCAAAGAACGAGGCATTCGCCGCAAAGCTGCCCGACGCGGCGCACGACATCGTCATTGTCTCGGGTGCTGAGCCGAACCTGAATTGGCGCTCGTTCGCGGTGCAACTGGCCGATGCTCTTGCGGCCTTGGAACCGTCGTTGGTGTGCACCCTGGTGGCACGCCAGGCGGCAACTCCGCACACACGGCCGATCCCGGTCACGGGGAGCTCGGCGGACCCGGCACTGGCGGCGAAGTTCGGATTGGGGCGGTCGATGTACCAGGGGCCCACAGGCATCCTGGGGGTGCTGCACGACGAGCTGCGCAAGCGGGAAGTGCCATTGATCAGCATGGCAGCGGGCATCCCGCACTACCTGAACGTGGAGGAGAACCCGGCGGCGACGGCGGCGCTGCTGCGGGCATTGGAGCCGGTGCTGGGCCTGATGCCCCCGCTCGGCGACCTGGAGGAGGAGAGCGAGCGCTTCCT
Source organism: Dehalococcoidia bacterium (assembly GCA_040877955.1). Taxonomy (GTDB): domain Bacteria; phylum Chloroflexota; class Dehalococcoidia; order Tepidiformales; family Tepidiformaceae; genus JBBDMZ01. The sequence goes on along the minus strand of JBBDMZ010000013.1, from coordinate 104,693 downwards.
CGCCCGGGTGGAGGAGGCTTCGCGCGGAGATTCGCAGATCGTCGAGTACGTGCGGACGCTGGAAGAGCACTACGGCGAGGACATGGAAGAGGACGAGGAAGATGACCAGGGTGCGGAGCTGCCCAGCGCGGATGAGCTGCTGAAGGACGTGGAGGATTTCCTGCGGGGCAACGGAGACTCCGGATAGACACCGGTCGTTCAGGCTCGCGCCTCTGATGGTCCGTCAGGCCCGGTGAGAGTCACGTTGGCACTGGCTGCTTCGATTTCTCGGCTCCGCCAGCGGCCACAGAGGGCCGCGACTCCTGTTCGGCGTCAATCGAGGGCGTAGCGGGGAGGGCGGCGGAGGAAGGGGCGGAGTACCAGGAGTGTGAGGAGGAAGCCGAAAGCGAACCCTCCGATGTGGGCGAAGAACGCGACGCCCCCACCGGCCGAGGTCTCGCTCACGCTCGCCACGCCGGCGAGGAGGTTCTGGAGGAACCAGATGCCGATCATGAGCGCGGCCGGGATGGGTATCGGGATGAAGATGAGGATGAAGATGGGAATGACCACGTTGACCGTGGCGCGCGGGAAGAGGACTAGGTAGGAGCCGAGGACGGCTGCGACGGCGCCGCTGGCACCGACATTCGGGATGACGGCATCCGGGTCGGCAACGCCCTGGCAGAGCGCGGCGAAGACGCCGCCCGCCACGTAGAACAGTGCATAGCCGATGTGACCGAGGCGATCCTCGACGTTGTCGCCGAAGACCCAGAGGAAGAGCAGGTTGCCGATGATGTGGAGCCAGCCGGCGTGCATGAAGATCGAGGTGAGGATCGAGAGGAGGGCCTGTGTCTCGTTGACGCCGGGAAAGATGGGATCGCCGGCGACGACATCGAAGAACTCCTGCGGCTGGAACGAGCGTTCGCAGTAGAAGCGATCGCGATCGCTGGGCCGGGTCTCGAAGCCGTAGCAGACGCCGGTCGTCTGCTCGTTGAACTGGCGGCGGGCCTCGAGCGGGCTCGCGGGGACAGCATCGGAAAGCGACAGGGTGTACAGCCAGACGAGCACGTTGGCGGCGATGAACGCGTAGGTGACCCAGGGTGTCGTGCGGGAACGTGGGCTATCGCCGATTGGTATCACGCGGGCGACTCGATGCCCACGAGGTGGGCCGTGTCGTTCAGTGATAGGACGGTGTAGCGGCCGCGCGAGTTGAGCAGGCGGTTCAGGCCGCAGTTCGCGACGGAGATACGGAAGGTGAATTCGGGCGCCATCCCCAGCACGGCGGCGAGCATACAGTTGATGGCTGTCCCGTGCGTGACCACCAGGACCGTCCGCCCCGTCTGGGCGGCCCCGATGCGGTCAAGTGCGGCCATCGTGCGCGCGCGTACCTCATGGATGGTCTCTCCGCCGGGAGGGCGCCACGCGGGGTCCTCGGCGCGCATGCGAGCGAACTCCTCACGCCATGCGCCTGTCCGCGCGACATCGCGTTCACGGCGCTGCTCCCACTCGCCGTAACACAGCTCGCGAAGGTCGGGGTCGAACGAGGGCGTCAGGCGGCGGCCCTCGAGGATGATTGCGGCCGTGTCGATGGCCCGGGAGTAGTCGCTCGTGTAGACGGCGTCGATCCTCGTGCCTGCCAGTCGCCGTCCCAGGGCGCGTGCCTGCTCGACTCCGAGCGGGGTAAGTGCGGTCTCCGAGTGCCCGCAAAATCGGCCTTCGCGGTTGGTGACGGTCTGACCGTGGCGGGTGAGGAGAATGTGGGTCGGCTTCACGTTTGTCCCACCATTCGGCATAGACGCTGGTGGAGCAAGCGAGCGGAGGCCACGCGACGGAACGAGCCGCCTGTATCCGGAGTGTAAAATGTTGGTAAAACGTTAGAGAGCATGGTGGGAGCGGAGCTGGCCGAAGGAGCGCCGGGCGGTAGGGTCGCGTGAGCGCGGCGGCCCGGCTGGGCAGTTTGCCGCGGACAGGTGGACATGACCGGCAGGGTCCCATGGGTTGCATTCTTCGGCGTGACGGCACTCGGCCTCGCCGTGGCCTCGCGCGGCATGGGCAGCCCGGCAGGCGCGGCTACGAACTGCGATACCAGCACAGGCGACATGGACAGCGTGGAGATGCAGGTGCTGTCGCTCGTGAACGCCGAGCGGGAGCGGACCGGGATGCTGGCGCTGCTGGCGTCACCGGGGCTCTCGCGGGCGGCAGCATGGAAGTCTGAAGACCAGCAGAGCATGCAGTCCCACACCGACTCACTTGGCCGGGGGCCGGGCAAGCGTGCCAGCGCCTGCGGCTACCCCTCGGCATCCGCCGCCGAAAACATTGCCTGGGGCTACCCGACGGCGGCGTCTGTGGTCGGGGCCTGGATGTCCTCGGCCGGGCATCGGGCGAACATCCTGCACACGGGGTACGTGGTCGCGGGTGTTGGTTACTCCGGTGGGGCGTGGACGCTGGACTTCGGGACGGTGAACGACACGGGCGGGGAGCCACCTCCGCCGCCGCCCTCGACGGCGACCGCGACGCCCACGGTCCCTCCTGTCTTGCCTGCGACCTCGACGCCGGCCCCCAAGCCAACGCCTCCGGCGACACAGCCCCAACCGGCGCCCGTGGAGGCGCAGGCTGTCCTGGACCTGCAGCCGGGGCTGAACCTGGTGACCTACGCGGGTGCCGAGTTGCCGGTGGGGCGCGGAATGGAGCCGCTGGGCGGGAAGGTCATCGAGGTATTCCGGTGGAACGTGCAGACTGGCGCCTGGGAGACGTGGCGGCCGGGCGAGTCGAGCGCGTTCATGCTGACGCCGGGGGAGGCGTACTTCCTGGTGATGGGAGTGGCCGCCAGTTGGTCGCACTAGCGCTCATTCCGTAGTTGTGCCTAGAACGTTCGGGCATTGCAGCTATGACCACCTGCCGACAAGTGCGGGTAGTCCCTGATACCTGCTGGTTAAGGTCCTACTTAGGATGGCCGAGGACGCGGTGGCGGTGGATTGCGAACCCTGACAACAGGTGGGACTGTTCGTGGCCGTTTCGGACCGGGCCTTGTGTGACCAGGTGTCGTCGCGCGAGAGTGCAGGGCGCTCGAAGGTCTTGGCGCGCGCCGCGCGCATGGACCACATGATCCGGGCACTGACCGCGCTCACTCCGGCGGGAGGGCTGGAGGAGCTGGCGTCGCGGTTTCTGCACGAATGCCGGGTGATGGTGGGCGCGGAGCACTGCGGAGTGCTTCGATTCGACAAGGAAGCACGCCAGGCCCGCATCCTCGCGTACGAATCGGAGATTGTGGATCGCGAAACGATTGCGGACGTCGCCCCGCTTGAGTGGTTCCGGCTGGCCAGCCTCATCGAGGACCCTGTGGCGACGCTGGTCCACGACATGCGACAGGAGCAGGCCAGCGAGCGGTATGCGCGAGGGCTCATGGAGCTGGGGCTCTTCTCGGCGCTCGAGCTTCCGCTGGTGGTGCGGGGTGAGGTCGATGGCGCCCTGGCCTTCTGGGGCGTGGGCACGAACCGCTTCACCCAGGAGGACGTGGACCTGCTGATGACGGTGACTGGCCCTTTTGCGCTGGCCCTCGAGCGGGCGACAGCGCTGGAGTCGCTGGCCGAGAGCGAATCGCGGTACCGGTCGCTCGTTTCCAACGCCGCGGAGATGATCTTCGTGTTCGACGCGGAGTCGCACCGCGTGCTGGAGTCGAACCCACACACCGCGGCCACGCTGGGCTACACCCCGGAGGAATTGCGCGGGAAGCGGCTCGAGGACCTCGTGGCGAACGCGGCTGACATTCCCGAGGCCGCTCCGGCGGCCGTGGACGCGGGGGACGAACGGAAGACGCTCGAGCGGCGCTATCTCCGAAAGGATGGGAGCGAGGTCGACGTGGATGTGGTCGCCTCGCCCATGAGCGTGGCGGGCCGGGACGCGGTGTTGGTGCTGGGCCGAGAGGCCTCGGAGCGTCGAGCCTTCCAGCGGCAGTTGTTCCAGGGCCAAAAGATGGAGTCGCTCGGGACGATGGCCGGCGCGGTGGCCCACGACTTCAACAACCTGCTGACCACGATCCTGGGCTTCGCGGGCTTGCTGAAGCGGTCGCCGGGGCTCCAGGGGGACGACCGTGAGAATCTCACGCTAATCGAAGAAGCGGCTCACCGCGCGGCCGACCTGACGGGCCGGCTGCTTTCCTTCGCGCGGGGCGGTCTCGTGCGGTTCGGGCCGATCGACCTGCGGCAGGTGATCGAGGACACCGTGCGCCTGACGGAGCCGGCGATGCACGACTCCTTGCTGGTGAGCGTGGAGCTGCCAGAGGCGCCCGTGACGGTGGAGGGCGACTCCGGGCAGGTGCAGCAGGCGTTGGTAAACATCGTGTTGAACGCGCGGGACGCAATGCCAGCCGGGGGAAGCGTAGCCATCCGGCTGCACGTCGAGGATGGCGAGGCGGTGGTGACCATCGCCGATGACGGCCCGGGGATGGATGAGGAAACGCGCACACGCATCTTCGAGCCGTTCTTCACGACGAAGCCCGCGGGCTCGGGGACGGGGCTGGGAATGGCGATCACCTACGGGATCGTGCAGGGCCACCACGGTGACATCGCAGTAGAGAGCGGAGCCGTGGGCACCTGCTTCACCATCCGTCTCCCGCTGCTGCAGACCAACCTGCAGGCGCCCACGATCACAGATCCCGGCGACGGCAACCTGGTGCTCGTGGTGGATGACGACGAGATGGTGCGACGGGCGACCACGGCGACGCTGTGGCAGCTGGGGTACAGCGTGGCGGCGAGCGCGGGAGGGGCGGTCGCAGTTGAGCTGGTGCGGGCGCGCCCGGAGCGCTTCTCGGCAGTATTACTGGACCTGGTGATGCCGGGGATGACTGGCAGCGAGACGTACTACGAGCTGGCCGCAATCCGGCCGGACATTCCGGTGATCGTGTGCACGGGGTTCGCGGCGGACAAGCACATCGACGCGGACGTGAAGCGCCGCATCGCGGGGCTGGTGCGCAAGCCGTTCACGGCGGAGCAGTTGGGGGCGGCGCTGCGGAGCGCGGGCGTGGAGCCGGAGCGCCGGCCGCTGGCGGCAGTGGCGCCGTAGCCGCGAGAACCCGGCAGCGCGCGACAATAAAAAACGACCTGTTCAACAGGTGATTTGGTTGGTTCGCGGTTGGTTGGGGCCTGTTCAGGCATATGTTCGGGGACTACTTCGATTGCCACTTTGGGCGGGTTCGCAGTGGAGGCGTGGCTGCGAGGGGTGTAGCGGCGGCGATGGGGCCACGGGAGAGCCTCCAAGGGGGTTTGCGGCGAGGGTAGCGCGGGGAGGCGTTGCGGCGAACGGGGGGATGGCAGTCGGATCGGGACGGCCGGTGGTGGGCACGGGACCTGTGCACCCTCGCTAACGCGTCGGGCTCCATGCGAGCCTCGCAATGACACGAAGAAGCCCCGCTTACGCGGGGCTTCTTCATGTTGTGTTACCCGAGTGAGCCGGGTTAGCGGCTGCGGCGGGCGACTGCGGCACCACCGACGCCAAAGGCGACGGCGCCGAGGCCGAGGGCTGCGAACAGCAGGATTGCTGGCGAGCCTTCGCTGGTCCCAGTGGTCCCGGCGCCATTGCCGGTATCGGGGACCTTCGGAGTGGGAGTTGTCGTGGTCCCACCGCCGGGCGGAGTCGCAGTGGCGGAGACGACAGTCAGGTTCAGCACGTTGAGCTGGTAGTTCTTCCAGCTCCCCGTCTGAGAGGCCAACTGGCCGCCAACGAAGAACGATACCGCTGCGTTTTCCGTGCCGCAGTTCGGGGTTGCACCGGGATCGAGTGCGGGCACATCGAGGACGTAGTTGGCATTGCCACCCTGGTCGAACGTACTTGTCGTCCCACAGGATGTGCTGCCGATACGGGCCTCGATGACGGTGCCGCTGGCGACTTTGACGCCATCAACGGTCACTGTTCCCGCAAAGCGAGACGGCGGGTTCGGGGGAGACTCTGCCAGGGCCACGGAGGCGCCGAGCAGAGCCACACCCATCATTGCCGCCAGTCCAATGCTCCCGAGCATCTTGAGAACCTTGGTCATGCTGGTTTGCTCCAATCGAATCGTTACGGCCGAACGTACACCCCTCATCCCTTACCCGCCCTCCTTCGTGAAGGAGGGCGGGCAAGGGTGAGTGAAGGTGACGCTTAGGGGCCGACGTCCGTGGCGACGGTCCAGGTAACGCTGCCGGGGCCGACGATGGCGATCCAGTAGGCCTGGCCGGTCTCGAGGGCCGTCAGGTCGTTGGCGCCTGGCACGTCAACACCGGTCGGGAAGAACCCGAGCCACTGCTGAGCGGCCTGGTCCCAACCGTAGACAGCCGTCACCTGGGCGGTGATGTCGTTGCCCTCTTCGTTGGCGCCTGTGCCACCAAGAGCGTCGGTTACCGGGATGTTGTCCGGGCCGACCCACGTGATGAGGCTCCAGCGGAAGCTGAGGGTGTAATCGAAGGTGTCCTGGAAGTCCACGATGACGTCGTTGATGATGTCGCCTTCGTCGTCGTGAGCGGTGACCAGAACGTCGAGGATGCCGAGCAGGCTGTTGGATACGCGGATCCAGGCCTGGCACTCATCCGAGCCACCGTTGAGCGGAGCGAACTCCTTCAGGGTGGTGTTGAGCTGGGTGGAGAACGTCGGGACACCAGACGCAAACCGCTTCGTCGCGTCGAGCGAGCCGCCGCTCGTGCCGAGGATGATGCCTTCGCCGGCGTCGATGGTGAAGTCCACGGACTCCACGGGATCGATGCCGAACGGCAGGTCGAGGATGACCTGGTCATCGTCCAGGGACGAGAGGACCGGGTGGAGGCTGACGGACGGGTTCACGAGCGACGGGATGCCCGTGTTCGTGAAGGTCTTGGTGCCACCAACGGCCAGCGTCAGCCAGACGGGCTTGAGAGCGCCGTTGTTGTCGCCGCCGCCCACTGTGTCCACGGCCGTATCGAACTGGAATTCCTGCACGAACGGCAGGTTGCAGAAGCCGTCGCGGTCGAGGGCGCGGAAGACGATGTACTTGAACTGGTCAGTTTCGCCGTCTTCGATGGTGACTTCCTTGTAGCCGCCCCACGTCCAGGTGAGGTCCACCGGGGTCGAGGCGATTTGCGGCTTCTTCTTGAAGTCGGGGTAGTCGGCGACAGCGAAGATACTGGACGTGCCGACGACATCGTCGAGCGCGCAGTGCTTGCCGCCACCAATGACGTTGGTCTCGCAGTCGGTGAACGCCAGGCGGAAGTCGCCGTTGGCGAAGACCATGGCCTCGCCGTGGTTATCGCTGTAGACGTTCTTGATGCGAGCAGCATTGGCGTTCGTGTCAATCGAGTTGACGTAGGCCCTGATGGCCGCGAGCACCGAGCTATTGATGTGAGCCGACTGCGCAGCCGAGCCCGGGAAGCGGTTATCAAGTACCGACTCCCAGAAGGCGTAGTAGCCGTCGTCGTCGTCATCACCGGCGTTGAAGTCGTCTCCCCAGCTGTCCCAGAGGTAATTCTGTGGGTTCAGGACGGGGGACTCCGGAATGGCCTGGTGGTAGTACGGGTTCTGGCCACCGTAGATCTCGCTGAACTTGTCAGCATCCTTCAGGAAGCCGCTGGAAGTGGCAGCCGCGACTGTACCGACTTCGTTCACGTAGGAGAACGTGACGAGGGCGGGTGGCATCGGGGCGTCCCACTTGTTGATCATGCCGTCGGGCAGGAAGGTCTCGCGAGCATCGCTCGTGTCGCCATCCTCATCGTCGAAGCCGAACTCGGCGCTGTTTGTGCCCGGGCCTGGATCGAGCAGGCTGAACGGCCCCACGACGGGGGCGTTCGGAATCGTGCTCACGGCCGCACCGAAGACGGTGGACGAAGCGCATGCCTCAGGGGCACCGCAGGCGTACGCGCCGCCGGGGGTGAGCATGGTGTCGTAGTTGGGGCGGAACAGCGGAGCTGTCGCGCCACCAGCAAGAAGCAGCCAGTCGTCCGGCATCACGTGGCGGCCCGAAGGCTTGCCATCGAGGGCCGGGCGGTTGGTGCCCGAGGTGTCGAGGCTATCCGTCTTGAACCAGCCGCGGACGCGGGCGCGGAGCAGGACGTCTGCTGACACGTTTGCGGTAGCGGTGGCGGTGTCGGTTGTCTCGTCCCATGGATCACCGGTCGCGTCGAACGGACCGTTGTTGTGGAAGGACCGTTCGCCGCCAACGACGCCGAGCGTGATGTCCTCAAACTCCATGTAGTAGACGAGGAAGTTGTGGACGACGCCGGTCGCGACGCAGTTGTCGGCGAACTGGAAGTCGCCGTCAAACCCGGTGCAGTCAATCAGGTTGGCCTTGATGTCGACCTGGCCCTGGAACTCCTGCTCGTAAATGGCGATCGAGACGCACTCGTTGAAGAGCGCATCGAAGTTGAAGTCGTCCGGATCCGTGACTCCGCCGAGCGAGGCGTTGAACACCTCGTCACCGTCAGGGAGGCCGAGGTGGCTGTCCTGCACGAAAGCTCCGCTGCCGCTTTCGATTTCGTACTGCGCGACATCGAAGTCACCAGCGAAGCAGCCGAAGCTGTCGCCCCACTCGTGCGGGAGAACGATTCGCTGGCCGGCCCACGCGAGCAGAGGCTGCTTGGCGAGCTGCTGAGCGAAGAAGTTGACGCTGACCGTCTCCGGAGCAGCGGTATCCTCGGCGCTGGTGAGCACGACCTGCTGGCCAGTGGTGATGGTGATCGTCAGGTCATCGCCGGGCTGGCAGTCCGCGTTATCAGCATCCGCCGGCTCCCCGTCATCAGTCGGGAAGATGGTGAAGCCGATACCGTAGTTGCTGCTGAGCACGGTGACGTCGTCGTCGCCGTCGTTCGAGATGACGAACACGCTGCCATCCTGCGGGTCCTCGATGCGGGCGGAGCCGCAGGAGCCGCTGATGGTGAATGTGGTCTCGGCGCCGTCGATCGGGCCGTTGTAGTGGGTGGTGTGACTGCCCAGGGTGTACTCGATGAACGAGCGGCCGTTGGCGTTCACAAGGCCATCTTCACTGAGCGTGCCGGCGACTGAAACCGTGGTGCCGTCCTGGTTGGCGCGAGCGCCGCACCAGAAGGTGCCACTGTTGTCCTTGTCGCGGCCACAGTTCGTGGAAGAGTCCGTGACGTTCCCGAAGTTACTGAGCTCGAGGGTGTTACCCGAGATGCTCTGCTCGCCGTCCCCATCAACCACGCCGCTAACGGCAACGATGATGGTGGAGTCGATCGAGTTCCACTCCTTGACGAGTGGCTGCTCGGCGCCTTCGGACTGGATGCCGTCAAACAGGATGGCTTCGCCGTCGATCGGGCCGTCGCCGTCTGGATCGTAGGTGGCGGAGATCTCCTGGTCGCCAACGGCAGCCGATGCCCAGCGGGCGCAGGGCACGTCACCGACGTCGATTCCGCCGAGCTCACTGAAGTCATCACCGGAGAGCTCGTCGAAGAGGCTGACCGTCGGATTCAGTTCGGTGTCCTCGATGTTCCACTCGATGAACGCGTTGTCCGCGGCCACGAGGGGACTATCGAAGACGCAGGCCGCGTGGAACGAGCCGATGGCGTCGTCGAGATCCTCGAAGTCATCTTCGAGGCGTCCGTTCGGGTTGCCGGCTTCGTTCTCAGAGCCCTGGTCGATGTCGACGTGGTTCACGACGGCCTCGCCGAGGAAGTCAGCGATGCTGAGGAAGTCCTTCTCGGACGTGACCGTGAGGCCGTCGATGTCGTCAAGCGCGCTGACGGGGTCACCCTCGAACCGATAGTTCAGGGTGAGGTCAGCGGATGCTGGCGCGGCCGACGAGACCGTGACCGTAACCGTGCTCGCATTTGCGAGCGTCGCATCCGTCACGGTCGGGCCAGCGGTTATCAGAGCAGCGCCGGCACCCGTGAAGTCAGCCGCGACGCACTCGCGAGTCACACTGTCATCGACGTCGCTGGCGCAGGTGAAGCCCGGCTGGAGCGTGAAGGTGAAGACATGGTCGTCCCCAATCACGTTCGTGGCCGCAGCCTCGCCCGTTGCACCCGCAGTGATAGCAATGGGCGTGATGCTGGCGCCTGCGACGCAATTGGCAACGCCGTCGCCACCGTCGAAGACGGAGCAGGCCGTCGGCGGATCGACGTCGCCGTCGCCACCAGGCACGATCGTGAACGACACAGAGACGGTCGAATCGACAACCGGGCCGGTGGCGTCAACGCACGTCACCGTGGGCGCGATGTACGAACACTCGGTCGTGTCCCACGGTCCGGTGGCGCTGTTCTCGACATAGTTGACGAGGTTCGCCGAGTCCACCGTAAAGGACAGGGTCGTGTTGGTCGTAATGCCCCCAACAGCTCCCGTGACATCAGTGACGACGAGGTAGGTGATAACCGTGCCGGCTGGCGCCGGCGACACCACGTTGTCATCGATGCTCACGACAGTGCTGGGGATGTCAGCCCGGGCGTCGTTCCGCAGAGCGATCACCGAGCCGAGCAGCGCAACGAGCAGGACAAGCGCGAGACCCGTGCGGGTGCGCCAGCTGCTGGTTGCATCAGCAATGTGCTTGGTCAAGTTGAATACCTCTCCAGTCGTTGTTCGGGGCTGAGCCCCGTGACATTCCTGGTTGTGCCGGAGTGTTAGGCCGGCTTGCCTGAGGGGTGGGAGGCCGGGGAGCCTCTTTTCCTCTCTATCCGGACTCGCCCGGATTTGCGGGCGATGGCCCCTTCCTTCGTCCCCTGCGATGGCCTGGCGGCCATGCGCGTGAAGGATGGGGTCACATGCTTGTGAGGTCGCCCGCTCGTCTTCCGCCTTCCCCGGCGCTGGGTCCGGGCGGGTCCGGGCTTTCCCTCTTGTGCGGTCGAAGGTCTGTTGACTGCTTCCGTGTATTCCCTCAAATCCCCTCCCAATCACGGGAGTGGACGCGCCTGGACGCTTAGCGGAAGCGGGCAGAGCCCTCCTTTCGCGGAATAAGTGGGCCCATCCGCAGTGCGGAAGGGTTCCCGCTCAACATAAAGACGGGTTCCACTCCGGAAGGGAGGGGAACCCGGTTGAGCGGGCCGGTGAAGGGAGAAAGGAAGATGGAGGAGGGACAAGTGCCCTGCTCCGCGTTCCAACCCTGGTTCGGAGATGCAACGTTGATCAAGGAGCCTCCGGCGCTCGTGGGGTTGATCGGACCCCGCGAGAGGTGGACTCGGGGACGGTAAAGCTCTGCGAAAGGTACGGCTTTGAGATGCAAGGATCAATCACCTTTCGCTGGATGTAGCAACGCACGGCCCCCCACGCTGCAGCGGGCGGCACGAGAGCTGTCGGCGGTAATAACGCGGGGGAGGGACGCGAGTTAACGCTCTTTCCCGGAAAAGCGCGGGCGCACCCGAGATGTAACGTGCTGGCCGCCCGGCCCTCACCCACCGGGCCGCACCAGGGTGGCGGCGACGGACAACCTTCCTGACATCCGCCCCTTCGACGTCGCGGTGTCGCGCGCCAGTATCGCGAGCATGCATCCCAGCTTTCCCGACGGTTCCCGGCCCATGGTCTTGCCGGGCCAACACGTCCGCGAGCACATCGAATTTGACGCGCTCCGACGCGCTCGAACGCGCTCCCGACGCGTTTTTTCGCGCGAGCATCATCATCCCGGACGTGCCTGCCACCGTTCCCCGCTCGCAGCGGCCGACGGTCGCAAAGCCCGCGCCCACGGTGGGGCGCAGCTACCGGGGCATGTTCGAGACGAGCAGCTCCTCGATGGGTGCGCGGGCGGTGGGCTTGGAGTTGATGGCGCGGGACATGGGGACGGTTTCGAGGGTGAGTTCGCGGTTGGCGTAGAGGGCGCGGATGGCGGGGTGGTCGGAGTTGGAGAGGATGGCGTGGACGCCGCGGGCGGTGAGGGCGTCGAAGGTATCGCGCAGGCGGAGCTGCTCGTCGTGGGCGAAGGGGTCGCGGGTGTAGGCGGTGAAGTGGGCGGTGCGGGAGAGGGGGTGGTAGGGCGGGTCGAGGTAGACGAAGTCGCCTGGCTCGGCGAGGGCGCAGGCGCCGGCGAAGTCGCCAGCGTGGAGCTCGACGCCCTGGAGGGCGCCGGAGGCGGCGCGGAGGGTGGGCTCGTCGCAGATGCGGGGACGGGCGTAGCGGCCGTGAGGGACGTTGAACTGGCCGCGGCGGTTCACGCGGTAGAGGCCGTTGTAGCAGGTGCGGTTGAGGAAGATGAGGCGGGCGGCACGACGGACGGGGTCGCAGGGGGCGTCGGCGCGCGTTTCGTAATAGAGGGAAGCGCGGGCGTCGTGGCCGGCGGGGAGGTAGGCGGCCTCGAGGGGATCGAGGGCGCCGAGGAGGTCGTCGACGCAATCGCGGACGACGGTGAAGCACTCGATGAGGTCGGGGTTGGCGTCGGTGAGGCGGCCCTTCCCCGGACGGGTGATGCGGCCGGCGGCGTGGAAGGCGAAGAAGACACTGGCGGCGCCGGCGAAGGGCTCGTGGTAGGCGCCGAACTGAGCGGGAGCGCGTTCGAGGATGGCAGGCGCGAGCTTCGCCTTGCCGCCGGCCCACTTCAGGAAGGTTGGGGGGCTGGGAGGTCGTTGAGGGGGTGCTCCCATGTGGCGGAGTCTGAAGGTGAACGGCGAAAGGCGAAAGGCGGCGAGGCTGGTCAGGGGGTGGGAATCACCGCTAGTCGAGCCGTCTGTACACCTGGCCACGTGGCGCGATGTCATCTACTTCCACCCGGCGCTCGCCGGCATTCACGAAGAAGACAACCCTCAACCCGCCAACGCGTGCGGCCCGTTCACCCGGGAAGCCCTTGAGCGGCTTTGTGAGTCCCGGACGAAACGGGTCGACACACAGCCCCCGCAGAACTTGGGCGATCCGCTCCTGCCGGTCTCGATCGAGTCGCTCAAGATACCGCGCGGCCCGGCGGGAGAACTGGAGCTCGTACGGCTCACTCTCTGGCATCAGAGCTGGAGTCGTCGAAATAGGTCGGTGCCACGGACGGTCTCGCCTCGCTCGTGTTCTGCCCGACCTTCGAGCATGCCGGCTATCTCGTCTGCCTCGAGTTCATCCTCTGGCGTCTGCTCCCATGCGGCTACGTCCAACCGCTCCGAGAGTTCCTCGAGCTCATCGTCAGTGAGGCGATCGATAAGGGCATGAAGCGATTCTCGCGTACTCACGCGTCCAGTATAGCTGGCGGGGAGTCAAGTCGCCCGCAAACGCCTCTACTCCGGGGTTTCGAGCTCGAAGGCGTTGTGGAGGGCGCGGACGGCGTCGGGGACGCGGTCGGCATCGATGATGCAGGTGAGGCGGATCTCACTGGTGGAGATGAGCTGGATGTTGATCTGGGCGTCGGTGAGGGTGCGGAACATCTTGGCGGCGTAGCCGTGGGCGGTCTGGATGCCGACGCCAACGATGCTCACCTTGCCGAGGTTGGGGTCGGTGACGTAGGTCTCGGTGCCGACTTCGGCGCAGATCTGGGGCATGAGGCTCTCGGCACGGCGGAGGTCCTTGCGCGCGAGGGTGAAGGTGAGGTCGGTGAGGTTATGTTCGCTGGCGTTCTGGACGATGGTGTCGACGCTGACGCCGGCCTCGGCGAGCGGCTCGAAGATGGCGGCGGCGATGCCGGGGCGGTCGGGGACGTGGCGGATGGTGATCTTCGCCACGTCGGTGTCGTGCGCGATGCCGCGCACGCGGTTGCGTTCTTCCAACTTGTCCTCCGCATGGATGAGGGTACCGGGTGCGTCAACCATGCTCGAGGCGACGAGGATCTCGAGGTTGTAGACGGACGCCAGCTCGACGGCGCGGTTATGGATGACCTTCGAGCCCTGGCTGGCGAGCTCGAGCATCTCCTCGTAGGAGACGTCCTTGAGCTTACGCGCAGTGGGCACGATGCGAGGGTCGGCGGTGTAGATGCCCTCGACGTCCTTGTAGCTCTCGCACTTGTCGGCCTCGAGGGCGACGGCGACGGCGACGGCCGTGGTGTCGCTGGCGTTGCGGCCGAGGGTGACGATCTCCTGGTCCTCGGTGGTGCCCTGGAAGCCGGCGACGATGGGGACGCGCCCGGCGGCGAGCTCGGCGCGCAGGCGGTCGGGTTTCACGCTGGCGATGCGGCCGCTGCCGTACTGGGCGCGGGTGTAGATGCCCGCCTGATGGCCAGTGAGGCCGACGGCCTCCTGGCCGAGGGCGCGCAGGGCCATGGCGAGGAGGGCGATGGACATTTGTTCGCCCGTGGAGAGGAGCATGTCGAGCTCGCGGGGGTCGGGGTCGGGGGCGACGGAGAGGGCGAGGTCGATGAGCTCGTCGGTGGTGTTGCCCATGGCGGAGACGACGACGACGACCTGGTCGCCAGAGCGGACGCGCTGGATGACGCGCCCCGCGACGTGGCGGATGCGGTCCGCGTCGGCGACGGAGGTGCCACCGTATTTCTGGACGACGAGCATGTGGATTTAGCGTAAGGGAGCGGCGGACTAACGTCCGCCGTACCGCGCCGGGAGGGGTTCGGGTCGGCGATTGAGCCAAGTCGGGCGCGATCCCGCCCTCACCCCCCAGCCCCCTCTCCCGCTGCGGCGGGCGAGGGGGAGTTGGATCGAGTTGTGGCGGACGTTTGGTGGTGTGAGCGGCGAACCGCTGAAGCTGCACCGATTGCGGCCGGAGGCGGCGGCCGCGGGGGTCAGGATGTGGCATGGCCTCCCGAGGCCGCAGGGGGCCTCGGCTACCAATCCCGCGTCAGCGCCGACCTCAGCTTGCTGAGGTAGTTCTGGCGCTCGTCGGCGCGGTTCGGAAAGCGGTCGTGGTGGTCCCAGCGCCATGATGCGACCAGCGCAACGCCAAGCACCCGGCAATCACGGAGCAGCGCCTGATCAATGCCCGGATAGTGCGCACCCACCGCATCCGGCGCGCTGGCGATGTCAAACTCGACAGGTCCACGACAACAAGTCTCGAGGTCTATGAACCGGGGACCGTGCGTCGTCTGGAGCAAGTTCCCGGGGTGCGGTTCGCCGTGGATCAGTTGCTCGGGAGCGGCACGGTCGAGGATGGCGCGCGTCACCGTCCGCAAGGTGCGTATCAGCAGCGCGCGATCCTCCTCTGCGAGCTCGGGACTACGGTCGCGGCTGCCCACGATTTCTTCTGCCTCGGCGACGCGGCTCGTGAAGTGAGGCGCGGCGATCTCCATTCCCCGCATGCCGGCGTGCAGCCGTTCGAGCGCCTGGGCGTAGTCGGCGGGCTCAGCCGATTGTGGCGTCGGCTCGTAGTACGACCACAGGTTGACCACGAAGCCATCACGAACGTACGCGACAGGCGGGACGCGAGGTTCGAGCGCGGCGACCGGGCTTGCGGTGGCCGCGAGCCGTCGCGCGATCTCCACTTCGAACTCCGCGCTCGCCTGGGCCTCGGCGGGGGCCACCCGAGCGAGAGTGTCACACGGCAGCAGGCGTAGCGTGATCCGGTACGAATCCTGGAGCACGGTTGCGTCGTTGGCCACGAGGCCGAGCTCCGCGGCGACCGCCATCGCCGCAGCCATCGCCTGCTGCTGTCGCTGCATGTCACCTCACCCCCCGGCCCCCTCTCCACTGGCGTGGAGAGGGGGAGTATCGGTGTTGGTGGCGGCCAACGGGTCCGGACTCCCTTGTTGCTCCACCTTACGGTACCTCCCCGCGACGACTTGAGGTCGCCAGCCTACGCGGCTGCAGTGGCCAGCTCATCCGCCAGCCACTCCCTGTACGCCGGGTCCGCGAAGCGGCGGAGGAGCGCGGCTTCTTCGTCGAGGAAGCGGTCGACGCGGTGGTCGCCCTGGATGAAGCGCTTGTGATAGATCCAGTTGGCGTGGAGGCGGGCCTGCCACCACATCTCGACGCCGAGCTCGCACTCCGTGGAAGTGAGGCGGCCGTGAGCGGCGTAACCGCGGAGGTACGCCTGGAGGAGGGGAGGGTCCAGGTAGCCTGAGAAGGAGAGGGCGCGGAGGATCTCGTAAACGGGCGGGAGGACATTCGCGACCTCCCAGTCCACGACGGCGGCGATGGCGCTTTCCCTCCCGAAGATGACGTTGCGGTTGTGGTAGTCGCCGTGGCAGGCCTGGATGGGGAGATCGGCGAAGTCGCTGGCCGGGCGGGCATCGGGGGATTCCAAGCGCGAGAGCTGGAAGCGGAGGCCCTCCTGGACGCGGAGCTGGTCCGCGCCGGGTGAGGGGTAGTAGCGGATAAGGTCGTCGACACGGCTGAGGACCTGGATGGACCGCTCGGTGTCCCAGGCGTCGCCGCTGCTCGCACGGTGTAGCTCGGGGTCGGTGAAAGGCGCAAGGGCGGCCAGGAGGCGGGCGTGCACCTCGCCCATGGCAAACGCGTCGGACTCAGTGCCCGCGCCGTTGCGGCCCTCGACCCATGGATAGAGCTGGACGAGGTCGCCGCCGAGGCGGATGAAGGGGTGGTCACCGACAACCTGGGGGAGGGGGACGGGGATGCCGGCAGAGGCAGCGTGCTGCGTGACGCGGTGTTCGAGCAGCACGCGTTCAGGCGTGCGGTCCTGGCGGATGAACCGGAGGAAGCGAGGGCCGTCGTTGGTGAGCACGCGATAGTTGTCGTTGAGGACGGAGTCGTCGACGTGCTCGGCTGGCGCCTCGAGGCGGAAGCCGAAGGCGGCGAGGGCACGTTCGATGTCGCGCGGGACGTGAGCGGGTGTGTGGTCGACGGGTGGGGAGGGGAGGGTCATTCCGGGGACCCCGTCGCTCCGCCAGCGGCCACGGAGGGCCGCGACTCCTTGAACGGCGATCCCGGGCATCTCGGCAGGAGCACGCACTCGGCGCACTTGGGGGTGTTCTTGCGGCAGAGGAACTTGCAGTGGAGGACGATCTCGGCGCGGAAGCGGGCGAGGAGGTCGCGGTCGGTGGTGTGGAGGTTCGCGGTAGTCCAGTCCATCCACTCGTCGTAGCTGGTGGAGCCGACGGGGCCGATGCCGAGGCGGGAGAAGAGGCGGATGAGGTAGGCATCGACGATGAAGCCGGGGTATCGGGCGGCGTAGAGGAGGATGCTGTCGGCGGTCTCCTTGCCGATTCCCCAGGTGGCGAGGAGGGTTGCGCGCAGCTCCGTGGGTGGGAGGGCGAGGAGGGGATCGAGGCCGCCGTGGCCGTCGATGAGGGCGAGGAAGGCGCGGAGCTTCTTCGCCTTCTGTCGATACTGCCCGCTGGGCCGAATGAGTTGTTCGAGCTCGTCCTGGGAGAGGGCCGCCATGCGGTCGGGGTGAGTGAGGACATCGGCGGCGCGGAGGAGGTCGAGGGCGCGCTCGACGTTCGCCCAGGCGGTGTTTTGGACGAGGATTGCGCCGACGATGACCTCGAAGGGGTGGGCGTCGGGCCACCAGTGCCATTCGCGCCAGCCGTGCATGCGTTCGAGGTCGCGGGCGATCTCGCCTAGCTCCTCACCCCCCGACCCCCTCTCCACGCGCCCGTGGAGAGGGGGAGTCGACGTGCGGTGGGTAGTGATGCTCACGGGGTTACGGCCGCTTCGTGGTATTCGGTGGCGAGGATGTCGGCGCGGCGGCGTTCGGAGATGAAGGTGCGCGAGGTGACGGCGATGATGATGACGGCGCCGCCGAAGGCGGCCCACCAGCCGGGGGTTTCGCCGAGGAAGAGGAAGACCCAGATGGGGTTGAGCACGGGTTCGAGCATACCGATGAGCGTGGCTTCAAGGGCGGCGATGTGGGCGATGCCGAAGCCGAAGAGCACGTAGGCGAACCCGATTTGGATGACGCCGAGCCAGAGCAGGCCGGCGATGTCGCCGAGGCCTGGCGTGAAGGGCTCGCTGGAACCGCGGCCGAGGTTCACGGCGAGCGTGACCACAACGAGCAGGGCGTTGCCCAGCACCATGGCCCGGGGGCGGGTCTCAGGGGCGCAGCCGGGGAGGCGGAGGAAGACGAGGAAGCTGGCGAAGGCGATGCCCGAGGCGATGGCCGCTACGTTCCCACCAAGGTCGCTGGCATCGAGCCGGCCGACGAAGAAGAGGGCCATGCCAGCGAAGGCCACGAGCACGGTTACGACGTCCAGGCGGGTGGGGCGTTCGTTGAGGAGGAGGCCGCCGAGGACGAGGCGCCGTGTATTGGAGGAAGATGGCGTTCGCGGCGGTCGTGAGCTTCGTGGCGGAGACGAAGAGGAGGAGCATCGCCGCATACGAGATGGCAGCGCCCCAGGTGATCCAGCCCTCGCGCCAGGGGGTGAAGGGGCGCACGCGCATGACGACGGCGATGGCGACGCCGGCCAGCAGCGACCGCCACATGGTCACCCCGAAGGCATCGAGGGAGACAGCCTTGATGAAGAGGCCGCCCGTGCTCCAGAGAACGGCGGCCCCGAGCATCGCCAGCAGCCCCTGGCGGTGGTCAGGAAGGGCAGCGAAGAACGTGCGAGTGCGTTCGAGCGGGACGGCCACCGTGGAAGAGTATCAGCGCTGGACTTCGGTCACGTCGGGCTCGCCCCGCCAGCGGCTGCGGACGATCTCGGCGACGACCACGAGGACGACCCCGCCGGCGATGGCGATGCCCACTCCCGTGAAGACCTTGTCAGGGTCCCAGCGGATGAAGAGGTACGCGACGAAGGCGATGATGAATCCGAGGGAGAAGACTCGCCAGTAGCGGTTCACGGTTCGTCTCATGGCCCCATGGTAAAGAAGGTGGAGGGGGGAGGGAAGAGCCGAGGAGGGCTATTGGCGGATGCCGAGCTTGCCTTCGAGGGCGGCCACGTCGTCGATGATGTGGCGGTAGCGGCTGAGGACTTCGAAGGCGGCGCGGTTGGCTGCCGCGACATCCGCGGGCGAGAGGAAGCCGGTGGCGGCAAGGGTGTCGAGCTCGTCGCGGTCTTCTTCGAGGATCGTGTCGTCGGGGAGGACCCACCAGTCGAGGACGAGGTCCCGGTACTCGACCGCGCCTGCGAGGAGACGGACATCGGCGACGGCATCAAAGCGGTGGGCGATGAGGGCGCCGTCCGGGGCGAGCATGCGGTAGAGGTTGTACGGCCGGCGCGCCCAGAACCATCCGTAGGAGATGGAGCCGGGCGGGATGGTGATTGGCGCGTTGAAGATTTCTCCCCCGGCGGGCATGGCAAAGCGCACGACGATGAGGCCGGGACGACGCGTGACGAGCTCACAGGCGTACTCCCGCGCGGAGCCGTCGGGCTTGTATTTTCGCTCGACTATGACGGTGGGCTCTTGCTGGTCACTCACGGGCAGCACTATGCGAGGCACCGCGCGTGCTCACAACGGGCAGCCGGGCTGTAAAGAAAGGGAACGTTATCCGCCGAAAGCATGAGGCACGGTATTACGCAATTCCGTTGACCCCAACGTAGCTCGTAAGTAGCTTGGCTAATCAATGGCTACTCGTGTCGAGGAGTCGACATTCCGGGTGCGGAGCCGGCCAGCCCGGGATCGCGCGGCCGTCGCGGCCGCGGAGACCCGTGGCACGCGGATGCTCTTTCTCTTTGCGATCTTCGTGTTCGGGCTGGCGTCGATCTACACAAGCGTGGCGCTGCTGGCTCGGATCACGCCCGCGTTGTTTCCGGGCCAGTCCATCGTGGACATCCCCGTGGTGCGCGACATCCACAAAATCACGCGGGCCCCGACCTCCGACGACAGCGTTTTCAACCGGCCGATCAACGTCGTCATCATCGGGCTGGACAAGCGGCCGGACTGGCGCTTCGAGGGGCCGTACCTGAACGACACCGTGATGGTGGCAACCCTGAATCCGCAGACGAAGTCGGCGAACATCCTCAGCTTCCCGCGGGACCTCTATGTGTTTTCGGGGGAGGACCGCGATAAATTCGCGCACTCTTACGGCAAGGGCTGGCAGGAGGGCGAGAGCTTCGACGCGGCAGCCGGGCGGGTGTCAGCCGACCTGGAGCAGAGCTTTGGGATCAAGGTCGACTACTACGTGGTGATGGACTTCAAGGGCGTCGAGGGACTGGTGAACGCGCTCGGGGGGATCGAGGTCGACATTCCCTACGAGCTGTCGGTGGATGAGTGGTACTACTCGGACGACGACGTCCATGCGCAGTGGATCTCGTTCCCCTCCGGCATCAATCAGCTCGACGGCTACCACGCGGTCGCGTTCGGGAGGCACCGGGAGTACGACAACGACCTGAAGCGCGTGAAGCGGCAGCAACTGGTGATGACGGCGGCCCTGGCGAAGGCATTCTCGATGAACCTCCTGAATGACCCGAAGGGCGTGTGGGACGCGTACCACGACACGGTGAAGACGGACATGGGACTGACGACGGCGGTGCGCTATGCGCCCCTGCTGCGAGACGCGCAGGGGCGGATCAACACGTACTCACTGGGCGACGAGGTCAACGGCAGGCAGACGCTGTTCGGCATGGACGGGGGGTTCGCTGGGGCCGTTCTCGAGTGGGACCCGCAGAACGTGGAGTACATCCTGAGCCAGGTGTTCTCGAGCACGAACTATCCGAGCGCGGACGTGGAGATCCAGAACGGGTACGCCGCAGGGGCGGAGGGAGAGGCGCGCGCGCGCTCCCTCGGGGTGTATCTCCAGTACTCGAAACGCTTGCCAACGGTGTATCTCGGGCCACAGGCGGCGCCACAGCCGAACACCACGATTACGGTGTACGGGGGCAACCGCGCGCTGGCGGAGGACATCGCGGAGTGGATGAACCTCCCGCAATCGGTGATCCGCGAGGAGGAGCGGCCGGAGGATTCGCCGCTGCCGGACGTGCTCATCACGATTGGGCGGGATTTCGAGATCCCGGAGTAGAGC
Organism: Dehalococcoidia bacterium; assembly: GCA_040877955.1. Taxonomy (GTDB): domain Bacteria; phylum Chloroflexota; class Dehalococcoidia; order Tepidiformales; family Tepidiformaceae; genus JBBDMZ01. The sequence goes on along the minus strand of JBBDMZ010000013.1, from coordinate 84,062 downwards.
CACCTCACCCCCCCGTGCCCGATTCGAAGAATCGGGTTCCTCTCCACTGGCGTGGAGAGGGGGTGTTCGAGCTGACTTGCGGCGTTTCTGCTGTCCGTGTTCGACTGGCATCGCGCCCTCACCCCCGACCCCTCTCCCGGAGGGAGAGGGGAGTGTTCGATCTGACTCACTAGTTCCTGCTGTCCGTGTTCGACTGGCATCGCGCCCTCACCCCCGGCCCCTCTCCCGGAGGGAGAGGGGAGCGCACCGTTCGCCGTTCATTCGACGCCGCGGAGGCCTTGGGTGGGTTCGTCGAGGGCGGAGCGGGCGAGCTGTTCGAGGGCGCGGTCTTCGAGGGGCGGGTTGTGGAGCGGGGCGCGGACGTCGCGGTAGTAGCGCTCGATGGGCCGGCGCTTCTGGAGGCTCACACCGCCGACCACGCGCATAGCGAGGTCGACCGCTTCGATGCAGTTGTTGAGCGTATCGACCTTCGCGACGGCGACCCGGTCGAAGGGCTTCATGCCGGGGGTCTCCTTCGTCTCCCAGGCGCGGGCGGCGTCGTAGACGAGGGCGCGGCTGCGCTGGAGGAGGAGGTCGATGCGAGCGATGCGGGTGCGCACGCCGGGGTAGTCCTTGATCGTGCGGTTGGAGTTGGGGGTGCGTTCGCGGGCGAACTGGACGGCGTAGTCACGGGCGGCCTGGGCGACGCCGATGGAGACGGCCGCGACGCCGAGGGCGAACCAGGTGAGGCCGGCGGCGCCCCGCGCATCGGAGGCGCCGGCCGTGCGGCGGTTCAGAAGTCGGTCGGCGGGCAGGCGGAGATCCTCGAGCACGAGGTCGTGGCTGGCCGTCGAGCGCATGCCCAAGCTGTCCCAGGTCTCGTCGATGCGGATGCCGGGGTCATCGTTGAGGACCATGAAGTTGGCCAGCACCGGCGACTGGCCTTCGGGCTGGGGGACGCTGGCGAGGACGATGAAGTAGCGGAGGGCGGGCGCCATGGTGGTGAACGTCTTGCGGCCGTTGAGGAGCCAGCCGCCCTCGACTTCGACGGCGGTGGTCTCGGGGATGCCGCCACCGGCCGGGCTGCCGAGCCCTTCCTCCGTGGCTGCCGTGTTGCACAGCGCACCTTCTTCGACGGCGCCGCGGCACATCTCCTCGAACCAGTGACGGGGGTAGGTCGGGGCCTCGCGCTCCTGTCCGAAGCGGATGAGGTGCATGTTCAGGGCAAGCGCTGTGGACCCGTCACCGCGGGCGATCTCCTCCTGCACGTGGAGGAAGGTGGTGAGGGAGGCTTCGTGGCCGCCGAGGGCGGCTGGGACCGTGAGCGCGAGGAACCCCGCCTCGCGGAGGTCGGCAAAGTTCTCGAAGGGGAAGGTGCCGTCGCGGTCGTGCCGTTCGGCGCGCTCGGCGAAGCGAGGGGCGAGGTCACGGGCGCGCGCGGGCCAGTCGATGGGGGTCATGGGGAGAAAGCGGTGGCGGAGTCCGAACTCTTTGCGGCGCTGCCGTCAAGAGCCGCTTGCATGCCTACCCGGCCTTCTCGACGGCCCGGGCGCCGTTGGCGAACTTGTCGGCCTTGTCCCGGGCAGTATTCCAAGCCTTCAGCATCGCCGATTCCAGCCAGCTTTTTGGGGCGTCCGTTGTTGGATCCGGCGGGAGCGGAACGGTCAAGAACGTATTGGCCCAAGATTTGCGAGGAGAATCTGACCAAGCCGATCCGATTACGGAGAGGAAGAGTTCCTCGTCGTTCTCTCGCACAAGCAGACTGAGCCGCCGCGTGGCGCCCGACCGCCGGTCGAACCAGTCCCACTGCCACGCGTCGCCGTCCCAGCTCTTTGCGGCCTCAGGCAGATCGTTCCGCTTGGCTGCCAGCATGATCCAGGCAGAGAGCGTCGCTAGCGTGTCAGGCTTCATTCGTGGCCATCTCCGCAACTCCCCAGTTCCTCCCACTGTAGCACTTCCTCAAGGCGAATCGGTGCGGGCGAGAAGAACTCCACTCCGCCCCCAACCCACAGTGGATCCCAATCCGAGGGCACGGCAGTTCCGGGTCCCCACAGTTCGGGCAGGCTAGCGGGATCGACCACGAGCACACGGTCTGTTGCCCGCCTCAGGCCCAGATTCGCCGGGACCATGCATCCCGCATACAGGGACGGCGTGAGGAAGACACCGTGTTCCCCGAGCCCGAGGGTCCCCGTGGCGCGGATCAACTCGACGCCGGCGTAGCTCGTGTAGTGCAGTAACACGCCGAACCTGCGCCGGATCTCGGATCCTGTAGCGCGAAAGCGGTCGTCCTGAGACAGAAAGAGTTCGCGGGCGCTGATTGGCGAGACACGGGCGAAGGCGCCGAATGGTGGCTCTGCGGCCAGTCGACGGGCAAGCTCATCTACTCGCATCGCACGAACGATAGGCCTGCCCGGAGATTGAGGCCAGGCGAGCTCTCAGCGCGGGGTCGAGATGCTGGATCCGAATGGTAGCTGGTGGTGGCGGAGAGGGTGGGATTCGAACCCACGAGGGACTTGCGCCCCTACACGCTTTCCAGGCGTGCCTGATCGGCCACTCCAGCACCTCTCCGGACGCGCGCGGCCATTGGTAATCGTAGCGCAGGGCGTGGGATTGGGGCGAGACGAGGTGGGCGACGCGAACCTGGTGGGCCGTGCACGGCTGCACGCTCGCTGACGCTCGCGCTGGGACAGGCGTCCGGGGCTACCCGCGGCGGTGTTTGGTCTTGGAGTCGAACTTGGACCACATCTGGGATTGCTTGTTGCGGGCGCCCTGGCGGCCTTCGTCGAGCACGTCCTGGGCGGTATCGCGGATACCGAGGGCGATGGCGCGTGCCCAGCCGATCAGCGGGTTCTCGCGGGGCTCCTTGATGGCCCCGGGTGCGGCGACAAAGTCGCCCGCAGCTTCGCGGAGCGCCTCGGCGGCGGCTTCTTCGGAAGCGGGCTCTTCGGGGTTCATTTCCGGCCTCGCTTGCGCTGGCCGCGGATGCGGCTGGGGAGGTTGCCGATGGCGCCGACGCCGCTGCGCACCCCCGCGACGACCGAGTAGGCGCGGATGATCGGCGAGGCGACCGTCTCGCCGGTGAACTCAGCGGTGCCGCGGACGTTATCGAGTGCGGCCTTCGCGGAGTCGATGGCGGGGACGGCGTTCTCACGGAGGATGCGGCGAAGCGCGAAGATGAGATAGACGAGGGCAGCGAGCAGGATGCAGAAGAGCAGTAGCGACAAGGCCCAGAAGAAGCCCATGAAGACAATCATGATGTCGCGCCATTCGGACCAGCTATCCGGTGCGGACCAGGAGTCAGGCTCGAGCTCGTCGGGAAGGAGGCTGGTGCCGAAGTAGCCATCGAGGATGGCGAGACCGAGATAGATGACGCCAACGACCGCGACGATCAACAAGAGGAATGTAAGGACACGTCCCATGAAGAGCTCTCTCCCAGCGCCAGACCGATGATATGGGCGCGTAAAGGCTTGGAGCAAAGAGCGCGTTCAGGTAGAACACGAAATGGCACGCGGGCTCATCCATCTTCAGGGGATTCCCTGATGCCCCCCTAAGGGAGTAGGGGTGGACAATTGGGGGCGTTGTGAGTCCCGTTCGCACCGGATTCGCGTCGGCCCCACCTATGGGTGTTCTACGAACGTCCGCCAGCGAGATCTGGGGAAGAGCGGGTGTGGCAGAACAGGAGACCGAGAGTTTGCCCCCCGGCCAGCAATCCATTCTCGTGGTCGATGATGATGACCCGGTGCGAGTCATGCTTGCGCGCTTGCTGCGAACGCAAGGCTACCAGGTGCACCAGGCGGCGAATGCGCGAGAAGCCCGGGGCGCGATCGACAAGGCGCGTCCAGACCTGGTGATCAGCGATATCGTCATGCCGGGGGAGTCGGGCATCGAGCTACGCAGGGAAATTGCGCAACGGTGGCCGGGGCTGCCAGTCATCCTGATCAGCGGCTACAGCGCGGAGGGGCCGGCGGAGTTCGCGGCACGCACGGCCAACACCACGTTCGTGCAGAAGCCGTTCGCGGCGGACCAATTGCTCTCGCTCGTGGAGCAGGTGCTGCTCGAGGGCGACAACCCGAACCACAGGGTCACCTGACAGGCGCCATCTCGAAGGCCACGAGGGCCGTCGCCATGGCGGATGGCGGCATTGCCCTGCCGAGGAGCTCGTCCAGGTAGATCAGGTCGAACGGGGGACCGGAGTCCATCCCCGCCAGCTGGGCGAGGAGCTCCACGTAAGCCCTGGCCAGCGGCTCCGGCGCCGACTCGTTGAACTCGATCGATTCGTAGGCCGCGATCACGAGGTCGCCGAATGACGGAGCGGTGGACGAGGAGCCCGGCACGGCCTGGGTGACGCCTGAGCTCTGAAGAATGCCCACGGATTCGGGCACGGCGCGTCCGCTGTTGATGAGGGCGATCACGTCCACGTTGAGGTCACGCGAGAGCGGCGTGTTCGATTCCACGAGCGTGGGGTCGGCGGCGATGAGCTGCATGTAGAGGAATGTATCGAAGGCGGTGGCGGCGATCTCCTCGAAGCGTCCGGAGATGCGGTCGCAGTGGATGGCTTCGTGTGTGAGGAGGGCCATAAGGTGCTCGAGCCGGTCGCCCTCCGTGACGGGGTTGATGGAGATGACGCGGGCACCGTCGGGGCTGCGAGTGGAGCGCCCGAGGAGCTCGGGGATTTCGGGAGGCGGCTGGAAGGCGATGAGCGCGGCGGGTTCGCGAGTGCAGTTCTGGTCGGTGAGCAGGTAGTCGATGGCGGGGTTGGCGAACGTGCCCGTGAGGGCGGCAAGTGCGGCGCGAAGCTTTGGTGACGGGACGATTTCCGCCGGCATCGCGTCGTAAGCGGCGAGCGCCTGGGCGCGGAGGTCGTCGTTCGTGCCGCGGTTGGCGAGATGCTCCTCGAGGAGCTGGCGCATCGCGGCGGGATCGCGGTCCGCGTCAGTGACCGGAGGCACCTCCGGCTGCTCCAGCAGGCCGGGCAGGAACGATTGGAAGGCGGTGGTGGCGAGCAACGCGAACCCGGGCGTCAGGTCGGAAGAGACGGTCGCGAGAAGCTCGCCCTCGGCGTCGGCGTCGAAGGCACGGCGGTCGATGCGGATGCGCGCGCCCTCGGGGACGGGCTCGGAGACGGTGACGAGGATCGTTCGACCATCGTTGGGGTGGACTTCGGCGGAGGCTACGAGCACGCGGCGCGTGCCGCCAGAGATCACGTCTGGCATGTCGACCTCGATGCGCGAGGCGAGGGGCACCTGGCTGCGCGCGAGGGAGACTTCGCGGTCGAAGCGGAGCGTGATAGTGGACGATTGCCGGCCGGTGGAGGAGACGCCGCGCTCGGAGGTGGCCTCCTCGATCTCGATTGGCGAGTCGCCGTTGCCGCCCCCTCCGCCACAGGCCGCGGCGAGGACGGCGAGGAGCAATGCGGGGAAGAGGAGCCTGGCGATCATCGTCCTGTGTAGTTGGGCTTGCGCTTCTCGGCGAAGGCGCGAGGGCCCTCCTGGGCGTCCTCCGATGCCTGGAGGCGCATGAACGCGAGGTCCTCGTATTCGAGGGCGTGGTCGAGTGGCATGTCCTGGCCGCGGAGGATCGCCTCCTTGGCGGCACGCACGGCGAGCGGTCCCCGTTCGCAGATGACACCGGCGATCTGGTGGGCGCGCTCCATCAGCTCCTCTCGAGGGACGACATGGGAGACCAGTCCGATGCGGCTGGCGGTGTCGGCATCGACCTGCTCGCCGGTGAGGATCACGTAGTTGGCCCAGGCCTGCGGGATGGCGCGAGGGAGGCGCTGCGTACCGCCCGCGCCGGGCATAATGGCCCAACGCACCTCGGGAAAGCCGAAGCGTGCATCGGGCGTGCAGATGCGGATGTCACAGGTGAGCGCCAGTTCGAGGCCGCCGGCCAGGCAGAATCCGTTGATGGCCGCGATGATCGGCTTGTAGATGTCGAGGCGCTTGGTGAAGCCGCCGAAGGCCACCGCCCCCGCCCCGAACTGGTTCTCACCGCCGGCCGTGGCGACGAGGTCCATGCCGGTGCAGAAGGCCTTCTCGCCGATGCCGGTGAGGATGGCAACGCGCAGGGCGGGGTCGTCGCGGAAGTCGGTCCAGGCCGCCAGCAGTTCGCTGGAGGTTCGAGCATCGACCGAGTTCAGGCGCTCCTCGCGGTTGATGGTGAGGACTGCGATGGGCCCTTGCTTCTCGTAGCGGAGATTCGCGAAGTCCATGGGGGCCACAGGATACGTCCGAGGGGTAAAGGTTGCGAGCACGCTAGCCGCCGGCGGCGACTACATCTGGACGGAGCTGGGCATCGTCGCCGAGGACCACCAGCACATCCGGGAGCGAGTCATCCTCGCGGGGCAGCTCGTGGATGACCGAGAGCGGAAGCTGGAGGGCGCGGGCGATGTCCTCGGCCAGCTTGTTGCGGTCATCCCCGTATACGAGGATCTCGCTGCTTTGTCCGGGCACTGCCGGGGGCCCCAGGTAGACCGTGGGGATGGCCATGTCGAACTCGATGTAACGCCCGATGACCAGCGCCTCCGCGTCGCGTTCGGGTCCGAGGGCGCTCTGGATCTCGACGACGGCATTGGCGTACTCAGCTGGCGGGAACGTGCGTGCGATCCAGTAGCGGACATTCTCCGGGTCCCAAAAGAGCACGGCGCCGCCGAAGAGGTAGCCGTCCCAGACGGTGGGCTGGTCGCCCACGGGGTCGCCGAGCGAGTAGCTGGTCATGTTGCCGCGGGTCTGGCGCACGAGGTTGGCGTAGCCAGGGAGCCGGCCCGTCGGAACGTCGGTCTGGATCGTGGACTTATAGGAGTCCCAGAGCCCGGGCCAGCGTGTTGGGCTGAGCAGGCCCTGCGCGAAGACCTCTGTGACGGCAGCCTGGAGAACGATCTGCTGGCGCTTGATGCGCGCCAGGTCGCTGGGCTCCCGGTTGCGGCTGAAGGCGACGGCCATGTAGCCATCGAGCGACTGCCGCCCGGCAGGGATGCTGATGAGCTGGTGCGTCTTGTCGTCGTCGCTGTACCACCAGTCCTCCACGGCGAGATCCTCGGGGATGGTCACGTCGATGCCACCGAGAGCATCGATCACATCCGCGACGCCGCGGAAGTCGAGGATGACCCAGTAGTCGGTGTCGACGCCGAAATTCTCCCGGAGGTCGCGCTGGACCTGCTCGGCGCCGTCTTCCACGTGGCCGCCCGCGAGCACGCCTTCGAAGTAGGACTCGTTAATGCGCGTGCGATAAGGCTCACCCGCCTTTGGGTTGACGGTGATGACGAGGTCGCGGGGGAAGGAGAGGAAGGTGATGGAGTTGGTGACGGGGTCAACAGAGGCGACCATGAGGGTGTCGGTGCGGGCCTTGAGACGCTCTTCCTCGGGGAGGGTGAAGTCGGTCTCCTGGTCCGGACGGGAGTCGAGGCCCATAACGAGGATGTTGATCCGCCGGTTGAAGACGCTGTCTTCCCCTGGCTCGGAGAGAATGGTGGAGGCGGGGATGGGACCGGGCAGCACCGAGCTGAGCGTCTGGCCCGGGAACAGTGCGGGCGTTACTCGGGCGAGGAGCGCCGCGCTCGTATAGAGCGAGGTGACGCCAAAGAGAAGCAGCCCGAGGACGAAGAGCAGGCGAGTACCAGCCGAGAGTCTCCGCGCACGCATGCGCGGGACCCAGGAGCCTGGCCCCGGAGCTGGCTCGTCGGTACGGAGTGCCATCTCCCTTCAAGGTACGGACGGAGAGACCGGCGAATCAATGCGCGAAACCATTGCAGTGCGAACGAGTCTGCGAATCGCGAGCAGACCGCAAGTGAGCAGGCTTAGCCGTTAGCCGAGGCCAAGTTCATGGAGGCGGTCGTCGTCGATGCCGAAGTAGTGGCCGAGCTCGTGGACGACAGTCTTGCGGACCTGCTCGCGAATTTCATCGTCATCGCGGCAGATAGCCTCGATAGGCTCCTGGTAGATGCTGATCTTGTCGGGCAAGACGAGATTGTAGTACTCGCCGCGATGGGTGATGGGAATGCCATGGTAGAGCCCGAGGAGGGTAGCCCCGGGCCCCAGTCCGGCCACCTTCCGGTCGCGCGCAGTGGGACGGCGTTCGACAACTATCTCGACGTTCTGCACGCGTTGAAGGAGGTCGCGGGGAAGGGTCGCTACCGCTTCGCGCACAAGATTGCGAAAGCGCTGGCGTTCCAGGTTGCTACCTCGGCGCTCCCGCCGCGGCCCAGAGGGTACGGAACCCGTGCCCGGTGATGGCGTCGTGCTGCTGCTCGCGTTCGAGGTCAAGGAGGGCACGGAGGGCCTCGCCGGCGCGCTCGATAGCCTCCGAGTGGCCGGAATCGCGCACGCGCTCGATGATCTCGTCCCAGATGCCGGTACTCTCCAGCGAGGTGACGAAGCGTGGCCACCAGATTGCGACGATCTTCTCGGGGGCAGGGAAACGAGGGCGAAGGCGGCGGAGACTGCGATAGCGCTCTTCCACGGAGTTCACAGGCTCGACCACGCGCACCATGGGGCCATCCAGCTCCGTCGAGCGGAAGTCCAGGAGCAGCCTCTGCCCGGCGGAGACGAACCGGATGGCGATGACTTCCGCGGTGTGGACGGTGGCTGCGATGTCCGCCAGGTCGATGCTGAAGTCGTTGTCCATCTCCGGGCAGTGTACGGCTCGATGTGTCACGCGCCAGCAGCGCTCGCGCGCGAGGAACATGCCCCTTCCCGAACTGCAACCCAAGATTCCCGGCGCCGTGCCGACAACCACGGCGTGCGACAGCTTTTTCGCCGCAGGAACGTCAAACGCGAGGTCATGCGGATGATCCGCGAGGGAGTCGGTGTGCACGAGGCCTCGTGGGACGCGCCCGGGGTGTGCCCTTCGGAGGTGCTCGCCGAGGAGATCGTGGCGTGGATCCAGGACGCGATGGGCGAGATGCGGCGGCCGTACGATATCGATCACGTCGCCGTGGCTCTGGCCTGCAAGGACACGGGCGGCCGCGTCGTCTGCAGCAACTCGTTCGGGGTCCTCAGGCCGGGCGAGTTCTACGGCGAGCACGGCGCGGCGCGGGTGAAGGCGTTCCTCGACGATGTCGAGACAGTACCGGCCGCCCGGCGCCGGGAGGTGGTGGCCGCGCTGCTGAGCCTGGGCGACCTTGCCTATGAGATGGAGACGGGCCGCGCTGCCTGAGCCGGCGGTCACCCTCCGTGCGCCGGGGTGTGCTTCAATCAGCCTGTGAGTGCACGTTTCTCCGTTCGTCCGGCCGACGAGGATGACCCCCCGGCGATCGCGGCGATTTTCGCCAGCGTGCGAGCGGCCTACCCACCACGATTCGTGGAAGCCCTGGACCTGACCGCTCAGGATGTCTCGCGGCTGATGCAAACCGGGCACGCATTCCTGGTAGCCGAGGCGCGAGGCTCCATGGCGGGCGCGGTCCGGCACCGGGACGACGAGGGCATCGGCTGGTTCGACCTGCTCGCCTCCGCCCAGGCGGGGGCCGGGCGCGCCCTCGTGGCGGCGGTGGAGCGGATGGCGCAGGACCGGGGGCTGCGCCTTGTACGGACGAAAGTCCCGGACGTGGAGATCCTGGAGCACTACCTCGGCCGGCGGGGATATGTGGGCATCTCGCGGGAGCAGGGCGAGAACGGGCAACCGGTGCTCGTGTTGGAGAAGCGCGTGCCGTTGCTGACAGTGCGGGAGCAGCGCCGGTCCGACGCGGAAGCGATCGAGGCGCTGACAGGCGAAGAGGCGTGGCTGTTCGAACAGATGCCCCGTCCCGGCTGGTTCGTGGCGTCGGACGGCGACCGCGTGGTCGGGGCTGTGGCCGTTCGTGACGGTGGCGAGGGACTTGCGCGGGTGACGGAGCCGGCGCTCGCGGAAGGATACGCGAGCCGTGGGCTTGAGGTCTGGATGATCGAACGGGCGGCGTACTACGCGGAGACGAACGGCTACCACTCGGCGCAGTTGCCGCTCACGGAAACGACGCGGCCGCTGCAGCGGGCGCTGGAGGACCGTCGCTGGTTCGCCGAGGGTGGAGTGTACGTGCGGCGGTTCGTGGGGCGAGCAGAGGGGCGGCGGCCGGAGGAGTGACGCCCGCAGTTGCTCTAGTCGATAATGTCTACATGGCTGCCCCGCGTCGCACTGTGTCAGCACCTCGCTCGATCGTTGATGAGGTTGCCGCGGAGGCGGAGGAACGTGGCGTCGACTTCTGGACCGTAGTCGCTGAGCGGCTCGCGGCCCGGCGCGGCCCAAAGCTCTCAATCGAGGGGATCATCAGCGCGGAGCCGGACCTCTCGCTCAAGGTCGAGGAGCTCTTCCGCGAGCGGTCTGATTCGACCCCGTGATCGTGATCGACAGCGGGCCGCTCATCTCGTTCCTGAACGGCAACGAAGGCCGGCGCACCGACCTGGCAAGGCTGGTCGTCGGCGCAGACCCGCACGGAGTCATCGTACCGTGGCCCGTCTTCACTGAAGTTGACCTCTTTCTGAGGCGAAGAGGCCAGCGGCGGCCCGCCCAGGCCCTGGCGGAAACCTTGCTCAACGGAGGGCTCCGACTGGAACCTGTCGCAGCAAGTGAGCTCGCCACGGCAGTCGCGCTGCTGCGCCGATATGGGGACATCGATCTCGACGTCCCGGATGCAGTGGTCATGGCCATGAGTGCGCAGAGGGGTCTCTCAGCGTTCACGTGGGACTTTCGCCACTTCCGGGCGGTAACCATCGCGCGGGGTGTTCCCATCCCGCTCGTCGTCGAGGAGCATCAGCTATTTGGCCGGAAGTGAGCGCCTCCTGCGGCAGGGGTGAGCCTCACCGGGCGTAGTGCTTGGTGCACTCCTTCATCCGCTTCTTCCCATCCGGCGCGCGTTCGAAGAGCAGTCGTAAGGAGTCGCTGGCCGACGCGGACCACGTGCCCTGGAGGTCGCCTTCGAGCTTGTGAACGCGGAGGGACGAGTGTCGCTCGTTCTGGTCTAGCAAGGCCAGCGCCTTGAGGATCGCCGCGTGGTCAGCGGTCGTGAACCGACGCTCCAGCAGCGAACGGAGGAACTCCGTGGTGAGTATGAGCGATTCGAGGTCGCTCACCTTGCGTTCTTGATGTACGCGCGAAGTTCGGCTTCAGTCATGTGGCGCATCCGGCCTGCCTTGATGTCCTCTTCCGCGCGACGGACGGCCGCGATGGTCTCCGGGGTGTAGAGCCAGGAGTCGTCGTCAGGAGCACGGAGGACCACGGTCTCATTCTCCGCATCCACTTCGATGAGCACTTCGCTCGCACCGTGAACCTTCAGCGCGCGGAGCGCGTCCTCTGGGACCGTCAGGCGGCCATCGGCATCGATTTTCACCACTGCCATGCCGCCATTGTAGCGCACCAGCACGCTAGTCCCGACGACGGTCCAGCAGCTCGCGGCAGGTGCCGTCGACGACCTCGTAGACGTGCGTCGCGACGCCGTCGAGGATGCCGGGATCGTGGCTGGCGCAGATGACGGTACCCTGGTATTTCTGCAGCGCCTCGATGAGCTTGCGGCGCGTGGTGCGATCGAGGTGGTTGGTAGGCTCGTCCAGCAACAGAACGTTCGTTGGCTGGATGAGGAACTTGGCCAGGGCCACGCGGCTGCGCTCCCCGCCCGAGAGCACCTTCACCGGCTTGAAGGCGTCGTCGCCGGTGAAGAGGAACTGGCCGAGGATGGAACGCAGCTTCACGTCCGGCTCGTTGCCGGCGACTGACCGCACCTCGTCGAGGGCGGTGCGCTGGGGGTTGAGCGCCTCGTCCTGGTGCTGGTCGTAGTAGCCCGGGCGGGCGCGTTCGGCCCACTCGACCTGCCCCTCCGTGGGCCAGATCTGGCCGGCCGCGATGCGCAGCAGCGTCGACTTACCGCTCCCATTCGGGCCGATGAAGACGACCTTCTGGCCGCGCTCGACGTGGAGGTTCACGTCCAGGAGCACGAGCGGCCCGTCATCGTATGCGTGGCTGACCTCGCGCAGGAAGAGGACGTCCAGCTCGGTGCGGCCGTGGGCGTTCAGCTCGAAGTGGACCTCGGAGTCCTTGCGCGTCTTCTCGATGCGTTCAACCTTCGCGAGCTGCTTCTCACGGCTCTGCACCTGCGTGGTCTTGCTCGCCTTAGCGCGGAAACGTTCGATGAAGCGCTCCTGCTTGGCGAACTCGCGATCCTGGCGAGCGGCGGCGCGGTCCTGGGCCTGCAGCTTCTCCGCCTTCTGGCGCTGGTATTCACTGTAGTTGCCGAAGTAGCTGTCTACGCCGCGTTCGCGGAGGTCGAGGATGCGCGCGGCCACGAGGTCGAGGAAGTCTCCCTCGTGGGTGACCACGAGGAGGGTTCCCGGATAGTCGGCGAGCTCCTGGGCCAGCCACGCGCGGGTCTTCGCGTCGAGGTGGTTCGTGGGCTCGTCCAGGAGCAGGTTCTCGGGCCGCCGGACGAGGACCTTGGCGAGAGCGATGCGCATCTGCCAGCCGCCGCTGAAGGCGCCGCAGAGCTTCGTCTTGTCGCCGGGGAGGTCGAAGCCGAGGCCATCGAGGACGCGGCCTATGCGCGCTTCGATGCGGTAGCCGTCCATGTGCTCGAACTCTTCGAAGAGGCGGCCCTGCTCGTCGATGAGGGCGTCCAGGTCGCCGTCGGCACGCTCGATGCGGGCGGCCACTTCCTCGAGGTGCTTCTCGATGGCCCGGGCCTCGGGGAAGGCAAGCCAGAGCTCTTCCAGCAGCGTACTCTCGTCCTCGAGGCCAGCCTCCTGGCGGAGATAGCCGAGGGCACCCCCGCGATGGCCGGCGGCGCCGAGGTCAGGTGCATAGTCGCCCGCGATGAGCCGCAGGATCGTGGACTTGCCGCCCCCGTTCGGCCCCACGAGGCCTACCCGCTCGCCGTCGCCCACGATGAACGACACCCCCTCGAGGACATCGAGCGGCCCGAACGACTTGGACAGGTTTTCGGCGTACAGCATGGTTGAGCGCCGCAACGGTTCCGAGCGGCAAAACGGTCCCCGAGAGTTAGCGGTGACCTGATCGTAGCAAACCCCAGGGATAGGAACCCTTACTCGGCGATATCGCGGCGTACGAGCGTGCGCATCGTGAGCAGAGCCGTGACGCCGCTGAAGCCGACGAGGAAGAGCGCGGCGCGCCAGGCAGGTGGATATCCGGAGAGGTCTTCGCCCACGCCCTTTATCGGACCGTTGGCGGCGAGCATGGCATCGATGTTGTGGCTGAGCGTGAGGTTGGCAGCGAGCTCGGGCAGTCCGCCGAGGGCCGCCAGGCCCGCGGCGCCCAGCGGCTCGAGGAGAAGCACGCCCAGGGGGATGGCGATGGCCGCGGCCGCGCTCCGAGTCCAGATCGCGAGGGCAACGGCGATGACGGCGTAAACCATGGCAGCGGCCCAGGTGACCACCACGGCCTGGAGGAGGTCAACGACCAGCAGTGCCGTGAGCGCGTCGCCACGAAGGGTGTCTCGGGCAGCGTTGCCGATGAGCAGAGCAGCGGTGACCGTCGCCCAGGCGAGCACGATGAACACGAGCGAGGCGGCGGCGACGACGGCAAGCTTTCCGGCGAGCAGCGCGCGCCGGTCGCCCGACCACGTCGCTACGGTCAGGATGGTGCGCCAGCCGAATTCATTGGCGGTGATGGAACCCGCGAGGATCACGCAGAAGAGCGCCACCAGCCGGTACACCATTGCATCGCCCATGGTCACAAGGTTCTCCATGGAGAGCCGAACCTGCCAGTCGGCGGCATCTTCGGCCGAGTGCTCGGTCGTGGCGGCAGCGATGAAGAGAAGGGCATAGAGGACACCCAGGACGACTGGCACCAGCGCGAGGAGCATCCAGGTGAGGCGGCGGTGGCGGACCTTCAGCCACTCGGAGGCGACGATGGCGTTCATGCCGCCACCGCTCCCATGACTTCGTGGTAGAGGGCCTCGATCGTGCGGCGCCGCGGGCGCAGTTCCGTGGGGAAGATGCCCGCGCCGGCCAGGGCCGCGGCGATGTCGCCGGTCCGCTCGGCCGGTGCGTCGACCACGACATAGTCGCCATCGACAGTAACCGCGGATATCCACGCGAGGCTGCGGAGCAGAGCGACTGCCACGGGCGGTTCGGGGACCCGTACCGCGACCTGGTGGTCCCCCCGGACGAGGTCCGCCACCGTGCCTTCGAAGAGCTTCTCGCCGGCCCGCACGATGGCGACCCGATCGCAAATCTCTTCAACCTCGCCGAGCAGATGGCTGCAGAGGAAGACGGTGCGCCCCTCGCTGGCCAGCCTGCGAATGAGACCGTCCACATCCCGCTGGCCCTCTGGGTCGAGGCCGCTGGTGGGCTCGTCGAGAATGACGAGTTGCGGGTCTCGCAGGAGCACGGAGGCGAGGCCGAGCCGCTGCTTCATGCCCATGGAGTAGTGGGAAAAGCGGTGTCGCTCCGCGCCGCCCAGGCCGACCATCTCGATGACCTCGTGGATGCGGCGGCCGTCCACGCCACCCAGTCGTGCGAGGACGCGGAGGTTGTCGCGCGCGGAGAGGTAAGGGTAGAAGGCTGGCGCTTCGACGATCGCGCCGACTCGTGGGAGGAGTCGCCGCTCGTTGCCGGCGAGGGGCTGCCCGAAGAGCTCGACCGAGCCAGCGGTGGGACGCACCAGCCCGAGGAGCAGCTTGACGGTCGTGGTCTTGCCGGCGCCGTTGGGGCCAAGGAAGCCGAAGACCTCGCCCGCGCGCAGCTCGAGGTCAAGGCCACGGAGGGCCGGGGTGCCCCCATAGACCTTGCGGAGATTGGACGTGCGAACGACCACTTCGCCGTGACTCATCTGCGTCTCCCTGCATGGATATTCGGCAGGTTCGAGGGCTATGGGCAGACGCCGCTGCAAATGGGAAGCCCCTCGCCGTGAGCCGTACGGAGAGGGGCGAGGTTGAGGGAACCCCGTGACTTCCCGAGGACGATAGTACAGAAGTCTGGATAAACTTCAATATGTTCTTGATTTTCTTAATGCGTCGATGAATACTTGGCGGACAACAGCGAGAGGTGGAGTCGATGCCAACCCTTGAAGTCCGGGCGCTCAACAAGCGGTACCGCAACGGGACGCTCGCAAACGACAACCTGTCGCTCACGCTGGAGGCGGGCGAGGTCTACGGCCTCCTCGGACCGAATGGAGCGGGGAAAACGACGCTCGTGCGGCAAGTGCTCGGCCTGCTGCGGCCGACGTCCGGCTGCATCGAGGTCAACGGGCACGATGTGGTCGCGGACCCGGGCTACGCACGCAGATCGATCAGCTTCCTGCCGCAGGCTCAGTTCACGATGGACTCGCTGCACCTCGACGAGTTCATCCTCGGGATCGCGCGGCTGCGGGGGCTCGACCGGGCGGCGGCCGCACGGCGGACCGAAAACCTGCTGGAGCGGCTCGAGCTGGCGGAGTTCCGGCAGACGCAGATGATGGCGGCCTCCGGGGGCATTCGGCGCATGGCCGGATTCGCGGCTGCGATCGTCGGCGACTGCCGGTTGCTGGTGCTCGACGAGCCAACCAACGATGTCGACCCACGCCGGCGCCAGCTCCTCTGGGACATGATCGATGAACTGGGGCGGGACGGCGCGACGGTGCTGTTGGTGACTCACAACCTGGCCGAGGCGGAACGGGTGATCGACCGGTTCGCGATCATCGACCAGGGCCGCATTCTCCGTGAGGGCAGCCCGGCCGCCCTCCGTTCAGTCGTCACCGACCGCCTCCGTCTCGAGCTCACCACAACAGCGCCAGTGGATCCCCACCCCGTGCTCGAGGCGGAGGGCGGTGACGTCTACCTGTTCGACGAGGACGACCTTGCCGCCGTGAGCGAGTGGCTCGCGCTGCTGCGTGGCGATGGCAGCCTTGTGGACTTCCGTATCGGCCCGCCGACGCTGGACGACATCTACGCGGCCGTGGCCACGGGCCGCGGCCGCACGCTGGAGCCAGTCGCATGAAGTACCTGACACAGCTCATCGAACTGACGAAGCTGACGCTCTTGAGCTCCCGCCAGGGCGTGGTGTTCGTCGTCATGATACAGGTCGTCCTGACGGTGGGGCTCGTACTGGGATACGGATACCTCATCCCGGACATCTCGCAGACTGCCGCGCTTTATGTCACGACGGGCGCGGCCACGAATGCCATCGTGACCACGTCGCTGGTGATGCTGCCCCAGATGCTGGCGGAGGCGAAGCACCAGGGGCGGATGGACTTCATGCTCACGCTGCCCATCAGCCGGGAGGTCTACCTGTTGTCGCAGGTCGTCTCGACGATCATCCTCGCCGCGCCCGGCACAATCCTCGCGGTCGCGTTCGGCGCCTGGCACTACGACATCTCCCTGGACATTAGCCCGTGGGTGCCGGTGGTGGTGGTGCTCGGGATCGCGTCGCTCGCCGGGGTGGGAGTGACGGTGGTGATGCTGAGCAACCACTTCCAGGTCACCAACGCGATCACGCAACTGGTCATCTTCTACGTGGTGTTTTTCGCACCCATCCTGCTGCCAAAGGAACAACTCCCCGAGTTGCTCCAGGCGGTCTCGACGGTGATGCCGCCGACCTATGCGGCGGATGCCATGCGGGCGTCGCTCACCGACCTGCCGGGCACGGAGCTCTACCGCGACCTGGCCATCCTCACAGGGTTCGCGGGCGCCTCGCTGGCTCTGTCCGCGGCTTCGATTCGGCGACGAGGGTGATTCCATGAACGCAGACCAACAAGGCCCAACCGTGACCGTGCCCGGGCTGCCGCCAGTGTCGTTGATGCTGCTGACCTTGCCGGGCCGGCGTCCGGACTCGCCTGGAACGCAACCAGACTCTTCCCCAAGGAGGGCATCTGATGACATTCGGGTACGTGACTGACTTCCCGGAGGATCAACGCAACGACGCCACAAGCCTGGTCGACAGCCTGGCGAGGCGCGTCGGCGGCGAAGCGCGTGCGGACACGGTGTTCGGAGACCCGGTGATCCGGGGCGACGTGACCGTCATTCCCGTCGCGAAGGTGAACTGGGCCTTCGGCGGGGGCTCCGGGGCTGGCGGCGACGATGGTGGCGATAGCGAGGACTTCGGCCAGGGCGGCGGGGGAGCCGGTGCGGTGTCCGCGAAACCACTCGGGTTTATCGAGATCAAGAACAGCCGGGCGGAGTTCCGGCCGATGAAGGACCGGGCCCGGCTGTGGCCGGTGATCGCGGCCAGCGGGTTTGCGGTCTGGATGGGGCTGCGGGGTTTGCGGGCGCTGCGGCGCTAAGCCCTCACCCCCCTGCCCCCTCTCCCGACTCCGCGGGAGAGGGGGAGTACGGTCGGCAGTCAGAGGCGGCCGCAGCTACCGGGGCTGCCACGACCGCTTGCTTACGCGCGCGGCTCCGTCCCGGGCTCTTGCGCCAGGACGATCAGAAGCTCTTCGGGGCCGTGGATTCCGCGCACGATTTGCTTTTCGATGTCGGCCGTGCGGGAGGCGCCGGTGAGGATGAGGGCGTCGTCGGGATTGCCGATTTCCGATTGTCGATTGTCGATTGGGGCGAGGATCTCCGTTGCCTCGCTGACATAGCGGATGATCGTCGTGGGATCGACGTGGACGACGAGACGGGACGCCGCGAGGAGGGGACGGCGAGCCGCCTGGTCGCCCTTGAGAACGACGGATCCGGTGACGGCGATGGCGGCGGCGGCGTGGAGGATGCGGTCTCCCTCCCGGGGAGTGGGCGGGGTGACCGTGACGGTCACGCCGAGGGCGGTGGCGCGCTCGGTGAAGAGCGCGCGTAACTCCTCACCCCCCAGCCCCCTCCCGACCTCCCCGACCGGTCGCTCACGCTCCCGGCTCTGATCGCGCCCGTGGAGAGGGGGAGCAGGCGTGATCTCGTCGAGCGGGATGATGGCTGGGGGGTGCGCGGGTTGGAGGAGGGAGGGGTCGCGGCTGACGGTGGGGTCGGGGAGGAGGCGTGGGTCGGCGGCGGTGCCTTGGGGGCGCACGACTCGGGAGGTGGAGCGCAGGCCGATGCGGGCGAGCGCGGTGGCGGCACGCGCGCGGGTGGCGCCAGTAAACGCGAGGGTCCACGCCTTCCATGCAATGCTCTCCTTGCGAGAGGCGACGCGGCCGCGGTCGACGGCAAGGGCACGGAGGTCCAGGAGCTGGCGGTGCAGCGGGATGCCGACCGGGCACACCTCCGTGCAGCGCCCGCAGAGGCTGGAGGCGAAGGGGAGGTCGGCATAGCGGCCGTCGCGCCAGAGCAGAGGTGAGAGGACAGCGCCGATCGGTCCCATGTAGGGCGAGCCGTACGAAAGTCCACCGGCGACGCGGTAGACCGGGCAGGCATTCATGCAGGCGCCACAGCGGATGCAGCGGAGGATGTCGCGGTAGCGCTCGCTGGCGGCGATCTGGGAACGGCCGTTGTCGACGAAGACGACGTGCCGTTGCTGGCCGGGCGCGGGGTCAGCGAGGAAGTGGGTGAAGGACGTGAGCGGCTGGGCCGTCGCGCTGGGCGCCAGGACCTCGAGGACCGCCAGCGCGCCGGCCTCGTCCGCGATGACCTTCTCGAGACCTGTGACGGCGATGTGCAGCTTCGGGTGGCTCGCCCCAAGGGAGACGTTGCCCTCGTTCTCGACGATGACAAGGCGGCCCGATGACGCGACGACCGCGTTCGCGCCGGTGATGCCGGCATCGCAGTCTGCGAAGTAGGCGCCGACAGCGTCGCGCACATGGAGGGAAAGGCGAAGGGGGTCGTCGTCTGGCAGGTCGGCGCCCGTTCGCATGAGCATTTCGCGGATGCGCGCGCGGTTGAGGTGGAGCGCAGGCGCGGTGATGTGGCTGGGCCCGCGCCCCTCGATGTCGACGATGTACTCGCCGATGTCGGTTTCGAGGACATCGATGCCGGCGGCGCGAAGGGCGTGGGTGAGGCCGATCTCCTCGCCGACCATGGTCTTCGACTTGGCGACGCGGCGGGCGTCACCGAGGAGCTCGCGGACCTTCGCCACGGCGTCCTCGGCGGTGGCCGCGCGGTGGTAGCCGATGCCACGGCGTTCGAACTGCTCGCGGACCTGCGCGTGGAGCTCATCGAGGTGGAGGACTGCGTGGGCACGGGCGGCCTGCGCGCGGGCGCGGGCGTCCTCCGGGTGAATACCGAGCATGTCCCGGGAGTCGACGACGAGCTTCCGGAAGATGGGCGCCAGGTGGGACGGCTGCTCCGTGGTCATCTCGCGCACGGCGCGGTCGTGGTAGGCGGTCATTCAAGCGCCCTGGAGAGAAGCTCGGCAATGGTCCACATCTCGACCTCCATGCCGAGCCCACGGGCCCCCGCCTCCAGGTGCGCGAGGCAGGAGAGGTCGGTGGAGACCAGGACGCGGGCGCCGCTGGCCTGGAGGTCGCCGAGCTTGGTGGTCATCATCGCGGCGGAGACCTCCGGGAGCTTGACGCTGAAGGAGCCGCCGAAGCCGCAGCACTCGGCTTCGTGCTCGAGCCGACGGACATCGAGGCCCTGGATGCGGGAGAGGAGGCCTACGACCGTTTCCGTGAGGCCGAGCTCCCGGCGGGCGTGGCAGGAGTCATGGTAGGCGACCGTGCCTCCGAGCTGGAGTCCGAGCTTCTCGAAGTTGGGATGCTTCGCGACGTAGGCGGAGAATTCGGTGAAGCGATGCCCGATGCTCTCCGCCCCGAGGCGCTTCGAGCCGTCGAACATGCTCGGGAGGTAGTGCTGCATCATGGCCGTGCAGGAGCCGGAGAGGGCGATTATGTCGCGATGCGGCTGGGCGGCGCGCAGAAGCTGCAGCCCGACCACGCGCGCATCGCCGCGGAAGCCGCTGTTGAAGGCGGGCTGTCCGCAGCAGCGCCCATCGATAAGCGAAACGGTATCGCCGAGCGCCTCCAGGACGCGTCGCGCATGTGCGGCGTCCGCGGGGCGCAGGGCGGCCATGTAGCAGGGATCGAAGAGGGCGACGGGGGGCATTCGGGGGATTGTCGATTTTCGATTGGCGATTGTCGATTCGCCAGCGGTCGTGGGTGCTACAACGGCCACTGAGGGCCGCGACTCCTATTATTGCTCTGTGAAGTTCGAGGAGATCGCGGAGACGTATGCGACGTGGTGGATCGACTTTCTCGGTGAGCACAACCACGTCGGCGGCGCGGAGGCGACGCGCTGGCTGATGGAGCGGGCGGGCCTGAAGCCGGGGGAGCGCATGCTGGATGCGGGTGGCTTTGTGGGCGCGGCGGGGCGGCTGGTGGCGGCGCGCACGGGTGCGCGCGTGGTGGTCACGGATGCGCACGCGGACTTCCTGAAGGCCGGACGAGCGATGGAGGGCGGAGGCACGGTGCAGTGGATGGCGGCGGCGAACGAGCGGCTCCCGTTCGGGTTCGGCACGTTCGGGAGCGTGTGGTGCCTGGACAGCGCGGTGGTCCCGAAGGAGCTCACGCGGGTGGCGGCAACGGGCGGGACGCTATGCCTGGGGACGGACGCGCCACACGACGGCCGTGGCGGTCTGGACGCGTTCCTGGAGGAGTGGGAGGCGCTGGGCTGGGAGCTGCGCGCACACCGTCCAATGAGCAGCGAGGCGACACAGACCTGGCGGGCGGCGGAGGCCGAGCTGGTGCGGAAGCGGCCCTACTGGGAGGACCGCTACGGCAAACAAGACTACCTGGGCCAGCTCGACCTCGTGGCGCGGTTGGTGCAGGCGTACGAGCGTGGGGAGATGGGCCACGGGCTGTTCGTGTTCGAGCGGATGCGGTGAGGGGCCGGCTGCTGCCAGGCCCCGTACGAGTGCGGAGTGTGGTCGCTGCGGCCACCGCGGGCCGACGGACCGGTCGCTGACGCTCCCGGCTCTGACGGGGACCCCGACGCGGCGGCCTCGCTTACGCTTCGGGCTCCTTACTGTTCGCCCTAATCGACCCAGTCCGGTTTCCGGATCTGGCTGCGCTGGCGGCGGGCGAGGTTCTTGGCGAAGTCCTCGTTGGCTTTGAGCACGAGGTCGTTCAGGTCGTCGCTGCCCAGGCGCATCTTCGAGGAGCGCCAGCGCTTGAGCATGGCGCGGTCCTTATCGGAGAGGCCGGCGGTATCGGCGATGGTGTTGATGACCACCACGAGGGCCTCGTTGATCTCATCGTCTGTGAAGCGGACGTCCATGGTTACTTCCTCACCGTCTCGGCGCGACCGCCGCGAGACTTCACGCGCCTCAGGAACTTCTTGTCGATGTGGGAGTTGAGGGAGCCGTTGATGGCCTCCGTCAGCCTGTCGAGGGCATCGCTGCCCTCGCCGCATTCGCTGCGCCATCGGCGGATGGCCTCCTTGCCCTCGTTGGAGAGCTCGGCGTTGTCGATGGCTATGGCGCTCATGAGCATCATGAGCGACCACGACTCTGTTTCTTCCAGCAGGACAATCATCAGCTACTCACCTGTGAATGTTGGCGGGCGCTTCTCGAGGAAGGCACGCACCCCTTCGGCCCGATCTTTCGTGGTCTGGAGGAGCAAGGTCAAATCGGTCTCGAAACGGAGAGCGTGATCGAAGGGCAATTCGAGGCCGCGCCAGATGGCCTCCTTGCCCAAACGCGTGGCAATAGGCCCGCGGGAGGCGATGACTGCGGCGATGCCTTCGGCCGCCGCGACCGCCTGGCCGGCGGGGACAACATCGGAGACAAGGCCGAACTCCAGGAGCCCTGCGGCGTCCAGCGAGCCACGGCGCCCAAAGAGGTCAGCCGAGCGGGCATGGCCGATGAGCGTGAGCAGGCGCCTGCTGCCGATCCTGCGGGCGCGGATGACGGCATTCTCGCCGCACAGGCGGAGATCGCATGCCAGGGCGAGGTCGAGCGCGGGGCCGGCCAGCTCCCCCTCGAACGCGGCGACCATGGGGAGCACGAACAGCTCCAGCCAACGCAGTTCCTCGGACGCCAGTTCGCCGGTCCACTGCTCGATGGGGAGCACGACTGCGCGCACGGGAGTGGCGGCCAGTCCCTCGAGGTATATCCGGAGACGACCAAAGTCACCGCTGAATGCCGTCACGTCGACGGAAGCCGTTAGCCCGGAGGCGAGAGGGGTGGTGGTCACCGTTGAACGATAGCAGAGAGGCGCGCCCTTGCCCGGCGCAAGGTGAAGCCGGAGAATTGCGCGCGATGACTGACTGGTCCACACCCGCACCCGTGAACCCTGAGAAGCCGAACTGGCTGCACGATCAAGCGCAGCTCCCAGGCCCGCCTGTACGCAGGCTCACGGAGTACGCGGCCATCCTCGGGCCCCTTGTCCTGGGGCTGGTGTTCACCGGGGCGCTCGTGGCGCTCGCGTTCTGGTCGCGCGCAAGTTGGGAATCGCACCGGGACTGGGTCGTGCCGGTGACTGTGCCTCTCCTCGCAATCGGGGGCGTCGCGATCGGGTACCTGGCGGCGCGCCGGGCATGGGCGGCAGCCGGCCCGGCGTTCTTCCTGCTTGCGCTGGCGGCCGCATTCGTGGCGTCGAACATCTGGCGCGGGACGGCAACCGAGGGGAGCGACGGTCTTCGCGATGCGCTCTCGATCATGTCGGGCGTGACGATCGCGTTGGCGGTCGCGGCGGCGGTTGGGGGGATGGTGTTCGTGGAGAAGACTCGGCCGACACGACCCCCGGCGGCGGAGATGTAGTGTCGCTGCGGCGACCGCTGG